>PLSD01000030.1 GCA_003164135.1 Acetobacteraceae bacterium
AATCTTTAGGGCTGCTGGTATTACAATGTTGTAAGCTTGCCGCCGCAAACCCGCCTTAAATAGAGAGTACATTCACGAGCATCGGCTGATTCGCTTGGCCGGGGAATTTGAAGGAGTGTGCTATGTCTATCCGAACCATGAAATTATCGCCACGTGCACTGGGTGCGGTTGCGGCGGTGGTTCTCGCAGGCGTTTCGCTGGCTGGCTGTGTGTATTATCCGAATGGCTACGGCTATAGCTACGGGCCTGGCTATTATTCGCCCGCTTATGTCGCAGCCCCGCCGGTTGGCGTCGTGGTCGGTGGCGGCTGGGGCTGGGGTGGCGGCTGGGACCATGACGGCGGCGGCCGCCGCTGGCATTAAATCCTAAATACCGAGGAATCGCTTGGCGTTTTCCTCACGTAACAGCGTAATAACGTCTGGCGGCAGCCCCGTTGCCGCCAGCGCGCCAAGCGGATCGGTCTCCTGAATCTCAAACGGGTAATCCGTGCCGATCATCAGTTGCGTCGCTCCGAACACATCCACCAGGTGCCGCAGCGTTGGCGCGTCATAGACCAGCGTGTCGTAATACAGCCGCCGGGCGATTTGCGCCGGCGCTTCTGGTATCAGCGCCCGCACGGGTTTCAGCACTTGCCAGCCATGTTGCAGCCGCGGCAGTACCGAGGCAAACGCCCCGCCGCCATGGCTGAACGCAATTTTCAGGCCTGTGAAGCGCGAGAGCGTGCCGCCGGTCATCAACCCTGAAATCGCCAGCGCGGTTTCCGTGGGGAAGGCCGCGAGCGCACCCAGCACCGGCGGCCCAACCAGCCGCTCCAGCCCGGCCGGATGAAACGCATGCACAAAAATCGACGCCCCCAGCTCCTCGGCAGCGCCGAAAAACGGCGTGAAACGCGCATCGCCAATAGGCACCCCGGCAATGTTGGTGCCAATTTCCACGCCCCGGAAACGCCCGTCGCGCATCAACGCCCGCAACGCCGTCACGGCCAGGGCAGGGTCCTGCATCGGCACCATGCCCAGCCCCGCAAATCGCTCAGGCGCCACCGCCACCATGGCGCCAATGGCTTTGTTCACCACATCCGCCATCGCCTGTGCGTCATCGGGGCTGAACTTATAAGATAGCAGCTCCGGCATGGGCGAGAGCACCTGCCGGTCGATGCCCTGCCGATCCATATCCGCCAGCCGCTCCTCCGCGACTGACGTACAGGTCGGCACCGTGCGGAAAACCTGCCCACCGATCATCACATGCCGGTGCCCGCAGCCCGCCGCGCAGGTCGAAGGCCAAGCTGTCTCGCCCGAACGCCCCGCGTAGGCGGGAAATTCCGCCGGCACGATATGCGTGTGAATATCGGTGGCCATGCCTCAGGCCGCCGCCCCGCGTTGCTTCAAAATATCCAAGGCGACATCGATAATCATGTCTTCCTGCCCACCGACCATGCGGCGTTTGCCAAGTTCGGTGAGAATTTCGCGCGTATCGACGCCGTAGGTTTTGGCAGCGTTTTCCGCGTGGCGCAAAAAGCTGGAATACACGCCCGCGTAGCCCAGCGAGAGGCTTTCGCGGTCCACCCGCACCGGGCGGTCCTGCAATGGGCGCACTAAATCATCAGCGGCGTCCATCAGTTTGAATAAATCACAGCCGGTCTCAATACCTTCGCGGTTCAGCACCGCAATCAACGCCTCCAACGGCGCATTGCCCGCACCGGCACCCATGCCGGCGAGTGAGGCATCCACGCGCACCGCACCAGCCTTGATACCGGCAACGGCGTTAGCCACACCGAGCGTGAGGTTATGGTGGGTATGCACCCCGATCTCCGTTTCCGGCCGCAGTGCCGCGCGCATGGCGGAGACGCGCTCGTAATATTGCTCCGGCAGCAGGGCACCAGCAGAGTCGGTCACATAGACGCATTCAGCGCCGTAGCTTTCCATCAGCCTGCCCTGTTCCACCAGCTTTTCCACGGGCGCCATGTGCGCCATCATCAAAAACCCGACCGTATCCATGCCGAGCTTGCGCGCAGCCTCAATATGCTGGCGCGACACATCGGCCTCGGTGCAATGGGTGGCGATGCGCACCGAGCGCGCACCGGCATCATACGCGGCCTTAAGATCATGCACCGTGCCAATACCCGGCAGCAGCAGCACGGTCACACGCGCGTGGTTGCACACACTAGCCACGGCGGCGATCCACTCGACGTCATCATACGCGCCGAAACCGTAGTTGAACGTGGAGCCGGTAATGCCGTCCCCATGCGAAATTTCGATGGCGTCGACTTTGGCTTCATCCAGTGCACGCGCAATCGCGGTGACATTTTCCAGCGTGTACTGGTGGCGGATGGAGTGCATGCCGTCACGCAAAGTAACGTCCTGCACGTAGAGCTTATTGGGGTTTGGGCGGGCCATTTATGCAGCCTCCTTGGCAAGAAATTTCGCGGCCCAATGGTCTGCGGTAACCAGGGCGGCGGAGGTCATGATATCAAGATTGCCGGCATAGGCGGGCAAATAATGTGCGGCACCCTCAACTTCGAGCAGGATGGTGGTCTTGAGGCCGCTACAATAGCCAATGCCGGGGATGCGCACAGGCGCGTTGTCGCCGATCACCTCGAACTGCACTTTTTGCTTCAGCCGGTAGCCGGGCACGTATTTTTTCACCTCGGCTTCCATCGCCAAAATCGACGCCTCAATCGCCTCGCGGTCGCCGCCTTGCGAAAGCGTGAAGACGGTATCGCGCATAATAAGCGGCGGCTCCGCCGGGTTGAGAATAATCACCGCCTTGCCGCGCTCAGCACCACCCAGAACCTCGATGGCTTTGGAAGTGGTCTCGGTGAATTCATCAATATTCGCGCGCGTGCCAGGCCCAGCGGATTTGGACGAGATCGACGCAACAATCTCACCATAAATCACCCGCCCGGCGGCACGCTTCACCGCATATACCATCGGGATGGTTGCCTGGCCGCCACACGTCACCATATTGACGTTCGGCTCGTCAATATTGGCATCACCGTTAATCACCGGAATGGTGAATGGCCCAATCGCCGCTGGCGTCAAATCAATGACCTTCTTGCCATCGCGCTGCAGAAGTTCGTTGTTATGCACATGTGCACCCGCCGAGGTGGCATCGAAAACCACCTGGATATCCTTATAATTCGGCAAAGCCAGCAGCCCGGCAATGCCCTCATGCGTCACCGGCACATTCAACCGTGCGGCGCGTGCAAGCCCATCAGAATTCGGGTCGATACCAACCATCGCGCCCATCTCCAGGTTTTTGGAGGTCCGCATAATTTTGATCATCAAATCGGTGCCAATATTGCCCGAGCCAATAATCGCGCATTTTACTTTCGCCATGACTTATTCCTTGGAAAAACTTGTGCGTACCGTACCCAGACCTTCGATCCGCGCGGTAAATGAATCCCCCGGCTTCGCGGCCACCATCGGCCCCAGCGCGCCGGAAAGTACGGTGTCCCCCGCCTGCAGCGGCCGGCCGGCCGCCACCATCACCCGCGCCAGCCACAGGCAGGCGGTCACCGGTGACCCCATGCAAGCAGCCCCATTGCCCGAGGACACTGTTTCCTCGCCGCGCTGCATCACCATGGCGCAGGCACAGGGGTCAAAATCCTTCAACAATACCGGCCGCGAGCCCAGCACATACAGTGCCGAGGACGCATTATCGGCGACCGTATCCGTAATCTTAATATCCCAATTGGTAATGCGCGAACCAACAATTTCGATGGCCGGCACAGCGAAGTCGATGGCACGCAACACGTCCGCCGTGGTCAGAAATTCGGCCGTCAGATCGCGCCCCAGCACGAAGGCAATTTCCGCCTCCGCCTTGGGCTGCAGCACATCGCGGTACAGCACTTCCTCGGCATCCGCCCGCGCCATATCGGCAAACAACATGCCGTAGTCAGGCTGGTCCACGCCCAACTGTTTCTGCACGGCGACTGAAGTGAGGCCGATCTTGCGCCCCGCCAACCGCCGCCCGGCAGCCAGCGCGCGCCGCGTGTTCACCTCCTGCACCGCATACGCCGCGGCCACATCGCCGAGCGGCATTTGCGTACGCACCGGCGCAATAGGTACTCCGGCCCGCTCCGCTGCGTACAGCGCGTCAGCAATAGCGCTAATATGTACCTCGCTCATTTACCGCTCTCCGGGGTTGAGAAGAAGTCGCGGGTCAACCGGGTAAAATCCGCACTTTTTTCAATCTGCGTCCAGTGGCCGCACTGGCCAAAAACATGCAATTGCGCCTTGGGAATAAGATTGAGAATCCGCAACGAAGATTCCAGCGGCACCACACGGTCCTCGCGGCCATGGATGAGCAACACCTCCTTGTCCAACGTGCGCAGGTCATCCTCGTCGCTCGCCAAAGCGTCCAGCCAGCGCTGGAACGGATGCGGGAACATGGTGCGGAACGATTCCTGAAACCCTGGGCGAATACTGGCTTCATAACGCAACTGCGCCAGTTCGTCAGTGACGATGGAGCGGTCGTAGGCAAAAATATCCAACAGATTGCGCATCGCCTCAAACGATGGCTCATACCCCCAGCACGCGGCAAGCCCCGGCGTGACTTCCCATTTAACCCCGGCCGCACCCATCAGGATAATCTTGCCGACACGTTCGGGATATTGCAGCGCAAACGCCAAAGAAATACCACCACCAAAGGAGTTCCCGACCAGATCGGTGCGTTCGATCCCCAGTGTATCCATCAGGTCTTTCAACTGTTTTACCCAGATCTCCTTGGTGTAGGAAATATTTTCGGGCCGGTCGGTATAACCAAAGCCCACCATATCCGGCGCCACCACGCGGAAATCCTGCGCCAGTTGCGGGATAATCAACCGCCAGTTAGCCCAGGCGGTCACACCAGGCCCCGAACCATGAATAAAGATGACGGGCTTGCCCTCGCCCTGGATATGGACGTTGGTATTGTAGTCACCTGTTTTTACGCTGGTTCCGATTTCCGGTGTAATTACGCTCATGTTTTTGTACTCCCCAGTAATTCATTCATTAAAATCAAACGGCGCGCCGTAACGTAATTACACCCCTGGTATAAGCCCGCCCGGCGTCGCCCCCCACATGCAGAAACTCAACGGCTCGCGCGTAAACTGCCGCGGGCGGTGCGTCGCCTCATTGGCGATCTCGCCAACACCGCAGGAATATTCAAAGATCACTCCATCCGGCCCCTTGAAATACAAAAACCGCGCGCCTGAAGTCGGATGCCGGCCAGGGCCGAACACGATAGGCACATTGCGTTCTTTCAAAAAATAGTAGGAGCGCATAACGTCGTCGATCTCGGCAACCTGATGGTTGATATGCTGGATGCCAGGCTTGCTCGATTGCACCAGCGCGAGCGTGTGATGAATCGCATTGATGCGCATCAGCGGAATATCGCCGATCCGGTCGCTGACGCGCGCATTGCACACCTGTGTCCAGAAGGCCTCGTCGCGCACCGGGTCGGTGGAATTCATGCCCACATGGTTGAACCCGGTAATCCCCGCATCGCGGCTCGGAAAATGCCGTTTGGCGCTCAGTTGCGGGCGAATCACCAGTTCAATCTGGTTGCCGGTGGGGTCGCGGAAGCTGATAAACTCGCTGACATAACGCTGCTCCGCCTCACTGGCCGAGCCGCGATGCACCTTATGCTGCAAATTCTCCAACGCGGCAGCGGCGGCATTCAATGCGGCGGCACTCTCTACCTCGAAGCCAATAATCTGCTCCTCCGGCGGCCCCTCGAAATAGCACAGCGAATGCGCGCGCTGGTCCGAGCGCAGATACAGCGCATTGCGGTGGCGTTCGCGTATCTCCAGCCCGAGCACGCCCGTTGCAAAGCTCTCGGCAGTGCCTAAGTCCCTGGTGCCCAGCCGGACATAAGTCAGGTCTTTGAGTTCAATCATGGCGTTTCCCTTTTTTGATGGTGCCGCATGTGGAATTCCCGCGCGGTGAGGGCGTTGAGTTCCGGCAGATCGTTGCAAATACTGCCCCAATCGCAAAGCGATTCAGCCGCCAGGGCAAACTGCCGTGGTGCCCGCCGCGCAGCCATGGCTGGGCTGTGGACAAAGCTCCAAGCGACATCGCCTGGTCCGGCAAACCGCACAAAACTGGCGCCGGAGGCAGGCTCCAACCCCGGCCCATGCACAATACGCACCTGTCGTGCTTCCAGCCGGTAATTATGCTGCATCAGGTAATCAAAATCCACCACGCCGAACCCGATATAGAGAAACCCAGCGCGGTCGGAGGGATACAGCGCAATGCGGTGATGCGCATCATCAAAGCCCAGATAAGTGATGTCACCAACCCGGTCGGCAACCCACGCGCCCAGAACCTCGGTCCACAGCATCACATCGCGCTCAATATTCGTGCTGCGCAGGCCGATGGTCTGCAGACCGGTAATACCACTGTCATGCGGCGGAAAAAAGCGCCTGGCAGAAATTTGCGGGCGCAGCACCAGTTCCAGCGCATTGCCTGAGGCGTCACGCACCAGCAGCGCCCGTGCCACGCCACGCTGTTCGCAAAGCTCCTGGTCTGCCCATTCACATATAAATCCATCGCGGGGCAGGGCGGCGGCAATTTCCGCTAACGCTGCTTCACAAGTAACCTCAATTCCAATGCCACCGTGCACTTCATCGGTCAGGGCAAGGCTCCAGGCCAGCGCGCCCGCACGCAAGCGGATTTCACCGGCTGTGTTCCCGCCACGCTGTAGCCCCACCACATCTTCACCAAACGGTGCCGCAGCCGCGGGTTCGCTCACCGGCACCCGCGCATAGCACAACGCTGCCAGTCTAACCACTGGCATTGGCTTTTCCATTCTGCCTGTGCTTTGCGGCATAAAGCCGCACCATATCCGCCCATACCGCAAAGCAGCGGTTCCGCCATTCAGCGTTATCGTCCCACAAATTACGCACGGAATACCCGCGCACAATCGCCAGCGTGAGGGTCAGCAACTCCAACGCAATATCCTCAGGAATCCCCGCGGCGATAAACGCCTGCTTCCACGCCGCCTCCACCGGCAGGCGCGCGCGTTGGCTGATGGCAAGCACCGCCGTGCGTATTTCGGAAGGCGGCTGGCTGGAAAGCACGAGATTCACCGCAATCAGGAAATATTCGCTAAAGAAAAACTCCTTGGCATCGTCGATAACAGTCTCGATCAAATCCTGTTGCGAGCCACGCTGCGCCGCGCGCTGCCGGCTCGCCAGCATCTGGTCGTTAAACGCATGTTCAATCAGCGCGATCACCAGCGCTTCCTTGGTCGGGAAATGATGCTGCAAAGCGCCCTTGGAAACCCCGGCCTCCTGCGCCACATCGGCGGTGCGCAATGCGGCATAGCCATTGCGCACGGTCAGCCTCGTGGCGGCTTGCAGAATGCGCCGCTTCGTCTCCTCGCTACGTTCCTCCTGCGTCCGCCGCTTGCGCGCCGGGGCCGCGGTGGTTTCGCCTGTCTCAGGCGTCAACATACAACACGCCCTCAATCACCTGCACGGGATAAATCCGCAAATCCCTATTGCACGGTGTCGTCAATACTTCCCCGGTCGTCACATCAAAACTACCAAAGTGCCAGCTGCACTCTATAATCTTTCCGGTCAAAATCCCTTCGTCGGTAAGCGAGACCTCACCATGCGTGCACAGATCATCCGTCGCGTAGAATTTTCCATCGACGTTATAAATCGCCAGCGCCCGGTCATCGGGCAACTCCAGTTTTCTCATTTCGCCCGGCGCCAGTTCGGCGGCCGTGAATGCAGCGAATTTCGTCACAGGCAAACTCTCCCTCACAGCATGGTACTGCCACCATTAACGCTAATCACCTGGCCGGTCACGAAGCCCGCTTCGGGCGATGCCAGATAGCTCACCATGGAGGCAACCTCGCTCATCTCCGCGGCGCGGCCCATGGGGATCACGCTAATAAATTTTTTCGCCACTTCCGGCGCCCGTGCAATATACGCCACCAGTTGCGGCGTATTCACCGCTGGCGGCGCCACCGTGTTCACGGTAATACCATCCCCCGCGAACTCGCGCGCCAGCCCGGTGGTCAACCCATGCACGCCGCCCTTGGCAGCATTATACGCGGCATGTTCCCACAAGCCGTTGCGCACGGAATCAGCGCCCATGTTAATCACGCGCCCATACCCGCGCGCCTTCATAAACGGCAGCGTCAGCCACGTCGCCCACAGCACCGTCCATAAATTGCGATCAATGGTGGTGCGCAAAGTCTCAGGCGTATGCTGCAAAAACGGCCGTATCACACCGCCGCCCGCATTATTCACCAGAATGTCAATCTGCCCGAACCGCCCTATGGCGGTATCCACCACGCGCGCCGCCACATCCTGCAGGGACAAATCCCCAACCACCGTCACCGGCACGCGCGCCGGATCGGTGGTCAGGTTGCGCGCGGCTTCAGCCAGCCCCGCCTCATCCAAATCCGCCAGCACCAGTTGCGCGCCATCGGCGGCCAGCCGCGCGGCAATGGCATAGCCAATCCCGCGCGCCGCCCCGGTAACAATGGCGACATTCCCAGCCAGTTTCCCAACACTCATCATCCGCGCCTATATGATAATGCTGATGCGGCACTGCGCACGCAGGCCGTCGGAGGCCAGCATGGAGCGCTTCTCGCGGATTTTTAAGCCCGCCTCGTCGCGCACAAACTGGTAGTAATGGTTGCCGAAATACGTGTCGGTCACAGCATCCTTCGTGCGGTAGGTAATGAACGCGGAGCTCACGCTCAGGCTATCCTCCGTCTGTGCCAAAATCCGCACATTGCTGACGAGCCGCAGGGTTTTCGAACGCGGAAACTCCACATGCGCGGTCCGCTTCATCAACCGCTTCACCCGCTCACTCAGGCGGAAATGGTCATCGGCGATGTAGAACAGGTTGTTATCCGGCGAGGCCATGGGCGCAACATCCGTCGATGGCACATAATACACGCCATCGTCGGTAAACAACGCCAGCCATTCCGGCAGCTTCCAACTGTTCAGCAGTTCCGCTTCGGTGAATAGAAAATCCTCAACATCGCTGCGTGTCAGCGGGGTTTTGTTGCTCATGGCTGGTCTCCAAACAGGCGGCGGTTCCATTCGGTCCAAAACGACCGCGTCTGTACCTCGTCGTCATAGGCCGGGGTTTCCTTGCCCATGCCGCGCGAAATATCGTTCCACGGCGCTTCCTGCATGTTGCTGTATCCGGCCTGGCATTGCTCCAGCGCCTCGATGTCATCGGGTGTTGCAAACCCGCCTGGCCCGAGGAATTCAAGGAAATTGTACAACCGCGCCTGACGGTCATCGGCATGTTCATCTTGCGGCGCCAGCGCCCAGCCATTCACTGACATCAGATCCGGCGTTTTCGGGTAGAAGGTGCGCACCGTCACCGCCATAATGTCGTTGACGACGAGGTTGGGGAAAATCACCAAATTGCGGTTGCTATGCGCAATGCGGTCCGCCCGCGCCTCGCCATGCCGCTCCACGAGTTTTTTGTAGATGGCATCCACACGCGCCTTGCCATCCTCGCCCCAGGCTGGAATCCATTGCGCAATCGGCCGGCCCCACGGCGCCTTATATTCAACCACGCCATGGCCATTCCCCAGCGCGCGGCCCGTGCCGGCCAGTTCAATCGGCACCAGCCCGCCAGTCGTGGATCTCAAATAGTCTAAATACGTCGAATGATTGGTCGCGGCGTGATAGCCATCGAAACTATTCTCGGCCAGTAGCTTCCAGTTCGCGCGGATCGCATATTCCTGCGTGCCGCCCACAATCGCCATCCCCGCTTCCGAGTGGTCGGCCACGAGTTCGAGATATTCCTTGGCATTACCAAGGTATTCGTCGAGCGAGACGGCATCCTTGTCGAAATTCACGAACACGAAGCCGCGGAAACTCTCCATCCGCGGCACATGCACCAACTGCGTTTCCGGGCGCTGCTGGAAATCCGGCTGATACGCCTCCGCCCCCGGCAGGCCGCGCAGTGCGCCGTCGGTACCAAAAACCCAGCCGTGGTAGAAGCACTGGAAGGTTTTCGCCACACCGGAGCGCTCCCGGCAAACCTGCGCGCCGCGGTGCGGACAGGCGTTGAGCATGGCGTTCAACTGGCCCTTGTTGTCGCGCGTGAAGATCAAATTCCGCCCACCTACGGAGCGGGTGAGGAACGCGCCGGGTTTCTGCAACTCACTCTCATGGCCCAGGTATAGCCAGCAGTGGTCAAAAATTTTGTCATGTTCAGCCTGCAAAATGCCGGGATCGACGAAATTACGGCGCGCGACGTTAAACGTGCCCCGTGCAACATCTATCTTTACGGCCGGGCCAGTATCATGCGGCATGGGCGGTTCCTTCCAGGTTATTATATTTCACGGAGAGCAGGTGAAGACGGTTTCATCCGGCGTTGCGCCACATACAATCCATCCAGACGGTTTGTCAAATCAAAAAGTCCCAGCATAGAGCAAATTCGCAATGTTTCCTCAATATTTTAGGCAATCTGCGGCGGAACATCTTCCGCCACCCCAGGCAAAAGTTCGGGAAAACCGGCCCAGACCGTCGAGCTATGGGCAGCGCTGATAAATTTACGGCACCTGCCGAATTTTCTGCAACGCAGCAATCCGCGCGCCGCGGGCGGCACCGCCAGGGACCTGCAAAACCAACGGATTATTGCCTTGAACGAAAACCAGCTAGACTCGGGGCATGACCAGCATCCTCCGCCTGCTTCCCGGCCTGCTGCTCTGCCTGGCGCTCACCGCCCTGGCCGAACTCCTGCAGCGGGTGGAAGTTGCCTGCACCGGGCAGGCGTATCTGGAGGCACTCGTGCTCGCCATCCTGCTCGGCCTGGCCCTGCGCAGTGTATGGACGCCGCGCGGCCACTGGCAGCCCGGCATCATCTTCTCCGGTAAAATCCTGCTGGAACTGGCGGTGGCGTTGCTGGGCGCGGCGGTATCCGTGCGCACCGTCATGGCGCTCGGCGGCGGGTTGCTGGCCGGCATCGCCGGCATCGTCCTGGTTGCCATCGCAGGCAGCTATGCCATCTGCCGTGCATTGCGCCTGCAACCCAAACTCGCGTTGCTGGTGGCCTGCGGCAATTCCATCTGCGGCAATTCCGCCATCGCCGCGGTTGCCCCGGTCATCGGCGCGGGGGCGGAAGACATCGCCGCCTCCATCGCCTTCACCGCCGTGCTTGGTGTGCTGGTGGTGCTGCTCCTGCCGCTGCTGGTGCCGTTGCTGGCTCTAACCCTCACGCAATACGGCGTGCTGGCGGGGCTCACGGTCTACGCCGTGCCGCAGGTGCTGGCGGCAACCCTGCCCATCGGCGCGCTCAGCAACCAGGTCGGCACAGTGGTCAAACTCGTGCGTGTACTTATGCTTGGGCCGGTCATCCTGCTGCTTTCGCTATTTTTCCGTAGCCAGGAAAAACCAAAATGGCATGAGCTGCTGCCCTGGTTCATCCTCGGCTTTTTGCTCCTGCTTGGCTTACGCTCCGGCGGGTTCATTCCCACGGTCATGCTGCTTCCGCTGAAGAACATTGCAGCCCTGCTCACAACCATTTCCATGGCAGCCCTCGGCCTGGGCGTGGACATACGCAGCGTCGCCCGTGCCGGCTTGCGCGTCACCACCGCCGTCACGCTTTCACTGCTGATGCTGGGCGGGATCAGCCTGGGGCTGATCCGGTTTCTAGGGATCTAAAAACCTTCCAGCACAATCTTGCCACGAACCGAACCTTCCTCAAGCGCCGCATGCGCCCGCTTCAAATTCGCCGCGTTGATCTTGCCAAAATTCTCCGTCATCGTGGTCTTCAGCGTGCCGTTATCAACCAGGTGCGCAATCGCCTCCAGCGTGCGGTGTTGCGCCGTTATCAGCGGCGTTTTCAATATGCCGCGTGCGAACACATACTCCGTATGCAGCGTGCCGGATTTCTTGATCAGTGCGGAAATATCCACGGCTCCGGCGTCTGATTCAATAATCCCGATCGCACCTTCCGGGGCGAGCAGCTCGGTCAATTTCTTGAAATACTGGCGCTGATGCGTGACGCAGAAAATACACTCGGGCGCACTCAGGCCAAACTGCGAGAACTGCGTGGCCAGGTCGTGATGATGGTTAAGCACATGCTGCGCGCCGAGTGAGCGGCACCAATCGGCGGTCTCGGGGCGGGAGGCAGTGGCCACCACGGTCACGTCAGTCAGTTGCGCGGCAAGCTGAATGGCAATCGAGCCGACACCACCGGCACCACCGACGATCAACAGCGTCCCCCCGGCGGCATGGTCGCGCGGCAGTTTGAAACGCTCGAACAGCATCTCCCATGCCGTCAGCGCGGTCAGCGGCAGCGCCGCGGCCCCGGCAAAACTCAAGGATTTTGGCTTGTGCCCAACAATGCGGTCATCGACCAGATGGAACTCCGCATTTGTTCCTGGCCGTGTCGGCACGCCTGCATAATAAACCTCATCACCGACCGAAAAATGCTGCACATCCGGGCCGATTTCGTGCACAATTCCGGCCGCATCGAACCCCAGCACACGCGGCTCCCCCAAAGGCTCGCCCGAGCGCCGGAGTTTGGTGTCCACCGGGTTCACCGATACGGCCTTTACTTCGACCAGCAGATCATGGTGGCGCGGCACAGGTATCGGCAAATCGAAATCAGCGAGCGCGTCAAAGTCGGTGATCGGTTTGGAGTGGGTAAAGGCGACAGCTTTCATCGGGCAGACCTTTCAAATCTTAGTTGAAGATAATGCCTCAACCGATCCTCAGTAGTGCCGGGCCATGCGTGCCCAGCCATGCGCTGGCGGCAACACGGTGGGCGGTTAGCGTCTCGGTCAGGGCCCAGAATTGCCGTCCGTGGTTCATATGGCGCAGATGCGCGACCTCATGCCCGACCACGTAATCCTGCACGAATTCCGGCGCGCAGATCAGCCGCCAGCAGAAGGCCAGCGTGCCGTCCGGCGCGCAGGAGCCCCAGCGCGAGCGTGTGTCCTTCACCCGCACGCATTTGGGCGTCAGCTCGGCCTGTTTCGCCTTTTCGGCGGCCATGGCCGTGAGTTGCTGGCGGGCCAGGCGGCGCAGGCAATCACTCACCCGGCGGCTTAAAAACTCCGGCTCGCCGGTTACCAGAATCTCATGCTCCTCGATCCAGGCACCGCCGCGCCCGGTGGCGGTGGGGCGGATGATGTGCGGCAGGCCATGCACCGGCACCACCGCGCCGGGCACAAACGGCAGCGCGCGCGGCAAAGCGGCGAGTTTTTCCACCACCCAGGCCTCGTGCGTCTGCAACAGCGCCAGGCCGGCACGGCGCGAGGCACGCGGCGGCAGGGTAATAACAATCCCCCCCTGCGCCGGGTCGATCCGCAAGGAGATTTTAGCCGCCCGGCCGGAACGGCGGAACGCGACCTGTGTCAGCGCGCCCTGCACCGGAACCATCTCGGTGATGAGCTCGTTGCTTTTCACCGCCGCACCCTTGGCAGTTTTCCGGGCCATTCGACGATATGGTGCTCCAGCGGCCCGGCGTCCCGCTCGCTCAGCGCCCGCCCGGCGACTCCAGCACCGGCCTCGACGACACTTTCAGCGCGGCCGGTAATCAACGGGTGCCAGGTTGGCAGGTCCTTGCCTTCCTCCAGCCGGCGGTAGGCGCAACTGGGCGGTAGCCAGTCGACGGTTTTCAGCTTTTTCGGGGTCAGTTGCACGCAATCGGGGATTTTCACCCGCCGGTTCGCGTAATCCGAGCAGCGGGAGGTTTTCAGGTCCAGCAGGCGGCAGGCGACATTGGTGAAGCTCACCTCGTCGGTATCCTCGTCGCGCAGTTTATGCAGGCAGCAGCGTCCACAGCCATCGCAGAGTGATTCCCACTCGGCCTTGGTCATTTCGGATAGTTTTTTGGTGCGCCAGAAGTCCATGCGGTCATATTACCGCGTGGCGCGGCAATTAGCACAGGCTATTTATACAAGGCTTTCGGCCAGCGCCGGTGCAGCCATAGCCAGGCGCCTGGCTTCTCGCGGATCCAGCGTTCCAATATGCCGTTCATATCGGCGGTCATGGTTGCCACGTCGGCATCCTTATCGCCGGTATTGGGGATGACCATTGGCGCGTCGCAGATCACCTGCAACCGTGCCGGGCCAATGCGCACCACATGCACCGGCAGCACCGGACATTTGAACTTGATGGCAAAGCTGGCCATGGCAGAAGCGGTCATCGCCGGAATGCCAAAAAATGGCACGGAAATACCGTTGTCGAGCTTCTGGTCCACCAGCATGCCCAGGTGCCCGCCGCGCGCCAGATGCGCATAGGCCTGCCGCGCACCGGAGCCGCCCTTGGCGAACATGATGATTTTCCGGCCAAAATTAGCCTCGCGCAGCCTGAGAATCATGTCGTCCACCAGTTTGTTGCTGGCGGCGCGGTACATGAAGCCGATATCCACACCGCGCGAGAAGGCCGCGGGGGGGATGATTTCCCAGTTGCCGATATGCCCGGTGAAAAAAATCGCCGGGCCACCCTTGGCCAACGCGGGGGCGACATGTTCCTCCCAGCCGGTAACGACATAGCCGGGGCCGGACTCGGTCTGGTGCAGTTCGCCGATGCGGGTGAGTTCCGCCACGGTCTGCCCGAGGTTTTCCCAGACCTCGGCAATAATTTTCTTCCGCGGCGCCGCATCCAGCTCCGGCATGGCCATGCGCAGGTTTTTATCGGCGATTTTAGAAACAGGGATCAGCGGCCCTAGGGTACGCGCCACGCCGCCGGCGATCTTGGCGGCGGTGGCGGGCGGCAGCCGGCGGAGCAGGTTGAGCATGCAGCGTACCAGCAGTGCTTCCGCCCGGTGCGCCAGTTTCACGTCGCTCATTTAAGCAATGCCTCCAACGCCACCTCGTTTTCCCAGCGCAGGCGCACGCCCACCACCAGGCTCGCCGCGCGCAGCGGCGCCGGTAGTTTCACGTAGTCTTTTGCTGTTGTCACCAGCGTTACCCCAAGTTCCGATGCCTCGTTCAGCAGCCGTGCCGAATCGAGTGCACTGTACACATGATGATCGGGGAAAGCATGTTTGGAGACAATCTCCGCGCCCAGGGACAGCACCGAGTGGAAGAATTTCTCGGGCCGGCCGATGCCGGCAAAGGCGAGCACCCGGTGGTTATCCAGGCTCTTGGTGCAACTGGGGACCAGTTCGGCGCGCAACACCGGCAGGGCGGGGGGCAGGGCAGCCAGCGCGCCGGTTTCATCCGCGCCGATGAGCACCGCCGCCTGGCAGCGGGCGGCGGCCTTGGCCACGGGCTCACGCAATGGGCCGGCAGGCAGCAGCAGGCCGTTGCCAAAGCCGTAGCCGCCGTCGATGACCAGGACGGAGAGCGTTTTCACCAGGGCCGGGTTTTGCAGCCCGTCGTCCATCACCACCACGGATGCACCTTCGGCCAGGGCCAGCTTGGCCCCGGCGGCGCGGTCGCGCGAGACGATGGTGGGGGCGGCGGCGGCGAGCAGGAGGGCTTCGTCGCCGACATCCCCGGCGTTGTGGATGGTTGGGTCCACCAGCACCGGGCCGGCCAGACGGCCGCCATAGCCGCGGGTGAGGGCGAATCGGGGGCCATGCAGGCGGTTGAGGAAATCCAGCACCACCGTGGTTTTGCCGGAACCGCCGACCCCGGCATTACCGACGCAGATTACTTTTAAACCTGGTTTGAAGCCGGGTTTGGCGATGCGCCGGGCGGTGAGCACGGCGGTGACGGCGCTGAGGGGGGCGAGGGCATAGGCCAGGATGCCGCGTTTGGCCCAGAAGCCAGGGGATTTCATGGTATTGCCGCCAGGGCTAGCCCAGCGAGCCGGGCGGGGAGGTTTTCGGCCGCGTTGAATGCGGACTGGGCGGCGGCGCCGGCGGCGTTTGCGGCGGCGGGGTCATCCAGCCAGGTTTTCGCGGCGGCGGCGAGGCTGGGGGCGTCTTGCACTTCCACCAGGGCACCGGCTTCGCGCATGCGGGCGGCGGCTTCTACGAAGTTTTCGTTGTGCGGTCCGGTGATGACGGGGCGGCCCAGGAGGGCGGGTTCGATGACGTTGTGGCCGCCAAAACCCACCAGGGAATTGCCGATGAAGGCGAAAGGGGCGGCGCGGAAGAACAGGCCGAGTTCGCCCAGCGTGTCGGCGACGTAGATTTTGCCTGGCTGGGGGGCTTGCCTCTGGCTGCGGCGCGGGGCGGCGGCGAGGGCGGCGACTTCCGCGCCGCGCTCGGGGTGGCGGGGGACGATGATGGTGATGAGATTGGGGTAGGCTGCCAGCAGGGTTTCGTGGGCTTGCAGGAGCAAAACTTCCTCGCCGGGGTGGGTGCTGGCGGCGAGCCAGAGCGGGCCGGGGATTTGGGCCTGCAATGTTGCCAAGGCGGCTGGGTCAACGGGGAGTTTGGGGGCGAAGAATTTGAGGTTGCCCCATTCCAGCACGGTGCCGACGCCCAAAGCGCGCAGGTTGGCGGCGTCACCGGGGGATTGTGCATGGATGGCACGGAAGCCGCCGAGCAGGCGGGTCGCGAGGCTAGGCAGCCAGCGCCATTTTGCCGCCGAGCGGGCGGAGATGCGGGCGTTGATGAGCAGGCGGGGAGTGCCGCGCGCATCGCATTGGGTGAGCATGCCGGGCCAGATTTCGCTTTCCACGAATACGGCGGCATCCGGGTGCCAATGGGTGAGGAAAGCGTCCACCCAAGCGGGGTGGTCCAGCGGGACGAACTGGTGGCGGGCAAATGCCGGCAGGCGTTCGGCGGCCAGTTTGGCGGAGGTGAGGGTGCCGGTGGTGAGCAGGACTTGGGCGCGGCCGGCGAGGGCTTGAATGACGGGGAGGACCGACATGGTTTCTCCCACGCTGGCGGCGTGGAACCAGATGAGGGTGGTGCCGGCCGGGCGGGGCGCGGAGGCGATGCCGAAACGTTCGTTCAGGCGGGTGGGGTCCTCCTTGCCCTTGATGATCCGCTTGGTGAGCATGCGGCGCAGGGCGGGGGCGGCGAGGCGCATGGCGGTGTTGTAGAGGGGCAGGATCATAGGATTTCCGCCGCGCGGTCCATGGCGGCATTCAGGGCGGCGGTGACTTGTTCGACGCCGGATTGCCAGTTTTCGCGCGGCACGGTGATGGGGGCGCCGCAGATGAGCACGCCACGGCCGAAGGGGAGCGGGATGCGCATTTTGTCCCACGAGCGGAGGGTTTTGGCCCGCGAGGTGAGCGCGCCGCAGGGGAGGATTTGCGCGCCGCTGAGGCTGGCGAGTTGGGCGACGCCGGGGGCGGCGGTGCGGCGGGGGCCGCGCGGGCCGTCCGGCGTTAGGCCCACGTTCGCGCCGTTGGCGAGGGCTTTGACGAGGCCGCGCAGGCCGGCGGCGCCGCCGTGTGAGGAGGAGCCGGAGATGAGGCCGATGCCCATGTGTTGCACGGCTTTGCCGATGAGCTGGCCGTCACGATGCTGGCTGGCGAGGACCACGGCGGGGCGGGTCATGCCTAAGCGTTTGGCGCGGAGCCAGAAGATGGGCATGGAGGGTAGGGATTCGTGCCAGAAAACCACGATGAGGGGTTTTTCGCCGGCCATCAGGCGCAGATGGGCCTCGCCTTCCACCCGCCAGCGCAGGGTGCGCGCGACCAGGGTGAGGTAGCGCGCGGCGGCCCAGGCGAAGAAGGCCCGGGCGGTGGCGGATTTGTAGAATTTCTTCAATTTCTTCAATTTCTTCACATGGGCGCGGTAGCATTAAGCGCGGGGAACGCCAACCGGGGCGGTGCGGGGGTGGGGGTGTTCCACGTGGAGCATTTGTGAAGAAAGTGTTGTAGTAAGTTGTTATTGCGGGTTAATTATTTACTTGCACCCCAATTTGTGCGAGTCCGTGTCGGAAAAGGAATGATTCTGGGTTAAAGAGTTTTACAGGTCCTCGATTTGGCGGGTGACGGCGTCCAGCAAATCGGCGATTTTGCGGATGGTTTCAATGGTGCGCGCGGGGCCGGAGAGTTTCAGGCGCAGAGCGGTTTTCAGGTTTTCCGTGGCGCGCAGGATGGGGGTTGCCGGTGGCGGCATGATTGCGAGGCGGGCGAGCAAGGTGTCGATGGCTGGTTGCGCCTCGGCCAAGGCGGATGTGCCGGTGGGGGTGATGTTGAACAGCTTGCGGGTGCCCTCGGCGGTGCTTTCCACCTGGGCGAGGTCTTCGAGCAGGGTGAGGGTGGGGTAGATGACGCCGGGGCTGGGGGTGTAGGCGCCGCCGGCGAGGTCCTCGATGGCTTTGATGATCTCGTAGCCGTGGCGGGGTTTTTCGGCGATGAGGTGCAGCACGAGGAGGCGCAGATCGCCATGTTCGAGAAAGCGCGCCATGCGGCCGCCGCGGCCGTGGCGGGTGTGCGGGGTGTGGTCGTGCTCCGGGTGGGCGAAACGGCGGGAGCCGGGGTGGTGGGTGTGGTTGGGATGCATAATTTTTGTCTTCTCCTTGATTAGATAGTATTTAGATATATCTAAATGCAATCTAAGTCAAGGGGGGAGTTTTGGGATGGGTGAGGTGGCAATTGTGCAAACGGCGTTTCCATGAAAGTGCCCAAAGCTGTCTTAGCTGCCGATTAATAGTAGACTAGGTTATCGCTAGCCGGTGAATGGATGCCCGGAAAGGGTAGACATCTTCGACGCTTATGCCCCATACACCAATTCAAAGGGGCGAATTATATGGCGAAACGAACTGGCGGAATTTTGCCGTTCTTAAAGTGGGCGGGCGGAAAGCGCTGGCTTTCTTCGGCTTTAACCCCGTATTTGCGCGAGTGCCGTGGTACGTATTTTGAACCCTTCCTAGGTTCTGGAGCCATCTTCTTCGACCACCTACCCCAAGTGGCACACTTATCAGACACCAACGACGATCTAATTGAGTGCTATGAGGTGATGCGGGATCAGCATGAAATTGTTGAGCGGGAGTTGAAGGTTCTCGCGAACCGGGAGCCAGATAAGTACTATTATGACGTGCGTGCGGAACGGCCTTCATCTGCGGCCGGACGGGCGGCTCGCTTCATTTATCTGAATCGAACCTGCTGGAACGGCCTCTATAGGGTAAATCTCAAGGGCGAATTCAACGTTCCCCGCGGTACCAAGACCCAGATAATACTGCCGACAGACGATTTTTCGAAGGTCAGTCAAGCGCTTAAGGCGACCACGCTGAGAACTTCCGACTTTGCGGACACAATCTCGATGGCCGGAAGGGGTGATGTTGTCTTCGCAGATCCGCCTTATACTGTTGCCCACAACATGAACGGATTTGTGAAATATAATCAGAAGATTTTTGGGTGGGACGATCAACTGCGTCTAGCGAGTGCGCTAAAAGATGCGGCCAAAAGGGGTGTACTGGTAATTTCGACCAATGCGGACCATCCGGAAGTAAAGGCACTTTACGAGCCTATTTTTGAGGTTCAATCCATAGCTCGCGCGAGCATTATCGCTGCGGCGTCGGGCAATAGGCGCAAGACCACAGAGCTTTTTATTACTAACTCGGCAATGGTGGGCGTATGAGCATGTCTAAGAGTCGGCTCGAGAAATTTCCCATATTAAAGACACTCGTTGTATGTCCTGAAATTTCTAAACAACACGCTCGGATAGAGCTCCTCTGGACAGTTGGCTTTGCATTTGTCGCTATACCAATTGTGTTTATCATTACGTTGTATACCCGACCGCTGCAACAAGTACCTGCTCAGTTGTTTGATGTAGCAAGTCGAGGTGAGTTGATGGTATATGCTATGACGGTTTGTGGGTTGGCTCTTTATAATATTCGCCACAACATCAGCGAAACGATACCGGATGCATTAAAGCAGAGTGTTACGGAACGCGGGACACTTACCGTTTGGATATCTCTCATTCTGGCCGTCGCTATTATATCATACGTCGTTCGAAGAATGGGTGATATAAATAACGTTCAAATCAATGAAAATTTGCTAAACGCAGCGTCGATTGTTGTCCTGATAGCGTCGCTCACATTCGCGTATGTCGTTTTGTCTCTCAAGTTCGCGCTTAACAGTGGTGCAGTTTCGGCGTCACATGAACAGACTGCAGACTTTGCTAAGACGTGGGAGGCCGAGCGTGACGCTTAATCTTTCCTATCCTGTCGATCCCGATAAGATCGTGCTTGATGTAATCGCCTTACGCGCACGTCAACCGATTGGCGACCTCTATTTCGGCTCTATAGACTCCAAAATGTTGGTCCACATCACTGACTTTGATGTTAGGCGCGTTATCGAAGAGGAACGCGATGTAGAGCGATATCTTGGCATTCAGCGTCCATTAGATAGAAACCGAGTTTCTCAGCTCAATAATTATGTAAATTTTATAGATGCAACATTCCCTACTGCGTGTATTCTCGCGATCGACGCAGATTATGCAGATTACGATGAGGATCAAAAGAAACTCATAATTAGGAATTACCGTGAAGGTGACGATGAGCCTACGAAGGCGATACGCTACATCGCTAGAGTGCTTGATGGACAGCACAGGATTGCTGGCCTCAGAAGTTTCACGGGAGACGTTTTCGAAGTGCCGGTCGTTTTTTTCGTTGGAGCAGACTTGGCGGAGCAGGCGAATATATTTTCGACAGTCAATCTTGAACAGAACAAGGTCGGACGTAGTTTAGCCTATGATCTATTCGCGCTTGCCAAGACAAGAAGTCCACAAAGGCTTGCGCATGAAATCGCGGTCGCATTCGATTCAGATTCAGCCAGTCCGTTCTATAAGCGCATCAAGCGGCTTGGTGTAGCGACGCCCGGTAGATATCAGGAAACGCTTGCCCAATCGCAATTCGTTGAGGCGTTGCTCGCGCTCATTACTCGCGATGCGAAAGTTGATCGTGATATACTGCTGCGAGGGAAAGTCATACCCAAACCCTCTGCCGATGAACTAGAGCGGCTTATCTTTCGTGGTATGTTTGTAGCTGGACGCGATATTGATATTGCAAAATCGATAGATGCATTTTTTAAAGCTGTTAAGTGGAAATGGCCTGACGCATGGGATGCTTTCGGTAAAGGCTTTGTTCTCAATAAGACAAGTGGCTTCAGAGCTCTGATGCGCTTGCTTCGCGAGGTGTATCGGAATCAGTGCGGTCCCAACGAGGTCCTCACCTTCGATCGGGCTCAGTCTGTAGTTTCGCGATCGACGCTGGAGGGTGATCAGTTCAATACTGATATTTATAAGCCGGGATCTTCGGGAGAAGCGCAACTGTTCAGAGATTTGCGTGATTCATGCGGGCTGCCTGAATGATCGATTAGCCCCATGACAGGAGATGCCAGCGGGCACGGGCATGACCATGATGGAGTGGAGATGGATTGCTGCGTCGGGGTTCGCGCGGGTCGCGATGATGGCGGCTTGCGAGGTATCGGTGGGTTGCGCTTACGCTTACCCGCCCTACGGGCTGCGGCCTGAGTTGGCGGCGCAGGTTACGCCGCCGGTTGCACCAGGCTTTTTAGCTGTCCGCAAGCCGCCAAAATATCCTGGCCGCGGGGGGTGCGGATGGGGGAGGCGTAGCCGGCTTCCATGATGATGTCGGCGAATTTGCGCAGGGCGGCCGGACCAGAAGATTCGTATTTGCTGCCGGGCCAGGGGTTGAAGGGGATGAGGTTCACTTTCGCGGGCAGGCCGGCGATGAGGTAGACCAGGGCGCGGGCGTCGGTTTCGGAATCGTTGATGCCTTTGAGCATGATGTACTCAAAAGTGATGCGCCGCGCGTTGGAGGCGCCGGGGTAGCGTTTGCAGGCGGCGATGAGGTCTTTGATCGGGTATTTGCGGTTCAGCGGCACCAGCTCGTCGCGCAGATCGTCGCGCACGGCGTGCAGGGAGACGGCGAGGTTGACGCCGAGTTCGGCGCCGGCCTTGTCCATCATGGGGATGACGCCGGAGGTGGAGAGGGTGATGCGGCGGCGCGAGAGGCCGATGCCTTCGCCGTCCATGACGATCTTCATGGCTTTGGCCACGTTCTCGTAATTATACAGCGGTTCGCCCATGCCCATGAGGACGATGGTGGAGAGCAGGCGCGGGGTTTCGCCTTTGGGGCTCGGCCATTCCTTGTAGGCGTCGCGCGCGGCCATGAACTGGCCGACGATTTCCGACGACGAGAGGTTGCGGGCGAGTTTTTGCGTGCCGGTGTGGCAAAAGCGGCAGGAGAGGGTGCAGCCGACCTGGGATGAGATGCAGACGGCGCCGCGATCTTCCACGCGGTCGGGGATGTAGACGGTCTCGACCTTCTCGTTGTCACGGAAGTTGAAGAGGAATTTGCGGGTTTCGTCTTTGGAGAGCTGGTCGAGGGCGACCTCGGGCCGGCTGATGACGAAGCGCTCGGCGAATTTCTCCTGCAGCGGGCGGGCGATGCTGCTCATGGCGGAGAAGTCGCGCACGCCTTGGTGGTAGATCCAGTGCCAGAGCTGTTTGGCGCGGAAGGGGGCTTCACCCGCCTCGGCCACGGTGGCGAGCAGTTCCTCGCGCGAGAGGCCGACGAGATCGGTCCGGCCGTCGGGCAAGGTGTTGCTGGGGGGTGGGAAGAGGGCGGCTTTGGCGAGAATGCGCTCGGCGTCAGCGGCGGTGAGGTCGTTCATGGACATGCTTTGGCAATCGCGTTGTAGGCGCCGGAGAAGCCGGTGAGGGAAAAGTCGTCGGTGACGGGGTGGCCGTGCGGGCCGCTGGAAACGGCCTCGGCGGTGGCGCCGTTTTTGAAGGCGGCGACGGCGTCCGTGCCGGAGCTGGTGAAGGCGGTGCCGCCCTGGGTGTAGAAATCAATCGCGGTGGTGCCGATGGTGAGGGTGACGGTGGGTTTGGCGGGGTAGGTGTAGCCGGCGCTGAGAGTCACCTCGTCGCGGTTGCCGGTGCGCTCGGTGACGGTGAGCATGACGGGGCCGCGCTTGTGGATGTCCGGCTTGGAGGTTTGGGCGGTGGTGAAGGCGTAGCAGACTTTGGCGCCGCCGGTGCCATAGATCGCGGCCGTCCAGTCGCCGAATTTGCCGCCGTTGCTGCCGAGGGCCACGGGGCCGCCGGCCGCGGCGGCGAGCGCGGGGATGAGCAAAATGATTGCCGTGGCAAGGTATTTCATGGGGCATCACATAGCGTAGTCCGCCCTTGCGTCACAAGCGGAGAAGGGTGGCGGCTGGTATCCGCAATGCGGGGGCGCCTTAGTGTGCGCCGGGCAGGGCGAGGGTGGCCAGGCTGATGGCGGCGCCGAGGATGAAGCCGACCAGGGTGCCGTTGACGCGGATGTATTGCAGGTCCTTGCCGACGCGCAGTTCCAGCTTGTCGGTGATGGTGGCGGCGTCCCACGCGCCGATGACGCGGCCGATGAAGGCGGCGAGTTCGGACTGGGCGGCGGGGAGGAGGTTGAGGGCCAGGGTTTCCACCGCGGCGTTGACGCGGGCGCGAGCGGCTTCGTCCTTGCCGAGGATTTCACCCAGGGAGGCCAGCGCGCTTTCAATGACCGTGACGGAGCGGCCGTGGGGGAGGACGGCGTCGGCTTCCAGGGCGCGGCGCAGGCGGGCCCATACATCCCACGCCCAGGCTTGTACGGTGTCATGCGCCAGAACGCCCTGCATGGCGCGGCCGAGTTCGGCGGCGTGGGCGGGGTCGGTTTCCAGGCGGGTGATCTCATGGCGGACCCATTCGTCGAAGGCGTCGCGCATTTCGGAGCTGTCGGGGCTGACGCGCTCCAGCTCGGTGTTAACGGCGGTGAGGACGCGCTTGGCGACGGTGGCGCCAATGGCCCAGCCGACGAGGCGGCCGCCTTGTTCGCGTACACGTTCCTTGATGGCGGCCTGGAGGACTTCCTCACGCGCGGTAAGGGTTTCCTTCAATTGGTTGAGGATAAAGGAAAAGACTTCCTGGTGGCGGCCGCCTTCAACCAGGCCGCCGAGGGCGCGGGCGATGACCACGCCGGCCGCTTTGCCGCCGATGAGTTTGGGCAGCATGCGGGCGAGCAGGCGGCGGGCGCGGCCGTCCTCGATGCTGGCGAGGAGCTTGGGCAGCATGCCAGCCAGAGCCTCGGCGGCGGGGTGGGTGGCGGTGGGGTCGGTGAGGAAGTGGCGCAGGATGCCGGGCGAATCGAGGTTGCCGAGGAATTTGCGGATGTCGGTCTCGGTGAACACGTGGTTGGCGACGAAACGGCCCAGGGCGTTGCCCAAGCGCTCCTTTTGCGCCGGGATGATGGCGGTGTGGGGGATGGGCAAGCCCAGCGGGTGGCGGAATAGCGCTGTGACGGCGAACCAGTCCGCCACGCCGCCGATGAAGCCGGCTTTGGCGGCGTCGCGCAGGAGGGTGGTCCATAGGCTGGGGGGCAGCGCGTAGGTGCCGGCGGCGAGGGCGGCCATGAGCCCCAGCAGTGAGGATGCGAACAGTTTGTGGCGGTTGAGGGAGGCGCGCAGGGGGGCGTCTGGGTCTGTGGTCATGGGGGTAGCGTACAGGGCGGGGGCGGGGGGGCGCAATATACGTATTTTTGTTGCTTTTTGGGGGAGTTCGGGCGCAGAATTACGGCCGGAGATGATCCAGGGAGCCCCGCCAGGAGAAGACGGGGTGGCTTCGAAGTTTCGAGGTGTAAGATGATGAATATAAAAGATTTAGAGACTGTGAATGTGCAGCCGTCTTATGGCGGGCGGCGGCGGATGTCGCAGCCGGTCTCCAACCCCACATTTGCCGAGGCGGTGTTTGGTGTGTTGTGTGTGATCGGCGTGTTCGCTGTGCTGGGGCTGCTGTATTCCTTCAAGTAGGGTGTTGCCGTTTACAGGATGGATGTTTGCAAGGCATGATGCGCCATGCCTTTTTTAACAGAACCGGAGCCGCAACGCGGCATCCCGCTTTCCGTCTTGCCGGGTATCCGGCGTGTTGTCGCCCGCAACCCCAGCGTCATGACCTATCAGGGGACGAATACATACCTGATTGAGGTGGATGACGCGCTGGTGGTGATAGACCCCGGGCCGAAGGATATGCAGCATGTGCAGGAAGTGCTGGCGGCGGCCGGAAGTACGCCGATCCGCCATATTGTGCTCACACATACGCATAGCGACCATTGGGGAGCGGCCGCCGCCCTGGCGAAAGCCACCGGGGCGCCGATTGCCAGCTATAAAATAAGTGAAAAAGCAGGTTTCGAGCCGGATATCGCGCTTGATGACGGGGAAACCGTGGCCGGCCTGACGGCGTTGCACACCCCCGGCCATGCGGCGGACCATTTGTGTTTTGAACACTTCCTGCCCGATGGCACGAAAATACTGTTCAGCGGTGACCATGTAATGTCCTGGTCGTCCTCCATCGTAAGCCCGCCAGACGGCGATATGCTGGCCTATTATCGCTCGCTGGAACTGCTGCTCGCGCGCGACGAGGTGGTTTACCTCGGCGGCCACGGCCCGCTACTGGCCGACCCGCGCGTGCTGGTGCGCGAATTGCTCGAACACCGGCAGTTCCGCGAACGCACCATCCTCGCCGAACTGAAACAACAGGAGTGGGTCGTCGCGGCACTCTCCGCCAAACTTTACGACAAAACCGACCCCTTCCTGAAAGCCGCCGCGCAACGCAACGTGCTCGCCCATATGCTAAAACTCAAAGCCGAAGGCTTCGTCGAAGAGCACGAACCTGACACCACCCCACACCCCGACACCATGCTCCTCACCCCCCCACCCGGCGTGCAGGACGAAAGCGGCGGCGAATTCGCCGCCATGCGCGCCGACGCCCTGCGCCGGTTCGGCATGGCCGGGATGAGGGCCTTGTGACTGATTTAAAAGCCACCCTAGCGGCCCCTGACGCGCGATTTTCTGCGGTTGCGAGTGCGCGCCACTGGTTCGAGCGCGCGAAGCAACGGGCTCACGTACTGAAGTACGCGCTGCTCCGGTGCTCGAAAATCACCCGTCATCGGCTCACCAGGGCGACTTTTAAATCAGTCACTTAAAGCGGGGAGGGGGTAAGCAAGACGAGGGGGCTTTGCACCCCTCGTCTTGCTTACCCCCTCCCGTTTATGCATCAACCAGGGCCCCGCCGGACAGGGTGAGGTGGCGGTGGGTGGGGGCGATGGTGGCGTGGTGGCTGATGGAGACGATGGTTGTTGCCGGGAGTTTTGTTTTGAGGGTTGCCTGGATTTTGGTGACGGAAGGGGCGTCCAGGGCTGAGGTTGCTTCGTCGAGGAAGAGCCAGTCTGGTTTGGTGATGAGGGCGCGGGCGATGGCGAGGCGCTGTTGTTCGCCGCCGGAGAGGATGAGGCTCCAGTTGTCGGTATCGAGGAGGCGGGGGATGAGGGATTCCAGGCCGGCGTCGGTGAGGGCGGTACGGACGGCATCGTCGGCGACGTTTTGTTCGATGGCGGGGTAGGTGACGGTGCGTTTGAGGCTGCCGAGCGGGAAGTAGGGTTTTTGCGGCAGGAAGAGGATGGTGCCGGTGGGCGGGGTGACGCTGCCGTGGCCGAAGGGCCAGATGCCGGCGATGGCGCGGAACAGGGTGGATTTACCCGCGCCGGAGGGGCCGGTGAGGATGATGGGTTCGCCGGGGGGCAGGGTGAGGCTGGCGTGATCGAGCAGGCAGCGGCCGTCCGGCAGGGTGAGGGTTAGGTTTTCCAGCGTGAGGGCGGCGCCGGGCGTGCCACGCTGCGGGCCGGCGGCGCTGGCGATGCGGGCGGCGGAGACGGCTTCGCGGAAGCCGTAAAGACGCGAGACGGTGGCGCGCCAGGTGACGAGTTCCGGGTATGAGGTGACGAACCAGGAGAGCGCGCCCTGGACCTGGCCGAAGACCATGGGAATTTGGCTCAGGCCGCCGAGGCCGATGGCCTTCGCGAAATAGCGCGGCAGGATGACGACGAGCGGAAAGATGTTGGCGATCTGGGTAAAGCCGATGGTGAAGAAGTTCAGCAGTTTGGTCCGGCGCATGATGGCCCAGAAATTATCCCGCAAGGCCTGGAAGCGTTCGTTGAGTGTGATTTGTTCGTCGGCTTCGCCGCGATAGAGGGCAATGGCTTCCGGGTTTTCGCGCACGCGGACGAGGCTGTAACGGAAATCGGCTTCCAGGCGTTGCTGGTTGAAGGAGAGCGGCACGAGTTTGCGGCCGATGATCTGGGTGAAGAAGGTGCCGACTATGGAATAGAGCACGGCGACCCAGAGCATGTAGCCGGGGATGGTGATGCCAAAGAGTTTGATCGAGCCGGAGATGGCGTAGAGCACGAAGACGAAGCTGAGCAGCGTGACGACGTTAGTGATGAAATCCATGCCCAGTGCCAGGCTGTTGGTGGTGAGGTCGCGCAGATCCTCGGAGATACGCTGATCCGGGTTGTCGATGACGGCGCTGCGGCTCTGGGACAGGCTGATGTTGTAATAGGCGCGGTCGGAGAGCCAGTTTTCAACGTAATGCGTGGTGAGCCACTGCCGCCAGCGGATTTGCAGCATCTGGTTGAGGTAGAAGGCGTATACCGCGATGAGGATGTAGACCACGACCAGTTGGGCAAAGCCGGGCATGGGCAGGCTGGAGCCCTTGATGGGCACCAGGAAGTAATACAGCAGGTGCAGAACCGTGGGTTCGTCATAGACCTGGATGGCGTTGAAGAAGTCGCGGTTCCAGTAGGTGAGGACCACATTGAGGGCAACCAGCAGCAGGTTGAGGCCGATGACGGCGCCCAGCAGGCTGTAGGCGCGCCAGCGTTCCTCGGAACCGAAATAGGGTTTGGCAAGGCTCCAGGCCTCGGCGAAGCCGGTGATGAAATTGGTCATGGAGCGGCGCATGGTTATTCAGCCTGGGTGAGGCGCAGGCGGATGACGCCGCGGGCTTCCGCCGGGGGGACGGGTTTGCCTTTGCGCAGCAGCTCGATGACGCCGGCTTTGGCGAGACGCTGGGCCGCGAGGCGGATGGGCGAGAGACTGGCGCGCCATGCCTCGCCGGGCGGGTTGCCGGCCAGGGCGCGGGCGGCATCGGTGGGGGAGATGGATTTTTGCGCGTCCTTGCCGGTCAGCAGGGAGAGAATCGCTTTTTCGGCGGGGTCTGTGGTCATGGGGCTCTTATGCCCAAAGCCGGGGAAGAGTGGAAGGCGGTTAGCCTGGGGCGAGCATGGCGGCGATTTCAGCGGCGGTGATGGGCTGGTTGAAATAGGGGCCCTGGCCTTCGTCGCAGCCGATTTCGGTGAGGCGTTGGAACTGCGATTCGCACTCCACGCCGTCAGCCAGCACGGCGCAGCCGAGCGCGTGGCCGGCGTTGATGGCGGCCTGGACGATGGCGGTGCCGGTGCCTTCATCGAGGTTATGGATGAGGGTGCGGTCCAGCCGCAGGGTGGTGATGGGCAGGCGCTTGAGGGCGCTGAGACTGGCGTAGCCGGTGCCGAAATTGTTGAGCGCCATGCGTACGCCCAGGCCTTGCAGGGCTTTGAGGGAAAACACGGTGTCGTCGTTGTCGTCGATCAGCATGGCTTCGGAGAGTTCCAGTTCCAGGCGGTCTGGGGACAGGCCGGAGGCGCTGAGGCATTCCAGGAGCTGGCGGACCAGCCGGCCGCTTTGCACGTGGCGCTGAGAGAGGTTGAGGGCGACTGACAGGGTACCGGGCCACGCGGCGGCTTCGGTGCAGGCCTGATGCAGCATCCAGCCGCCGATGTCGGTGATGAGGTCCGAGCGCTCGGCGATGGGCATGAAGTTGGCGGCGGCGATGAGGCCGCGGCGGCTGTGTTGCAGGCGGACGATGGCCTCGGCGCCGCGGATGAAGCCCGATTGCAGCGAGACCAGGGGTTGGTAGTGCAGCTTGAGGCCGCCGGTGACGAGCGCCTGGCGCAGGTGCTGGGTCGTGCGGCGGCGCTCGGTGACTTCACGGCGGGCGGTGCGCTGGCGCAGCTCGCGCGCGGTGTGCGCGGCGGGGGTCTGCGCGTTCACTTGCGTGTCCGCTTGCCTGTCCGCGAGGAGCTCAGCGGGGGAGTTTGATGCGTGCGGCATGGGGGCGGTGCTGGTCATGGCGGGAAACTGCACCGGAGAAAGTTAAAGAGAGGAAAACGTTATTTTTATATATTTAGGCAAAGAATTGGGGGTGAATCCGATAGAGCGGAGGTAAAAAAGCGCCGGTGGGGGGCCGAGGTTGCCGTTAGACGGCGGGTAAGGTTGCGTGACCCTTTTGCGGCAACAGCGCCTGGGCGAGGCCGGCGAAACTGGGGCCGGGACCGTAGTGGCTGGCGATGTAGGCCAGGGCGGCATCGGGCGGCGGCGGGGATTTTAGTTGTTTGATGATGGCGCGGGCGAAAGCCTCGGGCGTTTTGGCCTCGATGAAAGGGCTGTCGGGATCGTGCGCGAAACCTTCCAGGCTGGCGGGGGTGGCGATGGTGAGCAGGCCGTGGCGGGCGTAGTCGAGCAGTTTGATTTTGAGACCCGAGCCGACGCGCAGAGGGGCGATGGCGAGTGCTGCACGGTGGAGCAGGGGGGCGATGTTGTTCACGCGGCCGAGGCGGGTGACGCCTTCTGGCACCAAGCGCAGGGCGGGGCCGCAGTCACCGATGAGGTCCAAGGTGACGCCCCGGCCGCGCAGGCGGGGCCAGACTTCGGTGAAAAACCAGCGCAGGCCGTCAAGGTTTGGCAGCGAGGCGCTGCCGATGAAGACCAGGCGGTGGGGGAGTTTGGCGGTGCCCGGCGGGGGCGGGGCGGGGGTGGCCGGCATGGGGAGCAGGAAGACGTCGCGGTCCGGGCACATGGCGGTGAGGATTTTGGCTTCCTCGGGCTGGATGGCGGCGATGTGGCGCGCGGTGGCGGCGAGTGCGGCTTCATCCTCGCGGCTGAGGTGTTCGGGTTGCACGCTGTAGCCGGCGCTACGCATGGCGCGGTGGCGGCGGTGGAACAGATCATGCGTGATGAGCACGCTGTTGAGGTTGGCGAGACCGGGGGCGGCCAGGATGGGGGTGCGGAAGATGGTGTCGACCAGCACGGCGTCCGGCGGGTTTTTGGCGCAGTGGCGGGCGCACCAGGCGGCGTCGGCGGCGGAGGTGAAGCTGCCGAGCACTGTGTCAGCGCCATGGCGGCGGTTGCGGAGTTTGGTGGCCAGGGAGGGGGGGAGGCGGCGGAGCAGCGTGTGCCCCACGCTGCTGGCCAGGGCACGCGGGAAACTGGCCACGATGTAGCCGCCGAAACTGTGGATGTGCGGTCCGGCGACGGTCACCAGACCGTAGCGTTCCACCGGCCGGGGCAGCCGGCGGCCCACAAGCACCACTTCAACCTCATGCCCCAGGCCGCGCAGCCATTCGATGATGGCGAAGTTCAGCGCCAGATGACCGGCGGTGCCGGGCCTGGGGAGTTCGTCGGTGACGAAGGCAAAGCGCATCGCGGGGTGATGCGCTAAAACATCAGGCGGCGCTGTCTTGCGCGATGCCTTTTTCGTTCAGCAGGGCTTCCAGTTCGCCGGTCTGGTACATCTCGGTCACGATGTCGCAGCCGCCGACGAACTCGCCCAGGACGTAGAGCTGGGGAATGGTCGGCCAGTTGCTGAAGCTTTTGATGCCGTCACGGATTTCCGGGTTTTCCAGCACGTTGACGGTTTTGAAGGTGACGCCGGAGTGCTTGAGGATTTGCACGACGCGGGCGGAAAAGCCGCATTGCGGGAACAGCGGCGTGCCCTTCATGAAGAGCAGGACAGGGGAAGACTCGATATGCGACTGAATTTCAATGAAAACGGGGTCGGTCATGGGCGGTAATTTTCCTTAATCGGGGGCTGCGGTTTGCAAAGCCAAGGCATGGAGCGCGCCGCCCATGTTGCCCTGAAGTGCCGCGTAGACCATCTGGTGCTGGCGCACGCGGGAAACTCCGCGAAACGCCTCGGAGATGACCGTGGCGGCGAAATGGTCGTTATCACCGGCAAGGTCTTCGATTGTGATGACCGCGTCCGGGAATGCGGACTTGATCAGGGCTTCGATTTCGCTAGCTGGCATGGCCATGTCTTGTATCCTTCAGGCGAACCAGGTTGGGAAAAACCCCTCGTTGGCGTCGCGCAGTACAGTCAACGATATGGCGACGCCGCCGGGCAGAGTCAAACATTCGTCGATGGTGGTGTGGCCAATTTTTTGCGCGGGGATGCCGGCGGCGAAGGCGGCGGTGAGCAAAACCTCGGCGTCCTCGACCGCCAGGATGTAGCGGGCCTGGTCTTCGCCGAAGCAGAAGGCATGCGAGGTGTCCACCTGGGTGACGTCGGCGCCGGTGTTGCTGGCCAGCGCCATTTCGGTGACCGCGACGAGCAGGCCGCCGTCGGAGAGGTCATGGCAGGCGGCGATTTTGCCGGCGAGGATTTGCTCGCGGACGAAATCGCCGTTGGCGCGTTCGGCGGCGAGGTCCACCAGCGGCGGGGCGCCGGTCTCCAGGCCGCAGATTTCACGCAACCAAATGGAACGGCCGAGTTCGCCGGTGGTGGCGCCTATGAGCACCAGGTCCTGGCCGGGGGCGATGGCGATGCCGCGGGCGAGGGAGGCGTCTTCCAGCACGCCGACGGCGCCGATGGCGGGGGTGGGGAGGATGCCTTTGCCCTCGGTCTCATTGTACAGCGAGACGTTGCCGGAGACGACGGGGAAATCCAGCGCGATGCAGGCGGCGGCCATGCCTTTGATGGCGCCGACGAACTGGCCCATGATTTCCGGCTTTTCCGGGTTGCCGAAGTTCATGTTGTCAGTGACCGCCAGCGGCGTGGCGCCGGTGGCGGTGATGTTGCGCCAGGCTTCGGCCACGGCTTGCGCGCCGCCTTGTTCCGGGTCGGCCACACAGTAGCGGGGTGTGCAGTCGGTGGTGATGGCGAGCGCGCGGTTGGTGCCTTCCAGGCGGACAATGGCGGCGTCCGACTCGGCGGGACGTTTGACGGTCTGGCCGCCGACGGTGGAGTCGTACTGGTCAAAAATCCAGCGGCGCGAACAGAGGTCCGGGCAAGCGATGAGTTTGAGCAACGCCGTGCTGAGACTGGTGTCGGAGGAGATGGGGCCGAGCGGGGCGGGTTTGGGTGTCTCGGTGTAGGGGCGGCGGTAGAGGGGGGCGGCGTCGGACAGCGGGGCGAGGGGGATGTCGGCTTCGATGACGCCCTTGTGGGTGATGACGATGCGGCCGGTGCCGGTGATGTGGCCGATGACGGCGTAGTCGAGGTCCCATTTTTCGATGATGGCGCGGGCCATTTCGGAGCGTTCGGGTTTGAGTACGAGGAGCATGCGCTCCTGGCTTTCCGAGAGCATCATCTCATAGGCGGTCATGCCGGTTTCGCGCTGGGGGACGTTGTCGAGCGTGAGTTCGATGCCGACACCACCCTTGCCGGCCATTTCGACCGAGGAGGAGGTGAGGCCGGCCGCGCCCATGTCCTGGATGGCGACGATGGCGTCGGTCTGCATGAGTTCCAGGCAGGCTTCGATGAGCAGTTTTTCCGTGAACGGGTCGCCGACCTGCACGGTGGGGCGTTTTTCCTCCGAGGACGCGTCAAATTCCGTGCTGGCCATGGTGGCGCCGTGGATGCCGTCGCGGCCGGTTTTGGAGCCGACGTAGACGACCGGGTTGCCGATGCCGGCGGCGGCGGAGAGGAAGATTTTGTCCTGTGCTGCGATGCCGACCGTCATGGCGTTGACCAGCGGGTTGCCATTATAGGCGGGGTGGAAGTTGACCTCGCCGCCGACGGTGGGGACGCCGACGCAGTTGCCGTAGCCGCCGATGCCGCGGACCACGCCATCAACCACGCGCTTGGTGACGGGGAGGGCGGGATCGCCGAAACGCAAGGCGTTGAGGTTGGCGATGGGGCGGGCACCCATGGTGAACACATCGCGCAAAATGCCGCCGACGCCGGTGGCCGCACCCTGGTAGGGCTCGATGAAGCTGGGGTGGTTATGCGATTCCATTTTGAAAATCGCGGCCATGCCCTCGCCGATGTCGATGACGCCGGCGTTCTCGCCTGGGCCGTGGATGACCCAGGGGGCTTTGGTCGGGAGTTCCTTCAGCCAGACGCGGGAGGATTTGTAGGAGCAATGCTCCGACCACATGACGGAGAAAATGCCGAGTTCCGTGAAGCTGGGCGTGCGGCCCATGATTTCTATAACTTTGGCGTATTCCTCGGCGTTGAGGCCGAAGGATTTGGCGAGGGTGGCGTTTACTTCAGTCATGCTGCTGCCAGTGAGTCAAAGAGGGGTTTGCCGTCGGTGCCGCCCATTAGCGGGTCCACCAGGTCTTCCGGGTGCGGCATGAGGCCGAGCACGCGCAGATTGGGCGAGTAGATGCCGGCGATGGCGCGGGCCGAGCCGTTGCGGTTTTCGTCATGGTAGCGGAAAGCGACCAGGCCTTCGCCTTCGAGGCGGTCGAGCGTGGCGTCATCGGCGGTGTAATTGCCGTCGCCATGGGCCATAGGGGCGCGGAAGACTTCGCCTTTGCCGTATTTGGAGGTGAACACGGTGTCGTTGCGCTCGACCTTCAGTAGGGTGTCCATGGAGAGAAACCGTAATCCCGCGTTGCGCAGCAGGGCGCCGGGGAGCAGGCCGGATTCGGTGAGGATCTGGAAGCCGTTGCACACGCCGAGCACGTAGCCGCCGCGCGCGGCGTGGGTTTTCACCGCCTGCATCACCGGGCTTTGCGCCGCCATGGCGCCGCAGCGCAGGTAGTCGCCGAAGGAGAATCCGCCGGGGATGATGACAAGGTCCAGCCCGGAGAGGTCGGTCTCCTTGTGCCAGATGATCCTGGGTTCGGTGCCAAAAGACTGGCGGACGGCCAGCACCATGTCGCGCTCGCGGTTGATGCCGGGGAAGAGAAGAATGCCTGCTTTCATGGGCCGGTTCTGCCGGAGAAGCGGCGAGGGGGCAATATGTTACTGTGCAAGGCGGCCGCGCGCCGGTAGGGTGAGGGCGTAATGAATTGCGGGTGGCAAAATGTCGGGCATTACGATCACCGGAACTGTGTTCAACACCGTTACGGTAGGCGGCGGCTCCTCGTACTACAATGTTGGCTACATCAGTGGTCCTGACATATACATACTTGATCTTGGTCACTTTGTTACCGGCGAATATGGTGTGGAGCTATATGGCGGCATGATGACCAATGCCGGCACGGTGACTGGAGGAGACATCAGCACCGGTCTCGACATGACTGGCGGAACGTTCGTGAATGAAGGCTTGCTCTCAGGAGGATTCGCCGGCCTGAACTTTTCTTATAGGGCAGGTTCTGCTGCGCTGCTGCATGGTGGCGTGCTGAGCAACTCTGGCACAATCGAAATACGGATAGGCAGTCATTCAGCGTCCTCCCAAGTCGGTTATCCCGAAGCCGTTGAAATTTTGGGCGGAACGCTCATCAACACCGGTCTTGTTTCCATGCCCGGCCTTTACAGCGGTACCCAACCGGGCATCGTACTGTATAAAGGGCAACTCAACAATTATGGCTCAGTTGCCAACGGCGTCAGATTTGTCTCGGGTACGCTCGTCAATTCAGGTATGATCGGTGGCCCCATCACGACTACCATAGCCTCGATTGATGGCCCCAACGGCTACTATGTCATCACGGGTTCTGTCAGTCTGGTCAATACGGGTACGATCGACGGCGGGGTTACCCTGGGCACCCCTTATACCGAACCTGTGTATGTCACGGATTCAGGGCCGATCAACGGCAATGTTGAACTTGGTGGCAATGCCGTGCTGAAGCTGGAGCCGGGGGCAAAGATCAATGGCTCAATCAGCGCATCGCCCGATAGTTTAACGCTAGCGCTGGCCGGTAATGGCGGCAGTCTCGATGTGAGCGAGTCTTTCTTCGGCCTTGGCGTGATCCAGTTCGACCCAGGGGCCGCCTGGACGCTGGGCGGCACCGCGGCGGAATTGGCGGCGGGACAGTCCATCACCGGCTTCACCCTGGGTGACACCATCGTCCTCGACGGCTTCAGCGAAGTAGGTGCGGCTTTTACCCCGGGCATTGGTTTGGTGCTGTCCACTTTCGGCGGCCCCAACGTCACCCTGGATATCGCAGGCAGCTTTGGCGCCGGGACAGGTATTGTGGAAACCACGTCCGGCGGTAACACCACGCTTGCGGTGGCGCCGGTCGTCGATACCCTCTCCACCAGCATCAGCCATGGGCTTTATCTCGATAACCCCGTTTATGGATCGCCGTTCACCATTACCAGCACCGGCACGATAATGGCGCAGCCGGAAAAATATTTAGGCGCGGGTTTGCTGATAGGTTTCCGCGCCGTCACGGTAACGAACATGGGCGCCATCTATGGCGCAACGGCGCTCCAGCCGCCGGTTTTGCTGAATGAGTATGGGAGTTCCGACGGCATCCTGCTTGTAAGCGCCTCTGATGTCTTGATCGACAACAGCGGCAGAATCACAGGCGGCCAGGGCGAGGCGGGCGTTTATTTTGCGGCGTATAATACGTTCATCAATACCGGCATCATATCCGGCGGCGCGGGCGGTACGATTAACGCAAATGGCGGTTACGGCGTGGGTGGTTTTGAGGATTTGATCATCAACGCCGGAACCATCGCCGGGGGGGCTGCGGGCAGCGGTCCTTCCGCAACATCCGGCTATGCGCTGCGGATTAAGAGCAGCACGCTGGTCGTCGAACCAGGGGCCGTGTTCATCGGGGCGGTGGGCGGTGACGGGCCGCTCAGCGGGCGAGATGAACTGGTTCTCGCCGGCAGTACGTCCGGCAGCCTCGATATGGGCGGCTCGTTCTCAGGGTTCGACAGTATCAGTTTTGCTCCCGGCGCGGCTTGGACTTTGGAGGGAACAGCGGCGGCGCTGGCGGCGGGGCAGACAATTACGGGCCTCGCGGTAGGCGACACGCTGGTGTTGGATGGGTTTTCCGATACTGCAAAAAACTTCGTCACCGGCACCGGGTTGGAACTCGGTAGCGAAACAATTGACATCACCGGCAGCTTCACCACCGCTGATTTCACCGTTACCACCGACGGCACCAACACCACCATTACCACCGATTCGGCCCCTTGTTTCTGCGCTGGCACGCGCATACGCACGCCAGGCGGCAAAATTCCGGTGGAAGAGTTACGCATCGGCGATCTGGTGAAGTCGATGCATGGTGGTTTTTCGGCGGTTAAATGGATCGGGCGGCGCGATTATGAAGGGCGGTTCATTGCCGGCAACCATCTGGCGCTGCCGGTGCGTATCCGTCGGCATGCGCTGGCGTTCAACGTGCCGTCGCGCGACCTGTTCGTCTCGCCGGACCATGCGATCTGCGAGGGCGGGGTGCTGATTTACGCCCGGCGGTTGGTGAATGGCGTGAGCATCGTGCAGGTGCCAGAGGTGGAGCGCGTTGCGTATTTTCATGTCGAGCTGGAAAAACATGATGTGATTTTTGCCGAAAACTGCCCGGCGGAGAGCTTTTTGGACGCGCGGTGTCGCGACAGATTCCAGAACGCGGCGGAATTTCACGCGTTGTATTCGCAGGATGAAGTGGCGGCGGCGGCCTGCCTGCCGCGCGTGGACGGCGGGTTTTACTTGCAGGCCATTTGGGAGCGCATTGCGCGCCGGGCCGGGGTTGTGGTGCCGGTGGCGGAGAATGGCCCGTTGCGCGGGTTTGTGGATGAGGCGGGACCGTTGCTGGTGCGGGGCTGGGCACAGGATGTTCTGGCGCCCGAAGTGCCGGTTTGCCTGGATGTTTGCGTGAGTGGAACGCGGGTTGGCCGGGTGCTGGCGAATTTGTATCGCGAGGATGTGCGCGCGGCGGGGCATGGCAACGGGTATCAGGGGTTTGAGTTTGTGTTGCCGGAAGGCTGCGCCGGGGTGGTGGAAGTACGCCGCGCGGCGGATGGTGCCGGTTTGTCCATGGCGGATGGAATTGCTGTCCGGGCTGCCTGACTAAAAAGCCGGAATGATGCCCACATTATTCCGGCTTTTTAGTCGTTCCGTTCGGGCGGTTTAAGCGATGGCGACGGAATAGCTTTCGATCACGGTATTGGCCAGGAGCTTTTTGGCCATTTCCTCGGCCGCGGCTTGTGCTGCGGCGGGGTCGGTTTCGGCGAGTTCAAGTTCGATGATTTTGCCGGCGCGGACTTCGCCAACCTGGGCGAAGCCCAGATTGTTCAGGGCGTGGCCGATGGCTTTGCCTTGGGGGTCCAGTACGCCGTTTTTCAGCATGACGGTAACAACAGCCTTCATTGCATCATCTCCGGGCCCTTCATGTCGCGGGTGCCGGCTTCGGGCAGAATGCCGAGGCGGCGGGCGACTTCCTGGTAGGCTTCCTCGATTTTGCCAAGGTCGCGGCGGAAGCGGTCCTTGTCCATCTTTTCGTTGGTCTTGGAATCCCACAGGCGGCAGTTATCGGGGCTGATCTCGTCGGCCAGGACGATTCGCATGTCCTCGTTCTCGTACAGGCGGCCGAATTCGATTTTGAAGTCGACCAGCGTGATGCCGACGCCGAGGAACAGGCCGGTGAGGAAATCGTTGATGCGCAGGGTGAGGTGCACAATGTCGTCCATGTCCGGCGGGGTGGCCCAGCCGAAGGCGGTGATGTGCTCCTCGGCGACCATCGGGTCGTTGAGCTGGTCGTTTTTGTAGTAATATTCCACGATCGAGCGCGGCAGGCGGGTGCCCTCGGGGATGCCAAGGCGCTGCGACAGGCTGCCGGCGGCGACGTTGCGGACCACGACCTCGATAGGGATAATCTCAACTTCTTTAATAAGTTGCTCGCGCATGTTGAGGCGGCGGATGAAGTGCGTGGGGATGTTGATTTCCGCCAGCTTGAGCATCAGGAACTCGCTGATACGGTTATTCAGCACGCCCTTGCCGGTGATGGTGCCCTTTTTCTGGGCGTTGAACGCGGTGGCGTCATCCTTGAAATATTGCACGAGGGTGCCGGGTTCGGGACCTTCGAACAGGATTTTTGCTTTGCCTTCGTAGAGCTGCCGGCGGCGGGCCATTTTGTAACCTTCAGAAATTTAACAGGCTCGGTCTATACCAACCAACCGCGTGCAGCGCCATGGCTGCTATCGCATGGAAGACGTGTTTGCGCGGTTGTTGTCCGGTCTTTAAGTTTTTCATGGGAAGCTGGCGTGGCCTCATGACAGAACTGATCGATACCGTTGCCGACCTTACTGATCTGCGGAACAGAGATGTTCTGGAGGCGGCGCTGGCACGGGTTATTTTTGAGCTGGCGGAAGTGTCGCGGCTGTCGCTTTGGCGTGTGGCCGGGGACGGGGCGGAGATAAAACTGCGGGAGCGGCTGTCGCTGCCGATGCGGGAAGGGCCGATGCGGGAGATTTGCTTGCACGAGGCCCGGAAGGAATGGCGCGAGTGCCATGCCGGCCGGTGCTACGTAAGTGGCCCGGAGGATGAGAACGGTATGTCCCGCCATATTTTTCCGCTGTGTAACGAGCGTGAGGTGATCGGGCTGATGCAGCTGCTGCGGCCCTCGCGGCTGGCGCGGATACAGGAGCATACTGTGCAGGGGCTGCTGCGGGTTTACCGCAACCATCTGGGATTGCTGGATTATGGTGACCGCGACGAGCTGACCGGATTGTTGAACCGGCGGACCTACAGTGCGTTCTTCAAGCAGATTGTCTGTGAAACTGCCGTGCATGCCGCCATCGCGGTCGTGGACGTGGATTTTTTCAAGCGGGTCAACGACCAGTTCGGCCATACGTATGGAGACGAGGTGCTGATTCTGCTGGCACGGTTGATGGCGGAGTGCTTTGCCGGGATTGATGGGTTGTTTCGCTTTGGCGGGGAGGAATTTCTGCTGGTGCTGCCAGACACGACGCAGGAGGAGGCATGGGTGGCGCTGGATTGTTTCCGCGCCGCAGTGGCGGAGGCGAAGTTTCCGCAGGTTGGGCGGGTGACGGTGAGCGTCGGGTTCAGCATGATCCAGCCGGGCGACAGTTCGGCGGCGGCGTTCGGGCGCGCGGACGAAGCGCTGTATCTGGCCAAGCACAGCGGGCGCAACCGGGTGAAATGCTATGAGGAACTGGTGCTGGAGGGGTATCTGCCGGGGACCAAGCACTCCGGCGGCGAGATGGAGTTGTTTTAGAGTCTGTTTGAAAACTCTACTCTGGCGGCCATTCGGCGCGGCTTTCTGCGCTTCCGGTGCTCACGTACTTACGTACGCTGCGCGCCGGTTCTCGAAAACCACGACGACTGACTCACCAGAGCGAGTTTTGAAACAGACTCTGGGTGGCGTGTGGGACGCCACCCTAAACAGTTTAAGCCAGCGCGGATTCCAGCGCCGGGTAGTCGGTGTAGCCTTCGGCGCCGCCGGCGTAGAAGGCCGACGTGTTGGGCTCGTTGAGCGGGGCGCCGGATTTGAAGCGCGCCACCAGGTCCGGGGTGGCGATGAACAGCTTGCCCCAGGCGACGGCATCGGCGTCGCCGGCGGCGAGCACGGCCTGGGCGGTTTGCAAGGTAAAATTCTCGTTGGCGATGAAGGTGCCGCCGAAAATCTTTTTCAGGCGGGGGCCGAGTGAATCCGGCCCCTGGTATTCGCGGGCGCAGATGAAGGCGAGGCCGCGCTCACCCAGTTCAGCCGCTACATAGCTGAAAGTGGCCAGCGGATCTGAATCGCCCGCACCATTGCTGTCCATGCGCGGGGCGAGGTGCATGCCGACCTGGTCGGCTTCCCACACGGAGGTGACGGCGTCGGTGACTTCGAGCATCAGCCGGGCGCGGTTTTTGATCGAGCCACCGTATTCGTCGGTGCGGTGGTTGCTGCCGTCCTGCAAAAACTGGTCGAGCAGGTAGCCGTTGGCGCCGTGCAGCTCCACGCCGTCAAACCCGGCCATCTGCGCGTTCATTGCCGCCTTGCGGTAGGCTTCCACCACGCCGGGGATTTCATCGATATCAAGCGCGCGCGGGGTGACGTGTTCCTGCTTGGGGCGGACCAGGCTGACATGGCCGGCGGCGGCGATGGCGCTGGGGGCAACGGGGAGTTCACCGTTGAGGAACATCGGCGCGGAAATGCGGCCGACATGCCAGAGCTGGGCGAAAATGCGCCCGCCTGCCGCATGCACCGCCTTGGTGACCAGCTTCCAGCCCTGCACCTGCTCGTCGGACCATAGGCCGGGCGTATCGGCATAGCCCACACCTTGCGGACAGACTGAGGTGGCCTCGGAAATGATCAGCCCGGCGGTGGCGCGCTGCGCGTAGTATTCCGCCATCAGCGCGTTGGGCACGCGCGAGGCGCCGGAGCGCGAACGGGTGAGCGGAGCCATGATGATGCGGTTGGGCAGGGTGAGGCCGCCGAGTATTAGGGGGTCGAACAAAGTGGGCATGGGGACTCCTTGGATTGGCTGGAATTAGATGGTTTGGCTTAGCCGCGCCAGAAAGGCGGTGATCGCGGGTTCGTTGCGTCTGTAGAAAATCCATTGGCCGACGCGGTGGGTGGTGACGAGCCCGGCCTGGAGCAGCACCGCCAGATGCGCTGAGACGGTGGATTGGGAGAGGCCGCAGGCGTCGTCGATTTTACCGGCGCAGACGCCAAGCTCGTATGAATGCTCCTGGCCGGGGAAATTTTTCTCCGGCTCCTTCATTTGCGCGAGGATTTTGCGGCGCACCGGATTAGCCAGGGCTTTCAGGGTCTCGTCGAAGGTCTCGGCGTCTACGTCGTTCATCGTCATGTGACGATATATAGATCGATTGTTGACGATATTAAAGGGGCGAGGGGGCGTTTAGCTGATTTTTGGCGTGCTCCGCCCGGCGCGGGTGATGACGACAACGCCGTCGCCGGGTTCGATGACCGTTGACGGGTCGGGGCGGGTGAGGGTTTCGCCGTTTTTGCGGTTGATGGCGATGATGAACAGGCTGCCGATGGCTTCGTGTTCGGCTTTTTCGATGGTGGTGCCCGCGAGCGGAGAGTTGGCGGCCACGGCCATTACTTCGAGTTCCAGTCCGAGCGTGCGCAGGCCAGCGCTAAACGTGCGCATGCGCGAGGAACCATCGGTAAAGCTCGACGTGCGGGGGTAGAGGATAAGCTGAGCGATGCGCTCGGCGCCGATATGGGTGGGTTCCACCACGGAGTTGGCGCCGGCCTGGAGCAGCTTGCTCTTGGTGCTGGTGGCCTCGCCGCGGGCGATGATTTCCAGGTTTTTGTTGAGGTTGCGCGCGGAGAGGGTGATGAAAACGTTCACGGCGTCGTTTGGCACCACGCTGGCCAATGCGCGGGCGCGCCGTATGCCGACAGCCTCCAAAACACTCTCGTCGGTGGCATCCCCTGCCCAGGTGAGGTGGCCATGGGCCGCGGCCTCGGCCAGACGCGCCTCGTCACGGTCGACGATGATAAAATCCGCCCCGCCGGCGCGTAGCTCACCGGTCAGCATCTGGCCGATCCGGCCGTAGCCGCAGATGATCACATGGCCGCTCATTTTATCAATCTGCGACTTCATCCGCTTGACCCCCAGCAATTGCTGAATTTGTGTGAACGTAATGAATTGGACGAAGGCGGCGGCGAGGAAAGTGATGCCGAGCCAGCCCAGAATAATGGTGGAAATGGTGATGGTGAGGAGTTCAGGTGTTTGGATCGGATGCACCTCGCCGTAACCAACGAGGAATACTGTGTTGATAACAAAGTAAAATGACTCGCTCCAGGTCCAGCCGTTATGGACAAAGGCGCATGTGGACAGCGTGATGACCAGCAGCAGGTAGAGCGTACCGCCCAGCAGGTTGCGCCAGGGGTTGTCCGCCAGGCGGGATTTGTGGTGCGGGGGCATTTAAAAAACAAAGGCCAGGGGGAGTTTATCCCCCTGGCCTTTTTCAACGGTGAAACCGCGCATCAACCCCGTTGGTCGATGGGCGTATAGTCGCGGGCGGGGGCGCCGGTGTAGATCTGGCGCGGGCGCCCGATGCGCTGTTGCGGGTCTTCGATCATTTCCATCCACTGGCTGATCCAGCCGACGGTGCGGGCCAGGGCGAAGATGGGGGTGAACATGGTGGTGGGGAAGCCCATCGCCTTGAGAATGATGCCCGAATAGAAATCAACGTTCGGGTAGAGCTTGCGGGAGACGAAGTATTCGTCTTCCAACGCGATCTTTTCCAGTTCCATGGCGAGGTCGAGCATGGGCTCGTCCTTGATCCCCAGGGCTTCGAGGACTTCGTAGCAGGTGGCCTGCATGATTTTGGCGCGCGGGTCGAAGTTTTTGTAAACCCGGTGGCCGAAGCCCATGAGTTTGACGTTGCTGTTTTTGTCTTTCACCTGCGCGATGAAGGCCGGGATGTTATCCTTATGGCCGATTTCGGCGAGCATTTTCAGCACGGCCTCGTTGGCGCCGCCGTGCGCGGGGCCCCAGAGGGAGGCGATGCCGGCGGCGATGCAGGCAAACGGGTTGGCGCCAGTGGAGCCGGCTAGGCGCACCGTGGAGGTGGAGGCGTTCTGCTCATGGTCGGCGTGCAGGATGAAAATGCGGTCCATCGCGCGGGTGAGGATCGGGTTCTGCACATAGGGTTCGGCCGGGACGGCGTGGAACATATGCAGGAAGTTTTCCGAGTAGGTCAGATCGTTGCGCGGGTAGATCAGCGGCTGGCCGACATTGTACTTATGGGCCCAGGCGGTGATGGTCGGGATTTTCGCGATCATCCGGTAGGCGCTGATTTCGCGTTGGCGGGGGTCTTGGGTGTCGATGCTGTCCGGGTAGAAGGCGGACATGGCGCCGACGACGGAGCAGAGCATGGCCATCGGGTGGGCATCGCGGCGGAAACCATCCCAGAAGCGGCGGATCTGCTCGTGCAGCATGGTGTGTTTGGTCACGCCGTTGGTGAAATTGTTCAACTCGGTCGTGGTTGGCAGGCTGCCGAAGAGGAGCAGGTAGGCGACTTCGAGGAAGGTGGATTTTTCCGCCAGCTGCTCGATCGGGTAGCCGCGATACAGCAGAATGCCTTCATCGCCGTCGATGTAGGTGATGGAGCTTTCACACGAGGCGGTGGCGCCGTAGCTGGGGTCGAATGTGAAGATACCCAGGTCGTTCTGGAGCTTACGGATGTCGACGCAGGCGGGGCCGAGAGAACCTGTCAGAACGGGCAGGGTGGCCGTTTTGCCGTCATGGGTCAGCGACGCTGTGCCGGCCTGCTTGCTGGTTGCGGAATGAGGCATGCGGATTCACCTTCTGATTGGTTCGAGGGAGCGTTCGAATAAGATAGAATAGCCTGGCATGGCGCTGACTAAGAGAGCGTTATTAAATCATGCGTCATATGTAAAGTCGGGCATTCGCGGTTGCAGCATTCTGGCCGCATCGCTGTCCTGTTGCTTGCGCGTGGCCGCGCGTGAGGTGGACCGCCGGACGAGTGTGTCAGACAAGCGCCTCAGACGATATCAGCCGGTTTGATGAAGCGTTGCAGGCTGGCCCCGCGTGCGCCCAGGCGCCGCCAGGGGCTGGTGACGAGAAATTCGGCCAGGGCGGCGGTGGGGAAGCCATCGGTCAGGCGGACCAGGTCCGGTTTGGAGCTGGATGGGCCGGCCAGCGACACGGCGAGTTCGTGCAGCCCCGGATTATGGCCGATCACCAGCGCGCTGCGCACGGTTTCCGGCAGGTCGCGCAGTAGGTCGCGGATTTGGTTGGGGGTGGCCATGTACAAAGCGGGCAGGGAATCCATATTCGGCCATTCATCCCACACGCCGGCGGCTTCCAGCGCCGCGAAGGTCTCCTGTGTGCGCAATGCGGTGGAAACCAGCACGACATCCGGCGCCAGCCCGGCTTTGCGCATGGCATGGGCTATGGCGGTGGCGGCTTGGCGGCCGGCGTCCGTCAGGGGGCGGTCGTGGTCCGAGGGAGCGGAGTTCTCAGGGGCCGCTTTGGCGTGACGGAGTAGAATCAGCTGATGCATATTGGTATTCTGCCATGGCAAGTTGTGGATGTCGCCCCTATCCAACGGGCGGAAGCGGTTTTAGCGAGAACGCCCTGCGGCGGCTGATCCGAGGCTCAAGCTTCATCGTATATTCAAGCAGCCGGAAGTGATCGGATGCTAGATAATTTTCACCGGAGAGGTGGGACTAAGGATGGAACGGCGGCGGTTTTTAACGGGAGCCACGGCGATGGCCATGACGGGGCCGGTGTTCGCAGAGGCGTTGCCCGTGCCGCCGGGGGGGCAGATGGCATTTCAGGTGCTGCGCAATGGCACGCCGATTGGCGAACACCATCTGCGTTTCACCCGTAGCGGCGATGAGCTGGTGGTGGATATCAACATAGCTCTGCTGGTGACGTTCGCCGGGATTACGGTGTTCCGCTATGGTGCCACCGTGACGGAACGGTGGTCGGGCGGCGTGTTCCAGAGCCTGGAGAGCCAGGTGAACGACAACGGCACCCAGCTTGAGGTGCATGCGCATAAAACCGCCGCCGGTTACGATGTGGTGGGGGTCAACCACACCTACCCGGCAAAGAGTTACCCGGAATATACTGCGCCGCCGGACAGCATGCCCTTGACCTATTGGAACAAGGCGATGCTGAACGGCACGATCATCAACGTGCAGACCGCGCATTGCTATCCGGCGATTGTGAACTCCGCGGGCTGGAGCAAGCTGCCCACTGCCGGGACTGGAGCCGGGAACGGGTTTATTGTGGCGCAGCGCTTCGATGTTACGGGCAAACTGCATTTAAGCGTGTGGTACGACCAGTTTGCCCAGTGGTCCGGGCTGGCGTTTCATCTTGGCGGTGACGAAAGCTACGAGAAAATAATTACCTGACTCCGGCTGGGTTTAGTCGAACTGGGTTCAGCCGAACTTCTTTTCCGGATGGCGCAGGTGCCAGAGGCGCTCATGCGCGGCCACCAGGCTCTCGATGCTTTTACGGCGGTTGGCATCCGGCGGCACGGTGCGGCGGGTCAACATGGCTTCCAGAATACGCAGCAACTGTTCGGCGATTTCATAGTCGCCCTGGTCGCAGGCGTGGTGGAAGGCGATGAGAATTTTATCGGACAAACGACGGCTATAGCGTGGCACCGCAGCGCCTGCCTTGACCTGGGTCTCTATGTCGTCCTCGGGTACACTTGCCATGTTGCGATAGTCCAAAATAAAGCCGCCAAATCCAATAAGACGCTGATCGATCTGCTAATTAGGCGGGCCGAACGCGGTAACATCCCCAGATATGGTGATTATTAGAATAAATACAGGTGCCGCGCTACGGAAAAAGCGGCAACCCTTTGATTGCACTTAGCTAGTTACGGCTAGTTACGTTTATCCAATACAACCTCAAGGTTAATAGATGTTAATGATGCCAGGATTTTATTGTACCGGCAAGCTGCCGTCCGGCTCGGCGGCGGCAAAATCGGAGAAAGCGTCTTCCCAACTTCCGGTGGTGGAGGCCTTGCTGTATTCGGTGGAGCGGTTTTCGAAGAAATTCGCGTGTTCCACCGCGTTCAGCATCTCGTCCAGCCAGGGTAGGGGGTTTTTGTCGACGTGGAACAGCACGTTCAGGCCGAGCTGGGTGAGGCGGCGATCGGCGATGTAGCGGATGTAGCGCTTCACCTCTTCCGCGGTCAGACCCTCCACGGCGCCCAGTTCGAAGGCGAGGTCGATAAAGGCGTCCTCGTGGTCGACGATGGTGGCGCAAGTCAGGTAGAGGTCGCGGCGCAGTTCCTCGGTCCAGATTTCCGGGTTTTCCTGCACGAAGGTGCGGAACAGCTTGATGATGGACTCGCAATGCAGCGATTCGTCGCGCACCGACCAGGTGATGATCTGGCCCATGCCCTTCATTTTGTTGAAGCGCGGGAAGTTGAGCAGGATGGCGAAGGAGGCGAACAGCTGCAGGCCCTCGGTGAAGGCGCCGAACGCGGCCAGGGTTTTGGCGATGTTATGCTTATTATCGACCGAGAAGCCGTGCATAAAGTCGTATTTATCCTTCATTTCCTTGTACTTAAGGAACGCGGTGTATTCGACCTCGGGCATGCCCACGGTGTCGAGCAGATGCGAGTAGGCGGCGATGTGGATGGTCTCGATGTTCGAGAAGGCCGAGAGCATCATCAGCACTTCGGTGGGTTTGAACACCTGGGAATACTGCTTCATGTAGCAGTTGTTCACCTCGACATCCGCCTGGGTGAAGAAGCGGAAAATCTGCGTGAGCAGGTTGCGCTCGGCCAAAGTGAGATTTTTGTGCCAGTCCTTCACGTCATCGGCGAGCGGCACTTCCTCGGGCAGCCAATGCACGCGCTGCTGCGTCAACCAGGCGTCGTAGGCCCAGGGGTAGCGGAACGGCTTGTACACCGGGTTTTCTGTGAGCAGGTCGATTTTGACGGGCAGATTTTCGCTCATGGTCTTAAGGCCTTGAAGTTATGTTTTTTATTGGACAGGGCCAAGGGGCGCCGCCCCTTGGATCCCGGCCAGGGCTCTGCCCTGGGTCCGCTGGGGCCACGGGCCCCAGACCCCGATAATGGGGCCTGGGGCCTTAACTGGCTACTGGCAGGCCAGGCATTCCTCGTAATTCGTCGAGGCCGGCACCTGCACGACGGGGGCGGACTCGACTGGAATGCCCGTGAACTCATCCGGGCGGACGGCTTTCTCGGAAACGGTGTCAGCCCGCTGGATCGAGAGCGAACGGCAGTAATACAATGATTTTACGCCTTTTTTCCAGGCCTGGTAGTGGTACTGGTGAAGGTCGCGCTTGTTCACATTGGCCGGGACGAAGATGTTGATCGACTGGCTCTGGCAGATATAGGGCGTGCGGTCGGCGGCGTGTTCGATGATCCAGCGCTGATCCAGCTCGAACGCGGTTTTATACACGTCCTTCTCGTGCGGGGTGAGGAAGTCCAGATGCTGCACGCTGCCCTTGGTGGTGGTGATGGAGGACCAGGTCTCATCGTCGTCACGGCCGTATTTGGCCAGCAGTTTCTGCAAAGGCCGGTTGCGCACGGAAAAGCTGCCGGAGAGGGTCTTTTGCAGGAACACGTTGGCGGCGATCGGCTCGATGCCCGGCGAGGTGTTGCCGGTGATGATGGAGATCGAGGCGGTCGGCGCGATGGCGATTTTGTGCGAGAAGCGCTCCATGACGCCGTAGTCGGCGGCATCCGGGCAGGGGCCGCGTTCTTCCGCCAGCTTCTTCGAGGCAGCATCAGCGCCGGCGCGTAAGTGCTTGAACATCTTCACGTTCCACACTTTGGCCATCACGCTTTCCCATGGCACGTTCTGGTCCTGCAGGAAGGAGTGGAAGCCCATGACGCCGAGGCCGACGGAGCGCTCGCGCATGGCGGCGTATTTCGCCTTTTCCATCAGGTCCGGCGCCTTGTCGATGAAATCCTGCAGCACGTTGTCGAGGAAGCGCATCACGTCCTCGATGAACTGCTCGTCCTTGTGCCACTCGAACCAGGTTTCCAGGTTGAGCGAGGACAGGCAGCAGACCGCGGTGCGCTGCTTGCCGTATTGGTCAATGCCGGTGGGCAGAGTGATTTCGGCGCAGAGGTTGGAGGTTTTCACTTCCAGCCCGGCGAGTTTGTGGTGTTCCGGACGGGCGTTGTTTACGTGGTCGGAGAAGATGAGGTACGGCTCGCCGGTTTCGATGCGGGCGGTTAGGATGCGCACCCACAGCGCGCGGGCTGAAATGCTGCGCACATGGGCGCGGTCCTTCGGCGAGGTGAGGACCCATTCGGAGTCCGATTCCACGGCACGCATGAAAGCGTCGGAGATCAGGATGCCGTGGTGCAGGTTGAGCGCCTTGCGGTTGGGGTCGCCGCCGGTGGGGCGGCGGATTTCGATGAATTCCTCGATTTCCGGGTGCCAGACCGGCAGGTACACCGCCGCCGAGCCACGGCGCAGGCTGCCCTGGCTGATGGCGAGCGTGAGGCTGTCCATGACGCGGATGAAGGGGACGACGCCGGAGGTTTTGCCGTTCTGGCCGACTTTTTCGCCGATGGAGCGCAGATTGCCCCAGTACGAGCCGATGCCGCCGCCCTTGGAGGCAAGCCAGACGTTCTCGTTCCACAGGCCGACGATGCCATCGAGCGAATCGGAAGCCTCGTTGAGGAAGCAGGAGATCGGCAGGCCGCGATCCGTGCCGCCGTTGGAGAGCACCGGGGTGGCGGGCATGAACCACATTTTGCTGATGTAGTCGTAAAGGCGCTGCGCGTGCGCGGCGTTGTCGCCGTAGTATGAGGCGACGCGGGCGAACAGATCCTGGTAGCCCTCGCCGGGGAGGAGGTAGCGGTCATCCAGCGTGGCGCGGCCGAAATCGGTCAGCAGCGCATCGCGGGAACGGTCAATATGCACCTGATGGCGGCCTCGCATCTGGACGCCGTCGTCGAGCAGGACTGCTTCAGGCTTCGTCATCACATTCATTTGGCCGACCCCTGTAAATCTTAAACGCAGGTAACTATACAACATCTAGTCGTGAATGAAAGCAATCAATACTAGATGTGTCTGGCAGAGATTTTTTTCTTGGTCCGATTCTAAGCGAGTCACCGGCCAGGCAATCTGTCTATGTTTCTATTATGTTCTTAACAGGCTGCCCTCCGCAAGTACAAAATACCTCGGTTCTGGCGTGACGACTCCGCATGGGCAGGGTAGCGTTCCCGCATGACGGGGGCGCAAAAGTTTACGCACGAAGAAATTCTCCCCGTCATTCGTGGCGTGGCGCTGTGCATTCTGCTCGCGGCGCTGGACCAGACGATTATTGTGCCGGCGGTGCCGCGCATGGCGCGCGATTTGGGCGGCGGGGCGCATATCGCCTGGATTATCTCCGCATACCTGCTGACCGGCACGGCGGCGACGCCGATTTTCGGGCGGCTTTCGGATATTTATGGGCGGCGGCGGCTGATGCAGCCGGCAATCCTCGTGTTCGCGGTTGCCTCCCTGGGCTGCGCGGCGGCGGGGCATTTCTGGGAGATTACGCTGTGGCGGGCGGTGCAGGGCATCGGCGGCGCTGGTTTGATGGTGATCGCGCAGACGGCGATTGCCGATGTGGCGCCGCCGCGCGAGCGGGGCCGCTACCAGATATATATGAGTGGCATGTGGGGCATCGCCAGCATTGCCGGGCCCATGCTCGGCGGAGCGCTCACCGATAGTGTTTCCTGGCGGGGGATTTTCTGGATCAACCTGCCGCTTTGCGCGTTGGCCTGGGTAATGAGCAGCCGGGCGCTGCGGCGGCTGCCGCCGCACACCGGCGGGGGGAAGAAGATCGACTTCCTCGGCGCGGCGCTGCTGGTGAGCGCGATTACCGCCTGGCTGGTGCTGTGCGCCTCGGGCGGGCGGGATTTCGCCTGGGACTCGCGGGCAACGCTGATCCTGGTGGTAGCCGGGGTGGTGTTTACGGGGCTGACCGCCTGGGTTGAGCATCATGCGTCCGTGCCGATGCTACCGCTGCGGCTATTCAGCAATGGCACGGTGCTGGGCGGGCTGCTGCTCTCGGCCACCAATTCGCTGTGCACGTTTGGCGGCTCGCTGCTGCTGCCGCTGTTCTTCCAATACATAAAGCATACCAGCGCCGCTGCCTCCGGCCTGTACACCACGCCGTTCCTGCTGGCGTTCGTGGTACTCTCTTATATAGGCGGTAAAATTTCCCGCGCGCTGGGACGCACCAAGCCAACCATGCTGGTGGCTTTGGCCGTATGCGTGCTGGGGCTGGGATTGCTGGCGACCATGGATGCCGGCACGCCGCTGGTATTGTGCGAAATCTACAGCGTTTGCCTGGGCGGGGGCATCGGCCTGGTGCAGCCCAACATTACGGTGGCTATCCAGAACGCGGCGGAGCGGGGGGATGTTGGCGTTGCCACCGGCTGCATGCTGCTGTTCCGCGCCATTGGCGGTGCATTTGGCGCGACGCTGGCGGCGGTGATGCTGATGGCGCACGGGTTTGGCGCGGGATTTGGCGCCTGCGCGGTGGTGGCACTGCTGGCGGTGGGGATCGCCGCGGTAATGCGCGATGCGCTGCTGCGCTCGTAGCGTTTGATGTAAATCATTGTCCGGCACCTGCTGGCCGGGATTTAAAGATGCGGTTAAGCTGGATGCATCGAAGAGGAGTGGTCGCGTGGGAATTCTTGGTACCATCAACAAGATTTTAGGCCGTCAGACCAGCGCCGAACCGGCTCCGCCAGCCGTGCCGGCGGTTCCCGCCGCGCCCGTGGTCCGGTTTGCCGATGTTGCGGAATACCCCGACGAGAACCTGATCCCGTATCTGGACCGCAGCGATGTGGACGAGACCAAGCTCACCCCCACGCAACTGGAATGGCGGCGCGATGGCGTGCTGAACCTGCCCGGCTTTATCCCCGATGAGGTGACGGAGCCGTATCTGCAGCGCCGCATCGAACATAAGAAGAAGCATGGCTGGCTGATCGCCTCACCTTATATGTACGTGCCGGAGATGCGCGACCTCGCCCTCTACCCGCCGATGATGGCGAAGATGAAAGAGGTGATCGGCGAGGACATGATGCTGCACCTCTGCCTCACCGGCTGGATGAGCTCGCAGCGCGGCTGGCACCAGGACGACTACCTCAACCCGCCCTTCGTGAACTCCTGGTACGCGGCGGTGTGGATCGCGCTGGGTGATATCGACCCTGACAGCGGACCGTTCGAGTATATTCCCGGCTCGCACCGCTGGCCGCTGCTGCGCGGTGAGAAAGTGCGCCAGTTCCTCACCGAGGAAGAACTCTCCCGCCGGGCGCCGGGTACTGGCATCAACCACTGGGAAAAATATGCCGAGCGTTTCCTCAACCCGGCAATCGATACGCAGATCAAGGATTTTGGCCGCCCGCCGGTCAGCTTCCTGGCCAAGCGCGGCGATGTGCTGGTGTGGCACGGGCGGTTGATCCATCGCGGCTCGAACCCGAAGGTGCCGGGCATGGAGCGCCGTTCGCTGATTGCGCATTACTCGGGCGTGAACCACCGGCCGGACATGCCCGAACGCGCGCAGGACCAGAACGGCGAGACCTACGCAGTGTTTCATACGCCGCTGGTGGATTGAGCCTCTCGTAAAATCGCTTGTGCCGCGCCGGTAATTCCGGCGGCGTCATGCAAAATCAGCCCGGGCAGCACGCGGTCCGGGCTTTTTGCTGCCCGGCGGGCGGAGAGGATGATGATTTTGGCCGGCTCCCCGGCGCGCGGCCAGAGCGGGAACAAGGTGACGGCGCCGCAACCCGCGCCACGCAGCGCCGCGCTGGCGGTGGCGAATGAGGCGGCGGGCAGAACCAGCGTGATGCTGCCTTTGGGGCACAGCACGCGGGTGAGCGAGGCGATCCACCCCCCGAGCAGCTCCGGCCCCGCCTGATGCGCCAGGGCGCGGCGCGCGTCCGGCGAGGCGGTGCTTGCGGCATCGAACCAAGGGGGGTTGGCCATTACGTGGTGGAACGCATGGCTGGGGAAGGGGAGGCGCATGGCGTCGCCCTGGATGCAGAAATTTTGCGCAAATCCGTTCGCCTGAAAATTCTCGGCGGCGAGGCGGGCGAGGGCAGGCTCGTACTCAACCCCGATGCCGGTAATGCCGGGCACACGCGCCGCCAGGCACAGCAAAGCCGCCCCGGCGCCCGTGCCTGCCTCCAAAACCAGCTCACCTGCATGGGCCGGTACCGATGCGGCCAGCAGCACCGGCTCGAACCCCGTGCGGTGGCCGGAGGAAAGTTGCCGGTAGGTCACGCGGCCGCCTAATAATCCGCCTGAGGTGATGTCATTCATGCCAACCGCCTTGACCCTTTTTTGCGTCCGCCCGATATGGGGCGTAACGCAAATTACGTTCTCAGGTTAGGCCTAAAAAAATTGGATGGTGCGACGCCTTTGACGACTGACGCTCTGGGCCGGCTCACAGCATTGCTGGAGCCGGAGCTACAGGCCACCAACCGGGCGATTGTTGCCCGGATGGACAGCCCGGTGGCGCTGATCCCCCAACTGGCCGCGCATCTGGTGGCGGCGGGCGGCAAGCGCCTGCGTCCGCTGCTCACTTTGGCGGCGGCCAAGCTGTGCGGTTACGAGGGCACGCGGCAGGTCCAGCTCGCGGCCTGCGTCGAGTTCATCCATACCGCGACCTTGCTGCATGACGATGTGGTCGATGAATCCGTGTTGCGGCGCGGTTTTGCCAGCGCCAACGCGGTGTTCGGCAACAAGGCGTCGGTGCTGGTGGGGGATTTCCTGTTTGCTCGCGCGTTTCAGTTGATGGTGGGCGATGGCTCGCTGGAGGTGCTGCGCATTCTCTCCGACGCCGCGGCCACCATCGCCGAGGGTGAAGTGCTGCAATTGACCACGCAGAATGACCTCGCCACCACCGAACAAAAATATTTCGACGTGATCCGCGGCAAGACGGCGGCGCTGTTCGCGGCGGCCTGCGAGGTGGGGGGCGTCATCGCCGACCGCCCGGCGGCGCAATGCGCGGCGCTGGCGCAGTTCGGCATGGACCTCGGCATGGCCTTCCAGTTGGTGGATGACGCGCTGGATTATTCCGCCGACGAGGCCGAACTGGGCAAAACCGTGGGCGATGATTTTCGCGAGGGCAAGCTCACCTATCCGGTGTTGCTGGCCATTGCCGGGGCTGACGGCAAGGAGCTGGAGTTCTGGACCCGCACGATCGGCCAGGGCGAGCAGACCGAGACCGACCTTGGCACAGCGCTGGCGCTGATGCAGCAGCATAAGGCGACGCAGCGCAGCGTGGAACGGGCCGATGCCTTTGTGGATTCAGCCTGCGCGGCACTGGCGGCGTTTCCCGCAAGCCCGATGCGCGCGGCGCTGGAAGATGTGGCGCGCTACACGACAGCGCGGCGGTTTTAAGCCGGGAGCCAGCGGCCCCCGGCTGTATTTGTTAGACTTTGTCGTTTGCGGGCTCGGGCGTCAGCACCGAGGTGATGGTTGAGCGCACCACGGCCACGATGACGTTGGGGGCGATTTCCACGTCCACCTGATCGGCGCCGTCAGCGGCCTTTTTCACCACACCCACGATGCCGCCGGCGGTGACGACCTTATCGCCGCGCTTGATGGTGGAAAGCCGCGCCTTGAGCTGCTTCTGCTGCTTCTGCGACGGCATGATGAGCAGCACGTAGAAAACGCCGAACATGAGCACCAGCGGCGCGAACTGGAAAATGGTGGAATAGGTGCTGCCACCCGTGGCGGCCTGCGCGAAAGCTGGTGAGATAAACATATGGGCTCCTGGTTGCCGTGGATTGCGGCGGACCATAGGTTGCGGCGCGACACAGTCAACTAGGAGACCGATGAATGGACGAAACGCTGCTCCGCCGCATTGCCGAGGCGCTGGAGCGTCTGGCCCCACCCGTGCTGGCGCCGCCGGACCTGGGCGCCGCGGAGGCGTTTGTGTGGCACCCTGAACGGCTGGCGCTGACCCCGGTGGTAAAGGTCGCGAGGGTGGACCTGGCGCTACTGCAAGGCATCAGCCAGCAGAAGGGGATATTGCTGGAGAACACGCAGCGATTCGCAGGCGGGCTGCCGGCCAACAACGCCATGCTGTGGGGCGCGCGCGGCATGGGTAAATCCTCGCTGGTGAAGGCGGTGCATGCGCAGGTGAACCAGGAACGGCCCGATTCGCTGGTGCTGATCGAAATTCACCGCGAGGACATCCGCACCTTGCCGGTGCTGCTGAACATTCTGCGGACACAGACGCGCCGCTGCGTGATCCTCTGCGACGATCTCTCTTTTGAGCGCGAGGACGCCGACTACAAGGCCCTGAAATCTGTGCTGGATGGGGGAATCGAGGGGCGGCCGGACAATGTGCTGTTCTACGCGACCTCGAATCGGCGGCACCTGATGCCGCGCGACATGACCGAAAACGAACGCGCCGTGGCGATTCACCCCGGGGAGGCGGTGGAGGAGAAGGTCTCCCTCTCCGACCGATTCGGCCTATGGCTAGGCTTCCATAACGGCGACCAGGATATTTTCTTCGCGATGATCGAGGGGTATGCCGCCGCCTATAGCCTGCCGATTACGCCTGAGGCCCTGCGGGCCGCGGCGGTGGAATGGTCGGTGACGCGCGGCGGGCGCTCAGGCCGGGTGGCTTGGCAGTTTATCCAGGATATCGCCGGCCGTTTAGGCGTGCGGCTGGGCGGCGAATGAAAGCCAGAGACGCACAAACCCCATGATTTTCATGGGTTTTTTGTGTTTAACCGTGGATTGGAAGGGGGCTGGCTCCCGAAGTAGGACTCGAACCTACGACCGAGCGATTAACAGTCGCTAGCTCTACCAACTGAGCTATTCGGGACCAGTCCCGGCGCTATAGCCAAACCTGGGGGCGGGTGCAAGTCGGCCGGTTGATTTCATTTTGTACCTCCCGTACATACTGGCCGGGACGCGGGCGTGGTGGAACTGGTAGACGCGCCGGACTCAAAATCCGGTTCTGGTGACAGAGTGTCGGTTCGATTCCGACCGCCCGCACCATTATTACGGGAACACAATACCGTGATAAGGTCTTCCAGCGACGCGGTCACTATGGTTAAAAACTCCATTGCGTTAACTAATAAGTTAAGACGCTATTTTATGTGAGGATGTTTCCATGGTCCTGAGCCAGCTTGGGCAATATCTAGGATACGGCTGTATCCGGATTAAGCATCTGGCGCTGTGGCGTGAGCGCCGGGCCGTCACCTCCGTGGAATATTCGATGATTGCACTCATTATTGTGCTCGGCATTCTTTTGGGTGTCACTGCAATTGGTCAGGATCTGGTCGTTCCTTTCAACTCGGTTTCGTCCGAACTCTAAACAGGTTTGATGGCGTTTTTTAGCGTCGGGTAGCTTGGCGCACGGCTAAAAACCCTTCCCAAGTGAAATCATATTCCACTGCGAAAAAGGCCGGAAACGCACTCGCCTTAGTATGATGCGGTAATGTGTTGCTGCGGGAATGCGCTGGACTGGTTAGAGGAAAGTCCGTTCACGAAGGTTTGACCGGACCGTAGGGCGGCGTTCAAAAAAAACGACAGCCACCAAAAAACTTAAATCAAAGGTGGTTTCTTGAGTAAATAAACAAACGTTAATGCAAAATAAGTAGTTTGGTTCCATTTAACAGAAAATATAATAATCTTTTATGGAAAATGAGTTGCTTTGTGGTGTGCATTAGGACCGTATTCCAAAGATTTGCTGCCCGGCATCCCGTTTGCTTGATCCGTGCGGTAAACGATTGTTTGACAAAATCTTCTAATTTCCGTGTAGTGGCGAACAACCCTAACGGGGTTAATATGTTGGAGGAAACTTTAGATTGTTTTTTCTTTCGTATCTATTCTACGCCACTAGCCGTCTTGCCGCGGCATTTTGAACGCCAAAAGGACCCTGCCATGCTCGTCAATTATGTACGCTCCGCCGTCGCTCTCAAGCTCAACGAACTGAAGTTCGACAAGCGCGCTGTCACCGCGATTGAATACGCGCTGATCGCCTCGCTCATCGCCGTCGTCATCATCGGCGCCGTGACCTCGCTCGGTAAGGGCGTGTCTGGCACCTTCAACAGCGTCGCATCCGAACTCTAATATCTGTCAACGACTCGGGATAGGAAAGGATCTGTCATGCTCGTCAATTATGTGCGCACCGTCCTCGCGCTCAAGCTCAACGAACTGAAGTTCGACAAGCGCGCGGTGACCGCGATTGAATACGCGCTGATCGCCTCGCTCATCGCCGTTGTCATCATCGGCGCCGTGACCTCACTTGGCAGCGGCGTCTCCGGCACCTTCAACAGCGTCGCATCCGAACTCTAATATCTAAGAGCGTAGCGGCTTTTTGTTAGACAAAACGGCCGGTGGTCTCCACCGGCCGTTTTGCCGTGCGGAGGGGCGGGGCTTAAGGCTGGATTGTGTTGAGGTTCCGTGGAGTAACCACGGCTGTTCGGGGGGCAATTCAGGTCCCATGTTTGTGTTTCCCAAGGTGCCCTGAGCAACGTATTTTTTTAACTGGAAGCAAGCCAAGGTGTTGCCAGTGTGTCCAACTCCGCCGCATTGAGATAAGTCAGCGGGACGTGAAAGAATAATTGACAAAATTCCATAAATTCCGTGTATTGCGATGCAACCATAAGAGGTTCACCCGGCAGCACGAAGATTAAGGTCTCTTTAGGTCTGTTGGCAATCGCGATTGATACGTTGGGGGCAATTTTTGACTGCGGGGCTAGAAAACGATTTTGGAGCACATGGCTGGTTGGCCGGCGAGTTTAACTGCAAAGGGCTTCTCTTGGCAGCTAGTTCGAGTCGATGTGCTGCTGTCGGCAATAAAACTCCGCGGGCGGGAAGTTTTTTCGATTTTTTGAGGCTTGTATAGTCTATTGTTACGAAAATACGTTGAATATCTTGGTAAAGATGCAATGATGCAGCCTAGAATTAAGATCGGTTAAGGGGCTTTGCAGGTAATGGGGCGGTTTTTAGGGGGAAGAACATGTTGACGGCAGTCCTGGCGATCGGGGCGGCGGGTCTACTGGTTTATGCCGCACTCCACGATCTTGCTGCCCGGACCGTTCCCAACTGGCTGCCTATAGCATTGCTTTTGCTTGGGCTTTGTGCGCGGCTCAGCGATCACACCCTTTTCAGTGGCCTGATTGTGGCTGGATGTACGTTCGTGGTGCTCTTCGTTATTTGGCTTCTCGGTGCCATGGGCGGGGGCGATGTAAAGCTCTGGGCAGCCACGGTTCTATTGATCCCCCCCCTGTTGCAGCCTGAGCTGGATTTCTTCCTCCGAGTCGTGGTTTTCGGCGGCGTTCTAGCTGTTCTGTATCTCTCACTAGGTCTGTTTGTGAGTAAGCCAAAGGGGGCGCATGGTGGCGGTCTGCTGCGGCGGCTGCTCCGCGCGGAAGCCTGGCGCATCAGCAAACGGGCGCCGCGGGCACCGCTGCCTTATGCCTGCGCGATCGCTAGTGGTGCTATCGTGACCCTCTTACCTCTTTCCTTACAGCGTTAGGTAGAACATGGTTTTCCGTCTGGGAATATTTGGGGTTCTGGTCGTGGCGCTGATAGCGGTTGCGCTGTTCGGCCTCTCCATCCTGAATCAGTCGAAGCAGCAGCAAGCCATTGCGCCGCCGGCGACTCAACAAGTTTTGGTCGCTGCCGCGCAATTGCAGGCTGGCAGCCTGTTGCAACCCACCGATGTTTCCGCGGCAGCCGTCCCAGTCAATGGCCTGCCGGCTGGTGCCGAGCAAGACACGCCGCAAAACCGGTCGGCGCTGCTCGGCGCCATGGTTCGCACCTCGATTGCGCCTGGAACACCCATTCTGGATACGGCGGTGATTCACCCTGGGGACCACGGTTTTCTCGCGGCGGTGTTGCTGCCTGGCATGCGGGCGGTTACGGTTTCCGTGGATTTGATCTCGGGCGCTAACGGGCTGATCTGGCCAGGCGATAATGTGGACGTTCTGTTGACTCAGACCATCGCGGGCGCGCCGGACGACAAAAGCATCGCCGCTGAGGTTGTACTGAGCGATGTGCGTGTCATCGCCACCGGCGCTGAACTTATCAAGAACGCCCAAGTCGACGTTAACGGCACGGAACCCGCCCGGACTGTGACCTTGGAGGTGACGCAAGACCAGGCGGCGCGTTGCCTGGTTGCGTCCAATCTCGGCAAATTGTCACTGATTGTGCATTCATCACAGGCGCAGGCTGGTGCGGCACAGATCAACCAGCCGCTGCCACAGCCGGTCTGGTCCGGTGATGTCTCGCCAGCTCTGGCCAATCAGCATCCCTCCGTGCCTCAGGTTTCTACCGTCAAAGTATTCCAGGGTACCCCCAGCGAACAGGATTACAGTTTCTGATGACCGCCCCAGCAAAACGCGGATACCTTCGACTCGTCCTTACGGCTGCAATCGGGCTTGCCCCCGCACTGGCCGCGGCGCAGCAACAACCAACCCCGCTTGACGGTTCGGCATCTCCGGGCGTCTCCCAACAGGTAACAACCGTGGCGCCGGCTGTTTACAGTGGCATTACTGTGAGCGAGGGTTCGGGCAAGCTGGTTAAATTGCCACATGTGGTCGCCAATATCTTTGCCGCGGATCCGAATGTTGTTGAAGTTCGCCCCGCAAGCCCCGACACGATGTTCGTGTTTGGCAAGAAATCCGGGAACACCACGATTGTCGCCACCGATACGGCGGGCAACCCCATTGTCCAGTATTCGGTTACGGTGAATCCCTCACTGTATAACGCGCAGAGGCTACAATCTAAGTCTCAAGGGGCCGCTCCCGGCAGCAGTGTATCCGCTGAGACCGAAGTGGGAGGCATGGTTGTAAGCGGTACGGTGCAGACGCCCGAACAGGCCAACAACGTTATGGAACAGGCCAAGCTGATTTCGCCTGGCACGGTGGTTAATGACCTGCAGGTACAGGAGCCAATCCAGGTCGAGCTCAAAGTTCGTATCGCGGAGATGTCCCGTACCACTACCCGCGAACTGGGTATTGACTGGGGTGCCGCTACGGCTTCCGGTTTCAAGATCGGTAGGTTTCTGCTGACAGGCCAGACAGGCTCGGCGGCAGCCTCACTTTCCCCGGCGATTCAGGGGTCGCTCGGCGTCACCTTCCCGGGGGGCACGTTTGAGGGCGTTATCGATGCGCTGGCCACGGATAATCTGGCGCATATCCTGGCTGAACCAACGTTGACGACACTCAGCGGCACGCAGGCAAGTTTCCAGGTCGGTGGTCAGTTCCCAATCCCGGTCAGCGAAAGCAACGGCGAGGTTACCGTCTCATTTAAAAATTATGGTGTGCTGCTAACATTTACCCCCACCGTGTTCTCCGATGGCCGCATATCCCTGCAGGTCGCGCCAGAACTCAGCTCTCTCAGTACGGCGAATTCGGCAATTGTTTCTGGTAGTGGTTCGACTTCTGTGCTCGCAGTGCCGTCGCTTAACGTCACGGCCGCGTCAAGCACGATTATCCTGGGCAGTGGGCAAGGTATGGCCATCGCCGGGTTGCTGGAGGATAATACCAACCAGGTCGATAACGGGGTGCCGGGGTTGAGCGAGGTGCCGCTGCTTGGCGCTTTGTTCCGTGGCGATGCTTTCCAGCGTGAGCAACAGGAACTTGTGATTACGGTTACGCCCTATCTGGTCAACCCCGTCAGCAATCCGGGGCTGCTGGCCTCACCTGATGATGGCTGGACGCCGGCGAATGACTTGCAGCGCATTCTGTTGTTGCGTGATAATGGTACCAACATGGCCAGCACGACGATTCCGGGTGATGCCGGGTTCATAGTTCAGTGAGAGGACTACTATCTATGCGTTCACTGACTTTCTTCTCTTTATGCGTGCTCATTTTAGGTCTGACCGGCTGTGCAGGCTTGAAGCAGAAACCGCACCTCGACCCATTTCTGCGGAGAGGTGATTGGTCTGCTACCGGGGCCGCCAACGAGACGATCGCGGAACAGGCTGCGAATCGGTCTGACCTGATATACGGAAAGTCCGACGCCACCTCCAACGGTGTCGCCGCTTCGGCGGCTCTGGATAAAGCACTCGGCGCCGCCGGGGCTGGGACCGCGGCCGGTCTCCAGACACCGGTGAACCCGACTGCCGTATTCACCAGCACGTCAACGGGTGATTGATAATGTTTGACGTTGCCGCAAGAAATTTTAACACAAGGACTTCTGAATGAGCCAACAGGGTCCACGCGCAACCAATTCTGACAGCGGGCTGGTAAATCGCCCTGATCGTCTGACGGTACTCGCTTTTCTGGGAGACCCGGCGACCGAACAGGTGTTGCGCGACGGTCTCGGCGATCAGGTCGCGAACGGCATAGACATCCGCCGCGGCACGGTCCGCACCGCCATCGCGGCCATGGCCAAGCTGCAAACACCGGAAGTGCTGATTGTCGATATTGCGGGGGAGGAACAACCCCTGCATGCGCTCGGCGAACTTTCCGACGTGGTGGAGCCCGGTGTGCGGGTGCTGGTCATCGGCGACACGGACGATGTGGATTTCTACCGCCACATTACGCGCGGCATGGGGGTGATGGAGTATATCTTCAAACCCATTACGCGTGAGGCGGTGGCACGTTATTTCGCGCCGCTGGTCACACGTAAAACTGTCGGGCAGGATGCTACTCGTGGCGGCCGTGTTGTCGCCATCATGGGCGCACGCGGCGGTGTCGGCTGCACTACCATTGCCGGCAATCTGGCGTGGCTGCTTGGTGTTATCGCCAAACGCCACACCGTTTTCCTGGAATCAGATCTGCATATGGGCTCAGGCGCGTTGTTGCTGGGCGCCAAAACCGGGCCTGGCTTGCGCATGGCGCTGGAAACGCCGGATCGTATCGATCCGCTGTTCGTTGAGCGTGCGGCGCAACCCGTGGCTGAGCGTCTTCAAGTCCTCGCCTCCGAGGAAAAGCTCAGCGATCCGTTGAACTATGCGCCGGGAGCCGCGCGCCGGCTGATCGAAACCCTGCGCGTACGCTACAACTTCATCATCATGGACGTGCCTTTCCTGCCCATGCCTTGCAACCGGGAACTGATCGAATACGCGCACCACCGCGTCATCGTCATGGACCCTTCGCTGGCGAGCGTGCGCGATACCTTGCGCTTGCTCGGCCTGCCCAATGGGCCGTGGCAGCCGCAAAGCCCGACCATTGTGCTCAATCGCCAGGGGCGGCCGGGCGGTCTGACGCGTAAGCAGATCGAGGAAGCACTGAAGGTGAAGATCGATGTCGTGATCCCCGACATTCCCAAGCAGCTTAACGAAAGTGCGAGCTTTGGCGAGCCGGCGGTTGCGTCTTCCGGGCCGTTCCGTCAGGCGATTATCGACCTGTCGCGTGAAATTGGCTTTGTCGGCAACAGGGAGGACACAGCTAGCCCGGGCGGCGCGCCATCTGGCAGCGTGTCCGGTTTATTCAAGATGCTCGGACTGCAAAAAGGGTAGAGCGATGACTGACGGCAATATTCCCGTTTTTGGACGGCGCCGGAACGAGCAGCAGAGCAATCCGCCGGTCGTTAACGGCTTCCCCACTCCTGCAGCGGCGCCGATTGTGGCGCAGTCAGCCTCGGCCCGCACCACGGCCGATGCGGCGGCCAATGCCACGATTTTGGCTGCTGCGGCCAGCGCCGCCGCCGTCACTACCAGGGCGGACATTGCGGAGCTGCGCGCGCTCTGCCTTGCCCGCATGGACGCCACCGCAGTTGCCACGCTGCACCCGGACCGGCTGTTGATCGAGGTTGAACGGCTGATCTCCGACCTGGCGACGGAACGGCGCGTGCAACTAAACGGCCGTGAGCAGCGTAGCTTGGCCACCGAGTTGGTTGACGACATGCTCGGCCTGGGGCCGCTTGAGCCTTTGCTGCTCGATGACACGATCAACGACATTATGGTCAACGGGCCCGACCATACCTTTGTGGAGCGCAACGGCAAGCTCGTCCAGGTGCCGGTCCGCTTCCGGGACTGGACGCATTTAACGAACATCTGCCAGCGCATCGCGGCCTCGGTCGGCCGGCGTGTCGATGAAGCCAGCCCGATGTGCGACGCGCGCCTGAAAGACGGGTCGCGTGTTAATATTATTCTGCCGCCATTGGCGATTGACGGTCCTTCGCTCTCTATCCGTAAGTTTTCCAAAAAGCCGATCGATTTCGAGAAGCTGATCGGCTACGGCTCGCTCACGCCGCCGATTGCCCGCATTCTGGAAATTGCAGCGCGCACCCGCCTCAACATCATCGTCTCCGGCGGTACGGGCTCGGGTAAAACCACCATGATGAACGCCATGAGCCGCTTCATCGATCCGTCGGAACGTATCGTTACGGTAGAAGACGCGGCTGAATTGCAGTTGCAACAGCCGCATATCGTGCGCTTGGAAACCCGCCCGGCCAGCCTGGAAGGCAAGGGGGAAATTAACGCCCGCGACCTCGTGCGTAACGCCCTGCGTATGCGGCCCGACCGTATCATCATCGGTGAGGTCCGCGGCGCCGAGGCATTCGACATGTTGCAGGCCATGAACACCGGCCATGATGGTTCAATGTCCACCATTCACGCCAACAACACGCGCGACGCGCTCGCCCGTATCGAGAACATGGTGCAGATGTCGAGCATGGGCCTCTCACCGAAGGCCATTCGGACCCAGGTGGTGGCGGCCGTTAATATCATCGTGCAGGTGGAGCGCCAACGCGATGGCGGCCGGCGTGTCACCCAGGTGACCGAGATTGCCGGCATTGAGGGCGAGACCCAGCTGCTGAACGACATCTTCAAGTTTGAAGTCACGGGTGAAACCGCAACAGGAAAACTTACAGGCCGTTATGAGGTCAGCCGCATCCGCTCGGCCTTTCACGAGCGGCTGCAATATTATGGTCTGGACCGGTCCTGGATGGCTGCTTTGGACGATATCGGATGATCGTCAGAGAGCTTATTGTCCTTTTTGTCGTTCTTGTTGTCCTGCTGGCTCTGTGTGGCGTCGTTCTGATTGCAATTCTGCAAGATTACGACCGCCGGCAGAAGCTTGAGGCCCGTATGCAGGATGTTGTTACACCTGCGGACCGGCATCCCAATCCAGTTGAGGAAGAGCTTTCACTTACCCACAAGGTATCGAAAACCCAGGAGCTAAAGGAAAGAGCCGCCGGGTTCATTGGTGTCGACCTGCGGCAGGCGGAGACCTATCCGATCAAATGGTGGCTGGTGCCGCCTATGACGTTGGTTTTAACCGTTGTGATAATCTTCCTGGCCTCGCATCCGCTTGGCAGCTATAAAACTGTCCTGTTTCTGCTTACGTATTTTGGCTCGCCGGTAATCTGGCTGCTGCTGACGAAATTTGTCTTCAATTGGTTCACAAACCGCCGCAACGCCAAACTACTGGAGCAGTTTCCGGATTCGCTAAGCACCATCGTACGTTGCGTGCGTGTGGGCATTCCCATGGGTGAAGCCCTGCGTATGGTTGCACGCGACGCGCAGGAACCAACCAAAGCTGAGTTCGAAATTCTCGCGGACAAGGTCTCGATCGGCATTCCGCTCGATATTGCGCTGCGGGAACTTTCGCAGCGGATTAAACTTACTGAATATCAGTTCTTTGCAACGGCGATTACCCTGCAAGCCCGTTCCGGTGGCGGGATTACGCAGACATTGGAAACACTGGCTGAAGTGATCCGCAAGCGTGTTGGTTTGAAGGCGCGTGGCTACGCCCTCACCGCGGAAGCACGTACCAGTGCGATGATCCTCTCGGTGCTCCCTTTTGTTGCCGGTGGTGCCATTTTCGTCATGCAGCGCCCGTATATTGTTCTGCTGTTTACGACCAAGAGCGGAGAATCAATTCTTGGCTTGGCCATTCTGCTGATGGGCATGGGCATGGGCATTATCCAATATATGATCAGCAACGTACTGAAATAGTTGAATAATATGTCAACAACCTATGTTTTTGCCCTCATTGTTTTCCTGTTCCTCCTGGTTGTGGCGGCAGGATTTTATCTGGCAAACGAGCTTGCCCGCTCCGGGCGGCTCGCCAACCGGATCGAATTTGTTAGGTCTGGCGGTGAGGTACAACAGGTAGAGGCGCCCAAGCCGGATGGCGCGATGCTGCTCCGCTTCCTGTCCGCCTTTGGTATGTTGATTGCCCGCAGCGGGTTGCTCTCCGGTAAAACCCTGGCGGAAATGACCGCAACGCTGGAAGCTGCGGGCTTCCGGGGCGGGCGCGGACTCGGGCTGTTCATTGGCGCGAAAATTCTTCTGGGGGTTCTTGTCCCGCTGGTAGTGTTCGTTTTGCTGCGAAATGTCGGCACCAGCCTGTTGTGGGAAGTGGTTAAGGTTGGCGGTGGGTGTATGGTTGGCCTGCTGCTGCCGGAAACCATAGCCACAAACATCCGCAACAGGCATCTGACGCAGGTTGAGGCCGGCGTGGCAGATGCGCTCGACATGCTGGTGATCTGCGCCGATGCAGGTCTGGCCCTGGAAGCAGGGCTGGCACGTGTGGCGCAGGAATTGGATGGCTTGAATCCCGCTCTGGCCAAGGAACTGACCCAAACCTCGCGCGAATTACAGATCGGCTCGGATATGCGTCAGGCCATGGATTCGCTTGGGCAACGCACTGGCCTGAGTCCGTTGAAGCGATTGGCCACCACACTCACCCAATCCTTGCAATACGGTACGCCGCTTACCGCGGCACTGCGCTCACTTTCAGCTGAATTGAGACAGGAAGCCCTGGTCTTATTTGAAGAACGTGCCGGGCGTTTGCCGACGTTGATGACCATCCCGATGATTATATTCATTCTACCCTGTGTTTTTCTCATCGTGGCAGGGCCCGCGATCATCAACGTGTTGGCAATGCTGCACGCAAAAAAGTAGAGTAAACAATGGTAAAATTTTACAGAGCCGGATTGTTTGAAATGACATCGTTCCGAGGTACGAGATTAAAGCGGCCGGGGGCTATATGGCTGGTTCCGGCATTGCTGCTGGCTTCCTGCGCGCACCAATCTCAGGGACCCACCGCCTCTGGCTCCGCGCCGATAGGGACGAATACGCTCAATGTCGCGGATGCCGCCATTGCCGGTGGCGATCCCAATATGGCGCTCTCCGTCAGTCAGTCCATTCTCTCGACCGATGCGGGTAATACGGAGGCACTGGAGCATGAAGGCGATGCTTATTATGCGCTTGGCCGTTGTCCGGCTGCGCAAGCCGCGTATCAACTGGCGCTCCAGCACGACCCCAAGGCTACGGAGGCACAAACCGGGTTGGGCCGCTGCCTGCTGAAGACCGATCCACATGCCGCCGAACTGGCATTCATCCAGGCAGTGCAGGATGACCCTGGCAATGCCGCCGCATTTAATGACCTTGGTATTGCCCGTGATCTGCAAGGAAATTTTGCCGGCGCGGTTGATCCGTACCAAAAGGCGCTGCTCGCCAATCCGGCGCTAACGGCAGCCGAGGTTAATCTCGGCCTCTCGCTGGCGCTTTCGGGCAATGGTCCAGAGGCGTTGCAGTATCTTGGCCCGCTTGCCATCAGCCAGCAGGCAACGCCGAAAATCCGTGAGGATTACGCGGCTGCCCTGGTGGCTTCCGGCCGTGACGACGAAGCCAGGCAAGTGCTTGCCGTCGATTTGCCGCCGGACCAGGTTAACAGCGCGATGGCAGGTTTTGCCAACCTGATCGCGCAATCGCAGGCAGCACCGCCACCGGCGGCGCCGCCGCCAACCGTCTCGCAAGTACCGGCCCCCATGCCGGTGGCCGCCGTGCCACTGCAATTTGCCGCCAGCGCGCCGCCCGCCCCGGCGCAGCCAATGCCGCTAATCACCGCCGCGCCACCGGCGCCGATTATCACGCCCGCACCCGCGCCGGTTGCGGCCAATGCCGCACCGCAGCATCAGGCCAGTGCCCCCCCGGCACCGATGATGGCCGCGGTGGCGCCAAAACCGGCACCGGCTCCGGCACCGGTTCCTATCGCCGCTCCGCCGCTGTTCTCCATGCCGTATTCCGCCGTCATCGCGGGCCAATCGCCGCCCGCGGCGTCCGCTGCCCCGGCTTCCGCCTCCGTTCCGGTTGTCCCGGCGGGCGCAGTGTCCGCTCAAAATGGCGTCTCGGTGCAGTTGGCGGCGCTCAACTCCCAGGACGACGCGCAACGTGAGTGGAACAGCGTCACGAGCGCGCAGCCGGCACTTTTCAGCGGCAAGCAGCCCGAAATCGAGCCGGTTACGGTCGGGGGTCAAACCTACTACCGCCTGCGCGTCGGTGGTTTCCCCGATAAAGCCGCGGCCGCGCAGTTCTGCGGTGAGGTTGTGGCCGGCGGACATCCCTGCACACCAGCGAACTTCTAAAAAATCTCCCGCTGAATTCAGCGGGGGATTTTGCATCGCCGGTTAGATAACCGCGCGTAACCGCGCCAGGCTTTCATTGGCACCCAGGGCTTCCAGCGTCACGTCGATGCCGGGGCTCATGGTGCTGCCGGTCAGGGCCGCGCGCAAAGGCTGCGCCACTTGGCCGAGCTTTTTGCCCTCGGCCTCGGCAAAGCCACGCAGCGCCGCATCCACGGCGGCTGCCGAAAAGTCAGTCGCCTCCAGCACCGGCACGAGCCGCCCCAGCATCGCCTTCGCGTCCTCGGTCAACTGCGCCAGCGCCTTGGGTTCGAAGGGCAGCGGCACACTACGGGCCAAAAATGCCGCCGAGACCGCAAGCTCCTCAAGGTTTTTTGCGCGCTCCTTCAAGCCCGGCATCAGGTGCAAAATCCGCTCCATGGCGTGCGCGTCCACCACGATTCCGGCCTTTGCCAGGCGCAGTACCACGTCTTCACGCAACCGCGCATCGTCAGCACCCCGCAGCCACACGCCATTCAGGTGCGTCAGCTTGGCGTAATCCATCCGGCTCGCGGAACGTCCCACGCCTTCCAGCGTGAACAATTCAATCTGTTCCGGCCGCGTCAAAAACTCGGCATCGCCATGCCCCCAGCCCAGACGCAGCAGGTAATTACACAGCGCCTCGGGCAGAAATCCTTCCTCGCGGAATTCCAGAATGCTCACCGCGCCGTGGCGCTTGGAAAGCTTGGCGCCGTCCGCGCCGTGGATCAGCGGAATATGCGCAAACTGCGGTTTCTCCCAGCCCATGGCGTCATAAATCTGAATCTGCCGGAACGTGTTGGTCAGGTGATCGTCACCACGGATAACGTGCGTGATGTCCATGTCATGGTCGTCCACCACCACCGCATGTAAATAGGTCGGCGTGCCGTCGGAGCGCAGGATGATCATGTCATCCATTTCGGCATTCTGCACTTTCACAGTACCCTGCACGAGATCCTGCAACACCACGTCGCCCTCGCGCGGCGCCTTCAACCGGATCGACGGCTTCACGCCAACGGGGGCTTCCGATTCATCGCGGTCACGCCAGCGTCCATCATAACGCGGCGGGCGCTTCTCGGCCATCGCCTGTTCGCGCATGGTCTGCAATTCTTCAGCCGAGCAATAGCATTTATACGCTTTACCGTTCGCCAGCAGCTCCTGCGCCACCTCCACATGCCGCGCCTCGCGGGTGGATTGATACACCGGCGGCGCATCAGCATTCAGGCCCAGCCAGTCCAGCCCGTCCAGAATCACCTGCACCGCTTCCTGCGTGGAACGCGCCTTATCGGTGTCCTCGATGCGCAGCAGAAACTCGCCGCCGTGATGGCGGGCGAACAGATAGTTGAACAAAGCCGTGCGGGCGCCGCCGATGTGCAGCAGGCCGGTGGGGGAGGGGGCAAAGCGGGTGCGGATTTTCATGCACCGCCATTAGCATTTCCGTGCCGCATTGTGCCAGCGGGCACATCCGCGCCGGATTGTGCCAGCCGGTACAACTGGTTAACGTCGCACAACTACCGGAGGTTGTTGTTGCGCGAAACATTCGCCAAATGGGTCGAAGCCGAGCGCGGCCGGTTTTCGTTGTTGCTGCCTGTCGCCATGGGGGCGGCGATCCTCGCCTATTTCGCGCTGCCCACGGAGCCGCCGCTCTGGCTTGGGCTTACATGTGTCGCCCTCAGCCTGCCGGCCTTCATCGCCTCGTCGCGCCACCCGTATCTGCACTTTGCCGCCGCCCTTGCCTTGGCCGCCTCGCTCGGTTTTGCCCGCGCCGAGTGGCGCACTAGCGCCGAACCGCCGCTCAGCACCATCCCCTCCGGCCCCATCGGCATTTCCGGCACCATTGCCCGCATCGACCTGTTGCCAGGTGCCCGGCGCATCACGCTCACTGACCCCAGCCTGGACGGTGCGCCGCCGCTCGGCCGCGCCATCCGCCTGCACCTGCGCGGCACGGACAGCACGCCGCTCACCGTGGGCGAGGGCGTGAGCGCCTACGCCATGCTCTTCCCGCCGGACCGCCCGGCCTATCCCGGCGGCTGGGACCAGGGGCGGCAGGATTTTTTCGCCGGCCTCGCCGCCTCCGGTTTCGTGCTGGGGGACATCAGCGTCACCACCCCGGCCCAGCCCAACGCAGTTGCCGCCTGGCTGCAAAACCTGCGTGCCGGCATCGCCGTGCGGATATTGGCGGTGCTGCCGGTCTCCACCGGCGCCATCGCCGTCACGCTGCTCACGGGGGACGAACAAGCCATTCCCACCGCCGAGCACAACAATTTTATCGCCGCGGGGCTGGCGCATATTCTCGCGGTGGCGGGGCTGCATGTCGGCATTGTCATGGGGCTGTTCTTCGGCGCCGCGCGTTTCCTGCTGTCCCGGCACGAGCGTCTGACCCTGCACCTGCCGGTGAAACCCATCGCCGCCGCCGTGGCGCTCATCGCGGGGGCGGGTTACGCGGCGCTTACCGGCGCGCATCTGCCGATCCTGCGCAGCCTCGCCATGGCCTCTCTGGTCACGCTCGGCGTCATCGTTGGGCGGCGCGCGATCTCCTTCCGGGGCCTCGCGATTGCCGCCATGGTCATAATGCTTGCCACGCCGGAAGCCGTGCTAGGGGTCAGTTTCCAGATGAGTTTTTCCGCCGTGCTGGCGCTCATCGCCGGGTTCGCCGCGGTTCAGCACGCCATGACGCGCTTTCACGCCTCCAGCTCGCGCGCCGGGAGTTTTGCGATGCACTTCGTGGCGCTGGCCTACACCAGCCTGCTCGCCGGCGGCGCTTCCATGCCGTTCGCCGCCTATCAGTTCCAGCAAATCCAGCCGTACTGGATTCCCGCCAACCTCATCGCCGTGCCGCTGACCGCGCTGTGGATACTCCCCCTCGGCCTGCTGGCGCTGGCGCTCATGCCGTTTGGCCTGCAGGCCCTGGCATTGCTGCCCATGGCGCGCGGCATTGCCATCATCCTTTGGTTCACCACCCGCATCGCCACCTGGCCCGCCGCCATGCTGCGCATCCAGCCGATGCCGGACCTCGCCATATTGCTCATTGCCGCCGGCCTCGTCTGGCTGTGCATCTGGCGCAGCGTGCCGCGTTTTGCCGGCATCGTGCTCATGCTCGCGGGCCTTGCGGTCTACGCCGCCGCCCGGCCGCCGGATGTCCTGGCCTCGCCGGATGCCAAACTCATCGCCATCCGCGCGGCTCCGCAGATTTTCCTGCTCAGCCAGGGCAAACCACAGGCCTATACCCTGGAGCAATGGGCGCCGGTCTGGGGCGGCACGGCGCTCACCCTGACGCAATGCACGGCAAACACCTGCCGTGTCGGCGCCGTGCTGTTTGCCATCTCCCCACCGCCGGGTGGTTGCGGCGGCGCCGTTTTGGCCCTCTCGCCGGAACCCTTGCGCGGGGCCTGCGGCAAAACCCCGGTCATCGACCGGCTTTCAACCTACCAGAACGGCGCTACCGCCGCGTGGCTAACCCCGCACGCCCTGGCCCTGCGCACCGACCGCGAGGTTCAAGGCGTACGCCCCTGGGTCACTCCTTACCCGAAGCAAACAACCCTACGTTGACGGCGGCGCGTTTTCTTTACTAACCTGAAACCATGAGCCTTGCTTTGCCCAGCCACGCCATTCCGGCCAGCCCGGGTTTGGCCGAACAGATCCTCAAGCTGCGCCGCCGCTGGCGCCTTATTGCCCTGTGCACGCTGCTCGTGCCCGGCCTCGCAATGCTGGTGCTGCTGTGCACGCAGGCCAGCTACACCGCCAGCGGCATCCTGCTTTACGACCCGGACAACGCCACCGTCCCAGGCGATTCCACCACGCCGCAGGACTTGCAGAACCAGGACGAAGTCACCGCCAGCCAAAGTGCGGTGATCGCCAGCCTGCCGGCCGCTCGCGCGCTGGCGGCGCAACTCAACCTCGCGCAGCGGGTGGAATATAACCACACCCTGGCGCACCGGCCCTGGCCGCTCAGCCTGTGGCACCGGGCCAAACCGCCCAGTGCTGACAATGTGGCGGAACAGGCGCGGCAGAACCTGAATATCACCGTGCAACCCGGCTCGCGCGTGCTCACCGTCACCTTTACCAGCACGGACCCGGCGCTGGCCGCCGCCGGGGTCAACCTCGCCATGCAGCTCTACCTGGACCATGAGCGCGACCAATCCTTCGCCTCCCTCACGGACGCGCAATCCTGGCTGGAAACCCACGCCGCCACGGTGCAGGCGCAACTGGACACAACCGAGGCCGCTCTGGCCCAGGCCCGCGCCGCCGCCGGGGTGGTGCAGGGGGCACAGGCCAGCCTGACGACCGAAACCGCCAGCCGCCTCGCGGCTTCATTGGTGCAGGCGCAGGCCGATCTGGCGATGAATCAGGCGCGCCTGTCCTCGGCTGCCTCCGGCGATGCCGCCGCCGCCAACGCCGCCATTGCCCCCAATTTGCTGCCGTTGCGCAAGGAACAGGCGGACCTGAACGCGCAGGTACAATCGCTCAGCCAGAATTACGGCCCGGACTACCCGGACCTGCAATCCGCCCGCACTCAGCTTGGGGCCATCACCGCCGAAATCAACGCCGAGACCGGCCGGGAACTGGACGCCGCCCGCGCCGAGGTCGCCGCCGACCAGGCCGAGGTCGCCACACTGACCACCGCGCTCGCCGGCGCACGCACCGAATCCCAGACCGAGGACGCGGAATCGGCGCCCATCCGCGCGCTGGAGCAACGCGCCGACGCCAGCCGTGACATGCTGCGTTCCATGACCCTGCAAGCCGGCCAACTGGCACAGGACGCCTCGCTCACCAAGCCGGATGCGCGCATCCTCTCCACCGCCGCGCAACCCACCGCGCCCAGCACGCCGCGCCGCGGCCTCATCCTCGCCGCCGCCGTGGCGCTGGGTGGGTGCGCCGGCATGTTGCTGGCGGGGCTGCTGGACGCGCTGGATACTTCCCTGCGCTCGGGTGAGGATTTACGTGCCGCCCTGGGCCTGCCCTGTCTGGCCTTGCTGCCAAGAACCAGGGAGCCAAAGCAGGCCGCCCTCGATGCGCCGTTTTCCCTGTTCGCCGAGCAGTTACGCGCCCTGCGCACCGGGCTCGGCATTGCCGCCGGGGCTGGGAAAATCGGGGCGGGGAAAATCATCGCCATCACCGCCGCCCGCCCCGGTGAGGGCAAAACCACAGCGACCATCGCTCTGGCCCGCTCGCTGGCCGCCGCCGGGCTGCGCGTGCTCGCCATCGACGGCGATATCCGCCAGCCGGGGTTCAACCAGGTGTTTGGCTGCGAGGGCGCACCGGGGCTGACCGACCATTTGAAGGGTCTCGCGGCGCTGGATGAAATCATCCTCACCGACACGCTGAGCCCGCTGCAAATCATTCCCGCCGGCACGCAGGCACGCGCCGCGCTCTCGCTGTTTCTCTCACCCGCGCTGGGCGAAAGCCTGAACCAGTTGCGCCCCAGCTTTGACGTTATATTGCTCGACGTACCCCCGGCCTTCGCGCTCGCGGAGGGCAGGGTGCTCGCCCGCCTCGCCGACTCAGCCTTGCTCTGCGTGCGCTGGGGCCACACCCCGCGCCGCGTCGTCCTCGCCGCCATGGTGCTGCTGCGCGAGGCCGGGGTAATCCTGGAAGGTGCGGCGCTGACCAGGGTCAACGTGAAGGCGCACGGCCAATCTGGCTATGCCGACGCCGAAATCTACCAGTCCCGCTACAGCGGCTATTTCGGCGGCTAGTTTTCGGTGGTCTTCCCAGTTGGGCGATTCCGGCAGTTTCCGCTATGCTCCACGCCATGACAAACCGAATCGGAATCGCCGGCATTTCCGGCCGCATGGGCCGCCTGCTGGCCGAGGAAGCCGCCACCGCCGCGATACTCACCGGCGGCACCAGCCGCTCCGGCGCCGTGCCCGGCGACGCGGAATTGTTCCCCGACCTTAACGCCCTGGCGGCAGAGTCCGATGTGGTGATCGACTTCACCCACGCCAGCACGGTTGCCACCCATGCCGCCGTCCTGGCCGGGGCAAAAACCCCTTGGGTGCTCGGCAGCACCGGCTACAGCGCGCAGGATGCCGCCGCCATTGAGGCCGCCGCGCAAATCATCCCCATCATCGCCGCGCCCAATTTCTGCACCGGCGTCAACCTGCTGCTCATCCTCGCGGAAAAACTCGGCGCTACCTTGCCCGCGGACCGCTACGACGCGGAAATCCTGGAAATGCACCACCGGCAGAAGGTGGACGCCCCCTCCGGCACCGCGCTGGCCCTGGGCCACGCCGTTGCCGCCGGGCGCGGCGTCAAGCTGGATGACGTGATCGTCAGCGGCCGCCACGGCCACACCGGCCCCCGCCGCGACGGCGAAATCGGTTTTGCCACCTTACGCGGCGGCCAGATCATTGGCAGCCACACGCTCTCCTTCACTGCCGGGGACGAGCAAATTTCGCTTGCCCACCATGCGCTGGACCGCCGCGTGTTCGCCACCGGCGCCGTGCGGGCCGCGCTCTGGCTGCAAACCCAGCCGCCGGGCCTGTATACCATGCGCGATTTTCTGGCGCTGTAATTACTGGCACCCAGCCGGGCACCCAGCCGGGGTATTGACCCCGGCAAGCAGATAAGTCATCCGAAACCGCTTCGATTAAGGGATATTTGTGCATGCGCGATAAAGGCGAATTTCTGTTCACCTCCGAGTCCGTCTCGGAAGGCCACCCGGACAAGGTTGCGGACCGGATTTCCGATACCGTCGTCGATGCCTATCTGGCAGCCGACCCCTATGCGCGCGTCGCGTGTGAAACTCTCGTCACCACGAACCGCATCGTCCTCGCCGGCGAAGTCCGTGGCCCGGAGACCATCACCAAGGAATATCTGGCGCATCTGGCGCGCATGGCGGTGCATGACATCGGCTACGACCAGGAAGGTTTTTCCTGGAAGAACGCCACGGTAGACGTGCATCTGCACGCGCAGTCGGCTGACATCGCCGTCGGCGTCGACGCGGCGGGCAACAAGGACGAAGGTGCCGGCGACCAGGGCATCATGTTCGGCTACGCCTGCACCGAGACCGAGGCCCTGATGCCTGCCCCGATCTACTATTCCCACCTCATCCTGCGCCGCATCTCGGACCTGCGCCGCGCCGGCGACGCGCGCGCCAAAGGCCTGCAGCCCGACGCCAAGAGCCAGGTGACGCTGAAATACATTGACGGCAAGCCGGTCACCGCGACATCCGTCGTGGTCTCCATCCAGCACGACGCCGACGTCTCGCTGGCGCGCGTGCGCGAAATGCTCACCCCGATCGTGCACGAGGCACTCCCCGCTGGCTGGATGCCCACCGAGAAGGAATTCTACGTCAACCCGACCGGCATTTTCGTCATCGGCGGGCCGGACGGCGACTGCGGCCTCACCGGGCGCAAGATCATCGTCGACACCTACGGCGGGGCCGCCCCGCATGGCGGCGGCGCGTTCTCCGGCAAGGACCCCACCAAGGTGGACCGTTCCGCCGCCTACGTCTGCCGCTATCTGGCGAAGAACGTGGTGGCCGCCGGGCTGGCTGACCGCTGCACCTTGCAGCTTTCCTACGCCATCGGCGTGTCGCAGCCGCTCTCGCTCTATGTGGAACTGCACGGCACCGGCCGCGATGTCGATGAGGTCAGACTGGAGAAGACCCTGCGCGAACTAGTCAACCTCACCCCGCGCGGCATCCGCGAGCACCTGCAGCTCAACCGCCCGATCTACGCCCCGACCTCCGCCTTCGGCCACTTTGGCCGCACGCCGGACCCGGACCTGGGCACCTTCACCTGGGAAAAAACCGACCTCGTCCCGGCGCTGAAGTCCGCGTTTGGCCGCTGAGTCTCCGGGGGTTAAACCACCCCCCGACCGTCTCTACGGCCGGATCAAAGGCAAAAAACTCCGCCCGCGCCAGGAATGGTTGCTGGCGGAATTTTTGCCGCGCGTCTCCTGGCCGCAAGTGCCGTTCGGCATTGCCGTGCGCGAAACCTGGCTGGAAGTCGGCTTTGGCGGCGGCGAGCACGCTTATGCCTTGGCGGCCGCCAACCCGGACGTGGGCCTCATCGCCGCAGAAGTTTTCGAGAACGGCATCTGCTCGCTGCTCTCCCGCCTGGCACCTGAAGGCGAGGAGCCGCAAATCCCCGCCAATCTGCGCCTGTTCACCGATGACGCGCGCCCCCTGCTGCGCAGCATGGCGGATGCATCATTGGGCAAACTCTTCCTCATGTTCCCCGACCCCTGGCCGAAAGCCCGCCACGCCAAGCGCCGCTTCGTCCACCCGGAACTGCTGGCCGAGGTTGCCCGCGTGCTGAAACAAGGCGGCGAATGGCGCATCGCCTCGGACGACCCGACCTATCAAGCCTGGACCGATGAAGTCCTGGCTGCGCAAACGCTGTTCACCGTCACCCGCGCCACCACCCGCCCGGACGGCTGGCCGCCGACACGCTACGAGGCCAAAGCCATCGCCGCCGGCCGCCAGCCGGTCTACTGGTCGCTGCTCAGGCGCTAACCACCCCAACCCCGTCATGTTCGGCGAAGGCCGGACATCCACGCCTTACGTCGCAAAAGCGCCCATCCCAGCCATAGCGAACGGCCTATGGCCTTCTCGGAAGCAGACGTTATGAAACCCGGACTACTCCCGGCGGTTTCCACGCTCCGGTGCCGGGGGGGGCAATGTAGAGGGGGCTGCCGAGGCTTGCACCGAACCAGCCAAACTGCCTGACAAAAATTCAGTTATATGCCTTGCTCGATCTCGCCGAGCAAAAACGCGAGCTAGCTCAGTCGACAGTCGGAAGAAAATAATTTCAACGCGTAGATCGCGATAGGGTCATGCCGCTAAGAGGTCATCACCACTCCACATATATGACCCCCGGCGCGCCAGAGCCTCCGTAGGTGCCGTTACTGATCGTGCTTGAGGCATTGCCTCCGCCGCCGCCGCCGGCGCCATACCCAGATCCTCCGGTGCCGCTCATGCCGCTATTATCGCCGCAGGATGGGTCGGTGTTTGGCGCTTCGTCGCCGCCTTGGGCCTGCGCCCCGGATTCCTCAATGCGCACACCACCACCTCCGCCGCCTCCGCCTCCGCCGCAACCCGTGCCGTCCAGCCCGAAGGAGTTGCCGCCAGCCCCGCCTGGGGCGGCCACCACCGAGACTTGGTGAAACGGAAAGTCTGGAAATGCGACGCCAACGCCGCTAGGGCAGGAAGGCGTATTGCCCGGCGCGCCTCCGGCTGAGCCGCTACCGCCCGGTCCGCCTCCATTTCCGCCGTCACCGCCTCCGCCGGATGGAAAACCTTTCTGTAGGGAGCCGCCGCCGCACCCGCCACCGCCGCTGCTTCCTGCGGCCTTCGTGTTTGGTAGAGTTGTGCTGAAGATATCGCTCCCGCCGGCCCCGCCATATACCACGATGCCGGCGAAGACCGACATCGTGCCAAAACCGCCTTCCTGCGAATAGCTTTCCCCGCCGCCAAGCCCCGCTTGCCCAACTTTGACGATCTCGGGCTGACCATCATAAGAAACCGTATCAACTTCCACGCCTCCGGAGGCGCCACCAGGCCCGCCATTGCCGTGCCAGCCCGAGGCGGCACCTCCACCGCCACCGCCGACAATCAGCACTGTGAGCGTCTCCGCAGTGGCGGGAGGTTGCCACCGCCCAGCGACCCAGTCAGGGTAGCTGTAGCAAGGCGACGGTAAGCTGCCGCCGAATATTGCGCATCCGTGAAGGGAGATCGGCTTTGCCGCCGGGTGTACCGTCCGGCTGACCTGCCATAGCAACAGGGCCAGAGCGACCATAGGGATTGTGATGGCGATGAGGAGGATGTCTGAGCGGCGCACGGTGCAATCTTATATGCTAATTCCGTGAAAGCAATAATACTTACACTAACCGCTCACATGATCAATGTCCTTAATGCTGCCGCATAAGGACGGAGAGAAGTCCGTGTGAATGTCCGGAATGGTGATTTGACCGCCAGAAGCGGACAGTTTCCTTCCGGCCCAACCCCGCCATTTCGCCATCTCTCCCGTCACCCCCCCATAATCCCAACCTCAAGCCCACCGGCCACCCTTCAAGGCTGGATCACAGTTGGGCCACCACATTTCGGCCATACCTCCTCGTTATCCGGCTCGTTGACTCGGCTGACGCCGGCCGTCAGCTGGACCAACAGAGGATGTAATGAAGAGAATATCCATCGCCGCCATGCTTGCCGCCCTGATTCTCGGCGGACCGGCTCACGCCCAAGCAGGTCCAGACAGCATAGCCGAGCTGCTGGCCGCCCATAACGCCTATCGAACAAGTCTCGGTCTTCCGCCGTTACGGTGGTCCGACGAGTTGGAGGACAAAGCGCAAGGCTGGGCTGACCATCTCGCCGTGATCGGCCAGCTCCAGCACAGCGGGGCGGGCCAGAACCTGGCAATGGCTACGGCCGGCTCCCAGTCGCTGACGCAGTTGGTCGATCTGTGGGGCAGCGAGCAGCAATACTTTACGAATGGGGAATTCCCGGCGGTCTCCACCACCGGAAACTGGATGGATGTCGGCCATTACAGCCAAATGGTCTGGAAGACGACGACCGAGGTTGGGTGCGGGTTCGCCGAGGGCTTTGGCCGCGACGTTCTGGTCTGCGATTACGATCCGCCAGGGAATGTCACGGGTGAGCGGGTCTACTAGCTGATCGATTCCGCGACGTGGTGGCGATGGAGGGGCTGCCCGATGGCCACATTCATTCTTTTTTCGACACAAACCCGCGCAAATTGGGGTGCAAGTTAAAAATTAAGCCGTAAAAACAGTATACTACGATAAAATCCTCACAACTGTTTCACGTGGAACACCCCTATTCCACCGTCACTGACTTCGCCAGATTGCGCGGTTGGTCCACATCCGTGCCCTTCAGCACCGCGACATGATACGCCAGCATCTGCACCGGAATCGCGTACAAAATCGGCGCGGCAAAGGCGTCAATATCGGGCAGAATTATGGTTTCTGCTGCAATACTCTGCAACTTCACCGCCCCCGCGGCATCCGAGAACACGATAACCTGCCCGCCCCGTGCCGCGACTTCCTGCAAGTTGGAAGCCGTCTTCTCAAACAACGGCCCGGACGGGCAGATCGCGATCACCGGCACGGATTTATCAATCAGCGCAATCGGCCCATGCTTCAACTCACCGGCGGCATAGCCTTCCGCATGAATATAGCTGGTCTCTTTCAGCTTCAGCGCGCCTTCCAGCGCAATGGGAAAGCACGCCCCCCGGCCCAGGTACAGCACGTCAGTCGCCTCGGCGATGCGGGGCGCCAAACGCCTGATCTGCGCGTCATGCGCCAAAATTTCCGCGGCTTTAGCGGGGATTTCCAGCAGCGCATCGCACAGCCGGGCAATTTCCGCATCCGGCAACGTCCCGCGCGCGTGCGCCACCGCGAGGGCAAACACGGCCAGCACGGTCAGCTGTGCGGTAAACGCCTTGGTGCTGGCGACACCGATCTCCGGCCCGGCCATGGTCTCCAGCATTGCGTCCGACTCACGCGCCATCGTGCTTTCCGGTACGTTCAAAATGGTGAGGATTTTTTGCCCCTCGGCCCGCATGTAACGCAACGCTGCCAGCGTATCCGCCGTCTCGCCGGACTGGCTGACCAGCAGCCCCAACCCACCCACCGGCAACGGCGGTGCGCGGTAGCGGAATTCGGATGCCACATCCGCATCCATCGGCAACCGGCTTAAGCTTTCCAGCCAGAATTTGCCGGTCAGTCCCGCGTAATACGCCGAACCGCAGGCGCTAAAAGTAATGCGTGGCACCTTGGTCAGGTCGAAGGGCAGGGCAGGGAGCACCGGCATGCGGGTGGCGGCGTCGATCATCCGGTGCAGCACGTCGCCGATCACCACTGGGTGCTCGTGCAGTTCCTTTTCCATGAAATGCCGGAAATTGCCCTTGCCGATGGCGGCACCGGTGAGGTTGGTCAGCTTCTTCGCGCGCGTGATCTCCTGGCCTTCGGTATTGTAAAACACCGCCTTTTCGCGCGTCACCACCACCCAGTCGCCGTCTTCAAGGTAGGCAATCTGCCGGGTCAGCGGCGCCAGGGCCAGCGCGTCGGAGCCGAGGTACATCTCATCCGCCCCATACCCCACCGCCAGCGGCGCACCGCGCTGGGCGCCGATGATCAGTTCCGGGTGGCCGGCGAAAATCAGCGCCAAAGCATAGGCGCCCTCCAGCCGGGCAAAGGCCGCGTTCGCCGCCTCGATGGGGCTCATGCCTTGCGCCAGCAGCAGGTCCAGAAGTTGCGCCACGGTCTCGGTATCGGTTTCCGAGCAAAAAACCTGGCCTTTGGCCTCCAGTTCGGCGCGGAGGGCCAGATGGTTCTCGATGATACCGTTATGCACCACGGCGACGCGGGCGGTGCCGTGCGGGTGGGCGTTGGTCTCGGTGGGGGCGCCGTGCGTGGCCCAGCGGGTGTGGCCGATGCCGGTGAGACCCGCCAGCGGCTGGCGCTCCAGTGCCGCGGCCAGCTGGGCCAGTTTGCCCTCGGCGCGGCGGCGCTCGATATGGCCGTTTACCAGCGTGGCGATGCCCGCGCTGTCATACCCACGATATTCCAGGCGGCGCAGGCCATCCAGAAGTAGAGGCGCCGCCGGCGCCAGACCCACCACACCTACGATTCCACACATGATTCGGTACCCCAAAAGTCCTATTCAGCCGGTAGCGTCCGCCTGGGCTCCGTGTCAAAGGCGGCGGCATCAATTCGTATGACGGTGTGTTTCATTCTAGGCTTGACGATGGCCTTGCCATGGCCCATTTGGCAATCAGGACTATTTAGGTCCACTATCGGAGCGTACATGTTAAAACTGTCCCGTTTGACCGATTATGCCGTGGTGGCGCTGGTGCGTTTGAGTGCCGCTGACGGCATGGAGACCTCGCCAGGCATCGCCGCCTCCATTGGCGTGCCGGAGCCGACCGTGGCGAAAGTGCTGAAGGCGCTGGCCGGGCATGGGTTGGTGATCTCCTCGCGCGGGGCTCGCGGCGGGTACCGGCTGGGCCGGCCGCTGCGTGAAATCGCGGTTTCGGAAGTGATTATGGCGATTGACGGGCCGATTGCGCTGACCTCCTGCGTGGACGGCGGGTTGGGCTGTGAGAGCCAGTCGCTCTGCCCGGTGGCCGGCCGGTGGGACCCGGTGAATGAGGCCATACGCACGGCGTTGAGCCGGATTTCCCTGGCCGAGATGGAGGCTGCGAGTATCCCCGTTGCGTTCCGTGTGCCTGTTTCCGCGTCTATCAGTGAGGTTGTGTAATGTCTGCCACTGTTGAAACCCGCGATACTGTTGAGGCTCTGGCGGCCGATAAGTACAAGTACGGGTTCACCACCGATATCGCGATGGAAGAATTTCCGAAGGGGCTGAACGAGGACATCGTGCGGCTGATTTCGGCGAAAAAAGGTGAGCCGGAGTGGCTGCTGGCGTGGCGGTTGAAAGCGTTTGCGCTGTGGCAGAAGCTGGAGGAACCGGTTTGGGCGCATATTACGCATCCGGCGATTGTTTATAACGAGCTGTATTATTATGCGGCGCCCTCTGGCCCGGCGCCGAAGTCGCTGGATGAGGTCGATCCTGAACTGCTGAATATGTATGAGAAGCTCGGCATTCCGTTGAACGAGCGCGCGGCGCTGGCCGGCGTGGCGGTGGATGCGGTGTTTGACTCGGTTTCCGTGGCGACCACCTTCCGCGAGACACTTTCAAAATCAGGTGTGATTTTCTGCCCGATTTCGGAGGCGGTGCGCGAGCATCCGGAACTGGTGCGCAAATATCTGGGCAGTGTGGTGCCGATTGGCGATAATTTTTTCGCGGCGCTGAATTCAGCGGTGTTTTCGGACGGCAGCTTTGTTTACATTCCCAAGGGTGTGCGCTGCCCGATGGAGCTTTCCACCTATTTCCGCATTAACGCGCGCAATACCGGGCAGTTTGAACGGACGCTGATTATTGCGGAAGAAGGTGCAAGTGTGTCGTACCTGGAAGGTTGCACCGCGCCGCAGCGCGATGAGAACCAGCTGCATGCGGCGGTGGTGGAGCTGGTGGCGCTGGATGATGCGAAGATTAAGTATTCCACCGTGCAGAACTGGTATCCGGGTGATGCAGATGGCAAGGGTGGCATTTATAACTTTGTGACCAAGCGCGGCGCGTGCAGGGGCAAGAATTCAAAAATCTCCTGGACGCAGGTGGAAACCGGTTCGGCGATTACCTGGAAATATCCGTCCTGCGTGCTGCAGGGCGAAGGCTCGGTGGGTGAGTTTTACTCGGTTGCGCTGACGCATAATCATCAGCAGGCCGATACCGGCACGAAGATGATCCATATCGGGAAAAACACGACTTCGACGATTATCTCGAAGGGGATTTCCGCCGGGCATTCGAATAATACCTATCGCGGGCTGGTGAAGATTCTGCCGTCGGCTTCTGGCGCGCGCAATTATACGCAGTGCGATTCACTGCTGATCGGTGACCAGTGTGGGGCGCATACGGTGCCGTATATTGAGAGCCGCAATCCATCAGCCAAGGTGGAGCATGAGGCGACGACCTCGAAGATTGCCGAGGACCAGTTGTTCTACTGCCGCTCGCGGGGACTCTCGGAGGAAGACGCGGTGGGGCTGATTGTGAATGGTTTCTGCAAGGATGTGTTGAAAGAATTGCCGATGGAGTTTGCGGTGGAAGCGCAAAAACTCTTGGCTGTGTCACTTGAAGGGTCGGTTGGTTAATATGCTTGAGATTAGAAATTTGTCGGCGCGGATTGGCGATAAGGAAATTCTGCGCGGTTTGAGTTTGACCATTCCGGATGGGGAGATCCATGCCATCATGGGGCCGAATGGTGCGGGGAAGTCTACGCTCTCCTATGTGCTCTCCGGCCGTGATGGCTACGAGGTGACGGGCGGCGAGGTGATTTACAATGGGCAGGATATTCTGAGCCTGACGCCGGAAGCGCGCGCGGCCGCGGGGATTTTTTTGGCGTTTCAGTATCCGGTGGAACTGCCTGGCGTGGGCAATGCGAATTTTCTGCGTACGGCGCTGAATGCGGTGAAGCGGGCGCGGGGCGAGCCGGAGTTGGACGCCGTGGCGTTTTTGAAACTGGCGCGGGTGGCGTTGAAGAATCTCTCGATGCAGGATGACATGCTCAAGCGCAATGTGAACGTTGGTTTTTCCGGCGGTGAGAAAAAGCGCAACGAGGTGTTGCAGATGGTGTTGCTGCAGCCAGGGCTGGCGATTTTGGATGAGACGGATTCCGGGCTGGATATTGATGCGTTAAAGATTGTGGCCGATGGCGTGAATGCGCTGCGGAGCCCGAAATTTTCGGCGCTGGTGATTACGCATTATCAGCGGTTGCTGGATTATATTGTGCCCGATGCCGTGCATGTGCTGGCGGGCGGGCGGATTGTGCGCTCGGGCGGGCCGGAGCTGGCGTTGGAACTGGAAGCCCATGGCTATGCCGGGCTGGAAGCGGCTTAAGCCATGACCGCGCTCCCTACCCAAAGGCTCGAAGCCTGGCGCTATACGGATTTACGGCCGCTGGCGGCGATGAGCTTTGCCGAGGTGCCGGTGGCAGATGTGCCGAGTGATTTGCCGGAGCTTGGTCTGCCGCGTTTGGTTTTTGTGAACGGGCGATTTGCGGCTGAGGCGTCTGCTTCGTTTGTGTACGCTGTGCCGTTTGCCGCGGTGGCGGAAGAGTCTGATTTGCCGCTGGCGATGATTAATGCCGAGCAGGTGCGCGATGGTTTGACGCTGCAGATTCCCGCCGGTGTGGATGCTGGCGCGGTGTTGCTGGTCTCTTACGCCAATGGCGGGGCGGTGCATTTGCGGCATCGCATTTCTCTGGGGGCCGGGGCGGCGCTGACGCTGGTTGAGATTGCGAAAGGCGATGGTGTTTACTGGCATGATCCGGTGACGGAAATTGTGCTGGCGGAAGGGGCAAGCCTTTCGCACTACCGTTTGCAGGGTGAGAGTCAGGAGGCGTTTCATTTGGCCACCATTCGCGCGCAGGTCGCGGCCGGAGCGGCTTATGAGAGTTTTACGGCGGTGATCGGTGCGAAATTGTCGCGGGCGGAATTTCATGTGGATCTGACCGGGGCGAAGGCGCACACGCATGTGAACGCGGCGCAGTTGCTGGGTGGTTCGCAACATGGGGATTTCACCACCGTGGTGCGGCACAAGGCGCCGGAGGGGACTTCGCGGCAGACGGTGAAATCCGTGCTTTCGGATTCCGCGCGCGGCGTTTTTCAGGGGCGCATTGAGGTTGATCGCGTGGCGCAGAAGACGGACGGTTACCAGATGAACCAGGCGTTGCTGCTGTCGCCGACAGCGGAAATGGACATTAAGCCGGAATTGCAGATTTTTGCCGATGACGTGAAATGCAGCCATGGCGCGACGATTGGCGCGTTGGATGAGGAGCAGGTGTTTTATCTGCGCAGCCGGGGAATTCCCGAGGATGCGGCAAGGTCCATGTTGATCCGCGCGTTTTTGACGGAGGCGCTGGAGCCGGTGACGCATGAGGCGGCGCATGCGTTGTTTGAGACGGCGATTGAGACCTGGTGGGCAAGAAAATGAGTGCGGTGGTGCAAGTGCCGGTGTTTGATCTGGCTGGAATCCGCAAGGATTTTCCGATTTTAACGCAGCAGGTGCATGGCAAGAAACTGGTGTTTCTGGACTCCGCAGCCTCGGCACAAAAACCGCGCGCGGTGATTGATGCGATGGTGCACGTGATGGAGGCGCAATACGCCAATGTGCATCGCGGGCTGCATTGGATGTCCGAGCGGACATCGGACGCATATGAGGCGGTGCGTGACAAGGTGGCGGGGTTTTTGAATGCGGCGGTGCGCGAGGAAATTGTTTTTACGCGCAATGCGACTGAGTCGATTAACCTGGTGGCGTACACGTATGGGCGGACGGTGTTGAAGCCGGGCGATGCGATTGTGGTTTCCGAGATGGAGCATCATGCGAATTTGGTGCCGTGGCAGATGCTGCGGGATGCGCATGGCGTGGAGTTGCGGATTGCGAAGATCACTGATGCGGGCGAGATTGATTGGGAATCGCTGGAGGAGAAATTTGCTGACGGCAAGGTGAAATTGCTGGCGGTTACGCATATGTCCAACGTGTTGGGTAGCTACACGCCGGCAGAGCGGTTGGCGGCGTTTGCGCATGCGCGCGGGGCGAAGATATTGCTCGATGGGTCGCAGGCGGTGGTGCACCGGGCGGTGGATGTGCAGGCGATTGATGCGGATTTTTATGTGTTTTCCGGGCACAAGCTTTACGGCCCGACGGGCATTGGCGTGTTGTATGCCAAGCGGGAAATTCTGGATGCCATGCCGCCGTTTTTGGGTGGCGGGGATATGATTGAATCAGTGTCCTACGAGCGCTCGACCTGGGCGAAGCCGCCGCACCGGTTTGAGGCGGGGACGCCGGCGATTATTGAGACGATTGGGCTTGGGGCGGCGATTGATTATGTGCAGGCGATCGGGTTCGACGCGATTGCGGCGCATGAGCGGGCGTTGACCGAGCATGGGTTAAAAGTGCTGGCGGGGATTGAAGGTTTGCGCGTGCTGGGTTCGGCGCAGGACCGCGGCGGGGTGATTTCGTTTACCATGAAGGATGCGCATCCGCATGATATTGCGACGCTGCTGGACCGGCAGGGGATTGCGGTGCGGGCCGGGCAGCATTGCGCGGAGCCGTTGATGGGACGGTTGGGTGTAACGGCAACGGCACGGGCGTCGTTCGCGCTGTACACCACGCCGGAAGAGATTGACGCGCTGGGCGCGGGGCTGCTGCGGATTAAGCAGATTTTCCAATGATGACGGATACGGCTGAACTTTATCAGAGCTTGATTGTGGAGCGCAGCAAGGCGCCGCGGTATGCCGGGCGGCCGGATGTGTTTGACGTGCAGGGGCACGGTGAGAATGCGATGTGCGGGGATGAGGTGCAGGTGTTCGTGCAGCGTGGCGGTGAGGTGCGGCATGAGGCGCATGGTTGCGCGATACTGGCGGCGAGTGCGGATTTGATGGCGCAGGCGGTGGCGGGGAAAACGCCGGCGCAGGTGGCTGAAATGCGGGCGGCGTTTGAGGATGTTGTTGGCACGGGAAAGGAAAATCCGGTGCTGGGGGATTTGAATGCGTTGGCGGGCGTGGCGGAATACCGCTCGCGGATACGCTGCGCGACGTTGCCATGGGCGGCGCTGGGTGAGGCTTTGGGGGAGGGACAGGTTAATGGATGAGGCTGAAAAAATGGTCCCGGTGACGAGCTGGACACCCGATGGTGAGACGAAGGCTGTGGTTTCGGAAGAGGCGGTGATTGAGGCGATTTCGACGGTGTTTGATCCGGAAATTCCGGTGAATATTTATGAGCTTGGGCTGATCTATGCGGTGGAGATTGCCGAGACCGGCGATGTGCGCGTGGAGATGACGCTGACGGCGCCTGGTTGCCCGGCGGCGCAGGAATTGCCGGAGGCGGTGCATACTGCCATCGCCGCGGTGGAGGGTGTGGGGAATATTGTGGTGGATACGGTGTGGGATCCGCCGTGGGATCCGAGCCGGATGAGCGAGGACGCGCGTCTTTCGCTGAATATGTATTGAGGAGGGGATTATGAGCACAACAACTTCCGAGCCTAAAACCCGCAGGGCGTTACCGCAGCTGATGCAATTGACCGAGGCGGCGGCCGCGCGGTTGAAGGCGCTGTATGAGGGCGGCGAGGCGGGCAAACTGCTGCGCATCGCGGTTTCCACCAAGGGGTGCTCGGGCATGTCCTATGAGATGGAGTGGGTGGAAGCGCCGACGCCGCAGGATGAGGTGGTGGTGAGCCATGGGCTGACCGTGCTGGTGGACCGCAAGGCGACGCTGTTCCTGATTGGCACGACGATGGACTATAAGGTGGATAAGCTCACGGCGGGGTTTACGTTTGAAAACCCCAATGAAAAGGGGCGGTGCGGCTGTGGGGAGAGTTTCCACGTTTAGTATGTAGATATCAGCAAGGGAGACGGGAATGACCAAGAAGAATGTGGTGCTGGCGGCTGTTCAGGGGGCCGCGTTGGCCTTGGTGTTTACCGGTGCGGCCCATGCAGCGAGTTATAGCGCTGAGAAGGCGCAGATACTGAGCATTGAGCAGGCGATGAGTGCTGCGCAGACGGCGCCGGCGGTGCTGAAATATTTTGATCCGAATGTGGTGTTTGACGATATGACGCCCGGCCAGGTGCGGGGATTGAAGGCCGTGGGTGCGGATCTTACCGCGCAGTTTGCCGCGGTGAAGGATGTGAAGGTGCAGATCCTGAACATGTCGATTGACGCGGATACCAAGCTGGCGTTTGCCTACAGCACGCAGACGCTCTCAATGGTGAACGCGCAGAGCGGGCAGCCTGAGAGCATTACGTTCCGCCAGGCGGATGCCTATCATCGCGTGGATGGCAAGTGGCTGTTGATTTACCAGAATATATCCGTGCCGTTTGACCCGAAGACGGGGAAGGCTGTGTTTAACGCGGCGCCGTAATTACTCCGCGGCGCCCCTGAGCGCGGCGCCCGCGCCCAGCGGGGCGAGGGGTAAGGCGGCGCAGAGCATGGCGGCGAGCATGTAGAGGGCGGCGGCCGGGTGCGGTGAGGTGACGGCGGCGGCGCCGAAAATCAGCGTGGGGATCATTAGCGGCAGGGTGATGAGCGGCATGAGCACGGCGGCGCGGCGGGCGCCGAGCGTGATGGCGGCAGCGAGCGTGCCGAGCAAGGAGAGCAGCATGGTGCCGGGCAGCAGGGTTAGCAGCAGCAGGGGCACGTGCTCGGCGGGTAGGCGCAGCATGATGGCGAGCGGGCCGGCGATGATGAGCAGAGGCAAGCCGGTGGTGAGCCAGTGGACGGCGGTTTTGGCGAAGGCGACGGCGTAGGCGGGCAGGCCGGAGAGCAGGAGGAGGTCTAGCGTGCCGTCCTCGTAATCGGCGCCGAACAGGCGGTCCAGCGGCAGTAAGGCGGCCAGGAGGGCGCAGACCCAGACGACGCCGGCGGCGATGGCGGCCAGGGTGGTGGGGCCAGGGCCGAGCGCGAAGGGGAACAGCGTGCCTGCGATAATAAAGAAGAGCAGCGAGGCGGTGGTGTCCGCGCCATGGCGGATTGAGAGCTTCAGTTCGCGGAGAATGAGGGCGATCATAGCATGAGTACCTGCACGTCCGGCAGTTCCAGCGGGGTGTGGGTGCTGGCGATGATCATGCCGCCGGTTTGGCGGTGGGCTTCGCACAAGGTGAGGAAGCGGGTGACCGAGGCGGCGTCCAGCCCTGTGGTGGGCTCATCCAGCAGCCAGAGGGGTTTGGCGGAGGCCGCGACGCGGGCGATGGCGAGGCGGCGTTTTTGGCCGGCGGAGAGCAGGCGGGCGGGGAGGTCAGCGTAGGCGGACAGGCCGACGGCGGCCAAAGCGGCCACGGGTACGTGCTCGGCGGCGGTGAGGGCGGGTTTTACCGCGTCCAGGTGGCCGAGCCAGGCGATGCGTTTTGCATGGCTGGGCAGATCATCCAGGGCATCTTCATTGTCCCATTTCAGCGCACCGGCGGCGAGCGGGGTTAATCCCGCCAAAGTGCGCAGCAAAGTGGACTTGCCGGCGCCGTTTTCCCCGCGCAGGACAAGGATTCCTCCGGCGGGCAGCGAAAAGCTGACGTTGGTCAGGACCAGTCGCTCGCCCCGGAAAACCGACAGATTGGACGCTGTGAGCAGGTGCAAAAATCCTTAATGCATGAATGGACGGAGCGGCACGGCTATGGTTTAAGCCGCTACAAATCGCAAGCCGTATATCAGAAAGGGTCAATTTTACATGACAGCCATCGGCCACGACAGCCTGAAAACCCTAAAAACCCTGACCGTTGAGGGAAAGGAATATAAGTATTTCTCGCTGGCCGCGGCCGCTGCGGCCCTCGGGGATATCTCCAAGCTGCCTAAGACATTGAAAGTGCTGCTGGAAAACGTGCTGCGCTTCGAGAATGGCGGCAGCTACACGGTGAATGACGCCAAGGCGATCATCGGCTGGCTGGAAAAGGCCTCCTCCACCCAGGAAGTGCCGTTCAAGCCCGCGCGTATCCTGATGCAGGATTTTACCGGCGTTCCCGGCGTGGTTGACCTTGCCGCCATGCGCGACGGAATTCTGCGCCTGGGCGGCGCTCCGGAAAAAGTGAACCCGCTGGTGCCGGTTGATCTGGTGATCGACCATTCGGTGATGGTGGATTATTCCGGTACCGCCGACGCGCTGGATAAGAACATTAAAATGGAATTTGACCGCAACGGTGAGCGTTATCGCTTCCTCCGCTGGGGGCAGGAAGCGTTCAACAATTTTCGCGTTGTGCCGCCCAACACCGGTATTTGCCATCAGGTGAACCTGGAATATCTGGCACAGGTCGCCTGGACCTCCGAGAACGAGGGTTCCACCTATGTTTACCCTGACACCCTGTACGGCACCGACAGCCACACCACCATGGTGAACGGCCTGGGCGTGCTCGGCTGGGGCGTGGGCGGCATTGAGGCCGAGGCCGCGATGCTCGGCCAGCCGATTGCCATGCTGATCCCCGATGTCATCGGCTTCAAGCTGACCGGCAAGCTCTCCGAGGGCGTGACCGCGACTGACCTCGTGCTGACTGTGACGCAGATGCTGCGCGCCAAGAAGGTTGTCGGCAAGTTCGTGGAATTCTACGGCGCTGGTCTGGCCGATCTCGCCCTGGCTGACCGCGCGACCATCGCCAACATGGCGCCGGAATATGGCGCGACCTGCGGCTTCTTCCCCGTGGACGAGACTACGCTGGGCTATTTGCACCTTTCCGGCCGTGATGAGCACCGCATCAAGCTGGTGGAAGCCTATTGCAAGGCGCAGGGCCTGTGGCGCACCGAGGAAGACCCGATCTTCACCGATACGTTGGAACTGGACCTGTCCACCGTGCAGCCCTCGCTCGCCGGGCCGAAGCGCCCGCAGGACCGCGTGTTGCTGAAGGATGCGGCCAGCGCGTTTAACACCGAGCTGACCAAGAGCCTGGGCGTGGCCGCTGATGCGGTTGGCACCAAGGCCGCCGTGGCTGGTAAGGATTTTGCGATCACGCATGGCGACGTGGTGATTGCCGCCATTACCTCCTGCACCAACACCTCCAACCCGTATGTGCTGGTGGCCGCCGGCTTGGTGGCGCGCAAGGCGCATGCGCTGGGGCTGACGCCCAAGCCGTGGGTTAAAACCTCGCTGGCCCCTGGTAGCCAGGTGGTTACCGAATATCTCGACAAGGCCGGGCTCAGCACGGATTTGGATGCGCTTGGCTTCCAGACCGTTGGCTATGGCTGCACGACCTGCATCGGCAACTCCGGCCCGCTGGAAGACGCGATTGTGGACGCGATTGAGTCCAACAAGCTGGTTGCGGTTTCGGTGCTCTCTGGCAACCGTAACTTTGAAGGCCGCGTGCATGCCAACGTGCGCGCCAACTACCTCGCCAGCCCGCCGCTGGTGGTGGCCTACTCGCTGCTGGGGAACATCCGCGAGGATATCACCACCGCGGTGATCGGCACCTCCAAGGACGGCAAGCCGGTGTATTTGAAGGACATCTGGCCCTCGACCAAGGAAGTGGCGGACACCGTGCATTCCGTGCTGACGCGCCAGATGTTCCTGGAGCGCTACGGCGATGTGTTCAAGGGGCCGAAGCAGTGGCAGGAAATTGAAGTCACCGGCGGTACGGACACCTACACCTGGCCGTCCGGCTCCACCTATGTGAAGAACCCGCCGTACTTTGAGGGCATCACCATGGAGCCCAAGCCGGTTACCGACATCAAGGGTGCGCGGATTTTGGCGCTGCTGGGGGACTCCATCACCACCGACCATATTTCCCCGGCCGGCAACATCAAGAAATCCGGCCCCGCCGGCGAGTATTTGAGCGAGCATCAGGTGCTGCAGAAGGATTTCAACTCCTACGGCGCGCGGCGCGGTAATGACGACGTGATGGTGCGCGGCACGTTCGCCAACATCCGCATTAAGAACGAGATGTTGAACGGCGTTGAAGGCGGCCTGACCAAGCATTTCCCCGGTGGGGAAGAGCTGGCGATTTATGATGCCGCAGTGAAGTACAAGGCCGAGGGTGTGCCGTTGGTAGTGTTCGCCGGGCAGGAATACGGCACTGGTTCCTCGCGTGACTGGGCGGCCAAGGGCACGATGCTGCTGGGCGTGAAGGCGGTTATTGCCGAGAGCTTTGAGCGTATTCACCGCTCCAACCTGGTCGGCATGGGGCTGCTGCCGCTGACCTTCAAGGATGGCGTGTCGCGCAAGACGCTGGGGCTGAAGGGCGATGAGACCATCGACATCGTTGGCCTGGATGGGCTGTCTCCGCGCATGGACATCAAGCTGGTGATTACCCGCGCTGATGGTTCCAAACAGGAGGTGGAACTGCTCTGCCGCGTGGATACCGCCGATGAGGTGGAATACTACAAGCACGGCGGTATTCTGCAGTACGTGCTGCGCGGGATGGCGGCTGCGGCTTAGGGGCTTCGCCCCTAAGCACCCCACCAAGGGGCGCTGCCCCTTGGAACCCCGCAGGGGCCACGGGCCCCTGACCCCGGATAATGAGAAACGGCGCCTTCGGGTGCCGTTTTTCGTTTGTGATCTGTCGCCCAGGCTTGCCCGAACGCCCAGCACCCGGCATTCGCGCCGCTTAAGCGGTGTGCAAACAAAAAACAAAAAGTCGCACATCATCCCGCTGCCGCCGCTGGCAGTGTCGCTAATTATGGCGCAGCCGCGCACATGTGAGTACGTGTTGACGAATAAAGGTGGCAAGGCAATCTCTGGATTCTCAAAGTTAAAAACCGCCTTGGATTCTCAGCTTCGGCCTGGTCGCAATGGAGATACTCGGCCAGCCGAACGAAGCGCTTTCCAACAAGGAGGCGCTGCGTTTTGGCACCAAAGGATCGCTCCATGTTACCCTGGCCGGTGAGCATCGGGGCACTTGGTACAGCCATGAAACTGACAAGGGCGGCGGTGCGCTGGACCTGATCCACGAGGAGTTGGGCATCACCGGGGATGACGCAATTGAGTGGCTGCGCGAGCATCAAATTATCGACGCAAAGCCGGAGCAATCGCCCAGAAAACTCGTTGCCGAGTACATTTATAAAACCGCCGACGGCACGCCCGCCTTTAAGGTCTGCAAATATAGCGACAAAAGCTACCCACAATATCAGCCCGACGGGCGCGGCGGCTGGAAACCCAAAACACGTGGCGCACCAAAAGTACCCTTCAGATTACCTGAGCTGCTGGCTGCATCAACAGATACAGCCGTGTATATTGCTGAAGGCGAAAAAGATTGCCTTAACCTCGTTAAGCTGGGCTTCGTCGCATCGTGCAACGCGATGGGCGCGAGCAAGAGTCTAACAAAATGTAATTGGCTGAAAGAATACTCAGGACACTTCCGGGAGCGTCATGTTTGCATCCTGGCTGATAATGATGAAATCAGCGCAGCGCACGCGCAGAAAGTCGCAAAATCCCTACGTGGCATCGCGGCATTGGTGCGAGTGTTGTTGCTGCCCGGCTTGCCGCCGAAGGGTGACGTTTCGGACTGAATTGTGGCGGGCGGCACCGCCGAGCAGTTGCGCCAGTTAACCGATGCGACACCGATATGGCAACCTGAACAAAAGCGCGCACCCGATACTGAAACTCTGGAAGCCCAAGGCAAACCCATCGTGCAAGTTATAGAAATAACAATTAAGAGTGTGAAGAAATTAATTCATCGAGGGACAGGCCGGAGAACTGGCGCAAGCGCTTGAGGACGGCG
>PLSD01000121.1 GCA_003164135.1 Acetobacteraceae bacterium
ATCTAAAGTGCAACTGTAATGCTAACCGAGACCAGCATCTTCAAGCGGGCCAACCCGAGGTTCCGCGGGATCAATTTGCGCCGTGCTTCCGCCAGCTTTCAGCATGGGCTGGTCGCCCGTGTCGCGGCGCGGTTGGACGCCACGAAGCTTAACATCTGCCTCTACGTGTTTGTGACTCGCAAGTTTTGGCACTCAAACGCCACGGTAAGATGCGTAAACTGCTTCGCGTCAGGGCGCCGGTAAGATTCACGCGGCAGCTTCGACACAGGGTAATTGCGCCGCTCCTGCCGCGATCATCTTATGGATGGCCTTTGGTACTTGGCGGTATGACTTCGCGCGCGGATAGGGCATTTCTTCCATAGGCGTCATATCAACCAGCTCCTCATGCTGCGCCCAGTTGTGGAAATGCATGCGGTCAACATTGTCGATGAAGCTTTCCGTGGGAACGCCCTCAGCCAGCAGCAGCTCATGGCTGGCCAGTTCCACATGATAATAGGTAAATTGCTCCGGCACGCTTGCATCGCGGATGATGTTTTCCCCATTCACCAGCGCGCCGGCCTGGATGAGCAGGCCGTCAATGAACAGCGCGTGATCTGGCGAGACCAGCAGATCGCGCCGCGGCAAATTTTCGCCGAGCGCCCCCGCTTTAATACGAATGGGCAAACACCGCAGCCCGTCGGTAAACCGCGTATTGACATGCGACTGCCCCACCCATCGCACCGGCATCAGCGCGCCAGCGGCGGTTTTGATCATAGTGCCGGGCGTGATGTCCTCCACTGCAACGGTGCCATATTCGTAGGCGAGCTTAGTACCGGGATAAAAGCACAAGATGATATCCGTGCCGCCGGCATGGTCCGAGGAAATGGTGAAATCGGCGCTGGTGATATTGCTGCCCTCGGTCACATCAAGGGTGGCGAGCAAACCGCTGGCGCCATAAAGCGAGAGTATACCAGAGGAAAAATGCTCCGATAGGGCAACAATACCGGTGAGGTCGATGGTATCATACCCGGCGAAACCGGTGATGATTTCGCCGTTTGCCAGGCCGCCAGTGTTGCCCGCGACCGTCGCGGCCGCCCCGCTGGCGAAGCTGATACCGCTGAAATTCAAGAACTGACTGCCGATGCCGGTGAGCTGCACGCCGTCGGTAACCTCCAGCACATCCGCCACGCTGCTGTTGGCGACCACATTGCCGTTGAACACCGCACCCTGCTGCACCACCAAAGTGCCGGCCGAACCGGTGAAATCCACCGCGTCGCCGGCATGTCCAACGCGGCCCTGCTGCAGGCCGCCGGCGCCGCCGCTGATCGTCCCGCGATCGATCAGCACGCCGCCATTGATAACAACCCCGGCGCCCCCACCAGTGATGCGGTTAAGCCCAAGATCGACATCATTCGTGCCGCCCTGACCGCCGGCAATGACGCCGCCATTGCTCAGCGTCGCACCGCTGCCAATCACGGCCCCGCTGGCACCGCCGATCGAATAATCATATTGGGATGTGCCGGCCTGGCCGCCAAAAATATGTCCGGCATTGCTGGCGCTGGCGCCGCTCCGCAAATTTAGCCCAACGCCACCGGCGCCGACGTTAAATATGCTGGGCCCACCCTGCCCCCCCGCGATTGTGCCACTGTTATCGAGATTGGCGCTGGCCGAAACATCCGCGCCAATGCCGCCATTCGCCGCCGTGCCGCGATAACCGTCGGGTGAGGTGCCCCCGCTGATGATGCCGGCGTTCGTCAACATGCCACCCGCCGCCAGGCTGACACCGGTGCCGGCATTGTCACCGCCAACGATCACCCCCGACGCCAGATTGATCAGCACCGCGCCGCCCCCGAGATCGGCCGCGTTGCCGCCATTGCCGTTATGGGCGTTAACGCCATTTCCCGCCGCGCCGCCGATGATCTTGCCGGTGTTCATCAGGGTCGCCGCGCCCGCCAAATTCACCGCGACCCCGCCATTGCCGGGATTGATGATGGTGTAATGGTTTTTCGGGTAGCCGTAGTAACCATTCTCACCATTGCCGCCGGTGATGACGTCGGTGTTCGTCAGCGTCGCGGCGGCTGCGTTGGCACTGCTCTGCAAATTCAGCCCGGTACCGCCAGCGCCGGCCACATAGACGCTGGCACCACCCTTGCCGCCCGCAATCGTCCCGCTATTGGCAACATCAACTCCCGCCGAAAGATTGACGCCGTTGCCGCCGTTTACGCCATTGGTTTTGATCTTGCCATCAACCACGTTGCCGGCGCTGATTATGCCGGCATTGGTCAGCGTGGCACCCGCCGCCAGGCTGACGCCGGCACCCGCACCGCCGCCGCCGAAATAGTCATAATGGGTGCTGCCGCCGTCGCCACCGGTAATCACGCCGGCCGCCATATTGGTCAATGCCGCGCCGCCACCGAGATACGCCCCGTCGCCGCCATTGCCGTTATTGAAGATGCTGGAGGTACCACCCGCGCCGCCGGAAATCTGTCCGGCATTGGTCAAGCTGACGCCACCCAACAGGTCCGCCCCGGTCCCGCCAGTGCCGGCATTGACCACGTAATAGCCGCCGAATCCTGAAACAATGCCGCCATTGGCACCCTTGCTGCCGGCATTGACACCGTCGTTCAGCACGGATGCATTTTTGACTCCGGCCGCGGCGTACAGCGCGACTATCCCGTTCGTGCCGGTGCCGCCCGCGGCCGGCGGCGCGATTTTGCCGCTATTGCTGATCGTCAGACTCTGGTTGGTGGCAAGTGTGGCGGTGGAGACCGTGTAGCCGATGATGTTGGTGACGCTGATGGTGGTTTGGTTATTGGCGGCGGAGACGGCGAAATAATTGCCATGCACGGCGCCGATATTCAGTGCTTCGGGGGTCGTGCCGTTGGTCAGAACCAGCCCGGCGCTGGAATGGCTTGCGCCGGTGGCGCTAAAACCATCCAGGATGATGGCATCGCCCAGCGTGAAACCGGTGATGACCTCGCCGCCGCTGAACCCGCTGTTATTTCCAGATAGGGTCCACGCCGCGCCGGCGGCGAAGGCAACCGTGTTGAAGCCCGAGAACTGGGCGCCGATGCCGTCCAGCCTTCCGGTCCCGGCACCGAGCTCCAGCGTGTTACCGCCGCCGTTGGCCACCACATTGCCGGTGAACACCGCCCCCGCCTCGACCACCAGCAAGGCGTTTCCACCGAATTGCGCCGCATCGCCGCCGCCTGCCAATGTGCCGCTGTTGATGAGCGTACCGCCGCTACCCAGCTTCACGGCCGTGTTTGCGCCGGTGATGGTACCGCTATTGATCACCGTATCGCCAAATAGATTGGAATATATTCCATAGGTCCCGGTGATATTGCCGCTGTTGAGCAGCGTATCGCCGGTACCCCCGAGCTCGACCCCAAAATAACCCGCGATCACCGTGCCGCTATTCGTGATTGCGCCGCCGCCATCGAGAATAATACCGTTAGCGCGGTGCGCGTCGGCCATAATCACACCCTGGTTCAGCACCGTGCCGCCCGCAAGTTCGAGCGCGGTGGAATAGGCACTCAGGATCGAAATGCTGCCAGTATTCGTGACCGTGCCGCCGTCACTGAGCAGGATTGCATGTTGGCCGTTAAAACCGGCATTGATCGTCCCCGCATTGTAAACCTCGCCGCTACCCTGAAGGAATTCGACCGCATTATATCTGCCGGAGATCACGCCGGCCGCGAGGTTGGACAGCACGCCGTCCGCGTTGAAGACAATCCCCGCCGGGGCGCTGTTGATGGTGCCGGCATTCAGCACCACGCCCCCGGCTTCAATGCGTATGGCAGCATAGAAGCCACCCGTGATGGCCGCACCGGCATTATTGGTTACGGTGCCGCCATGGTCCAGCTGCACGCCGGTCCCGTTGCCGGCAATCGTGCCGTCATTCAAAACCGTGCCGGAAGCGGTCTGAAACACCACCCCTCTGTAGCCGGAGATGAGTGCCGCCGTGCCGGCATTGATCACCGTCCCGCTGCCAGCGATCTGCACACCGTAATCGCCGCCGCCGCTGCCGGTAATCGTGCCGTCGTTATAAACCGTCCCGGAAAGCCCGCTATTCGCGGCGATATAAACGCCGGTGGCGCCATTAATGGCCGCACCCGTGCCGATATTCCCGATATAGGCAGCACCCTGAAGTGCCGCGCCGATCGTCGTCCCCGTGACCAGCCCTTCATTCACCAGCGTGCCGCCGGTGGTCTGCATCTGCACGCCGTCAGTGGTGCCTGCAATCGTGCCGGCGGCATTGTTGTAGATGTAGCCGGCATTGGTAAACAGCGCGCCCGCGCCGCTGGTGCCAGTCACCGTGCCGGCATTGAGCAGCGTCGCCCCGGTACCCTGGAGTTCCACCCCGGTCCACCCGGCAATGCTGGCGGCCCCGCTATTGGTGACGGCGCCGCCAAACATGAATTCCACGCCAATGCCAGATGCCGCCGTAACCAGCCCCTGGTTCAGCAGCGAAGGTGCTGCAACATTGCTGTAAACCCCCGTGCCGCCCGAGGCGCTGACAGTACCATTCGCGGTGATCGTAAAAGGGGATTGGTATGCACCGGAATTGGTCAAAACAATGCCGCTGCCGACGTAGCTGCTAAGCGTCGTGGTACCCATGGCGAGAGATTTCCTTCTGGCCCTGGGGCCGCCAAACATGGCAAATGATTGTCGTTAAACGACAGCCATCTCTAGATTATCCCCTCCATACCCGTTAGGCTCAGTATCTCGCGCAGCGCGAAATATTTTGTCCGTACGTCTCACGCCGCAATCAAGGACGGCGGGCCCCCCGCATATCACCCGGTTTCATGCCATAGGCGCGCTTGAACATCCGGTCGAAATTGGAATGGTCGGAAAACCCGCTGCGGAACGCGATCTCTCCGATTTGCAGATGCAGATGCCGCTGCGATACCAGCAGCCGCCTAGCATGCGCCACGCGGCTGGCCCATATACAGGCGGAAACCGCTTCCCCCTGCTCTGCAAAAACCCGGTAAAGTTTCGCGCGCGAACATTGCAAATACGTCGCCACACGTAACGGATCAAGTTCGGCATCGGTGCATTCCCGGGCGATATACGCTTTTGCCGCATGGTACAGCCCTACATCCAGCACCGCAGCAGCATCAGGCGCTGCAACCTCGCCGCCGAGCGCGGCCAGCGCCATTTGCACCGCAACGTCCATCGCCAATGCACGATGTGGCGCCGACAAATACGTGGCGTGATCCATCGTCGCCTGCAAATGAGAGCGTAGGATACCGCCAATACCCTGCGGGCGCAGAAGCAATCCTGCCAGCCGGGCCGGGTCCGGGCTTACCGCATTCACCAGCGCCCGCGGGATAAAAAGGCTGATCGAGCGGTGCTTTGTACGGTTTATTTCGGCCGGCTGGCTGGAATCCAGGATAATCATGTCGCCTGGGCGCAATGCCCGTCTGGTATCGCCAAGCGTCACCTGGGTGTTGGAGGCCATGACGCTGAAATTGATGCTGATGTCATCGCGCTGGTCGGCCCGGCAGCGCGCCGCACTGCGCCGCGCCATCTGGGGGCCCCCGGAATGATCCAGCATTTCCGCACCTTCTCCCGCCAGGCGCGTGAGTTTCGCCCGAAACGGAGTGGCTAAATCGGCGCCGGGCGACGTATCCAGCCGGCGCAGCACGCCACTGTGCCAGTAATCAAGGCGTTGCGCGTGAGGCACTGCATCGGTCGAAAACGACGCAAGCTGGCCGGCATCCTCACCCAAAGGCGTGGCGGGTGGCGTTGTGGGGTCGTGAATCACGGTCATCAGTGATGCTAACATTAACCCGGGGCCTAGCAAAATAGACGGCGGGCAGATTGAGACTTTCAGTCAAACATCTACCGCAACGCGTCGAGATGCTCGCCCTAATTGTGGGGGTTCGCTTCTTCGAATCTGCTCGTTGGCTACGCCAAGCATGTTCGCTTCTCGGGCTTGATCGCCAAGAAGCGGACAGTCTTCGGCCCACCCACGCCATCGACGGAACGTCCGCTTCTCTTTCAGCTAGCTCGGAAGCGGACCATCCGCTTTCCACCGAGGCTGTGTGGAAACACGATGAGATGTGATATCCTTTTGGCGGCATTGGAGGCATGGAATGGGTCGTTTCATTGAGGGCTGCGATCGGCACCAGAAGCTGCTTCTTCCGGACTGCGTGGACGACTATGTGGGCGAGGATAGCCCGGTCCGCGTGATTGATGTTTTCATTGATGAGCTCAACCTTATGGCACTGGGTTTTGCAGGCAGCGCCTCGACCGGACGGCCCGGCTACCATCCAGCGATGCTGCTAAAGCTGTATCTCTATGGCTATCTCAATCGGGTGCAGTCGAGCCGAAGGCTGGAGCGAGAGGCTGGCCGCAACGTTGAGGTCATGTGGCTGACGGGAAAGCTTGCCCCAGACTTCAAGACTATTGCTGACTTTCGCCGGGACAATGGTGAGGCGATCCGCGCTGCGTGCCGTCAGTTTGTGCTTCTGTGCCGGCGCCTTGGCCTCATTGCCAGCGGCACGGTTGCTGTGGATGGCAGCCGCATGAAGGCCGTGAACACACGCGACAAGAACTACACGCCTGGTGCGATCCGCCGCCGGATGGAGCAGGTGGACGCCAGCATAGAACGTTACCTCAGCAAACTGGACACGGCTGATCGCCAGGAGGATGAAGTGGCGGAAATGCGCGTAACGCGCATCACCGAACGGATCGACGCGCTCCGGCGGCAAATGCGCGAACTTCATGCGATGGAGTAGCTCGTTGAGACCGCACCTGACCGGCAGGTGTCGCTGACCGATCCGGACGCAAGAGCGATGGCCACACACGGCAAGGGCACCGGGCTCGTTGGGTACAATTTACTAGCGGCGGTCGACGCCGGCAGCCATATCGTCGTGGCGCACGAAGTCACGAACCTGGGTCATGACCGCACGCAACTTGCCAATATCGGCCGGCAGGCGAAGGACGCGACTGGCGTTGAGGACCTGACCGTTCTCGCTGACCGTGGCTACTTCTCTGGCGCCGAGGTTCTGGCCTGCGAGAAGGCGGGCATCACGCCGATCTGCCCCAAGCCGCTGACCTCGGGTGCACGCGCCGAAGGCCGCTTCGGTAAGCCCGACTTCATATATCAACCCGATAGCGACGCTTACCGGTGCCCGGCAGGGGAGACGCTGACGAAGCACTCCACAAGTATCGAAAATGGCCTGTTGCTCAATCGTTACTGGTCAAGCAACTGTCGGCAGTGCTCGTTGAAATCTGCTTGCACGCCCAGCAACGAACGAAGGGTGACGCGGTGGGAACACGAGCATATCCTTGAGGCCATGCAGGACCGGCTCGATCGCATGCCCAACGCCATGCGCATTCGACGAATGACAGTTGAGCACGTCTTCGGCACGATGAAGGACTGGATGGGACGCTCGCATTTCCAGACGCGAAGGCTGAAAAACGTCGGAACTGAGATGAGCCTCCATGTCCTCGCCTACAACATCAAGCGTGTTATCGCCCTTATGGGCGCTCCCAAGCTGATCGCCGCGATGCGGGAATGATGGAGGCAGTCCCTCCTTCCCACAACAGCAAGTCACCGCTCAAAACACCGTTTCCACACAGCCTCCACCCAAGACGGCTGTTTGTCTGGTCATCCAACCACCCCTACAGCGGCTATCTCGTCTCATTATATAGACGAGTTCAGGCCGAAGCATCCCCCCGCGCAGCGGGTTCATGCTTCGATCGATTTCGTTCTCCAATGACTCTCTGCGCGTTCGTGCTAATCTCCCGGCCATGGAAACAAAACAGCCTGTGCCGCGTGCAATTCTCGTCAGTATTCAACTCGATGGCGTTGACGACGCTGCTCACGAGGCGAGCCTCAAGGAGCTTGGCCGGCTGGTTGAGACCCTTGGCTATGAGGTCGCGGGGTCGGTGTCGCAAAAGCGCGGCGGCATCGGCGGGCTGACGGTTCTGGGCACGGGAAAGCTTGCCGAACTGGCGGCGCTCACTGGTGGGACCGGAGTCGTGGGGGGATGGACGGCGCCCACCCAATCGAAGGCCCGCCAGCGCTTTGAGACGACCCAAGCGGCAATCCCGGAGGTCCCCGCACCCGAAGACGACGCCCGCCGGCCGGAATTCGTCATCGTCGATCATGAGATCTCGCCAAGCCAGGCACGCAATCTCGAAAACGCCACCGGCGCGCAGGTTCTCGACCGGACAGGCGTGATCGTGGAGATATTCCATCGCCATGCCCGCAGCCGCGAGGCCAAGCTGCAGGTGGAGATGGCGCGCTTGAAATATGTGGCGCCGCGGCTGCGGGAGTCCGCCTCAGGTGCTGAGCGCAAGCGCGGTGTGGGTGCCGGTGAAAGCGACCTCGATCTGGATCGCCGCAAGATTCGCGATCGCCTGGCCGAGTTACGCGAACAGCTCGAACATGTGCAGCGCGACAGTGATCTGCGCCGGTCGGCGCGCCGCGACCAGCTGCGTGTCGCACTCGTGGGATACACCAATGCCGGGAAATCTTCGCTCATGCGCGCGCTAACCGGCAGCGAGGTGTTGGTTGCGGACCAGCTCTTCGCGACGCTCGACACGACGGTGCGTGCGCTGAAGCCGGAAGCGAAGCCGCGCGTGCTCATCTCCGATACGGTGGGTTTCATTAAGCAGTTGCCGCATGACCTCGTCGCATCGTTCAAATCCACGCTGGACGAGGCGCTGGAAGCGTCGTTGCTGTTGTTTGTGGTTGATGCCTCCGATCCGACCTACCCGGCGCAGCTTGAGGTGAGCCGCACGGTGCTGCGGGAGATCGGCGCTGACGCCGTGCCATCGCTCCTGCTGCTCAACAAGATCGACCAGGTTGACGAGGCGGGGCGCATCGCTCTGCTGGCGAAGCATCCTGATGCCATCTTGCTTTCCTCGAAGTCGCCGGCCGACGTGGCGGCGCTGCGCGAGACCATTATCGCGTTCTTCGAGGCTTCCATGGTGGAGGATGAGATTGTGCTGCCCTATGCGAAGCAGGGGCTTCTCGGCGATGTGTACGAAAGTGCCCGGGTGCTCTCCGAGGACTACGACGCCACGGGCCGAATCCTCAAGGTGCGCGGCTTGCCGGGCGCCATTGCGCGCTTGCAACGAACTATTGCTGGAGGGGGATCGCCCGCATAGGAACACACGCGGCCACCGCATTTTGGTCAGAGTCGGTTTTCCACCCATGATGCTTGCGGACGCCCCAGTGGCATAACGCCGGCTTTTTAGAAACGACCAACTTCGCCCAAGGCTGGCCAACCGGTTGCCCTTATCATGGTTGATGCCGATGCATTCAAGGACTACAATGACCAATATGGACACCCCGCCGGCGACCGCTGCCTCCAGGAGTTGGGGGGCTGCCCTTATGACATCCTGCCGGCCAACGGACGTGGTGGGGCGCTATGGTGGTGAAGAGTTCGCGGTTCTGCTTCCCAATGCTGACTGCAGGGCTGCGGTGATTATCGCCAACCGTATGCTTCATCGGGTCCGTGATTTGTGCCTTGAAAATAAACAACGTCATGAAGGCATCGTGACAATCAGCTTTGGTGTTGCGTCGCTGGTGCCGAATCCGGATCAAACAACCCCGGATCATTTGGTGGAGGCGGCTGATCGGGCACTCTACAAGGCCAAGCGGGACGGCCGAGATCGGATATGCTGGACAATAGACGAATAAATGGAGGCAACATGAAAGTCGGATTTTTAGGTCTTGGCCAGATGGGCCACGGCATGGCCACCAACCTCATCAAAGCCGGCCATCAGGTCACCGTTTATAATCGTTCGCCAAGCAAGGCAGCGGACCTCGTCGCGCAAGGCGCAATACAGGCCAGAACCCCCGCCGAGGCATGCGATGTCCAGGCTGTCATTTCCATGCTTGCGGATGATACGGCGATTGAGGATGTGGTCTTTGGCGAGCACGGTATCATCGCAGCCCTGCCCAGATCCGCGATCCATATTTCCTGCAGCACCATCAGCGTCGCAATGTCGGAAAAACTCACCGCGGCGCATGCACAGGCTGGCCAGCGCTTCGTCGCCGCACCAGTCTTCGGCAGGCCGGACGCCGCCGCCGCCGCCAAACTTTTCATGGCCGTTGCCGGGGATGAAACTGCGGTAAAGGACTGCGGCCCGCTTTTTGATGCCATCAGCCAGCGCAGCTTTGTTCTTGGCACCACGCCATCCACCGCCAATCTGGTCAAGCTCAGTGGCAATTTCCTGATTGCCTCGGTCATCGAATCCCTGGGCGAAGCGATGGCCTTGGTTGGCAAAGGCGGCGTCGATCTGCACGCCTATCTCGATCTGCTCACCTCCACCTTGTTTTCGGCCCCGGTCTATAAGACCTATGGCGGGCTGATTGCCGGCGGAAAATTCGAACCCGCAGGCTTTGCCGCACCGCTTGGACAGAAAGACATCCGCCTCACTCTTGCCGCGGCAGAAACTCTACAAGTCCCCATGCCTCTCGCCAGCCTGCTGCGCGACCGTTTCCTAACCCTACTCGCACAAGGTGGTGAACACCTGGACTGGTCGGCCATAGGCAAACTCGCGGCTAAAGATTCAGGGCAAACGTAAAACCTGAAAAATGCCTTACGGTCTCGGATAATTAGATGGATTGAATTGCCTTGGTCAGGGAATCCCCTATTCCGATATACTGATAGTCCATGATCGACATCATAATCGCCGAGGCCGTCCTCGGGCTTCACTTGGTCATTATCACGTTCAACGTCGCCGGCCTGATCCTCATTCCGGTCTGCGCCTGGCTGGGCTGGCGGATTATCCGGGTTGCTTGGCTTCGCCTGCTACACTTGGCCACGATGGGCGTTGTGGCGGGTCAGGCACTGGGCGGTCGGGCCCGTTTCCTGACGGTCTGGCAAAACGGTCTGGCAGGCGGTAGCCAGTCGGCACAGCCGCTGATCATGCATTGGGTCGATGGGTTGATCTATTGGAACCTACCTATGTGGGCGTTTGCGGCAATGTATAGCGTGGTGTTTCTTTATGTTTTGGCGTTGAGGGTGCTGGTGCCATTCGGTAGGCGGCGTGGAGGTGATGGGTGATTAGATGGCGCTGGCTGTGGGACTTGGCGGTCCGCAGTGGCGCCCGTGCAACCGCCGAAATTGGCCAGAGCAGGCCGTAAGCGGTCGGTCCGCTGTACAGTTGAGGGGAGCCACGGCGGACATTTCAGTGCGATAATATGGACAATATGCTGGCTTCTCGGGTGCTCACCTGCAACAACTTATACCAACCCGCCCAATGTCTG
>PLSD01000086.1 GCA_003164135.1 Acetobacteraceae bacterium
GCGAACTGGAGCGTTTGATGGCGACGGGGTTGTTCCGCGGCGTTGAGATCGGCACGAATGTGGATGGCGTTGCCATTGGCGATCCACGCTTTGCCGGATTTTTCGCGGCGGCGGATGCGCTGGGGGCGGCTGTGTTCATTCATCCGGAGCGCTCGATCGGCCGCGAGCGGTTGATCGGGCCGCAGATGCTGGTGAATCTCGTGTGTCATCCGTGCGATACGTCATTCGCCGTTGTTTCGCTGATTACTGGCGGAATACTAGAACGGCATCCGGGATTGCGCATCGCGGTGGCGCATGGTGGCGGGGCGTTTCCGTTTATCCTGCCCAGGCTCGAATACGGCTGGCAGACGATTCCCGCGATGCGGGAGCAACTTGTGCGGTCACCAACGGAATTAGCCCGGCGGCTTTATTACGATCATGTTGTTTACGACACAGCTGTGCTGGATTTTCTGATTGAACGCTTCGGCGCGGACCGGATCTGCATCGGCACCGACATGCCCGCCAGGCAGGTGGATGGCGCGCCGTTGTCGATACTCGCGCATCTCCCGGTGCCAGAACAAAATCTTATCCGTGGCGTCAACGCCCGGCGCTTTCTTGGCGAAGAAGCGTGATGCAGAGCTTCGTCCAATACCCCTTTACGCCGCCTCCCGGTGCCGCCGCCCTGCGGGAGCGCATTCGCGGCTTCCTGCGGGATCACCTGCCGGAGGCACCCGCCGCGCAGCGGATTAATTGCTGGGCGGCGCCTGACCGCGCCTTCAGCGAGGCGCTTGGCGAAGCAGGGTTCATAGGCATGATCTGGCCGAAGCGTTACGGTGGGCATGAGCGCCATCCGCTGGAGCGCTATATCGTGCTGGAGGAACTGCTGGCGGCCGGCGCCCCGGTGGGGTTGCACTGGATCGCCGACCGGCAGACCGGGGCGCTGCTGCTGCGCTATGGCACCGAGGCACAGCGCCAAGCCTACCTGCCGGAAATTGCAAAGGGCCGCCTTTATTGCTGCATCGGCATGAGTGAGCCCGGCGCAGGTTCCGACCTCGCCGCGGTGCGCACCAGGGCCATCCGTACGGATGAAGGCTGGCGCATCAACGGCCAGAAACTCTGGACGACCAACGCCCATCATTCCCGGTTGATGATCGCGCTGGTGCGTACCGGGGCGGGTTCCGAGCGGCAGGAGGGGCTGACCCAGTTCCTGATCGATCTGACGTTGCCTGGCGTTGCCGTGCGGCCGATCGTCGATCTCGCCGGCGGCACGGAGTTCAACGAGGTGTTCTTCGACAACGTCCTAGTGCCCGACACCATGCGCGTTGGCGACGAGGGGGCCGGCTGGACGCAGGTTACCGCTGAGTTGTCGCTTGAACGCTCCGGGCCAGAACGTTATTTGTCAAGCTTCGCGCTTTTCCTTGAATTCGTGCAGCAGGCGGGACCGGTCCCCGACGAAGTCACGGCTAATTTGATCGGCAGGCTGGCGGCCGAATTGTGGACGCTGCGCCGCATGTCGATGTCCACAGCCGCCAAGCTGGCGGCTGGGCAGGACCCGATGCATGAAGCCGCGATCGTGAAAGATCTGGGCACCAGGTTCGAGCAGGAATTGCCGCGGGCCATCCAAGAAGTGCTGGATGCCAGGATCGACCTTGCCGGCGACGGGGAACTGGTCAGCACGCTGTCGTTGTTGTTGCAGGTGTCGCCCAGCTTCTCGCTCAGGGGCGGAACGGCGGAGATACTGCGGGGCATCATCGCAAGGGGGCTGGGGTTAAGATGAGCGAGAGCCAAACCATGCTGGTTGAAACCGCCGAACGGCTGTTTGCAGATTTGGTCCAGACCCGTGACGCGGATTTTTCCGCGCTTTGGCAGCCTGTCGCGCAAAGCGGTTTTCCTTTGCTCCTGGTCCCCGCGGAGACTGGCGGCTTTGGCGGCTCCTGGGACGATGCCTGCCTTGTCACGCGGCTTGCCGGATATTACGCGCTGCCTTTACCGGTGGGAGAGGCGGTAATTGCGGGTTTTTTGGAGCGGGCAGGGGGATTGCAACCTATTGCCGACGGTTTCGGGAGCCTTGCCCCGCGTACCGAAGGGCGGTTCGGCCTTGGCCGGTTTTCCGGGCTGGTTGCCGGCGTGCCGTGGGGGCGGGATTCCAGCTTCATCGTAGCCCAGTTAGAGGACGGAACTTTGCTGCGGCTAGAAACCGCCACGGCGGTCCGGGTTGAACATCATATCAGCCCAGCGGAGGAACCGCGCGATACAATTTATTTCGAGGCGGCTCCGGCCACGGTCGTAACGTACAAGGCTGATCTGGGTGCGCTGGGCGCACTGCTACGTGCCGCGCAGATTGCCGGCGCACTGGACGCCGCACTGGCCCTCTCGGTTACCTATGCCAATCAGCGGGTCCAGTTCGGCAAACCGCTGGCCAGGTTTCAGGCCATACAACAGTCCCTGGCATTTTTTGCCGAGGAAGCAGCCGCGGCTAATTGTGCCGCCCGCGCCGCATTCGCGGCGATGCAGGAGGGAGCGGCTGGTTTCGAGATTGCATCCGCCAAGCTGCGCGCCAACCGGGCCGTAGGCGCCGGTACGGCCATCGCGCACCAGGTGCATGGGGCCATTGGCATCACTCGCGAGCATGGGTTGCACCATCTTACGCGCCGGCTGCTCGGTTGGCGCTCTGAGTTTGGCAATGACCGCTTTTGGTCAAACCGCCTTGGGCGTGCGGTGGCCGCCGCCGGGGCGGATAACTTCTGGACAGGATTAACCGGCTGATGTCTCGCGTCACTCTCCTAACAAGCGATACCGCGAGCGGCGACGCGGCCCGCGCGCTGGCGTCCCCAGTCGGCCATCTGGGAGTATTTCGTGCCCTGGCGCACGCTACGACGAGCGTCGTTCCTGTCATGCGTCTGGGGCGGACAATTTTGAGCGAGCAAAAACTCGACCATCGCCGCCGCGAACTCCTCATCCTACTTGCCATGAAACTCGAAGGCGGCGCCTATGAGTGGGCGCAGCATATCGACGTCGCGCGCCGGGTGGGCGTTACCCCCGCCGAGATCGCGGCAATCGAAGCGCTGCGCCTCGACGATCCGCTCTTCACCACTGCCGACCAGAGTCTGCTGGCTTTCGGGCGTGAGGTGGTCGAGCACGTCCGTGTCCCGGCACCAGTGTTCGATGCCGTCCGGGCCCATTTCTCGGAAACGGAAATTGTCGAGGCGATCGTCGCGATCGGGTTTTATAGTAATTTCAATTAAGAGTGT
>PLSD01000059.1 GCA_003164135.1 Acetobacteraceae bacterium
GTCCAAGCTTTGGGGGCCACCGCAGTCATAGACTACCGTTTTGTTCTGATGGGCAATCACGGCGATCTCGTCAGGAACCGTGAAGACGACGTGAAAGTAATCGGTGTTGAGCAGTTCGGCTCGACGATCCTCCAACCATTGGGCGCGGGCCAGAGATTGGCACTTTGGACAACACCTGGACCGACATGAGTTGTAGGAAATGCGTTGATGGTGGCAGCTATCGCATTGTTCAACATGGCCGCCGAGCGCCGCAGTTCGGCAGAGTTCGATCGCGGCCATCACGCGACGCTGTACTTTTGAGAGCGAAGCGCCGTGCTCCTGACGATACACTTCGCCGTAGCGGCGGAACACGTCTGCTACTTCAGGTGATCCGGATGCCATTGATCCGCCTCTCAGAAATGCAGTGGCGCGGCTGACTTTGGTTTGATAGTAATCGGTTGCGGTAACAGATCCAATGGGCTGGATGTCGAGCAGACTTTGCTGGATGCAATCCGTAGATATCGCGCGGTCGTGGCTAAGCTACGGTGCCCAAGCAATAGTTGAATAGTGCGGACATCAGTGCCGGATTCGAGAAGATGGACAGCGAGCGCATGACGCAACGAATGAGGCGTGATCGGCTTACAGGTGCCGGAAAGCCGGCGTGCCAACTGGCATGCCACTTCCACAGCAGATGTCGTGATCGGGAACCCGGGATTATCGCCTGGGAACAGCCATACTTTTGGCCGTGTGGCGCGCCAATAGCTTCGCAAGGTGTCCAGCAACTTTGGCGACAGCATCACATAGCGATCCTTCTGCCCCTTGCCCTGCTCAACCCGGATGACCATCCGTTGACTATCAATTGCGGCGGGTTTGAGGCTGACTGCCTCTGAGACGCGTAAACCAGCTGCATAGCAGGTGGTCAGGATCACACGCTGCTTGACGCTCGTCACGCAATTGAGAAATTGTAAAACTTCCTCTGGGCTAAGAATGACAGGCAGTTTCTGAGGTTTCTTGCAGGTTGGAATGACCTCCTCCAGGTTCCATTCCCTTTTGAGGGTAACCTTGTAGAGAAAGCGGATGGCAGAAACGGCAATAAGTATAGAGCTTGGCGGAAGCTTTCGCTCGTTCGTCAAATAGACCTGGTACGCACGCACGTCCTCGGGGGACAACTCTATCGGCGATTTGCCAAAATGGCGCGCGAATTGAGAGATTTGCTGGACGTACGATTCCTGGGTGTGGGTTGAGAGGTTCCTAATTTGCATGTCCTCAGTCATGCGCTGGCGGAGAGGGCTCATGAATAGCTCCTTTGCAACATGGTTAGCGCGTTGACGCGCACCCCATCGTGCAACGGATCGAGCCGTTTGGAGATGCTAAATTTCCAGAACAATCCGCTAAGAACAAATTCCTATCTCAAGGTGGCTAATGAAGAGGACACAAACCCCTACCGCGAAGCGGTTTAGTCCAAGAGCAGTTATGGGAAGCTCCACATAACTGTTCCGTTGCTACTCAGACCCCTTTGATCCCAGGCTTTGGTGGTGCGATGAGGGGGTTGCTGCCCCCGGCAAGGGTAAGGGTTCCCCGCTTCCGACGATCCCGGTTCCTGCCCGGTGATGAATAGGCCGTTGACAACGGCATGAGATCCCCAGTCAGCCGCTTTGGAATATCGGCCTCCATTCTTCTGCAACATGTCTTCAACATGGGATGGCACGATACTGGTCCCAAGGAGTTTACGGGCAAGAGTTGCAGTTGTGAAGGATGTCACCCCGGCTCATTCAAAAAGCGCATGAAGGTAGATAGAACCAGATTTGGATGACGGCTGCGCAGGGTGACAGCCTGATACTCTTGGGTTTGGCTATAGAGATCGGGCCTTATCACCCGCATCTGGCCCTGCGCTTCCCATTGGCGTGCATAGTGTGTTGGCAAAAGCCCAATGTAGCAGCCGGTGAGGATCAGGAACGCCACGCCCTCGCGGTCTGCGGCGGTCGCAGTTACCCGGAGTTTCAGTGTGCCGACCAAGCCGGAAGGAACCACGGCGTCGGCGCCAGTAATGGCCGCCTCGTCCAGCTCGTGGTCAGGCCGCGCGAACAGCGGATGTTCCGCCGCGCAGTAGAGGTACGAGGTCTCATCATACAATGGCAGCTCGCTTAATCCCGGCAAGATCCGCCCCGAGGGTGTGATGCCGACATGCAGCTGGCCGTCGAGCACGCCGCGCTCAATCTGGCTGGGCGGGATCATCCGTATATTCACCCGCACATCCGGCCCCTGGATCTTCAGCGCGCGCAACGCTCGCGTCACACGCATGCGCGGCGATGTCACCAGATTATCCGTGATCCCGATATTCAGCTCGCCCCGTAGATGGGTATGGACGGTGTTGATCTCAGTGCGGAAATTCTCCACCGCGGCCAGCAGGCGCAGCAGGCCGTCGTAAACCGCTTGCCCATCATCCGTCAGCCGGAACCCGGCCCGGCCGCGCTGGCACAGAGTCAGCCCCAGCCGCTGCTCCAGGTCCGCCATATGCTGGCTGATGGCGGGTCGCGAGATGTTCAACTCCGTCTCGGCGGCGGTGAAGCCGCCGCATTCCACAACGGTGCGGAAGATGCGCAGCAGCCGCAAATCGGCTTCATGCAGGCGGACAGGGAGGGACATTAGTAAGTATTATCATAAGTAAGCATAATAAAGTTTAGATTTATCGCACCAAAATTACCGCGTAGTTTCCCCTACATCACCCCCCCAGATGACGGGAGACCACCATGGCTGCCTATGATCCGCAGGCCGCAGCCGGCCTTAGCCGCGACGAACTGAATGCTTTCTGGATGCCCTTCACGGCCAACCGGGAGTTCAAGAACAATCCCCGCATGGTGGTTGGCGCCGAGGGCTGCCATTTCATCGACGCCAAGGGGCGGCGGGTGTTCGACAGCCTCTCCGGCCTATGGTGCTCCGGCTTTGGCCATGGGCGAACAGAGATCGTGCAGGCGGTGAGCGAGCAGATCGCCAAGCTGGATTTTGCTCCCACCTTCCAGTTCGGCCATCCGCTGGCCTTCCAGCTGGCCAACAAGGTGGCGGCCATAGCCCCGGCGGGGTTGGACCATGTATTCTTCACCAATTCCGGCTCAGAATCGGTTGACACCGCGCTGAAGATGGCGCGCGGCTATTGGCGTCAGAAGGGACAGCCCACCAAGACCAAGCTGATTGGCCGTATCAAAGGCTATCACGGCGTCAATTACGGCGGCACCAGCGTCGGCGGCATTGTTGGCAACCGCAAGCTGTTTGGCTCGCTGGGTGATGTCGATCATCTGCCCCATACCCTGCTGCCGCAGAACCGCTTCTCGAAGGGCCTGCCCGAGCATGGTGCCGAACTTGCCGATGTGCTCGAAGAGATCGTCGGGCTGCATGATGCCTCGAACATCGCGGCCGTGATCGTGGAACCCTTCTCGGGCTCGGCCGGTATGGTGGTGCCGCCCAAGGGCTATCTCAAGCGTCTGCGCGAGCTCTGCACTAAGCACAACATCCTGCTCATTTTCGATGAGGTCATTTCCGGCTTCGGCCGCGCTGGCGGGGCCTTCGCCGCGCAAGTGTTCGGCGTCACGCCGGACATCATCACCTGCGCCAAGGGCCTGACCAATGGCACCGTGCCGATGGGCGCCGTGATCGCCTCGGGCGAAATCCATGACACCTTCATGGCGGCGGGAGGGCCGGAGTACCTGGTGGAATTCCCGCACGGCTACACCTATTCCGGCCATCCGGTGGCCTGCGCCGCCGGGCTGGCGGCCATGGAGCTGTTCGAGACGGACAAGATGGCCGAGCGCGTTAACGCCCTCGCCCCGGTGTTCGAGGATCTGCTGCATGGCCTAAAGGGGCTGAAATACGTCACCGACATCCGCAATTTCGGCCTCGCCGGTGCGGTGCAGATCAAGTCTGCCCCCGGCGAGTCGGGCCGCCGCCCATGGGAGATCGCTCTGAAATGCTGGGATGCCGGCTACTACGTGCGCTATGGCGGCGACACGCTGCAATTCGGCCCGCCCTTCATCTCCGAGAAGAGCGACCTGGAAGGGCTGATGAACGCCGTCGCCGACGCCATTACCTCCCTAACCTGAATTTGAGGAAGACTGAATATGACGACCCCTGTCGCCCATCTCATCAACGGCCAGTTCATCTCCTGCCCCCAGGCGCGTTTGCAGGACATTTTTGATCCCGCCACCGGCCTGGTCTCCGGCCAGGTTGAGCTGGCTTCCCCCGCCACCGTCGAGTCCGCCATCGCCTCCGCCCAGGCCGCCTTCCCGGCCTGGCGCGACACGCTGCCGCTCAAGCGCGCCCGTATTTTGGTCCGCTTCCAGCGCCTGCTGGAGGAGCGGGCCGATGAGGTCTGCGCTGCCATCACCGCTGAGCATGGCAAGGTGACCGAGGATGCCCGCGGCGAGCTGAGCCGTGGCATCGAGAATATCGAGTTCGCCTGCGGCATCCCCGAGCTACTCAAAGGCGAGCACTCCAAGAATGTTGGCCCGAAGATCGATAGCTGGTCGGAGTTCCAGCCGCTGGGCGTGGTTGCGGGCATCACGCCCTTCAATTTCCCCGCAATGGTGCCGCTATGGATGTACCCGGCCGCCATCGCCTGCGGCAATTGCTTCATCCTCAAGCCTTCCGAGCGCGACCCCAGCGCGGCGCTGCTCATCGCGCAGATCGCCCTGGAGGCCGGCTTGCCCCCGGGCGTGCTGAACGTGGTGAATGGCGACAAGGAAGCCGTGGACATACTCCTCACCGACCCGCGCGTGCAGGCCGTGAGCTTCGTCGGCTCCACTCCCATCGCGCAATATATCTACGGCACCGCCAGCGCCAATGGTAAGCGCGTGCAGGCCCTGGGCGGGGCCAAGAACCATGCCGTCATCATGCCGGATGCCCACCTGGACAACGTCGTCTCCGCCCTGATGGGTGCCGCCTATGGCTCCTGCGGGGAGCGCTGCATGGCGATCTCGGTGGCCGTGGCCGTGGGCAACGAGGTGGCCGACCAGCTTGTCGGGAAGCTCAGCGCCGCGCTGGGTCGCCTCGCCGTCGGGCCGGGCTCCGAGGCTTTGTCCGAGATGGGCCCGCTCATCTCCAAGCCGCATTTCGAGAAGGTGCGCGGTTACGTGGATGCCGGCGTCGCCGCCGGTGCCAAGCTGCTGGTGGATGGCCGCACACTCACCGTGCCGGGCCATGAGCAGGGCTATTTCCTCGGCGGCTGCCTGTTCGACCACGTGACCCCGGAGATGAGCATCTACAAGGACGAGATATTCGGGCCCGTCCTCTGCATCCTGCGCGTATCCTCGCTGCAGGAGGCAATGGACCTGATCGACGCCCACGAATATGGCAACGGCACATGCATCTTCACCCGTGACGGCGAGGCAGCCCGCTATTTCACCGATCTCATCAAGGTTGGCATGGTCGGCGTGAACGTGCCGCTGCCGGTGCCGGTGGCGTATCACAGTTTCGGCGGCTGGAAGCGCTCGATGTTCGGCGATCTCGCCGCCTACGGGCCCGATGCCGTGCGCTTCTACACCCGCCGCAAGACCGTGAGCCAGCGCTGGCCAATCGGCGGTGTCCGAGAGAAGGCTCAATACGCGTTTCCGGCCTGAAGCGAGAGCGGAGGAGCCGATGACCGGATTTGAGCGGCACCGTCAGACTCGCGATGCCACATCTTCGGCAAGGGGATCGGAGCTGATACTGAGCGCCGTTGCGGGTTCATGGCGGGCCTGCTGGCGACACAACCTTCGGCTCCCCCTGCGAGAACTTCAGCGTAGCCGGGGTATTCGCGGAAATTCGGATCATCTTCATCCCGGTCTCATGCGGCATGCCCATAAGCGGCATGGCACGACCACACTGTTTGCCGCCCTCAACGTGCTGGACGGCAAAGTTGTCGGTCAATGCATGCAAAAGCACCGGCACCAGGAATATATCCGATTCCTCAACGCGGTCGAGGCAACCGTACCAGCCAGCAAACATGTCCATGCGATCGTGGACAACTACGCCCCCCTAAACATCCGAAGGTGCGCGAATGGCTGGCCTTGGCGCATCCTTTCGCCCCGGCACCTTGGGCGGTTTAAGGCGAAATGAGCGCGCCCCCGCCCGAATTTTGCCTTGTCCGTGCGATTTGTAGCGCCCGGATAAACGCATCAAGCAGAAGCGGCCGGTTTTTTCCCACGCGTGTTGCAATATGGAATTGTGAATCAAACCCAAATAAATCTGGCCGGATCTCGGCCATTTCCTGCCGGTCAATCCAGTATCGCGCGTAGTGAACGGGCAAATGTCCGATAAAGCGGCCTGACAAAACCAGCATGGCAATCGCTTCCATTGTTCCGACACTGCTATATGTTTTCAGAGGTGGGAACAGGCGCTCCGCACTGGCGTCCGTCATGTAGCTTCGATCGACGTAATCACACCCCTCAAGATCTTTCAGTGAGATCTTATGCGGCTGGCAGGCAAATAGCGGATGGCGCATGCCACAAAACAGTCCCTGGCGTTCGAGTATGACGGGGTGGTACGCCAGCAGGCTCAATTGCCGGTGGAATGAGGCAAGCCCGGCGTGCAGATATCCATCAATCACCTGCTTTTCAATTTCACTAGGTGAAAATGTGGAGATATGAATTTTCAAATCTGGGGACATCTCGAGAAAGATCGAGATGACATCGGGCAGGCGCAAGTTTCCGTTCGTCAGCAGGGCATCCACCATTCCAAGCCGAAGCTCACCCACTAGCTCTCGCCGCGCCGCGCCAGCCTCCACGGAAAAATCATTCAAGGCCCCCAGTAGCCGCTTGGCGGCAAGGTAGATGCTCTCCCCATGCGGCGTGAGAGAAAATCCAGACCGGCCACGCTGGCATAATCTTACACCCAGGCGAGTCTCAAGCGAGCGCATATGCGTGCTGATCGTCGGGGCGCTGAGGTTTAGCTCGACTTGCGCGGCGGAAAAGCCATGGCATTCCACAACCGTTACAAATAACCTGATCAGTCTGAGGTCAATTCCGGATAGTTGAAGCATAAGTCTCGACGTCCTATCCCATGATATTTACAGCTAATGGGAATTAACTTCCACATAGCCCAAAGTTATTCACGGATCAAATTGCCTCTGCGCCAAGTCGTGTCGGGGAGGGACCGGGAGCTGATCTGGACGATGTACCGGATGGAAGAGGCCGGCCCAGGCAAAACTAGTGCCGTCCGTCATTGATTTTG
>PLSD01000040.1 GCA_003164135.1 Acetobacteraceae bacterium
AATCTTTAGGGCTGCTGGTATTAGTGGTTCAGAAAAACTAACGGGGGACCGGGGCCTCAGGCCCCGGCGGGTGCGGGCAGAGCCCGCCGCTTACTTTACTTATGCGTAAGCCCGTGTTGGCACCAGATTGTCCATGAAGCGTTGCGCGCAGGCGGACCAGGAGTAGGTTTCGGCGTGCGGGCGGCAGGCGGAGCGGTCGATATTTAAAGCTTCCAGCGCGGCTTTTTGTAAATCCTCGTTCAACGCGCCGACGGGGATTTTGGACTCGCCCAGGATGTCGATGGGACCGGTGACGGGGTAAGCGGCGACGGGTAGGCCGCAGGCGAGGGCTTCCAGGACGACGAGGCCAAAGGTGTCGGTTTTGGAGGGGAAGACGAAGACATCGGCGCCGGCGTAGGCGGCGGCGAGTTCGGCGCCGAAGCGGGCGCCGGCGAAATGCGCGTTGGGGTATTCACGTTCCAGGGATTTGCGCTGCGGGCCGTCACCGACGACGAGTTTGGAGCCGGGGAGTTGTAAATCCAGGAAGGCGCGCAGATTTTTTTCCACAGCGACGCGCCCGACACAAACGAAGATCGGGTGCGGGAGATTCCAGTTTTCTTTTGGCTCTGGATGGAATGCCTGCAAATCTACGCCGCGCGACCAGGCGCGGACGTCTTTGAAGCCGCGGGCGGTGAGTTCGTCGCGCAGGGATTGCGTGGCGACCATGAGGCCGGAGCCGGCACGGTGGAACCAGCGCAGCCAGGCGTAGGTGAGGGCGAGCGGCATATTGATGCGCGCCTGCAGGTATTCAGCAAAGCGCGTGTGAAATGCCGTGGTAAACGCGATTTTGCGGCGCCGCGCGTAAGCGCGGGCAGACATTCCTAAAGGTCCTTCAGTGGCAATATGCAGCGCATCGGGCGCGAAATCGTCGATCAGTTTTTCCAGCCGGCGGCGGGGGAAAAGTGCCAGGCGGATTTCCGGGTAGGACGGCATCGGGATCGAGCGGAATTGATCCGGCCCGATGATTTCAACGGTTTTGCCCATGGCGCGCATTTCCTCGGCGATGGTGCGCAAGGTGCGGACCACGCCGTTGACCTGCGGCTCCCATGCGTCGGAAACGATGAGGATGCGGCTTAGGCCAGGAAACGCGAGCAGCGGCTCAGACTCCGGCTGATAGAGCACTGGCGGATTCAGACTTACGTTGCATGGTGGCGATTTCCGCCGCGAAGTTTTCCATGACCGCCGCTTTCGAGGCGCTGGCTTTGGCGCTGGCACTGCTGAGCAGCGAGAGTTTGTTGCGGGCCACCCAGTCGACCAGTTCGAGTTTGCCGTCGCGGTGTTCCACCAAAGCCGTGCAGCTTTCCACCCAGTCGCCGTCGTTGAGGTACATGACGCCGTTTACCATGCGCATTTCAGCGTGGTGGATGTGGCCGCAGACCACGCCGTCGAAGCCGCGTTTGTGCGCGTCGTCGGCCAGCGCGCCTTCGAAGCGGTCTATGGCTTTGACGGCTTCCTTGACCTGCAGTTTGAGCCACGCGGAGAGCGACCAGTAAGGGTAGCCGAGTTTGACGCGGATGTTGTTGAAGTAGCGGTTGACGCCGAGCGCTACGGTGTAGGCCCAGTCACCCAGCAAAGCGAGGACTTTGGCGTGACGGACCACGGAGTCGAAGGCGTCGCCGTGGGTGATGAGTAGCCGCTTGCCGTCGGCCGTGGTGTGTTCGGCTTCCAACTGCAATTTCACACCGCAGATCTCCACGCCGAGTGGGATGTATTTGCGCATCATCTCGTCGTGGTTGCCGGGCACGTAGATTACATTCGTGCCGTTGCGGGCCGCGCGCAGGATGAGGCGCAGGACTTCGTCGTGGTGGTGGTCCCAGAACCAGGAGCGGCGAAGGCGCCAGCCGTCGATGATGTCACCGACCAGGAACAGGTTTTCGCAGGTCACCGATTTGAGGAAATCGGCGAGGAATTCGGCGCGGCAGCCACGGGTGCCGAGGTGCGTATCGGAGATGAAGACACTGCGATACGCGGTTGTATTCACGTGGCGGGAGGGCGCTGATGCGTTCATGAGTGTGGCAATAGGCTGGGACGACGCGCCGGAAACAGTGAAGTTTCCGTGACGTAGGCTGAAGATTTTTAAAATAGAGGTATCATTATTTTGTCATCGTGCTGTCATCGGAATGACACTAAGATTGGGCAAAAGGGGAGTTTACGCTGGCCTGCCGGAGATTCTAGAATGTTGGTTATTTTCAATCCGGTAGCGGGGCGCAGGCGTGCGGCGGCGTTGTGGCATGTGCTGGATCTGCTGGTTGAAAACGGCATTATGGTCGAGGTGGCGGAGACGCAGCATGCCGGCCATGCAACCGAGCTGGCGCGCGCCGCAGCGTGTGAGGGGCGCGCGATGGTGGTGGCCGCAGGGGGAGATGGCACGATCGCGGAGGTGGCGAACGGGCTGCTTGGTAGCGATACGGCGCTGGGGGTGATCCCGCTGGGCACGGCGAATGTGCTCGCGAAGGAATACCGGCTCTCCACCAGCCCGCGGGCCATTGCCAACGCCCTGGCCTACCGGCGTACGCGGATGCTCTGGCCGGGCGTGGCGAAGGTTGGCGGCGGCGAGCATGTGTTTGTGCAGATGGTGGGTTTGGGGTTCGACGGTGCCGTGGTGCATGGGCTGCAGCCCTTGCTCAAGCGTGCCATCGGCCGGGGGGCTTATGTGTGGCAGTCGCTCTGGGAGTCGGTGGCTTATGGTTTTCCAAAAGTGCGGCTGAGCGTTGATGGCAAGGACTACGAGGCGGCCAGCGTGGTGGTAACCAAGGGGCGTTTGTATGGCGGTCCGTACCTGCTGGCGCCCAATGCCGTCTCCACGGCGCCGGGCTTTCAGGTGGCGTTGTTTGAGAACCCGGGAACGTTCGCGGCCCTGCTCTCAGGCGCGGCGCTGCCTCTGGGCCTGCTGCCGCGCTGCCCAGGGGTACGGGTGATCGCGGGTAGTCATATCGATTTTTCGCCTGGGAACGGGTCGATTCCAGCGCAGTCGGACGGCGATGCCCTGGAGGGTACGCCGGTCTGCGTGGCGGATGCGGGCAGTCCGATTGCCCTGATTGTGGGTTAGGGCTTGAGGCTGCCCCGGTGAAGGGATAAGGGGGGGCACAATTTCACGGAGCTCAAAGACATGAAGACCCCCGTTCGCGTTGCCGTTACCGGTGCTGCCGGTCAGATTGGTTATGCTATTCTGTTCCGTATCGCCAATGGCGATCTGCTGGGCAAGGACCAGCCGGTCATTCTGCATCTGCTGGACCTGCCGGTGGCGCAGAAGGCGCTGAACGGCGTCATCATGGAACTCAATGATTGCGCCTTCCCGCTGCTGGCCGGCGTGGTGCCGACGGATGACCCGAATGTGGCGTTCAAAAACATCGACATTGCCATCCTGGTTGGTTCGCGCCCGCGTGGGCCTGGCATGGAACGCCGCGATTTGCTCGCCGCTAATGCCGAGATCTTCAAGGTGCAGGGCAAGGCGCTGAACGACTCCGCCAAGCGGACCGTCAAAGTGCTCGTGGTCGGCAACCCGGCCAATACCAATGCCTATATCGCGATGAAGTCGGCGCCCGACCTGCCGAAGTCCGCGTTCACCGCCATGCTGCGACTCGATCATAACCGCGCCACCTCCATGCTGGCGGAAAAGGCCGGCGTTGCGGTTGCGGATATCGAGAAGGTGGCGGTCTGGGGCAACCATTCGCCGACCATGTATGCCGATTACCGCTTCGCTACCGTGAAGGGCGAGTCGCTCCCCGCGCTGATTAACGATGAAACCTGGTACCGTGACACCTATCTCAGCGCTGTCGGCAAGCGTGGCGCTGCCATTATTGAGGCGCGGGGCCTGTCCTCGGCCGCTTCCGCCGCCAATGCCGCTATCGACCATGTGCGCGACTGGGTGCTCGGCTCCAATGGCCGCTGGGTCTCCATGGGCGTGCCCTCCGACGGTGATTACGGCGTGCCGGAAGACGTGATGTTCGGCGTGCCGGTGACCACTGAAGGTGGCGAAATCCACCGCGTTAAGGGCTTGCCGATCGACGAATTCTCCAAGGGCCGGATTGAATTCACGCTGAAGGAACTGCTGGAAGAACAGGAAGCCATCGCGTCGTTGCTCGGCTGAACCCCGGCGGCAAGGATGTGAACAAAGAAGGCCAGGAGGCATTGTCCTCCTGGTTTTTTTTATGCCGGATCGCTCACCTGCATTGCTGGTATGCGCCTTCCGGCACGGCGGTGGGTTTGCTATTCGATGGTTGTGGGTGATTCCGTAGCTTTGATGTTTGGTTTGCCAGGACAAGGGATGCATCTGCGCCTCGATGCCTTGTCCGTGCTGTTTCTGTGCATTCTGGTGCCGCAGATATTTGCCAGTGCGCTGGCGGAGCGCCGCGGGTCTTTTACCTTTTGGGTGTTTGTTGCAGGCATGGTGCTGGCGTTGCTGGCGGGTGATGCGTTCACGCTGATTTTTGGCTTTGAGCTGATGAGCGCGGCATCCTGGCTATTGGTGCTGCGGGGCGATGCCAAGCCGGCGACGCTGTACGCCGGTATTGCGATGTTTTCGGCCGCTTGCCTGATCCCGGCGGTGTTTTTGCCCGCGAGTTCGCTGGCGTTTGTGCTGGTGCTGCTGGGGGCTGGCGCCAAGGCGGGGCTGGCGCCGTTGCATTCCTGGCTGCCGAGGGCGCATCCGGCCCCGCCGGCGGGGGTTTCCGCCTTGATGTCCGGCGGCATGGTGAAAGTCTCGCTTTATATCCTCATCCGCTACGGTTTTATTGAGTTTGACGCGGCGGCGCAGCCCTGGTGGGGCTCGGTGCTGATTGTCGTGGGGGCGGCTTCCGTGCTGATCGGCGCGTTGCGGGCGATGCTTGAGGTTGAGATGAAGACCATGCTCGCCTGCTCGACGGTTGAGCATGTCGGGCTGATCGCGGTTGGCTTGGGGATTGCGTTGCGAGCGAAGGCGATGGGGGATTTTGGCCTGGCATCGTTGGCGCTGCAGGGGGCTTTGCTTTGCGCGGTGGCGCATGGTTTGTTCAAGCCGATGCTGTTTCTGGGGGCTGGGGCAGTGAAGAAGGCCACGGGAACGACGTCGCTGGACTGGCTGGGCGGGTTGATGCGTGGGATGCCCCGGCTGGGCATGCTTATGTTGGTGGGGGCTGCGGGAATGGCGGCGCTGCCGCTGGGGCCGGGTTTTGCGCCGGAGTTTTTGCTGCTGCATGCGGTGATTATGGCGGCGGCCACGGGGGGGATTCTGGCGCGGATCGGCTTTACGGCGCTGTTGGCGGGGCTTGGACTGAGCGCGGCTTTGGCGCTGGGGGCGGTGGTGAGGTTGATCGGGATTGGTTTCCTCGGCCGGCCGCGTAGCCTGCATGCGGCGGCGGCTGAGGACGCCAAACGTGGCACATTGGCCGGGATGGGCCTCCTGGCCGTGCTCTGCCTGCCGGTGGCGCTGCTGCCGGGGATGGTTCTGGAACTGCTTGAGCCGGTTATCCAGCTACTGGTGCCTAATTCCGATCCCGCGCCGCTGAGTTATGCGCCATTGTCTCTTGGGGTTCTTCTTGCCCTGGCGGCGGGTGTGGCGGCGCTTGGATTACGTCGCTTCGCGGTGCGTGGCACGCGGGAGGTTCCGGCCTGGACGGGTGGTTTTGGCAGGCCTCCGGTCTGGTTGCCGTTTGGCGATCCGGTGACACAGCCCAGTGCCACGGGGTTTGCTGAACCCATCCGCCGGGCTATCGGGCGAGGATTGTTGGCGCCAAAGGGGGCGGACCCGGCGGAGGCGTTTCTGTTTTTCCCGCTGTCACGGCTGAATCTGCGGCTGACGCGGCTGGCCGAGCATATCCGCCGCTCCACCATCCGCCAGCGTCTGGCTTTCGTGTTTGGCGCGTTGGTCATGTTCCTGCTGGCCCTGGGGTTGGGGGAAGGCGGCTGATGGTTTTGCTTATCCTCCGGCTGCTGGCAACTGTGCTGCACATCGCGCTGGTGTTTGCATTGGCCCCGCTGTTGCTGGGGCTGGTGACGAAGCTGCGCGCATGGTTACTGGGGCGGCGGGGGGCGCCATTGGTGCAACCCTACCGTAATCTGCGCAGGCTGCTGCACAAGACTACACTGGTGCCCGATACCGCGACGGATTTGTACCCAATTTGGCCGTTTGTCTGCTTCACCGCCATTGCCGCAGCCGCCATGCTGGTGCCGGGATTTTGCCTGGGACTGCTCACCGCCAATCTCAGCGACTTCATCACCTTGGTTGGGCTGCTGGCCCTGGCCAGAGGTGCTACCATGCTCGCGGGGCTGGAGTCCGGCTTTGGCTTCGGCGGGGCGGCTGCCGCGCGCGAGGCGCTGTTCAGCGTGTTTGCTGAGGCAGCTTTTCTGGTTATTCTGATCAGTTTTGTGCTGATCGCGCATTCTCCCACGGTTGATGGCGTGGCTGGGGCGTTTCGCATGGGACATATCGGTATATCCGTTTCGCTGGGCTTTGCGCTGGCGGCGATCCTGGCGGTGGCGCTGACCGAGACGGGACGAATTCCCACCGACAATCCATCCGGGCATCTGGAACTCGCCATGGTGCATGAGGCGATGTTGCTGGAATACTCCGGGCGGTTTCTCTTGCTGTTTGAATATGCGGCGATGCTGCGGCTGATGGTGTGGATGTGCCTGATTGGTACGGTGTTTTTTCCCTTTGGCATGGCGCGCGCGGGAGAGGTTCTATCCTGGCCAGGCGGGTTGTTGCTGTGGGTGGGCAAGCTTGGCGTTATGGCGATAGCGCTCTCGTTGTTTGAGATTTCCACGGCCAAGATGCGGGTTTTCCGGGTGCCGGAGTTCCTGGGCGTGGCCATGCTGCTCGGCGTACTTTCCGGTGTGTTTCTGTTCGTGGCGTCGAGGATCGGCGGATGAATCTGGTTTATCCTCTGGCGCATCTGATGGGCGGGGTGATCCTGCTGTGCGCCTTTTCGATGCTATCGCAGCGCCGCTTGTCGGCAATGATTACGCTTTATCAGGTGCAGGCGCTGACATTATCCGCTGCGGCGTTTTGGCAGGGATTTGCGCAGGGGGCGGGGGATCTCTACCTCACAGGCCTGATAACACTGGTTATTAAAGCTATTCTGCTGCCAATCGGCATGCGCCAGATCGTGCAGCGTTTCAGCATGATCCGTGCGGTGGAAACCACCATGCCGATCGGACTTTCGATGATTTTGGGCGTCGGGCTGATCGGCATTGCGGTGCTGGTGGTGTTGCCGACCACGGTCAGCGCCGTCTCCCTCACGCGCGAGGATCTGGCGATTTCGCTTTCGGTTGTGCTGCTCGGGCTGCTGGTAATGACGGTGCGGCGTCATGCCATCGCGCAGGTGATCGGTTTTCTCTCGACGGAAAACGGCCTGGTGCTGGCGGCTACAGGCATGCCGGGGATGCCGTTTGTTGCCGAGCTTTCCGTGGCCTTGCTGGTGCTGCTGGCTTTCCTCGTTGTCGGTGTGTTCCTGTTCCGTATCCGTGAGCATTTTGACACGCTGGACCTCGTCGGGATCGAAGAAATCGAGAGGCGCGGGCGATGAATCTGTGTTTGCCCGCGGTATTTCTGCCATTGCTGGCGGCGCCGGCCATTGGGGCATTTGGTACCCGCGCGCAGGGGGCGATCGCCAATGTGGTGATGAACGTCATCGTGTTTGGTTTGACCATTGGGGTATGTTTTGAGCCCGGCAGCGGGCTGATTCATGCCGATGACCTGGGGATGATTTTTGGCGTTCTCACCGGTTTCGTCGGGCTGACCACGGCGCTGAGCAATATCAGTTTTGTGTGGAGCGGTAATGAGGTGCTCAGCCTGCGGCGGTGGCGGGTGTATCATGCCATGTGCCAAGTGGTGTTGGGGAGCACGCTGCTCGGTCTTTATGCCGATAATATCGGGCTGCTATGGGTGGCGGTGGAAGGAGCGACGATTGCCGCCACCTTGGGGGTAAGCCTGCCGCGTACGGCCTCCGCGCTGGAGGCGGCGTGGAAGTACTTTATTCTTGGCGGTGTGGGCATTGCCCTGGCGCTGTTTGGCACCATGCTGGTGTATCTGGCGGCGCAGCCGGCGCTTGGGCCTGGGCTGCCGGCCATGAGTTTCCTTGCCCTGACACAGCACGTTACCAAACTGGATGGCTCGCTGCTGACGCTGGCCTTCGTGTTTTTGCTGTTTGGTTATGGCACCAAGGCGGCACTGGTGCCCTTACATGGCTGGCTGCCGGATGCGTATGCCGAGGGGCCGCTGCCGCTGACCACGGCGCTGAGCACGCTGATGCTGAATGTGGCGCTGATTGCGATTTTGCGTTTCCGCCATTTGATGCAGGCGAATTTTGAAGGTGGTGGCGGGGCACTGCAGCCAGGAGCGTTTTTGCTCACGCTGGGGCTGGCATCGCTGCTGCTTACGGCATTTTCGCTCTCAAGGCGGCGCGACGCGCGGCGGTTTTTTGGTTTTTCCTCCATTGAGCATTCGGGTATTGCGGTTTTTGCGTTTGGTGTCGGCGGGGCCGCGGCGATTTTCGGCGGGTTGCTGCATATGCTGGTGCACACTTTGTTGAAGTCGGCATTGTTCCAGGCCTTGATGCGCGGAGCTGCCCTGCGTGGCTCGGCCGCGCCCGGGAATTATGGTTTCTCGCATTTGCGCGGCATGATCCACAGCAATAAGTATATTGGTTGGCTGCTGGGGGGATGTGTTTTCGCCCTGACCGGATTGCCGCCGTCTGGGCTGTTTGCCAGCGAGTTTATTATTGTCAGCCAGACCATCCAACGTGACCCATATGTCTCGCTGCCGTTGGGCTTGGGGTTGGTGCTGTGCGCCGTGGCGATTATCCGCAATGTTGGCCCGCTAGTATTCGGCCATGCGCCGCCGCATACGAAACATCAGAAATCCGGGATTGGCGCTAATCTGATAAGCCTGCATCTGGTGCTGGCTTTCGGTATTGCCTTCACCATGCCGTGGTTCCTGTTGCACTTACTCTCCACTGTCGCGGGGGCTTTGCAATGAATGTGCTCTCCCCGGAAGACTGGCAGGCGCATTCGGGTAAATTCATCGCCCTGTGGACGGATGCCGTTTACGCCTATGCGCTGTATCAACCTGCGGAGTTGGTGGTGACGCCGCTGGTGGAAGGCGCGTATCCCGCGTTGCCTCATAAAGGAGCGGCGTGGTTCCAGCGGCTGGCGCACGACACAAATGGGCATACTGCCATCGGGGCAGCTGACACGCGTCCTGCCATTGAACATTTCTGCGCCCCGGATGGCACCGCGCCGTGGCCGGAGTTTTCGCGCCCGGCTGGTGAGGGTATTCACCAGGTTGCGGTGGGGCCGGTCCATGCCGCAATCATTGAGCCGGGGCATTTCCGCTTTTCGCTGCGTGGCGAGGAAGTGCTGAAGTTGGAAGCCCGGCTGGGGTATTCCCATAAAGGCACGCTGGCGCTGATCCGGGGTAAATCGCCGCGTCTCGCGGCCCGGTTCGCGGCGCGCATTTCGGGTGACGCGACTGTTGCGCACAGCATAGCTTTTGCCCATGCGGCCGAGGCGGCGCTAGGTATTACACCACCAGAGCGGGCTGTTTACCTGCGCGCTATCATGGCGGAGATGGAGCGGTTGGCGAACCATGGCAGCGATATAGGCGCCATTGCCGGGGATGCCGGCTTCTCGTTCCTCGATGCGCGCTTTGCGTGGTACCGCGAATCCATTTGTTCTGCTGCGCGGGTGGCATTTGGCCACCGGCTGATGATGGATATGGTGATCCCCGGTGGTGTTGCCGGCGATATTTTGTCCGGCGGCATGGCGGCGATCCTTAGCTCCCTCCAGGCGCTGGAAAACGAAATTCCAGGCCTGACGCGCGTGTTTGAGGATTATGCCAGTTTGCAGGACCGGCTTGTGGGCACGGGCATTGTTCCCCCCGAACTGGCGCAGGCGTACGCTGCCGGTGGATTTACGGGGCGGGCCTCGGGCCAGAACCACGATGCGCGGGTGACGCCAGGTTATGCGCCATATGAGAATTTCGGCATTGACGTGCCGGTGGAGGAAGACGGCGACGTGGCGGCGCGTATCCGTATCCGGTTGGAGGAAATCATCGAGAGCATCCGCCTGATCCGCGATATGCTGGCGAATTTGCCTGAGACCGCCATTGGCATTGCCCTGCCCACGGGTAGTGGCACGGCCCTTGGCGTCGCGGAGAGTTTCAGGGGGCCGGTGTGGCACTGGCTGAACATTGACTCCGGCACTATCACCGATGTCTTCATCGCCGATGCCAGCACGCTGCAATGGCCGCTGCTGGAATTCGCGGCCACGACCGCGATTCTCGCGGATTTCCCGCTGATTAATAAATCCATCAATGCCTCCTACTCAGGAGTAGACCTGTAATGGTCTGGAAAACCCTCGCCCGGCACTTTATTTCCCGCCCCGCCGCGCCTCGCACAGCCGATGCAGCGGCCGTTGCGGCACTAAGGAAGCGGCTTGCCGACGCGGGGGATGCAAAGCTTGGCCGCAGCCTCGCGATTCGCCACGTGGCCGCCGGTAGCTGCAATGGCTGTGAGCTGGAGCTGCGGGCGACGCAAAACCTTATCTACGACCTGACGCAATACGGGCTGAGTTTTACCCCCAGCCCTCGCCATGCGGATATATTGCTCATTACCGGTGTCGCGGCGCGTAACATGCTCGTGGCCGTGCGTCAGGCGCGCGAGGCCATGCCGGACCCGGTGCTCGTGGTCGCTGTGGGGGACTGCGCGGTGGACGGTGGCGTATTTAAAGGTTCAGCCGCGATCACCGGTGGGGCGGATTCTATCCTGCCGGTTGATCTTGTCATCGCCGGTTGCCCGCCGACCCCGGCGCAAATCGTCGAGGGCCTGCTGGCATTGCTTGAAGCGCATGACACTGGGCCTCGGCGGGTGAAGCGGGTGAGAGAGTAAGGCCAGGGGAACAAACCCCGGCCTTATTCAGTGAAGACTCAGTTGCTCGGCCCGGTAGTGTTACTTGGCCGCGCGGGCGAGGCTGGCGGAAATGGCGGCTTCGGCGGCGGCGCGGTCGGCCCAGCCGGTGATTTTGACCCATTTGCCTTTTTCGAGGTCTTTGTAGTGCTCGAAGAAGTGTTTGATGGCATCGCGCGTGATCGCGGGCAGTTGGGCCACTTCGGTGATGTCGGTGTACTGCGGATGCACTTTGTCATGCGGCACGCAGATGATTTTTTCGTCCTGGCCGGCCTCGTCTTCCATTTGCAGCAGGCCGATCGGCCGGGCGCGGACCACTGCGCCGGGGACGACGGCGGTGGGCAGCAGCACCAGGGCGTCGGCCGGATCGCCATCATCGGCCAGGGTGCCGGGGATGAAGCCGTAGGCGGCGGGGTAGGTCATGGGGGTGAAGACGATGCGGTCGACGATCAGCGCACCGCTTTCCTTGTCGATTTCATACTTCACGCCGGAGCCGGCGGGAATTTCCACCACCACATTGATGTCGCGCGGCACATCTTTACCGGCCGATAGTTTGCTCACGTCCATGGTCAAAAACTCCTGTTGAATTCCTGGGGCGCTATAACCTGCCGGAGCCTATCTTGCCAACGCGGCTTCCCCCGCTATGTTGCGGCAGCTTTAGGCGCCGGTAGCTCAACGGTTAGAGCGGACCGCTCATAACGGTTTGGTTGCGGGTTCGATTCCTGCCCGGCGCACCAGCATTTTCAATGGGTTGTCGTCTGTTTTTCGACAAGCCCGAATTCAATAATCGTCCGGGGCAACGGCTGGGACAACAAAGGCCGCAGCCAGTTCACCGTTTTGCGGCTTGGAGTCGGGGTGACGAATTGGCGCTCGGGATGCCGCCGGACTAAGTTCCGCGGGTGAATTTCTTGTGCTGCGGCACAAAAGGAGCTTCATCTAAAAAATGCGGGACTCTCGCACTGTCCTGTTATTTCAGTTATCGAGGTGGATTAGGCTTCCAAATCACCGGCACACAGCGGGGGAAAATGAGCAGATATAAATTACCAATGAAGCGCTTGGCGACCACATCGTTAATTCTGTTGCTGGGTTTTGAGACAGCATGTTCTTTGGGGCAGACGGCGGCCGTCACGCCATGTCACGGTGATAGGGTGCAAACCTCCCCAGGAGTCATTTTGGCTTTATCTTCAGGTCAAACTTACCAAGTATTTCCGACCGACAATCGAATTTCGATGACCTGGCTGCCGCTGGATAAGCTGATTGTTTGCCCGATAGGAGGGAGCGGGGTTGAAATCACGAATACGACCGAAAAGGGCGAAAAAGTGAGAGCCATACAGATATTCAATTTATCCTGGTATCTATGGCCACTCTAGTAAATAGCCCGGCGCGCGGCGGCGTGCCTTCGATTACATCAGGTCCGGAAGCCGCGCCCGATTATTCCGCACGCTATTAGCCGCCGTGCCGATAGGCCACGCGCGCAACACGCCGGCGCCGCCAAGTTGAAGCTGCCGCCGTTTTGATGCGGTCACCATCAGGCCGCAGTTTCGACTATTTGTCTTCATAAGACTGCGTGCCTTGATAGGCAGATCCGTCCGAAAGAACACATGTTACCGTGAGGGCCGCGTTGGTCCGCAGGCCGTTGCAACGCATGGCGGCCGCTTGGTTTGTCGCCACCATCGAAATTTCATCAATTGTCTGCACATAGCTGGCCAGTACCGGGCCGCCGCGAGGCGTTGTTGGGCCGGGTTTGGGACGAGCTGAAAAGCCGCCGGTCAGTACTGCGCCGTTGCTTAAGGTGACGGTAAATTGTCCCGCGGCGTTGCGCGGGCCGGTTATGGCAGCGGTTGGGACCGGCTTTGTGAGGGCAGCTGCGTTACTGGCGGCCAGATGCAACGGCATTTGGGTCGCTGGCGCGGTGCATCCAGCTAAAGCCAGCAATACCGCCAGGGTGAGTTGGTTGGTCGTCAGGTTTCGCATCGCGCACTCTATATTCCTAACGCCGATTTGCCGCCAGCGTGCCGCGGATGACAGTTGCCGCTCCCCGCCGCCGCCCCTATACCGGGCGCAACCGTTTCAAAGGGCAAGTACCATGGCCAGCTATCAATATGTCTATGTCATGAAGGACCTCACGAAAGCCTATCCAGGCGGCCGCGAAGTGTTCAAGGGCATCACTCTCTCGTTCCTGCCGGGTGTGAAAATCGGCGTGCTTGGCGTCAACGGCGCCGGCAAGTCCACGCTGCTGAAGATCATCGCCGGTATTGAGAAAGAGTATGGCGGTGAGGCCTGGGCGGCTGAGGGCGCGCGCGTTGGGTATTTGTCGCAGGAGCCGCATCTCGACGCGACGAAGAACGTGGGTGAGAACGTGGCAGAGGCGTTTGCCGAGCTGCGTGGCGCGCTGGCCCGGTTCAACGCGATCTCGGAAGAATTCGCCGAGCCGATGGATGACGCGAAGATGGACGCGTTGCTGGCCGAGCAGGCGAATTTGCAGGAAAAAATCGACGCCGAGGATGGTTGGGACCTGGACCGGCGCATTGAGATTGCGCTCGACGCATTGCGCTGCCCGCCGCCGGATGCCGCCGTTGGGCCGCTCTCAGGTGGTGAGCGCCGCCGTGTGGCGCTATGCCGGTTGCTGCTGGAAAAGCCGGACCTGCTGCTGCTCGACGAACCGACCAACCATTTGGACGCGGAATCCGTGGCTTGGCTCGAACGTACGCTGCAAAATTACGCCGGCACCGTTATTTTGGTGACCCATGACCGCTACTTCCTGGACAATGTGACCAACTGGATTCTGGAAATCGAGCGTGGCCGTGGCTATCCCTATGAGGGCAACTACTCCTCCTGGCTGGAACAGAAGCGCAAACGCCTGGCGCAGGAAGAGAAGGAAGAATCCTCCCGCCAGCGCGCGTTGGCCGAAGAGCAGGAGTGGATCGCCTCCTCGCCCAAAGCCCGGCAGACGAAGTCCCGCGCGCGTATCCAGCGCTATGAGGAATTGCTGGCGAAATCCCAGGAGCTTTCCGGTGGTGTGGCGGAAATCGTCATTCCGCCCGGCCCGCGGTTGGGCGGCACGGTCATTGAGGCGATTGACCTATGCAAAGGCTTTGGCGACCGCGAGTTGATCGAGGGCCTTAACTTCAAGCTGCCCCCGGGCGGTATTGTTGGCGTTATCGGCCCCAACGGTGCCGGCAAAACCACCTTGTTCAAAATGATCACCGGGTTCGATAAGCCGGATTCCGGGTCCTTGAAAATTGGTGAGACCGTTAAGCTTGGATATGTTGACCAGTCCCGCGACTCGCTCGACCCGGACAAAAACGTCTGGGAAGAAATTTCCGGGGGCACGGATGTCATTCATCTGGGCAAGCGCACGGTCGCGTCGCGCGCCTATGTGGGAGCGTTCAACTTCAAAGGCTCCGATCAACAGAAAAAGGTGGGTATCCTCTCCGGCGGTGAGCGCAACCGTGTGCATCTGGCAAAAATGCTGAAGACCGAAGCCAACGTCATCCTGCTCGACGAACCGACCAACGATTTGGACGTGGATACCCTGCGCGCGTTGGAAGAAGCGCTGATGGAATTCCCCGGTTGCGCCGTTATCATCTCCCATGACCGCTGGTTCCTCGACCGCTTGGCTACCCATATCCTGGCTTTCGAGGGCGACTCCCACGTGGAATGGTTCGAGGGCAACTTCCAGGCCTACGAAGAAGACAAGCGCCGCCGCCTGGGGCAGGACGCAGCCGAACCACACCGTATCAAGTACCGGCCATTAACCCGGTAATTCCAACCGCCACGCGGATGGGCGCGCGCGAGAAGGTCCAGGAGGCATTGCCCCCTGGACCCCATCCGCAGAGACGGCCGGCATGACCGCGCTGTCGGCATGGTCCTTGGTGACAGGGCGGTTGCGGATGGCGCCGGTTGGGTATTGGGATTTGCGCGATCTGGTGGCGTTGAAGGGTGATGCGCGGGCGTTTGCGCAGATGCTGGGCGGAGTGCGGGGGCCGGTTCAGGTTGCGGAGGAGTTGGCGCGGGATATTCAGGACTGGGGTGCCTATGGCTATGGCATGTGGAGCGTGCGCGCGCTGCGGGGTAAGTTTTTAGGGGTGACGGGTCTGATGCACCGGCCGGATGGTCGGGGTGTGGCGTTACGCTTCGCCTTTTGGCCGGAAGTGCGCGGGGTTGGCCTGGCGAGTGAGGCGGCGGGGATGGCGCTGACCTATGCGCATGGCGTGGCGGGGTTAAGCAAAGTGATTGCAGTGGCGCGCGAGGACAACTTTGCCTCGCGGATGGTATTGGGGTCGATTGGTATGGCGGAGGTCGACCGTTTTACCCGTGACGGTATTATACGTCTTGTTTACCAGTCTGTTCGCAGCCCATCCGCTGGGTGAATTCTCCTTCATTCACGGTTTTGTGGCTTGCGTGGTGGCTGAAATGGTATGTTTAGTCACGTTGTGACACGAGAAGAACACAGAGCCATAATCGAGTTTATCGGCCGTGCCGTGGGAGGCGAGCAACCGCCCATGGACGTTGAGGCAGACGCGATTATCCGGGCTTTATTCAAACGAAATCCAGATGCTGCGTATCGGGTGACGATGATGGCTATCTCGTTATCCGCAGCGCCCGCGGCTGAACAGAAGGTTGAACGGCCGCGTCATAAAGGCTGGTTGGCAGCGTTGTTCGATAAGCGAGAGGCGACCCGCACGCGTAGGGAACCCGCTGTTTCGTAAAGGATTATAGCCGGTAGCGGGCCTGGGTTACGACGTCTCCGGCCATGGCTTCGCGGACAGCGGCTTCTCCAGCCGGGGACGCCAGTACAACCAACCGCTTGAAAAATGGGGTTTTGCCGGTCGCACGGTCCCGGAAGAGCTGTCCCAGCGCGGTCGCTATTGGTCCGCGTGGCGGGCAACAGAAACAGCCTGGAAAATGTCCTGGTTTGGCGAGTGCAAAGCGAACCGCATAGCCCTGTTGTGGCGGGTCCAGGCCCTCTTCCACCAGCACGGCGTCCTCCGCGCCCGGGAGCCCGCCGAACAAGACCTGGATTCGCATATCAGTTGCATTGCCCATTCTCTGGACTTGGGGGCAATCCAGTGTATCTGACAAGCATGTCCAGATCACATATTTTAGAAGCCCTCTCCCGTAATGTCCTGCTCTGCGATGGCGGCATGGGGTCACGCGTGCAGGCGCTCACCCTCGATGTTGAAAAAGATTATTGGGACAAGGAGAACTGCACCGAGGTGCTGAACCTGTCACGGCCGGATCTCGTGCGCGATATCCACCGCGGCTATTTTGAGGCCGGGTCAGACATGGTGCAGACCAATAGCTTCGGCGGGTCGCCCATCACGCTGGGTGAGTTCGAGCTGGAGAACCGGGCGTTCGAGATCAACAAGATCGCCGGTGAACTGGCGCGTGAGGCGGCGGAGAGCTTTGCCGATGGCCGGACTCGCTATGTGGTGGGTAGCATCGGGCCGGGAACCAAGCTGCCGAGCCTGGGCAACATTGCTTACGACCCGCTGGAAGAGGCGCTGTTTGTGCAGTCCCAAGGGTTAATCGCTGGCGGCGTGGATGTGATCCTGATCGAGACCTGCCAGGATACCTTGCAGATTAAAGCCGCCGTGAACGGGGCCAAACGCGCGCGCGCGGCCGTGGGGTCGAGCGTGCCGATATTCGTGCAGGTGACGGTGGAGACCACGGGTACGCTGCTGGTCGGGCCGGATATTGCGGCCGCCGCGACGGTTATCAATGCGCTGGATGTGCCATTGATGGGCCTGAACTGCGCTACCGGACCGCAGGAGATGGCCGAGCATGTGCGCTTCCTTTCGCAGAACTGGCCGGGGCTGATCTCGGTGCAGCCCAATGCCGGGTTGCCGGAACTGGTGGATGGCAAGACGCATTATCCGCTGGCCGGCCCGGAAATGGCAAGCTGGGTGGAGCGGTTTGTTGTTGAGGACGGGGTGAACCTGATCGGCGGCTGTTGTGGGACGAGCATCCCGCATATTCAGGCGCTGGATGCGATGCTGAAGCGGCTGGGGAACCCGCGGCCGGTGCCGGTGGCGCGCAAGTTCTTCTGGGTGCCGTCAGTTGCCAGCCTGTACGGCGCGGTCCCGCTGCGCCAGGAGAACAGCTACTTCTCCATCGGTGAACGCTGCAATGCCAATGGCTCGAAAAAATGGCGCGAGTTGCAGGAGACCGGCGATTGGGATGGCTGCGTGGCGATGGGGCGTGAGCAGGTGGCGGAAGCCTCCAACGCGCTGGACATCTGCACAGCATTTGTTGGCCGCAATGAGATTGCCGAGATGAACCAGGTGATTACCCGGTTCACCTCCTCGGTGAATGCGCCTCTGGTGATCGACTCGACCGAGACGCCTGTGATTGAAGCGGCGTTGAAGCTGCATGGCGGCAAGCCGATCATCAACTCGATCAATTTTGAGGACGGTGAAGGTCATGCCACCGAGCGGTTGATACTAGCCAAGAAATTTGGCGCTGCGGTGATAGCGCTGACCATCGACGAAGTGGGCATGGCGAAGTCGCCTGAGGACAAGCTGCGTATTGCGGCGCGGCTGGTGGATTTTGCGTGCAATAAGTTTGGTCTGCAGCAGAGCGATCTGTTGATTGATCCGCTGACCTTCACCATTGCCACGGGCAATGAGGACGACCGCAAGCTGGGGCAGTGGACGCTGGAAGGGATCAAAATGATCCGGGACAAGTTCCCGGATATTCAGATCATCCTTGGCCTCTCCAATATCTCCTTCGGGCTGAATCCAGCGGCGCGCGCGGTGCTGAACTCGGTGTTTTTGGATCATGCGGTACGTGCCGGCATGACCGGTGCGATTGTGCATGTGAGCAAGATCCGCCCGATGCATCTCATTGCCCCGGAAGAGGTGAAAGTCTGCGAGGATCTGATTTTTGATCGCCGTGCCGAGGGCTATGATCCGCTGCACAAACTGCTCGAAATATTCGCGGACCGCAAAGCCGCTGACGCCACCAAGAAAAAGCGCGCGGAGACGGTTGAGGGGCGGTTGAAGGATCGGATTGTCGATGGTGACCGCAAGGGGCTGACCGATGAGCTGGATGAGGCCCTGAAAACCAACAAGCCGCTGGATATCATTAACAACATTCTGCTCGACGGCATGAAGGTGGTTGGTGAATTGTTTGGCGCGGGCAAGATGCAGTTGCCGTTTGTGCTTCAATCCGCTGAGACGATGAAGGCCGCGGTGGCACATCTGGAGCCGCTGATGGAGCGCGTGGCAGGGGAGGAGCGCGGCATCATCGTGCTCGCCACCGTTAAGGGTGATGTGCATGATATCGGCAAAAATCTCGTCGACATCATTCTGACCAATAACGGATACAAGGTCATTAATCTGGGCATTAAGGTTCCGCTGGCCGATATGGTGGTGGCGGCGAAGGAGCACCGTGCGCATGCGATCGGCATGTCCGGCCTGCTGGTGAAGTCCACCGTGGTAATGCGCGAGAACCTTGAGGAAATGTCGCGGCAGGGGCTGGATATTCCGGTTATGCTGGGTGGTGCCGCGTTGACGCGCAACTACGTGGAAGATGATTGCGTGGCGGCATATACGTCCGGCCGGGTTGCCTATGCGCGCGATGCGTTTGACGGGTTGCACCTTATGGACAAGGTCACGGGTAATGATTTCGACAATTATCTGGCCGTCATCCAGTCCAAGCGCAAAGGCAAGGCCCGCAATACGAAGCGCAAGCTGGGCGAAGCGGATATTGCAGCTTTCGCGCCGGTTGATGTTAAGGCCGTGCAGGCTCGCCGCCGCCGCCTGACGCAGAGCGAACCGGTGATTACGCCGCCGTTCTGGGGCAGTAAGATCATCGAGGCGTCGCCGAAAGCGATTGTGCCGTTCATTAACGAGCGTTCGTTGTTTCAGTTCCAATGGGGTTTCCGCAAGCAAGGGAAAACTCTGGAAGAGTTCTTGGTGTGGGCGCGCCAGGAACTGCGGCCGGTGATGAAGCGCATGCTCGACCTGTGCGAGGCGGAGCAGATTTTGAAACCGCAGGCGGTTTATGGGTATTGGAAGGCTGCCGGCCATGGCAATGATTTGATCCTGTTTGCCGAGGATGGCGTGACGGAGGTGGCGCGTTTTGCGCTGCCGCGTCAGCCCAAGGAGGATGGCGAGTGTATCGCCGATTTCTTCCGTGACGTGGATGACGCGGAGCGGGACGTTATCGGCTTGCAGGTGGTTACGGTTGGCCAGCGTGCCTCGGAAGTGGCGCGACAGTGGTTTGAGAGCAACCGCTACCAGGATTATTTGTATCTGCATGGTATCTCAGTGGAAATGGCGGAGGCGCTGGCCGAATACACGCATAAGCGTATTCGCGCGGAGCTTGGTTTTGCTGCTGAGGATGACCGGGAAATGGAGAAGATGTTGCAACAATCCTATCGCGGGTCACGCTATTCGTTCGGGTATCCGGCGTGCCCGAAGCTCGAGGATCAGGAGCAGTTGTTGAGGCTTTTGGGGGCGGAGAGGATCGGTGTTTCGCTTTCGGATGAATATCAGTTGCACCCGGAACAATCGACGAGTGCGATTGTCGTTTTGAATTCAAAGGCGAAGTATTTTTCAGTATAATACAAGCAGACGAATTTTCTGACTCTCAGGGGATTCCCCCGACGCGGTGAGTTTTGATTCGATGTTTCCCGTTGATTTGATTGATGGGAGGCGGTGATGGCTGTGGCGATTGAGGTTAACTAT
>PLSD01000024.1 GCA_003164135.1 Acetobacteraceae bacterium
ACCGGCGTGCGCCGGCATGACGGGTGGGGTGGTTGGGGGGAAGGTGTGGAGTGGGCGGGTGTCGCGGGTGAGGGTGGTGGAGTGAGGTTGGGGGATGCAAGTTCGTGGCCGGGGCGAAGAAGATTCCGGGTCGGCGCGGCTGCGCCGCTTGCCCGGAATGACGGTGGGGGTGGTGCACGCACCAAACTGATGGGGTGCAGGGCATCATGCCCTGCCAGGGGTCCAGGGGACGGCGTCCCCTGGTGGGTCCAGGGCGAAGCCTTGGGGCTTATAAAGTCCGCTTCGGTTTCATCGTGTCGGGGATGGTAAAGCCCAGGTGTAAAAAGCTGTCGCGCATGTGTTTGGGCAGGGGGGCTTCGACGGTTAGGGTGCCGCCGTCCGGGTGCGGGAATGATAACCGCCGCGCGTGCAAATGCAGTTGCGGAGCAAAACCGTCGGCGAAGGCCTGGCCGTAGGCGGCGTCACCCAAAATGGGGGTGCCGAGGGCGAGCATGTGGGCGCGCAGCTGGTGCATGCGGCCGGTTTGGGGTTGCAGTTCCACCCAGGCGAATTTTTTGCCGGCGTATTCCACCACGCGGTAGGCGGTGACGGCTTTCAGGGCTTCGGGGTCTTTGCGGTTGGCGGGTTCGGAGCGCGAGGTGCCGCCGAATTCGACGCGGACGAGGGGCAGGTCGATGCGGCCTTCCAGCACGTCCGGCACGCCCCAGACGAGCGCCCAGTAGGTTTTTTCCACGTCGCGGCCGCGGAAGGCGGTGGCGAGTTTGCTGGCTGGTTTTACGCCGCGCGCCAGGAGCAGCACGCCGGAGGTGTCGCGGTCCAGCCGGTGGACGAGTTTGGGGCGCTCGGTGCCGTCGAAGCGCAGGGCGTCTAGCATGCCATCAAGATGCACGGCGATGCCGCTGCCGCCCTGGCTGGCGAGCCCGGCGGGTTTGTTGAGCACGATGACCGATTCGTCGCGGTAGAGGATCATGGCCTCGAGGTCGCGGATCATGTGCGGGTCCATGGTCATGACATGGCGGACTTTGGGCATTTCCTTCGGCGGGATGATTTCCGGCACGATGACGGTGTCACCCAAGGCCAGGCGCGTGTTGGCCTCGGCCTTGGCGCCATTCACGCGGATTTTGCCGGCGCGCAGGAATTTTTGGATATGCGCCTGGGTCAGGCCCTCGACTTGGCGGCGCAGAAAACGGTCGAGGCGGGAGTCTGCCCCGGCTTCGGTAACTTCGAAAGTGTGGTTCATGCGCCCTCTTCGCGCAATTTCGCCCAATAAGCGAGCCTCTTGGCGATTTCGCGCTCAAAACCGCGCTGCACGGGGCGGTAGAAGTCGGGCCGGCCCATGCCTTCGGGGAAATAATTGTCGCCCGAAAAACCCTCGTCGGTGTCGTGGTCGTAAGTGTAGCCCTCGCCGTAACCGAGGTTTTTCATCAGCTTGGTGGGGGCGTTGAGGATGTTTTGCGGGGGCATCAGGCTGCCGGTCTCCTTGGCGGCGCGGTTGGCGGCACCCAGGGCCTTGTAGGCGGCGTTGGATTTGGGGGCGGTGGCCAGGTAGAGCACGGCCTGGGCGATGCAAAGCTCGCCCTCGGGGGAGCCCAGGCGCTCGTAGGCGTCCCACGCGGCGAGGGCTTGCACCAAAGCTTGCGGGTCGGCGAGGCCGATGTCCTCGGAGGCGAAGCGGGTGATGCGCCGGGCGATGAAGCGGGGGTCCTCGCCGCCGGCGAACATGCGGGCGAGCCAGTAGAGGGCGGCGTCGGCGTCGGAGCCGCGCATGGATTTATGCAGGGCGCTGATGAGGTTGTAGTGCTCCTCGCGGTCGCGGTCATACAGGGCGGCGCGGCGGGAGAGGAGGCGGCTTAAATCTTCTTCATTTAAATTTAAAGTCTCGGCGCTGGGGAGCGAGAAGAGCTGTTCGGCCATGTTGAGCAAAGCGCGGCCGTCGCCGTCGGCCATGGCGCGGAGCATGGCGCGGGCCTGGGGGGTGAGGGGGAGTTGTTGCCCGGTTTCGGTTTCGGCGCGGTGCAGGAGGAGTTCCATGGCGTCGTCATCGAGGCGGCGGAGGACGAGCACCTGGCAGCGGGAGAGCAGCGCGCCGTTGAGGGCGAAGGAGGGGTTCTCGGTGGTGGCGCCGATGAGGATGATGGTGCCGGCTTCCACGACGGGGAGAAAGGCGTCCTGCTGGGCGCGGTTGAAGCGGTGGATTTCGTCGACGAAAAGCAGCGTGGCACGGCCTGCGCGCTTGAGTTTGAGGGCGTCGTCGAACACGCGCTTGAGGTCGGCGACGCCGGAGAACACGGCGGAGATTTGCGTGAAATGCAGGTTGGCGCCGGCGGCGAGCAGGCGGGCGATGGTGGTTTTGCCGACGCCGGGCGGGCCCCAGAGGATGAGCGAGGCGAGGGAGCCGCGGGCGAGCATGCCGGTAAGGCTGCCCTGCGGGCCAAGCAGATGCTCCTGGCCGGCGATGTCGCCCAAGGCGCGCGGGCGCAGGCGTTCGGCCAGCGGCTGGCCCTGGGTTGGGGCCGTAGCGGGTTCGGCGGGGGCGAACAGATCATCCTCGGACATGGGGCATTGTAGACCGCGCGGGGCGGGGATTGAAGCGGGGGCCGCGTTGCACTTTCGCCGTTGCGGGTGCAGGATGATGCTGCGCTGCACATCATCGGCCCGCGTGGCTGTGTGAGGCAAGCGGAAGTTAGAATTTCCGATCAGCAAGCGATGAAAGAAGTCCGATGAAACTATTTAAAATGACTGGATTTGCCGCGGCCGGTTTGCTGCTGGCGGCGGCGGCGGCAGGGGCGGCGACGCCCCCCGCATTGTACACCCAGGCGCAAGCCACCGCCGGTGCGGCCGTGTACGCTACGAGTTGCGCCATGTGCCATGGCGCCGACCTGAAAGGCCAAGCGGGGCCCGCGCTGCTGGGGCAGGCCTTTGCCGCGCCGGGCAATAAATACACGGTAGGCTCGGTGTTCACCGAGATTGCCCAGCAGATGCCGGTGAGTGCGCCGGGCAGCCTGACGCATGAGCAGTATGCCGACATCATGGCGTATATTTTGAGCAAGAACGGCTATCCGGCCGGGACGGTTGCACTGGACTATACGGCGGGGATGGCTTCGACCGAGCCGCTGGTTTCTCAGGTTAAATAATGTAACAGGGCTGCCGCCTGGGTAACGCCCGGGCGGCAGCTTTTATTTGGGCAACTGCATCCAGAACGGCGGTTTGGGTTGTAGCCGGGCGGATGCGGCGGTTAAGTTTTTGCCCAGTGAATCCAGCCGCAGAGTCGCCAGGGCCAGGTGTCCGGCGGCCGAGCCTAATGTGCCAACCTCCACACCATCGGCCAATACCGGCGTTCCAGGCGGCGGGGCTGCCTCGCTGCAGAGCACGGGGATGAGCCGGCGTTTGACGAGGCCGCGGTATTTGGTGCGCGCGGTCAGTTCCTGGCCCATGTAGCAGCCTTTGTCCCAGGCGACGCCGTTCAGCTCGTCGAACCCCGCCTCCAGCAGCAAGGTTTTTTCCACTTCCAGGTCCGGCGGGCCGTCTGGCAGGCCGAGGGCGATGCGGTGCGCGGTGTAATCGGCGGCCGTGGCGTTGGTGGTGAGCTTGGTCTCGCTGAGGGAACGGAACCCGGCCTCGTGCAGACGCGGGTCCGGCGCGGTGATGGGCACGAAGGGCGGCACCCCGCCCCAGGCGGCGTAGACGTGGAATGTGTCCGAGACATCCGCCAGTTCCACCGCCGCGCGCAGTTTGAAGCGCTTCAGGCGGGTGAGCAGGCCGGGCAGCGCCTCGTGCGGGGCCTCCAACAGCAGGTGGTCGTCCTCGGCGTACACGAAGAAATCACACAGATAGCGGCCCTGCGGCGTGAGCAGGGCTGCCCACACCGCCTGCCCTGGGACGGCGCGGCTTACGTCGTTGGAGACCAGGCCATTGAGGAAGCTGACGCGATCGGCGCCGGTGAGGGAAATAACGCCGCGATGCGGCAGGTGCGCGAGGTTGGTCATGGGATGAAAATGGGCGCTTGGCGCGGGGGCCGCAAGCCGTGCTAGACGCTTCGGTAATGCGAATCCTATTTATAACCTCGTCGCGTATCGGCGACGCCGTGATTTCCTGCGGCATTCTGGAACGCTTACGGCTGGAGCATCCGCGCGCGCGGTTCACCGTGGCCTGCGGCGTGGTGGCGGCCGGGGTGTTTGCCCGTATGCCGGGGCTGGAGGAGCTGATTGTCTTCGAGAAGGAAGGTTTCGATCTGCATTGGCTGCGGCTGTGGCCACGGCTGGTGAAGCGGGTCTGGAATCAGGTGGTGGACGTGCGCGGTTCCGGCATTTCGCTGTTTCTCGCGGCCGGGCGGCGCAAAATCCTTAAAGGCGGGCGGCGGCCAGGGCGGCGGTATGAGCAGCTGGGCGCGGCCATGGGGTTTTCCCCCGCCCCCTTGCCGGTGGCCTGGACGGCGCCGGAGGACGAGGCCAAAGCCGCCGCGCTGCTGGGTGATGGCCCGGTGATCGGGCTTGGCCCCACGGCGAATTGGGCCGGGAAAATCTGGCCGCCGGAGCGTTTCGTGGCGGTGTATCAGGCACTTTTGGCGCAATTTCCCGGTGCGCGGGTGGCGGTGTTCGCCGGGCCGGGGGGGCAAGAGCGTGCTTTGGCCGCTCCGGTGCTGGCGGCGTTGCCGGGCGCTATCGACCTGGTGGGCAACCTCACGCTTGCGGAAGTAGCCGCCTGCCTGCGCCGGTGCACCATTTTTATAGGGAATGATTCCGGGCTGATGCATATCGCCGCTGCGGCCGGGGCGCCGACCTTGGGGTTGTTTGGCCGTTCGCGCGCCGATGAATACGCCCCCGCCGGCTTGCGCACCGCCGTGGCCATTGCCCCCGGCCCAGCGGGTGCCGCGCCGATGGAGGGGCTGGCGGTGGAAACGGTGATCGCCGCGGCGCGGGAGTTGCTATGCGCATAGCCCAGATCACCGCGGGCGCTACCTCTACCGGCACGGGCTTGCTCTATGAGCGCATGACGCTGCTGCTGTCGCAATCCGGGCAGCAGATTTTTCCCATTATCGACCACGACCCCGGCCATGAAGTGCGCTTGCGTGCCGCGGCGCTTACGCCAACAGTGCTCGACTTTGGCGGGCTGCTGGATTTTTCCACCAAAAAAGGCATCCGCCAGGTATTGAAGGCGCAAAAGGCCCAGATTGCCCTGGCCTGGACCGGCCGCGCCGCCGGGTTTCTGCCGGATGGGCCGTGGATCAAAATTGGCCGGATGGATGGCTACCACGGCTTTCATGAGTTCGGGCATTGCGCGTATCTGGCCGGGAGCACGCGCAATATCGCCAGCTACATTGCCGCGTCCGGGTTTCCCAAGGCGAACGTGCTGTATCTGCCCGACTTCGTGGACGATTTCTCCCGCGAGGATCCGGTGAGCCGCGCCACGCTGGGGGTGCCGGAGGAGGCGCCGCTGCTGCTCGGACTGGGGCCGCTGCACCGGGCCAATGGCTTTGACATGCTGATCCGCGCGGTGGCGCTGCTGCCGGACATGTATTGCGTGATCGCGGGCGAGGGGCCGGAGCGCGCGGCGCTGACCCGGTTGATCGGCGAATTGAGCCTGGGCGAGCGGGTGCGGTTGGTGGGCGAGCGGCGCGATACCGGGGCGTTGTTGAAGGCGGCTGATGTGTTTGTGTGTCCCTCGCGGCTGGCGCCGCTGGGCTCGGCGGTACTGGAGGCGTTTTCAGCGCAGACGCCGGTGCTGGCGGCGAATGTTGAAGGTGCCACCGGAGTGATCCGCGATGGCGAGGAAGGCCTGCTGGTGCCGGTGAACGACCCTGCCGCCCTGGCATCCGCCGCGCGGCAGATATTTGATGATATGCGCCTGCGGGTGAAACTGGCGCTGGCGGCGCGGCAGCGGTTCGTCGAGGAGTTCTCGCAAAAAGCCGTGCTGGCGGCGTGGCTGGAAGTTCTGCAAAAACTGGCGCCATGATGCGGTGCGCGTAATAACATTTATTCAAACTTGAGGCTGCGATGAGTTTCGATCTTCTTTTGCAAAACGGCACGCTGGTTCTTCCCTGGGGGGAGGTGCAGGCGGATATCGGCGTGCGCGCTGGGCACATTGTTGCCATTGGTAAAAATCTTGGCGCCGGCCGCGAAGTATTCGATGCCTCGCATCTGCACGTGCTCCCCGGCGTGATCGATCCGCATGTGCATTTCCGTGACGGCGGGATGGGCGGCATTGCGGGTGTTGAAGATATGCGCTCCGGCACTTTAGGTGCGGTGCTGGGCGGCGTGACTTGCGTGTTCGACATGCCCAATACCAATCCGGCGGCCACCGATGTGGAGAATTTGACGCGCAAGCACGACTACATTGCCGGGCGGGCGTATTGCGATGTTGGCATTTATGTTGGCGCCAACAAGGAAAACATCGACCAGTTGGGCGTGATGGAGAGCATGCCGGGCGTGTGCGGCATCAAGGTTTTCGCGGGGTCCTCCACGGGTAATTTGCTGGTCGAGGATGACGCGAGCATCGAGCGCGTGCTGCGCAGCGGGCGGCGGCGCGTGGCGTTTCATGCCGAGGACGAGTACCGTTTGGTTGAGCGCAAATCCCGCTTTACCTGCGGCGATCCGTATTCCAGCCACGCCGAATGGCGCGACCCGGAATGCGCGTTTCTCGGCACGCGGCGCGTGGCGGCTCTGGCGTATAAAACCGGGCGGCCGGTGCATATTCTGCATGTTTCTACCGAGGAAGAGTTTGGCTACCTGAAGGATTACCGCGAACTGGTGACCACCGAGGTGCTGCTGAATCACCTCGTGCAATCCGCGCCGGATATTTACGACCGGCTGGGGCCGTATGGCGTGATGAACCCGCCGGTGCGCGATGAGCGCCACCGCCTAGCCGCCTGGGCCGCGGTGGTGGATGGCACGGTGGATACGCTGGCCAGCGACCATGCGCCGCACTCGAAAGAGGCGAAAGAGAAACCGTGGCCGAACTGCGCCTCGGGCATGACCGGGGTGCAGACGCTGCTGCCGATGATGCTGGAGCAGGTTGCTAAGGGCCGCCTCTCGCTGCTGCGGCTGACGGATTTGATGTGTGCCGGGCCGGCGCGGGTTTATGGCGCGGTGAACAAGGGGCGGATTGCGGCTGGGTATGACGCGGATTTTTCTATTGTCGATTTGCGGGCGACGCGGAAAATCGAGAAATCCTGGATTGCCAGCCAGTGCGGCTGGACGCCGTTCGAGGGGGTTAGTTGCACCGGCTGGCCGGTGGCGACCGTGGTGCGCGGGCATGTGGTGATGCGCGACGGCGCGGTGGCGGACGAACCGCTGGGCCGGGCGATGAGTTTCAGGTCTTAAACCTTACCACTCCACGAAAACCACCCCTGGCGCGCCATTGCCGCCGGTGCCGGTTCTGCCCGCACCGGCGCCGCCGCCGCCCGCGCCAAAGCCGGTGCCGCCGAGGCCGCTGACACCCGCCTGGCCGCACAAGGTTTTGGCGGGGAGGTTGTTGGCGCCTTGTGCGTTTACCCCGGCGTTGTTGAGTAGAATTCCGCCACCGCCGCCACCGCCCCCGCCGCCGCCTTCGCAGGCATTACCGGTGGCATCCGTGCCGCCTGCGCCAAAGGCTCCGCCCTGGCCGCCAGCCCCGGCGGAGATCGTGAGCCGGCTGTAGTCGAAAGCCGGGAAGGGGGCTCCGGCGCCGCCGTTGGTGCCGTCTGTGCCGTCCTCGGTATCCATGGCCGGTAATCCGGCTTGGCCCGGTGCGCCGCCGCTGGCACCCATGCCGCCGGCCCCGGCGTCGAACCCGGTTTGGTATGTGCCGCCGCCACCGCCACCGCCGCCGTTATTGCCGCTGCCGCCGGCTCGCGCCTGCCCGCCGTTGCCGCCGCCGGCGGTGATGTTGCCGAAGACCGAGGCCGCGCCGGCGCCGCCGGGCTGGTTGAACCGCTGCGCCCCGCCGCCCGGCGAGCCAAGCTGCACGTTAAGCGGGGCGTCGGGGATTGGCAGTGTGCTGTCTATGACCATGCCCGAGCCACCGCCCGCCCCGCCGGTGCCGGTTGCCAATGTGGACGAGCCGCCGCCGCCGCCGCCGGCCACCAGCACGTGCAGGGCGCCGCTGCCTGGAGGTGGGAGCCAGAGGCCGGAGGTCCAGTTGGGGTAGTTTTGGCAGGCGCTGCCCAGGTTGGCGCCGAAAATCGCGCAGCCGTGCAGGCCGGTTGCCGCGCCGCTAATTTTTTGCGCCGGGGCAACCGTAACCGCCATGATGACGCTGCCGGTGTTTCCGGCGAAAGCGGCATCGTTGAAGCCGAGTTGCAACTGGGTGGCGCCTTGGGGAACCTGCACCTGGACCGGGCCGTTGCCGGGGGCAAACGGGGCGCCTACGAGCTGGCCGGTGGTGTCGGTAAAGGCAGCCACGAGCGCGCCGGGTGCAACCGGTGCGGAGGTGACGTATTTTGTTGGTAGCACCTCGCCCGCTACTTTGGTTGCACCTATTGCGCTGGTCTGGCCGGAGACATAGCGGAAGATCAGCATTTGGCCGGGTGCTGCGCCCAGTCCGGCGAGGGTGAGCACCGTGGGGCCGCTGCCATCCTGCTGGCCGAACTTGTAGGCGCTGTTCAGGCCGCCTGCCTGCCACTCCCACGGCATGGCGGTGCCAGGGACTGTGTAGTGCCCTTTGTAGATGAGCGTGACGCTGGGCGCGGACATGCGGGATTTGAGCGCCGTGACGCGCGCCTGCGTCAGCCGTGCCGCATAGCCGAAGTTGATGAACACTTGACCGCCGCCATGGGTGGTGCAGGCTTTGCCGCGTTGGCGCGACCAGAGCTGCTGCTCGTGCTGGAATGCGGCCTGCGCGGCTGGGGGGAGCGTGGCGGTGAGCTGCTGGGTGAGCTGGGTTAGCGTGGCATCCGTGGCGGCGAAGTTTTGCGCCTGGCAGACGCCATTAGCAAAATCCGGGGCGCCGGCGGGGCAATCCGCCCGCGCGACATGCGCGCAGAGCAACAGGCCGATGATAACGAGGAATGAATATCGCATGAAAACTGCCTACCCGGTTATTGCGATGGTAAACAGTTTTTGGTGCGCGCAGCAATTGGTTTCAGCCGGGCAGGTAGCCGAGCAGTTCATCGGCGGACATCACATGGCCGTAGATCATGTTGATGATCTCAAGCTCTTTGCGGTGCAGCGCGTGGTCGCCCGCGGCGCAACCATCCTCGATGACGATGACGTCAAAGCTTTCATCCGCCAGGCTGCGCACGGTGGAGGAGATGCATTGGTCGGTGAAAATGCCGGCGCAGATGACGGTGGTGATGCCGAGGTTGGTTAGGATGAGGCGCAGATTGGTGCCGGTGAGGGCGGAATCGGTGGTTTTGGTGACCACGATTTCGTCGCCTTGGGGGGCGAGTGCGGCGATGATCTGCGAGGCGTGTTCGTCTTTCGGGAGGAGCAGATTGTTCCAGCCGGGTTTTTTCTGGCTGAGCGAACGGTCGCGGCCGTCATGCGTCTGGCAGGCGATGCGGGCGAACAACACCTCGTGCCCGCGTTCACGAAAGGCTTTGATGAGCTTTGCGTTGTTGGGGATGACAGTGTTGTGCATGCGGTCGTGGAAGGGTGTCCACGCGTCATAAGCGGCTTTTTCGGCGGGGGCTAGTTCCGCCGGATTCGGCCGTTCGAGGTAGGCATTTTGGACGTCGATGACCAGCAGGGCAGTTTTGCCTTTGACGAGAACGGGGTCCTCGGGCTCGGGCGCACCGGCGTAGTAAAGGGAGCGGTACGCGGTTTTCCAGTCGGTCATCTGCACTCCAATCAGCCGAGTTGTTTCTTCACCGCCTCATTAACCAGCGCCGGGTTGCCTTTGCCCGCCATGGCTTTCATCACCTGGCCGACGAAGAAGCCAAACAATTTGTCCTTGCCGGATTTGTATTCCGCGACTTTGTCCTGGTTTGCAGCCAGCACTTGCGTTACCGCGGCGTCGATGGCGCTGGTGTCGGTGACCTGGCGCAGGCCCTTGGCTTCCACGATGGCAGCCGGCATGGCGCCGGTTTCCACCATTTCCTCGAACACATCTTTCGCGATGCGGCCGTTGATGGTTTTGTCGCTGATGAGGTCGAGCAACTCGCCGAGCGCGGCGCCGGAGACCGGCGGGTTCTCGATGCTCTTGCCGGTGCGGTTCATGGCGGCGAAAAAGTCACCGGAAATCCAGTTGGCGGCGAGGCGGGCATCGCGGCCTTTGGCCACACTTTCGTAGAAATCCGCCATGGCCTGGTCGGCGACGAGCACGCCGGCATCGTAGAAGGGGATGCCGTAGTCATCGCAGAGGCGGCGGCGTTTTTCGTCGGGCAGTTCGGGCAGTTTTGCCTTCAGACCGGCAACAAAATCTTCCTCCAGCACCAGGGGGAGCAAGTCTGGTTCGGGAAAATACCTGTAGTCATGGGCATCTTCCTTGGAGCGCATGGAACGCGTCTCGCCGCGCGCGGGGTCGTAGAGCCGGGTTTCCTGGCGTACTTCGCCGCCGGATTCCCACACCTCGATCTGCCGCAGCGCCTCGGCCTCCACCGCGTGCATGACAAAGCGCACGGAGTTGACGTTCTTGATTTCGCAACGGGTGCGAAATTCCTCGCCCGCCTTGCGCACGGACACGTTCACGTCGGCGCGCATGGAGCCTTCTTCCATGTTGCCATCGCAGGTGCCGAGGTAACGCAAAATCTGGCGGATTTTGCGCAGGTAAGCGCCTGCCTCTTCCGGCGAGCGGATGTCTGGTTCGGAGACGATTTCCATCAGCGCCACGCCGGCGCGGTTGAGGTCGATGACGGATTTGGAGGCGTGCTGATCGTGCATCGACTTGCCCGCATCCTGCTCCAGATGCAGCCGCGTGATGCCGATGTGCTTGATGGTGCCATCCTGCAGTTCGATCTCGACATCGCCGGTGCCGACGATCGGGTGTTCGAACTGGCTGATCTGATACCCATTGGGTAGATCAGCGTAAAAATAGTTTTTGCGGTCAAAGCGCGAGACCAGATTTATCTGTGCTTTCAATCCCAAGCCGGTGCGCACGGCTTGCGCCACGCATTCACGGTTGATCACCGGGAGCATGCCGGGGAAGCCTGCGTCCACGAAGCTGACATGCGCGTTGGGCGCGCCGCCGTAAGTGGCCGAGGCGCCGGAGAAGAGTTTGGATTCCGAGATGACCTGCGCGTGGACTTCCAGCCCGCACACGACTTCCCAGGTTCCGGTTTTTCCTTCGAGGCTATAAGCCATTATTCCGCCCTCACGCTTGGCAGTGCCGTAAATCCGGCCGCGCGTTCCAGCGCCGCCGAGACCGCGAACACCGTCTCTTCATCGAAATGTTTGCCGATCACCTGCAAACCCAAAGGCAGCCCTTCGGCGCTCAGGCCAGCGGGCACGCTCATGGCGGGAACACCAGCGAGCGAGGCGGGCACGGTGAACACGTCGTTCAGATACATTGTCACCGGGTCATCCATTTTCTCGCCCAACCCAAACGCGGCGGAGGGGGCGGTGGGGGTGAGGATGGCGTCCACTTTGTCAAAAGCGTTATTGAAATCGCGCAAAATCAGGTTCCGTACTTTCTGCGCCTTCAGGTAATACGCGTCGTAATAGCCATGCGACAAAACATACGTGCCGATCATGATGCGCCGCTTTACCTCCGCCCCGAAACCAGCGGCGCGGGTGCGTTCGTACATGTCGATCAGGTCTTCGCCATCCACGCGCTTGCCAAAACGCACGCCGTCATAGCGCGCGAGGTTGGAGGAGGCTTCGGCCGGGGCGACGATGTAGTACACCGCGAGGCCGTATTTCGTGTGCGGGAGCGAGATGTCGATAATTTCCGCCCCCTGTTCGCGCAGGAGCAGAATACCTTTTTCCCACAGGGCGGCAATTTCGGCACTCATGCCGTCCATGCGGTATTCCGCCGGAATGCCGATGCGCAGGCCCTTCACGCCACGCGATAGCGCAGCAGTGAAATCCGGCACCGCGCGTTCGGCGCTGGTGGAATCATGCGTATCGAAGCCGGACATGGCGCCGAGCAAAATGGCGCAGTCTTCCACGGTGCGGGCCATCGGGCCTGCCTGGTCCAGTGAGGAGGCGAAGGCGACAATGCCGTAGCGCGAGCAGCGGCCGTAGGTGGGCTTGATGCCCGCCAACCCCGTGAACGAAGCCGGCTGGCGGATTGAGCCGCCGGTGTCCGTGCCCGTGGCGCCCAGCGCGAGCCGCGCGGCGACTGCCGCCGCCGAGCCGCCGGAGGAGCCGCCGGGGACCAGTTTGGCGTCCGAGCCGTTGCGCTTCCACGGGTTTTCCACCGGGCCGTAACCGGAGGTGATGTTGGACGAGCCCATGGCGAATTCGTCGAGATTGGCCTTGCCCAGGCACACCGTGCCGGCTTCCAAAAGCTGGCGCGTCACCGTGCTCTCATAGGGCGGCACGAAGGGCTCCAGGATTTTGCTGGCCGCCGTGGTGCGCACGCCTGCGGTGCAGAACAGGTCTTTAATGGCCAGCGGAATGCCCGTGAGCGGCCCGGCGGTGCCGGCGGCAATACGCGCGTCGGCGGCTTTGGCTTGTTCCAGCGCCAGTTCGGGGGTCACCGTGATATAGGCGTTCAGGCGCGGGTTCAGCGCCGCGATGGCGTTATTATGCGCGGTTGTCAGCTCCACGGCGGAGAATTTCTTCGCGGCCAGCGCCTGCGCGGCCCCGGCGATCGTCAGGTTTAAAAGGCTCATTCCACAACTTTCGGTACGGCGAAAAACTGCCCGACTCGGTCGGGGGCATTGGCCAGGATTTTTTCGGCTTGCTCGCCGTCGGTCACGATGTCCTCGCGCAGGCGCATGGCCATTTGCGCGCCGCCGGAAAGCGGGGCCACCCCATCCACGTTTACTTCGTTCAACTGGTCCACATAGCCCAGAATCGCGTTCAATTCGGTCTGCAACACGCCAACCTCGGCGTCATCGACGCGAATTCTGGCCAGTTTCGCAATCCGGCGTACCGTTGCGCTATCGAGCGACATCAATAATCCCTTGGGTTTAAACTCTGGCCGGACCATAACCGCGCGCATGGCGCTCTTCAACCTCACGGACCTAATGGCTCAACTCCCCCCCGGCGCCCGGCTGCTGGGGCTGGACCCTGGGGCGGCGCGTATCGGTGTCGCGCTGTCGGACGTGGGGCGGCGGATTGCCTCGCCCTATGGCACACTGCTGCGCGCGAAACTCAAGCAGAACGCTGCGGAAGTGGCGGCGATTGCGGGCAAGGAGGGGGTAGGGGGGCTGATTGTCGGCCTGCCGCTGGATGGAGAGCAGAAACTGGGGCCAAGGGCACAGGCGGCGCGTGATTGGGCGCATGCCATGAGCACCGCCACCGGCCTGCCGGTTGCCCTGGTGGATGAGAGTTTTACCACCGCCGACGCGCATGAGCGCATGATCGAGGCGGGTTTGAGCCGCGCGCGCCGGGGCGAAATTATCGACAAAGCCGCCGCCGCCGCCATTTTGCAGGCGGCGCTGGACGCGATGAACAAGGGCTGAAGCCGCCGCCTGGCGCGCTTGGCCACGTAGCGGCCCAACAAAAACGGCGGGGAAAACCCCCGCCGTTTCAACGCACAAATCAACCAAAAGTCACTTCTTGAGCTGGTCTTTCAAACCACCAACGGCATTTTGCAGCTTGCCGGTGGCCTTATCTACCTTGCCTTCCGTTTGTAATTTGGCGTCGCCGGTAATTTTTCCAGCGGCTTCCTTCACCGCTCCTTTGGCTTGTTTCAGTGAGCCTTCAACGCGATCTTTATTCATAACGATGGTCTCCTTCACAATGTGGCATTTCATTTCATGCCAACAAAAAACTCTTGATTTAAGGTAGGAAAATTATGGCGGTGGCGACGCCGGCGCATTCGCATTGGCGCTGTTCGACAAGGCATGACCGCCTTGCGAAACATCCTGGCCGACACCTGCCGTGGTATGGCAGGCGCTTAGAAGCGGGGCCATGCCGAGCAACATCACCAGTGCCGCCGAAAGGCGAAAAGATTTTAGCATCGCAAGTAACTCCTGTTTCCATGCGCTCAAAGCATGAGCCAGCACCTCAGACATCGAAATGGATCAGGAAAAGTTCAAGAAAAAACCAAATTAATTACCGAATTGAAAGTTTTCGTTCATGATGGGTGTGCGATCTATCCGTCGCGATTCCGAAGCATCCGCTTGCGCCCGACCGGCACGCCTAATCCATCATTTCCCGCGCCAGCAACTCGTAGGAGCGCCGCCGCGCCGCCGGGTCGTAGGCGGAGCTGGTGATCACCAGCTCGGCGATGCCGGTCTCGGCTGCGAGCGCGCGCAGTTTTGCTGCCACGTCCGGCGCGGTGCCGGTGTAGGCGCGCTGCTTGCGCCGGGCGGCGCGGGCGCGTTGCTCGTCGGTGAGGGGAAAGGCGGCTGCCTCCTCGGGCGAAAGCTGTGCGGTGAAGCGGCCCTGGTCGCGCAGCACGCCGAAAATTTCGCGGGACTGGTAGAAATAATCCGCGATTTCCTGCGTGTCGGCGGCAAAGGCCCATACGGTAATGGCGGCGTGCGGGGCGGAAAGAATTTCCGAGGGTTTGAAGTTTTCGCGGTAGATGTCCAGCGCCTCCTGCGTGCCCTGGCCGTCGGTGAAGAAATGCGCGTAGCAATACGGCAGGCCGAAATGCGCCGCGAGTTGGGCGCCGTAGTTGGAGCTGCCGAGAATCCACATTTCGGGTGCATGCGGCCCGGTGGGTTCGGCGCGCACGGTGCGGAAGGGGTGGTTCTCCGGGAGCGGCCCCCCGGAGGTCCAGGCGTGGAGGTCACGCACCTGGGCGGGGAAATTCTCCGCAGCGCCTGCCGCGTTGGGGTTCAGGGCGAAGGCGGTGCGGCCATCCGTACCGGGGGCGCGGCCCACGCCGAGGTCGATCCGCCCTGGTGCGATGGCCTCCAGCACGCGGAACTGTTCGGCGACTTTGAACGCCGAGTAGTGCGGCAGCATGATGCCGGCACTGCCCACCCTTATACGCGACGTGGTGGCGGCAATGGCGGCGGCCAGAATTTCCGGAGCGGTGCCCGCCACCGCCTCGGAGCTGTGGTGCTCGGAGAGCCAGTAGCGGTGGTAGCCGTAGGCTTCGCAGGCTTTCGCCAGCTCCAGGGTTTCGCGGATGGAGACATCAGGGCTGAAGCCGCTGCGGGTAGGGGATTGGTCGAGGACTGAGAGTTTCATGTTGCTATATATAGGGGCGAAGTGGCTTCTGCCGAATACCCTTTCAGAATGTACGCGACCGTAACGTCATAATCTTCACATCCGCCACCCATGCCACCGTCGTCGCGGCGTCGCCGATGAACACGCGGGCGCGGTGGGGGCCGGTTTCGCTGTGCAGCCGCACATGCACGACGCGGTAGCGGACGGATTCGTAGTTCTGCAGGCGCACCAGCATGTCGGCGTTCACCCGCAGCATCACCCCATGCACATGTTCACCGGGGGCGCGGCGCAAAGTGGGGTAGCGGGCGCCGCGCAGGAATACGCGCTTGAAACCGTGCAGCTTTGCCGGTTGCGGCGCGTGTTTCACCGGCCGCCCGGCGCAGCGGCCCAAAGCGGCGGGGTCGGCCAGCGTGCCGTACACGAACAGCTTCACCCGAAAATCTTGCCAAAATTGCGCTGCAAGGCCTCGTCCACCTCCGCCATGGTGGCGTTCACCCCCAGCGCCGCCAGGCTGGTCACGCCGTGTTCGGTGATGCCGCAGGGGATGATGCCGGAAAAATGCGATAAATCCGGATTCACGTTCAGCGCCAGCCCGTGCCAGGTTACCCAGCGGCTCACCCGCACGCCGATGGCGCCGATCTTTTGCTCCCGCGCCCCGTTGACCACCCAGATGCCGACGCGGCCCTCGCGGATTTCGCCCTTCACGCCAAAATCCTTCAGCGTCTCGATCACCCAGCGCTCCAGCCCGGTGACATAGCAGCGGATATCGCGCGCCGGCACGCTGCCGTGCGGCTCGTTCAAATCCAGCATGGCGTACACGACGCGCTGGCCGGGGCCGTGATACGTCCATTGCCCGCCGCGCCCGGCGGTATAGGTGGGGAAGCGGGTGGCGTCCTTTAGCCCGGACTCGGCGGCCGACGTGCCTGCCGTGTAGAGCGGCGGGTGCTCGACAAACCACAAAAGTTCGTCCGCCGTGCCCTCGCGGATGGCGGCAATCCGCTCGCGCATGAGGGAAATGGCTGCCTCATAGGGGGTGAGGCCTGATTCGACCCGCACTGTTGCCGTCAATTTATCCATGGTCTATAGGCTCCGGGCGCCGGGCGAAGGCTGGGCGTGTTCGTGCGATGCGGTCGTGGCGAAATGGTAGACGCGCAAGCTTGAGGTGCTTGTGGGGGAAACCCCTTGGAAGTTCGAGTCTTCTCGACCGCACCATATCTTCTCTCAACCCCCGAATGGTTATGGCAGACCCGCTGTCTGGCATATTCGGCTCGGGCGTTAAACTGGCTACACAGGCTGGGGAAGTGGGGAGCAAAATCATGGATGATGATCTACGCAAAGCGGCGCTGGAATACCACCGCTGGCCCCGGCCGGGCAAACTGGCCATCACCGCGACCAAGCGGATGGAAACCTCCCGCGATCTCTCCCTTGCCTATTCCCCCGGCGTTGCAGCGGCGTGCGATGCCATTGTGGCCGACCCGGATGCGTCGTTCGACCTTACCTCGCGGGCCAATCTGGTTGGCGTGATTACCAACGGCACTGCGGTGCTGGGGCTGGGCAATATAGGTGCGCTGGCCGGCAAGCCGGTGATGGAGGGCAAGGCGGTTCTGTTCAAGAAATTCGCCGGTATTGATTCATTCGATATCGAGGTGAACGAGCAGGACCCGGAAAAGTTTATTGAAATCGTCGCGTCACTGGAGCCGACTTTTGGCGGCATCAACCTGGAAGATATCAAGGCGCCGGAATGCTTCCATATCGAGCAGACCCTGCGCAAGCGGATGAATATTCCGGTGTTCCATGACGATCAGCACGGCACCGCGATTATCGTCGGCGCGGCGGTGCTGAACGCGATTAAAGTGCAGGGCAAGAAGATCGAGGAGGTGAAGATCGTCACCTCCGGGGCGGGGGCGGCGGCGCTCTCTTGCGTGAATATTTTGGTGTCGCTGGGCGCCAATCCGCAGAACATCACCATGACCGACAAGGAGGGCGTGATTTATACCGGGCGCCCCAATCTGGACCCGACGCTGGAGCACGTCGCGCGGCAGACCGATGCGCGGGTGTTGCATGAGGTGCTGGCGGGGGCTGACATTTTTCTCGGCCTGTCGGCGCCGCGCGTGCTCAAGCAGGAGTGGCTGGCGCTGCTGGCCCCCAACCCGCTGATCCTGGCGCTGGCCAACCCGGAGCCGGAAATTCTGCCCGAACTGGTGATGGCCGCGCGGCCTGATGCGATCATGGCAACAGGGCGCTCGGATTTTCCGAACCAGGTGAACAACGTGCTGTGCTTCCCGTTCATTTTCCGTGGCGCGCTGGATGTGCGGGCGACGGCGATTACCGAGAGCATGAAACTCGCGGCGGTCGAGGCCATCGCCGAACTGGCGCGCGTGGAGGCATCGGAAACCGTGGCGGCGGCTTACGGCGGCCAGGCGCCGATGTTTGGCCGTGACTATATTATTCCCAAACCGTTCGACCCGCGCTTGATCCTGCACATCGCCCCCGCCGTGGCGCGCGCCGCCATGGTTGCCGGTGTGGCGCGCAAGCCGATCGAGGATTTTGATGCATACCAGCATGAGCTTGAACGTTTTGTGTTCCGCTCCGGCCAGTTGTTGCGTCCGGTCATCGAGGTCGCCCGTAAATCCCACCCGCGCATCGTGTACGCCGAGGGTGAGGACGAGCGCACCCTGCGCGCGGTGCAAACCGTGCTGGACGACGGGCTGGCGCAGCCGATCCTGGTCGGGCGGGGCATGGCCATTGCCGCCAAAATCGCGGCCCTCGGCCTGCGCATGCGCCCAGGGCAGGACGTACGCATCGTCGACTTTGAACAGGACAAGGAACTGTTTACAAAAATCCACGGCGCGTACCAGAAACTAGTCGGCCGCCGCGGCGTGCCGCCCGACTGGGCCGACCGCCATTTGCGCAAACGCCCCACCGTCGCCGCCGCCATGCTGCTCTCCATGGGCGAGGCCGACGCCGCCATCTGCGGCGGCACCGGCGATTGGTGGCGCCAGTTTCAGTACGCGCTGCCCATAATCCCGCGCCGCGCCGGCATCAACCGCGTCTACGCCCTGACGGCGCTCATCGTGCCGAACGGCGTGCTGTTCTTCTGCGACACCCACGTAAATGTGGACCCCACTGCGGAAGAACTGGCGGAAATGACCTTGCTCGCCGCGCAAGCCGTGCAGCGCTTCGGCATGACCCCCAAAGTCGCCCTGCTCTCCCACTCCAACTTCGGCGGCTCCAACTCCCCCTCCGCCCGTAAAATGCGCGCCGCTTTGTGCCTCATCCGCGCGCAAGACCTGGACCTGGAAATAGACGGCGAAATGCACGGCGATGCCGCCCTGGTGGAGCAAATCCGCAAACAGGCGCTGCCGGATTCAACCCTCTCCGGTGCCGCCAACCTCGTCATCTTCCCCAACATGGATTCGGCAAATATCTCGTTTAACCTGATCAAAGCCATCGCCGAAGGTGTGACCGTCGGCCCCATGCTGCTCGGCCTCAACAAACCCCTGCACATCGCCGTCCCCAGCGTCACCGCCCGCGGCATCGCCAACCTCTCCGCCGTCGCCGCCATGGAAGCGGCACTTTCGGGGAAGAAATAACGCCGGCTGGGTTGGGGTAGGCAAGTAAGGCGAAGGGGCTTTGCCCCCCTCGACCCCCCAGCAAAGGCACGCCTTTGCAATCCGCTAATAAGAGTCTTCGGCGGGAGGGGTAACTCGCCCGCGACGGCCGTCGGATATGTTCACAGGATTGGGCTGGCGAGTTACCCCTCCCGCCGAAGGCCCTCACTAATGCCGATCGAAGGGCGCGGCCCTTCGCGGGGGTCCAGGGGGCAGAGCCCCTTGGCCTTGCTTGCCTACCCCAACCCAGCCGGCGTTATTTTTCCACGAATGCCTTTTCGATGACGAATTCGCCGGCGCCGTGGTGGCTGCCTTCGCGGAAGCCTTCGGCGAGGAGGAATTTGTGCAGGTCGGCGAGCATGTGTGGGCTGCCGCAGAGCATGACTCGGTCGGAGATTTTGTTCAGGGGTTTCAGGCCGAGGTCGGTTTGCAGTTTGCCGGTTTCCAGCAGGGTGGTGATCCGGCCGGTGTTACGGAAGGGTTCGCGGGTGACGGTGGGGTAGTAGAGCAGTTTTTCCTTGGCCAGTTCGCCGAAGAATTCGTGTTCCATCAGGCTGTTCACCACCATTTCACCGTAGCCGAGTTCGGCGACGGTGCGGCAGCCGTGGACCAGGACGACGTGTTTGTAGCGTTCGTAGGTGTCCGGGTCTTTGATGATGCTGATGAAGGGTGCGAGGCCGGTGCCGGTGCCGAGCAGGTACAGGGTTTTGCCGGGGTGCAAATTGTCCTGGATGAGCGTGCCGGTGGGTTTGCCGCCGACCAGGAGTTCATCGCCGACGACGATCTTCTGCAAATGCGAGGTCAACGGGCCAGCGGCGACCTTGATGGAGAAGAACTCCAGATGTTCCTCGTGGTTGGCGTTGCACATGGAGTAGGCGCGCAGCAGTGGCCGGCCGTTTATTTTCAGGCCGATCATGGTGAACTGCCCGCTGATGAAGCGGAAGCCGGGGTCACGCGTGGCGGTGAAGCTGAAAAGCGTGTCGGTCCAGTGCCGGACGGACAGCACCGTCTCGGTATACATCGTCGCCAATATGCTGCTCCTAGAGAATCGTTGCCCGTGATTAGACGGGACGGGCGCAAATGTTAACTGGCCTTTTGGGCATTCCAGACCGTCGCGCCCCCAGGTTATCGCGTGTGCCGGCCTGAAAAATCCCCTTTGGAGTATAAAATTGGCTTTTAGCGTGCCTTTCCGCTAAATCAGTCTCCGTTAAGGATCGGGTGAGAAAATGCAGCCTGCGGCGTTATTGGAAATTGAGCGGGAATTATGTGCCGGCGCGGTTCGCCAGGAGCCGGAATTTTCCGTTTTTAAGGGAATTTCCGCTCGGTTGACGCCCGATGCGTACCAGCACCCTGGTCTTTTGAGCTTTTACCTGCGCCATGCGCTGGAGGCCGCCTGGTTCACCGCGCGCGGGATTGCCTCTGATTTGGCGGCACTTGCGGCGGCACGCGCGGCTGCGCAGTTCATCCAGGCCGAGGCTGATACGCTCGCCCCGGTGGAGCGCGCCGCGCTGCCGGCCTGGGTGCCGGTGCTGGCTGGGGATGTGGCACCCGCCGCCGGTGTGCTGGCCGGGTATTTCGCCGCCACGGAAGCGGAAATTGCCCTGGTCCGGCGTATCTGGCCGCTGCTTGGCACCGCCGAGGGGCTGATGGAGACGGGCGGCGACATCCGGCTGGAGCGCGACCCGCGCACGGCGCTGAACGGCTACGGATGCAGCCACCGGCCGCGCCCCTGGGCGATCACTTTTGCCTCTTCCACGGCGTCGTCGTCCTCCGAGCGCGGCTACACCGCCGCCGACCGCGCGCGGTTGCGCACCACGCTGGCGCTGCTGCGGGGCACCGGCAGCCGCAACGCCGTGCGGCAATCGCTGAATGGGGTGCGCAACGGCATTGCCAAGGTTTTTGGCCTGGAGGCGGGCAGCGGGGTGATTCTCGCCGCCTCGGGGACTGATACGGAATTGCTGGCCCTGGCGCTGACACATCTGGGTGGGGCGGATAAGCCCATTCTCAACATCCTTATCGCACCCGAGGAAACCGGGCGCGGCGTGCCGATGGCGGCGAAAGGCCTGCATTTCGCCGTGGATACGGCGCTGGGCCACGATGTGACCTTCCAGGCGCCGGTCGCCGGTTTCCGCGCGGACACCAAGCTTGCCAACATTCCGCTGCGTGAGGCTGATGGTGCCTTGCGGGCGGTCGATGCGGTGGAGGCCGAGATTGCCGCCGTGATGGCGAGCGCCATGGGGCAGGGGCAGCGGGTGATCCTGCATGTGCTGGACCTGTCCAAAACCGGATTGCTTTCCCCGCGCCCGGAATTTTTGGCGCGGATGCGCGGGCTGTACGGCGAGGCGTTCGATATTGTGGTGGACGCCTGCCAGACGCGGCTCTCCCCGGCCTCGGTGCGGGACTACTTGGCGCTGGACGCGGTGGTGCTCATCACCGGCTCCAAATTCTTCACCGGCCCGCCGTTTGCCGGGGCTGCTTTGTTGCCGGATGCCATTGCCGCGCGGCTGGCCACGGGCCGGCTGCCTGAGGGGTTGGACGCCTATTTTGGCCGTGACGATTTTCCCCCGCGCGCCGCCGCCGCCGCCGGGCTGCCGCCGGTCGGCAATTACGGGCTGGCGCTGCGCTGGCATGCGGCCTTGGCGGAAATGCACGCGCTGCTGCGAGTCGCCCCGGCTCGGCGCGCGGAGATTCTGGAAGGTTTCGGCCAGATCGTCCGCACCGCCATCGCCGCGCAACCCGCGCTCAGCCTGCTATCTGCCCCGGCCGTTACTCGTGGTGTGGAACCCTGGGAGCATTTACCCAGTATATTCACCTTTTCGCTGCGCGCCCCACACGCGCCGGGGCGCTGCCTCACCCCAGCGGAGGCCCGTAATGTGTATCTGTGGCTGAACACTGATCTCTCCCCGCTGCTCCCGGCGGACCAAAAGATTGCCGCGCGCATCTGCCACATCGGCCAGCCGGTGCCGCTACCGCAGGCGGGGAGCACGGAGTTGCAAGGCGCGCTGCGGGTTTCCGCCGGGGCGCGGCTGATCTCCGGCGAGCCATCGCACAGCAGCCTGGCGCCGGGGGCGCGGTTGCAACGCGAATTTGCTGACCTTGCCGTGGTGTTCAGCAAAATAGGCCTGATCCTGCGCAACTGGGAGCGCCTGAGTGCCGCCAATCCGCAGCCCTGCTACCGCCCGGCGCGGCACGCCCTGGCCGATGCCCGGCGCCGCGCAATGGTTGCGTGACGGGCGCCGCCGTGGCTGAATAGCGCCATGGTCAAACTTGATAAAATCTACACCCGCGGCGGCGACACCGGGGAAACCTCGCTCGGCGACGGCACGCGCGTCGCTAAATCCTGCCTGCGCGTTACCGCCTATGGCGAGGTGGACGAGGCCAATGCGGTGCTCGGCATCGTGCGGCTGCACACCACGGGGGCGGATGACGTGCTGCTCGCGCGCATCCAGAACGATCTGTTCGACCTGGGCGCCGATTTATGCGTGCCGATCGAGGAAAATCCCAAGTATCCGGCGCTGCGCATCACCCAGGCGCAGGTGGATTGGCTGGAGGCGCAAATCGACCGGCTGAACGCGGACCTCGCCCCGCTCAACTCCTTCATCCTGCCCGGCGGCACCCCGGCGGCGGCGTTTCTGCACCAGGCGCGCACCGTGGTCCGCCGTGCCGAGCGCGCCACCGTGCATTTGCTCTCCAGCCCGGATGAGGCGGTGAACCGGCTGGTGCTGGTGTATCTCAACCGGCTTTCGGACCTGTTGTTCGTGCTCTCGCGCGCGGTGAACGGCCAGGGGACCGGGGATGTGCTCTGGGCCCCGGCCGCTAACCGCGACGGCTGATATTTGCCCAAAAAAGTCTCGATCTTTTGCGGCGGCGTGCAGAAGGGTGGCACCACCAGCCTTTATGCGTATTTCTGTGAACACCCGGAACTCTCGGCCCCGGTGCAGAAGGAGCTGCATTTTTTCGATGACGAGGCGCGCGACTGGACCGCGCCCAACTATGCGGAGCTGGAGGCGCTGTTTCCCGCCGATGACGGCGCAAAGCGGCGGTTCGACATCACGCCGATCTATGGCTTCTGGCCGCCCTCGATTGAGCGCATCCACCGTTACAACCCGCACGCCCGGCTGGTTTTTTTGTTCCGCGATCCGTTCGAGCGCGCGTGGTCGCAATGGTGCATGGAATATGCACGGGGTTTTGAGACGCTGCCGTTCGCCGAGGCGATCCGCGCAGGCCGCCAGCGCTTGGCGGGCCTGCCGCCGCTGGCACGCGAGCGGCGGATTTACTCCTATGTGGAGCGCGGCTTTTACGTGCAACAGGTGCGGCGGATATTGCACTGGTTTGCGCGCGAGCAGGTGCTGTTTCTGCGCTCGCAGGATTTGTTGCGGGACCACGCTGGCACGCTGCGTGTCATCGCCAATTTTTTGGGGCTAGGGCCGTTTCCCGATACCGGGGAAAAACGCGAGCAGCCGTTTGAATTTACGCCGCCGCCGGTGCGGCCGGAGCCGGCCGACCTCGCCTATATCGCGGCGCTATTGGCCGGGGATGTGCGGGAATTTGCAATCCTGACCGGGCTGGATGTGTCCGGCTGGCCGGTGGTGCAAAACTGCCTGCCGGAGTAAGAGCGGGCCGGGGCGCACTCTGGTTTGCGGGGACAGAATTTTGGCTGAGATCATCGACGGCAAGGCTTTTGCGGAATCGCTGCGGGCGAACATCGCGGCGGAAGTCGCGGCACTTTCCTTTCAACCCGGCCTCGCCGTGGTGCTGGTTGGGGACGACCCGGCTTCGCGCGTCTACGTCGCCAACAAGGCCCGCCAGACGGTGGAAGTGGGCATGCGCTCCTTCGAGCACCGCTTGCCCGCCGATACCACCCAGGCGGACCTTCTGGCGCTGGTGCAAAAACTCAACGCCGACCCCGCCGTACACGGCATCCTGGTACAACTCCCATTACCCAAAGACCTGAACACTGACGCGATCATCGCCGCGATTTCCCCGGCGAAGGA
>PLSD01000066.1 GCA_003164135.1 Acetobacteraceae bacterium
GTCGTTTTTTTTAGTGATCTTTTTCTTTTTCAGCGCAACCCAGATCGAGTTGATCCGTACACCGAAATGGGCTGCCCGCTCTCGCAACAATGCGTCCGTAAAGTCTCTAACATGAGCAGCAAGTGCTGCCTTATCCAACTTGCGCCGACGTTCTTTGGCAGGTTTCGGGCGCAAATCTGAGGCGCCAAGCCAGCGGTATAAGGTCACTCGGCTGATTTGAAACAATCGCGCAGCTTGCGTCGGGCTGCCGCCCCCACGCACATAGCCGACAACACGCTCACGTAAATCAACACTGTAGCTCATCATTCACCCCCACAAGGTGGCAAATATTAACACGTAATATTGTTAATGTGAATCACTATACATGACGCTGGCGCGGGTGACTGAGGCTTTGGAAGTGGAACTTGATCCAGCGGAGGGGAGCACAGTTCTCCAATCCGCGCCGCGCAGTAAAAAATAACAACATTTTTGCCAGGAGCCGATGTTATGAACCACGACCTTCCCTGCTTTCCTCAAGGCTTATACTGGCAGGAGCTCCCGCAGGGCTTTAAGGTGCGCACCCACCGCCGGACGGTGACGGAAGCCGACCTAGTGGCCTTTATCTCGGCGAGCGGGTTGCTGGAGGTGATCTTCATCGACGCCGATCATGGTGGGGCGATGGGCGGCCGGCCGGTCCCGGCGGCGCTCACCCAGTGTTTCATCGAAGGGATGCAGATGCAGGGCCTGATCCAAGCCACAGGGCTGGCGCTCCTTGAAATAAATACCAAGGTGCTGGCCCCGGTCCGCATCGGCGACAGCGTCTGGGCGACGATTCTGGTCAGCCACGTTCACCCTACATCAAAGGGCAACCGCGCCGTCATCACGTTCGACGCGGCGGTGTTCAACCAGCGCGACGAGCAGGTGATGTCCTACACCGTCAAACGGTTGATCGCGGGGAAGCCCGACGCCTGAATTCAGGCTTTGTCAGTGCTGATCTTGTGATACGCCCGCCCGTGATAGATCAGACCTGAGCTTCCGTGGCCAAGATGGATCGCCTGCACGGCACAGAAAAGCACGCTATGCGTGCCGACCTCCACAATCTGGTCGATCTTGCAGTCGAATGCGGCAGCCGCACTCTCCAGCACCGGCGCGCCGGTGGCCAGCCGCTGCCATTTCGCCAGGGCAAAACGCTCCGCCATTGGCACATTGCCAACGCTGGCAAACACCGGCGCAAGCTCCTGGTGCTCGTGCGCCAGTACGTTCACGCAAAGGATGCCGGCGGCCTTGATGGTATCGTGCTGGCTGGCGTTTTTGTTCACACAGACTAACAAGGTCGGCGGGTCATCGGTCACGCTGCAAACGGCAGAGGCGGTGAAACCGGTATCGCCATCTGGCCCCTTGGTGGTGATGATGTTCACGGCAGCCCCCAGGCGGGACATAGCTTCACGGAAACGCTGACGGCTGGCATTGAAATCTTCGGTCATCTCGGTACTTTGCTTGGTTGGCAAGAAATTTTGCTGAACGCTGGCCGGCGGCAGATCCCGTAATCCGCCAGGTCGGCCTTGTCTACCGGATACTTCTGCCACCGCGTACATCACGCTTATACCTATCGGGCGGAAGGATGCTAAAACCCCCGGTCAGACTGGAATATAGCCAGTCTATCATGCCTCGATTGATATGGGGTCTTGCCAATGCAGGTTCTACTTGGAGCCGATTGGTCCGCCCGGTTACTTTACGCGCATCAAACGATTTAGCTTTATGCACCTGCCATCTTGGCTAGATGTAAATAGAAAACGAACGATGAAATTATGCAAAAACAGGAGGAAACCATAACACAGACTCTTAAACTCGCCGGCAAGGTCGCACTCGTCACCGGGTCTGGCGCCAATATAGGCGAGGCCTGCGCCAAAGCGCTGGCCAAGGCCGGCGCGAAGCTCGTGCTGGCGGACATCAACCTAGCCGGCGCTCAGCGCGTAGCCGCGGACATTGCCGCCAGCGGTGGCGAGGCCCTGGCCCATCATCTGGACCTGGGCGACGAAAACAGCATCGAGGTCCTCAAAGCCGCCGTCGTCGCCCGCTTTGGCCGGCTGGATGTTCTGCACAACAACGCGGCCGATGTTAGCACCGCCCAAATGGCCGCCGATGGATCGCTCGTGAACATGGCATCTTCCGTCTGGGATCGCGCCTTCCACATCAACACGCGCGGCACCATGCTGATGATCAAACACTTCGTTCCGCTCATGCTCCAGGGCGGCGGCGGCTCGATTATCAACACCAGTTCCGGCGTTTCAATTCTCGGCGATATTTTCACCCCGGCCTATTCGGCCTCCAAGGCGGCGGTGAATGCACTGACCCGCAACGCGGCGACGCAATTCGGCAAACAAAATATCCGCTGCAATGCAATCCTTCCCGGGCTTATCCTCACTTCGCAAGCACGTGAGCAGATGTCGCCGGAGATGCTGCAAATGCTGGAGCGGCATACCCTGCTGCCGCGCCTGGGAACCCCGGATGATATCGCCGGAACCGTGGCATTCCTGGCCTCGGACGACGCAAGTTTCGTCACCGGTCAGATTTTCGCAGTCGATGGCGGCATTACCATGCACCAGCCTTTCGTGGCCGATGTACAGGCATTCATGGCGAAATAGGCTTTTGCGTCATCCCTTTTTTAACGAACCAGATCGAGGAAACAGATTATGAGTGCTTACGTATTGTCCGTGGTGAATAAAACGGATCGCGACGCCTACGAGCGCTATTCCGAGGCCGGCTATTTGTCGATTTTACCGTATATGCCGGAAGTCACAGTGGCCGAATCGCCGGAAGTGATCGAGGGCAAATTCCCAGGCACCACGACGATCATGATGAAATTCAAGACCATGGAAGACGCCAAGGCCTGGTATCACTCGGATCTCTACCAGAAAGCCATCCCGCTGCGTCACGCGGCGAGCGACACGCCCTTCGTTATCATGTTCCCCGGCGCGGATTAACGCTCTGGCGCGGCGCGCAGTGATGCCAGGATAAAATCCACGGCATGGGCGCGCCAACGGGCCACGCCTTCTGGTGAGGCGAAGTCGATCCCGATCGTCCGGGTCATGGCTGGCCCCATCAGGAAGCATCCGGCGGCAAGGTGAAACACCGTCGCGTAAAACAGGGTGGGGTCGACATCGCCTCGGAAATCGCCGGTGCGCACGCCATGCTGCAGGATCGGCTCGATGACCTTGTTGATGAACTCACGCGTCAAAGGGGCAAAGCCGGCCTGTGCGTCGATATGCTGGGCGCGGTGCAGGCCCTGATCGAGAGTGAAGGTTGTCACGCCGGGGTTTTCCAAGTGAAGATCGACAATCCGGTTGATAAGCCGGGTAATGGCCTCGCGCGGCGGCAATGCCTCGTACGAGGTATGCTCAAGCAACGAAATCACCGCCGCGGACTGAGAATCGAAAACCACCCGGTAGAGTTCGTCCTTGCTCTGGAAATAATGATGAATCAGCTGCTTCGTCACTTTGGCAGCCCGCGCGACCGTTTCCAGCCGCGCCGCGTCGAAGCCTTTTTCGGTGAATTCCGTGCGGGCGGCAACCAGAATGCGGTGGAGCGTATCAGTTTTTTTAGGCGGCGGGTGCATTTTTGAGGGCATTCAAAATAGGGTTTAATTTGCGCGGAACCTGCCGATTGGTTGGTTACATCTGCTGGCCGCGCATAATCTTGGCGGACGGCCGTGAACCAAAACAAACATCAGGAAACGTCGCATATGAAAATCGGTATCAGCAGACCTTACGCAGACCCAGGGCACCCCATTCCAGACGTCGACATGGGAGCAATCTGCCAGATCGCCGAGGAGGTGGGGTTTGATTGGGTCACCTATGGCCACCACACCATCCGCCCGCTGGAAGAGCCGGTCAAGCCGCCACATTTCGGCGTCCCGCTATACCTGGACCCGCTAATCGGCGCGGCCCGTGGCTTGGCTTTGACCAAAACACTCGAGGTTGCCACCAGCGTGCTGATCATGCCGATGCAGCACCCGGTGGTGGTTGCCAAGCAGGTCGCCACCATCGACCGCTACAGCGGCGCCGGCCGGTTTTTCCTGGGCCTCGGCACCGGCGGGGCGAGCCGGCTGGAAATCGAGCTGACCGGCGGCAGCTTCGAGCGGCGCTGGGCCTATACCATGGAAAGCATCGCCATCATGAAAGGCCTCTGGACTGAGGATCGTTTCACCTTCAAGGGTGAGTTCTTTGATTTTCCGCCAACTCTGCTGGGGCCGCGCCCGGCGACGCAACCGCACACGCCCATCTGGCTTGGTGGTTTCAGTGATGCCGTGCTCCAGCGCATCGGTGAACATTGCAACGGGTGGCTACCAGTTTACGCCGGCGCCAAGCTGGCATTCGGGACCGGCCATGCGGGCACCGACTCAGCCTATGATGATCTGAAAGCCGGGCGCCGCAAGCTACATCGCTTCGCGGAAGAAGCCGGGCGTGAAGTGCCGCATTTTGATATCAACGTCATCTTGACGCCCGAAAGCGCTACGGATGTAGTCCGGGGCTTTGAAGATGCAGGTGCAGATCGCCTGGCCTTTACGCTGCCGGAGGTGACTTCGGTTGAGGAGGCGCGTGCCGAATTAGAAAAACTCGCCGGTCGCGTACTCTAACGCGTGATCCGTCTCTATCAAACCGTTGATGGTTCGATAGAGACGGCGCGTCGCGTCCTAAAACTTTTTCAGGCAACATCCCATTTCACGTGCAACTGGTCCGGGCCGCGCAGCTGGATGCCGCGGATCACCGGCTTGGGGTAATCCGGGTCGAGGCGGAAGTTCGGCAGGTCGAGCATGGCGTTCAGCGCGATCTCCATCTCCAGCTTGGCCAGATGCATGCCCATGCAGATATGCGGGCCGAAACCAAAGCTCATCACCGGGCGCATCGGGCGGTCGAGAATTAGCTCGTCCGGGTTCTCATAGACTTCGGGGTCGCGGTTGGCGGACGAGATGCATACGGTCACCGCCTCGTCTTTTTTGATGGTGACACCGCCGATCTCCATGTCCCTCGCGGCAAGGCGGCCAAGGTGCCCGGCGACGGTTTCCAGGCGCATGGTCTCGACGACGGCCTTCGGGATTAGGCTGCGGTCCAGGCGCAGGCGCTCCCATACATCCGGGCGCTCCAGCAGCAGCACGATCATATTCCCGAAGCTGCGGCTGGTGGTCTCGCCGGCGGCCAGCAGAGTCATCCGGATGAAAGTGGTGATATCTTCATCGGTAAATGTCTTGCCGTCGACGTTCAGCCCCATCAGGAAGCCGATCATGTCGTCGCGCACGATGCCAGATTTGCGACGCTCCTGCACGGCCGGAAGAACATATTCATACAGCCGTTGTCCGGCTTCCATGGCCGCCGGGATAGATGTTTTCATCTCTTCCGGATCGAATCGCGGCCCGCCCACGATTTGCAAGGCCCAGCCGGCCGACTGCATGGCGGCTACCATGTCGTCAGGAAGGCCGAACATTTTGTAAACCACGCGGACGGGGAAGGCGAGCACGAAATCCAGCAACAGATCGGCCTTGCCCTTGGGCCGCATCGCGCCGATGAACTCATCCTCGATAATCGGGCAGATTAGGTTGTCTTTCCATTTTTTGATGGCGCTGGGCATCATCGGCGGCTGCAAAACAGCGCGCCATTTGTGATGCTCCTCGCCATCCATGCCGGTGAGCAGGAAATTATCGACAGCCGAGCCGAAGCCTTCGGCATTCTGCTTGCTCAGCCAGTTTTTGTCATCGCGCAGGACCTGGTGCACATCCTTATAGCGGAACACCGTGTAGACCTTGCGGCCGGTACCCATCCAGTCGGCCTGTGACGGCGCTTTGAAAATACGCAGGATGTCCCCTTCCAGCACTGGCGTTTTCGCGCGCCATTCCTTCATCTGCTCATAGGGGCTGGTTACGTCGGCGCCATTATAGACACCACTGACGGCGGCGAAGTCCCGCGCCATTTTCTCGAGTGCTTGGGTTTTGGTCACGGCGTTCATGGGTTTGCTCCTCGTGGAGATGAATTATTTCTTGTCCCGCCTATAAATGGACAAGTGGCAATTTATTGTCAAGCGATTTTGCTTTGCCGCTGGCGGCCGTTTGGCGCCGAAAAATTAAATTACTGCGCAATCTTTGATTTAGATCAAAGCATCTCCCCAGCGGCCATGTATTTCTGCTGCGCGGAGATACAAAATGAATAAAAACTGTTCAAGTTGTTTAGATGGGCCGGAGGGAAGCGAAAAAACCAGGCATCGGCTAGGGGTCTATGCCCTCGACCATTTCGTCAGGGACGTCCCAGATATTGCTGCCGCGGAGCCGTTTTTCCGCGCGCTCGGGCTACGGACCCGCCGGCAGGAGGGTGCTCTAACCGTCCAGGCCGGCGCCGTTGACCATGACTGGGCCGTGATAACGCAAGGTCCACATGCGCGGTTACGGCGGCTGAGTTTTGCCACCTACCCCCCAGACGTCGCCGCCTTGCGGCAGCGCGCGGCGGGCACTGCGTACGAAATCCTCAGCGAGACGCCCGACTCCTTCGTTCTGTCCGGTCCCGACGGCATCGAAGTCGAGATCGTCGCGCGTGACCGGCAGATGTTCGACGCGGTGGAGGCAAACAAGCCGCCATTGGTTCCGGCCGTGGCGCAGCACAAATCCCAGGTTATCATGCCCGAGGCATTGCGCCTGTCGCATATCGCCATTTTTACATCCGATGTGCCTCGTGCGCTGGATTTTTACACCAACGTAGTGGGCCTGGCCCTCTCGGACCGCTCGGGCGACACTCTCGCGTTCCTGCATGCGCCCCACGGCAGCGACCACCATGTACTGGCATTGGTGAAATCCTTTGGCCCCGGTGTGCATCATTACAGCTTGGACCTGGGTTCGATCGACGCCATCGGCCTCACCGCAGACAATGCTCATGCGCAGGGTTACACCGCCGGCTGGGGCTTTGGGCGCCACGTGCTCGGCTCCAATTTCTTCCACTACATTCGCGATCCATGGGGCAGCCACGCTGAACTTACCGCCGGCCTCGAATATATCGCGGCGAATGAAGAGTGGATCGCGGGCGATCACCCGGCCGACGACGCCTTCTACCTCTGGGGCCCAGCACCACCAGCCGATTTTATCGAGAATCACCAGACACCTTGAAGCAGTCGATAATCCGCCGCCTCAGCGCGGTTGGAATAAACGCATAGGAGAGAGACAACATGACCGTTATTCGCAAAGTAGGCATGGCAGCCCACCGTAAGATTGATCCCGCATTGGATGACGGTGGTGGACCAGGTTATAACGTCAAAGCCGAGAAGGAACTGGTCGGCCGCGCGCGGGAACTGCAGCCGCTACTGCTGAAATATGGTCCGCAGGGTGACAAGGACCGCCGCCTGCCAAATGAAGTGTTTGACGCACTGACCGACGCCGGGTTCTGGGCAATGGCCGCGCCGCGCCGGTGGGGCGGTTTGGGCACCAGCGCCCGGGCCATGTCGCTCGTCGGCGCGGAACTCGCCAAAGGCGACGGTTCGGTTGGCTGGGTTTACACCGTGTTGCACGGTAGCACCTGGGTCGCCAGCCTGGGGCCGGACGCTCTGCAAGAGGCGATTTTTGGAGAAGAGGGCGTCGATCATCCGGTGATCTGCGCCGTCGCCAACCCGCCAGGCACCATAGATGAAGTTGACGGCGGCTATCTCGTCAACGGCCGTTGGCCCTATGCCTCCGGCTCGGCGCATGCGCGCTGGGCGCAGTTGGGCGTGAACATCCGCAACAAGGACGGCTCTTTGGACCATGGCGGCTTCGCCTATGTCCGCATCAAAGACATCACGATCGAAGATACCTGGCATATGATGGGTATGCGCGGCACCGCCTCGAACACCATCGTCGCCAAGGGCGTCTTCATTCCCTACGCGCAGTTCTACCATGTTGCCAAGCTTGGCCTCGGTGGTCACACGCCCGGCAAGCGCCATGTCGGTGAACCGTCCGACTATTGGCCGTTCATGCCCTTCCTGCGCGCCACCGCGCATGCGGTTGTCGCCGGTGCGGCACTGGAGATTCAGGCCCGCGTGACCGAGGCAGCGCAACGCCGGCCGATTGTTTATACCACCTATACCAAACAGTCGGAGGCTGTAATGGCGCAGGGTCAACTCGGCGAGGCTGCTGCGCGTATTTCCGCGGCTGTGGCAGTAACGCTGAAGAATTGCGATTTGATCGATCAGGTCGGCCTGACCCGCGTGCCGCTCACGCCGCAACAGCGTGCCCTAAGCAAAGGCGAGGGCTCGCTTGCCGTCGACCTGCTCTCGCAGGCCATCGACCAGTTGATGTTCCTGGCTGGATCAAGCGCTTTCTCAACATCAAACCCCATCGAGCGTCTGTATCGCGACGCGGTCTTCGGCATGCGCCACACCGCGAACCTGCCGTATGTCGGTTACGAAATTTTTGGAAAATCACTGCTCGGTATCGAGCCGAACATCTCCCACCCTGACTTTATTTAACCAAAAACCAAACTCACAGGAGCCGTCCATGCTTGACAATGTTCAAAAGGGTATCGCCCAAGACCCCGTTTCCCGCTACATCGATCTCGAAAACCGTGAAGTATCTCTTGCCGTGCTGCACGATGAGGCTCTCTACGAAGAAGAGCTGAAAAACATTTTTGCGAAGTCGTGGCTGATGCTCGGTCACGATACCGAAATCCCCAATGCCAACGACTATGTCGTGCGCTTCATGGGCGAGGATCAGGTGATCGTGGCGCGCAGCCCCGATGGCAAGGTAAGCGTCTCGCTCAACGTTTGTCCGCATCGTGGCATGCATGTCTGCATTTCAGATTCCGGAAATACGCGCGCACATAAATGCATTTATCACGGCTGGGCCTTCCGCCCGGATGGCAGCTTCATCGGTGCACCTGTTGAGCGCGAGCAGATGCACGGCAAGATCAAAACCAAAAAGGAACTGGGGCTCAAGCAGGCGCGCGTTCATTTATATGGCGGATTGATCTTCGCGAGCTTCGACCACAATGGTCCGTCGTTCGAGGAATCCCTGGGCGAGATGAAGTTCTATTACGACATGCTATTCCAGCGCACCGACAATGGGCTGGAAGTGCTCGGACCACCGCAGCGCCTGACGATTGATGCCAACTGGAAAACCGCTGGCGAGCAATCCGCGAGCGACGGTTATCACATGCTCACGTTGCATCAATCGCTGCTGGAACGCGGCGTTATGGGTGGCGAGCCCGACTCCCAGCACGAATCCGCACCGGCGATGTATGGCATTAACGTCGCCGGCAATGGCCACACGCTGCGCTGCATCCCCGCCGACACCACATTCACGATGATGGCCGGCTCCACCACCGAGGACATGACCGATGCGCAGCGCCTGGAGTTGATGCCGCCTCCGGGTATTACCAAGGAACTGCTGCCGCAGCTTGCCAAGCATATGAGCCCGGAGCAGATGCACGTGCTGGCGAAGGCGCCGCCAGTGGTGGGTAATATTTTCCCGAACGTGGGCATCCTGTTCATCTACGTGCCGCTGCGCGACGGTTCGCTCGGCTCGGGATTGGTGCTGCACACAATGAATCCGCGTGGCCCGCATCACTTTGAGTGGTCCACCTGGTTCTTTGCGGAAAAAGACACTCCTGAAAACGTGAAAGCGATGATGCGCGCGGCTTGCGCACAAGGCGTTGGCACGTCGGGCGTGATCGAGCAGGACGATAGCGACACCTGGCCGCATATGTCCGAATCCGCGCGCGGCGTGGTGGGGCGGACCCAGACCATGAAGTATCAGGCGATCCTCGGCCAGACCCGCGCTGCCGATTGGCCCGATAAAGCCGAAGTCTATGAAGGCTTCAGCAAGGACGACTGCCAGTGGAACTGGTGGAAGAACTATCACGCGATCATGACCCGCTGAACCTCCCGTAATCTGAAAGGTTTTAAACATGTCCACTATTGAGAAGACCGCGAAGAGCGAACGGGCCGAGGTCATCTTCGGCTCCCCCATCTACAATCAAGTCGCGGCATTCCTGATCCGCGAAGCGCATTTGCTGGATCATCGTTTGCTGAACGACTGGGCCAAGACTCTGGCCGAGGACCTGGTGTATTTTGTGCCGGTCCGCGTGACCCGGCGCGTGCAGGATTTCAACCATGAGTTCGCCATCACCGGGCATTTTGACGACGATTATGCCTCGATGCTGGTGCGCGTTGACCGCCTGGTGAACACCACCAGCGCGTGGTCGGAAGACCCGGCCTCGCGCGTACGCCGTTTCGTCTCCAACATCATGGTGTACGAAACCGACACGCCTGATGAGTATGAAGTTGTAAGCTATCTGCTGCTCACGCGTAACCGTGCCGACGCCCGAGATTACAAGCACCTGAGCGCCGAGCGCCACGACCGTCTACGCTGGGTTGGCGACCGCTTCCTGCTTACCAACCGCAAGGTTCTGCTCGACCAGGTCGTGCTGGGCATGCCGAATCTTGCAATCTTCCTGTAACGCCGCAACGCGGGGGTTGTGCCGTTCGCGGTACAACCCCCGCGTTGTTCGAGCCATGGCAAGAATAAAAAACTAAAGGACACGCCAATGTCAATTTTTTCGGGTTTCCCAAAGACTACGCCTGCCCATGTTCCCCAGAACCTGGTTTTCGAATACCCCTTCGTCTTCGGCAAAACCTTAAAAGGCGATCCGTATAACGAAATCGTGCCGCTCATCCATCAGATGCCGCCCGTGTTCTGGGCAACGAACGCCTACCCAGGTGAAGGACCGGCCTGGATTGTCCGCCGCGCCCAGGATATGCGGCAGATCTATATGGACACCGAGCATTTCTCCAACCGTGGCTTCGCGCCGTTCGCCGAACTACTTGAAGAGAACTGGCACCTGGTTCCCGCCGAAATGGACCCGCCGAACCATGCCCCGTATCGCGCCCTGATATTCCCGCTGTTTACTCCGGCAGCCATACGCAAGCTGGACGGCGTGTTGTTTGACTATGCCAAGGAGTTCCTTGGTAAATTCAAGGATCGTGGCCAGTGCGAGTTCATGCATGAATTTGCTTTTGAGTTCCCTATTACAGTCGTCCTGCAGCTGCTCGCTCTGCCACGCGAGAATTTGAAGATGTTCCTAGAATGGGAAACCGATATGCTGCATGGCCATGATCTGGAAATGATCAAGTCTGCAACACGTAAGGTGGTGGACTATTTGCGTGGTGTGATCGCGGAGCGCAAGAAAAACCCTGGAGACGATGTCATCAGCTTCGCGCTCGCCGCGGAAGTTCAGGGCCAGAAATTCACCGATGACGAAGTGCTGGGCTTTGCTTTCAACCTCTTCATCGGCGGCCTGGATACGGTTTCCACTAATCTGGGTGTACAGTTCTGGCATCTTGCCACGCACCCGGAGCATCAGGCGTATCTGCGCGCGCACCCCGAGGCAATCCCGGATGCCATCGAGGAACTGCTGCGCGCCTACGCGGCGGTTACCACCTTCCGCGTCTGCGTCAAGGAAACTACCGTTAACGGCGTACGCATGCTGCCGGGTGACAAGGTAGCGATGTCGACCACGCTCGCCTGCCGCGACCCCGAGGAATTCGACCGCCCGAACGAGGTTATCCTTGACCGTAAGCCCAAACACATGGGCTTTGCGACGGGGCCGCATCTATGCCTCGGCATGCACCTCGCCCGCCGCGAACTCGCTCTGGCGATGACGGAGTTCCTGAAAGCGATTCCGCCGTTCCGCCTAGCACCCGGCACGAAGGTGGAATTCCACCTCGGCATGATCCAGATACTCGATCTGCCCCTGGTCTGGGACGTCTAGCAACCCCCTGCAAGAAGACAACGGCCCGTGCAGCGGTACGGGCCGTTGTTTTGTGCTATCCTTTGGCCGAGAATTTCTTGAAACTGGCCTGCGCTTCCTCGGTTACCGTGGAGCGCATGAATAAATTATTCGCGGCAAAATCGGCGGCTTCATCTCCTACCGTCGCATTGGTGGCAAAATATTCCTTCACGAATTTCCCTTGTTGCGCCGGCAGTTTGGCAAGTTCACGGGCAAGTTCCAAAGCCCGTTCACCAGCATTTTGTTCCACGATGTAATCCACCAGTCCAAGCCGGTAGGCTTCTTCGCCGGAGAGCACATCCACCCCATAGGCCAGACGCTTGGCAACAACCCTGCCAACCCGGTGAACAACCGAGGCTAGACCCCAGGCCGGAAAAAGCCCGATCGGCACTTCCGGCAGCGACCACTTCGCTGACCGTTCCGAGACGATCAGATCGCACGATGTCGCCAGTGTCATCCCGCCGCCAATGGCAAACCCGTCCACCGCGGCGATAACCGGCGGCGCCAGCGTACCCAGCAAGCGCGCCAGCCTGCCTGACTCAGCCTCGAAATTCTGCCGCTCCGCCGGGGACATGCCGACGAGGCCGCGAATATCGCTGCCGGCGCAAAACCCGCTCCCGGCACCAGCCAGCACGATCGCGCGTACCTCGGCATCACCGTTCAACTGGGAGAATGCCTCGATCAGTGCCTGCACCAGCCCGGCCGACATGGCATTGCGCTGCGCCGGGCGGTTCATGGTCAGTACCGCGACACCATCCGTCTTGCTCAGTTCGATCATCATGCTTCCTCAATATCCCGGGGGCCGCAACTTTCCTAGACCGGCCCGTGGGCGTTCAGGAGATCGTGCCGACCCGCCCGCCTTCCACAAAAACAGTACTGCCGGTGGTGTAGCTGGAGGCATCACCGGCGAGCAGAATCGCCGCCCCCACCGCTTCATCCGCGGCGCCAAAGCGCTTAATCGCGTTGCGTTCCGCCAGGCCCAGCCCTTTATGAATATCCGCTTCCTGGCCGTCAGGACTCATCGACCCGACGCAGAGCGCATTGACCCGTGTGTGCGGCGCCTGGGTTTTCGCCAGCGAGCGGGTGAGGAATGCGAGCGCCGCCTTGCTCACGCCATATGCAACTGCCGGCGGAATGGGCGTAAAACCGCCGCAGCTTTGCACGGAAATAATGCTGCCTTTGCCATGCGCTTCCATGTCCTTGGCAGTCATCTCGGTAAGCCGCCAGGTTGCAAGTACATTCACGTCCATTGCAGTTTTCCACACCTCATCGGTGTTCGCCCATAGCCCGCCGTCCTGCGCATACACCACGCCCGCCGCCGCATTGTTGAAGACAATATGCACGGGACCAAAATGCTCATGCGCGGTATCCACCAGCCGCTGCAAATCTGCTTTAACCCCCGCATCGGCCGCCACCGCAACCGCGCGGCCGCCACCAGCCGCGTTAATTTCAGCGGCAATCCGGTCCAGCCGGTCCTGGCTGCGTGCCGAGATCACCACGTTCGCGCCCAGTTCGGCGTAGGCTTTCGCCACATGTTCGCCAACGCCTGGCCCAACGCCGGTCAGAATTGCGGTGCGTCCATCCAGCCGAAAACGATTGAGTACCGATGTCATGTAAGGATTCTCCTAATGTTTCAGCGTGGCGAACAATGCCGCCAAGGGGCGTTGCGGCTCGGTGCCGTCAAAGGTCTGGTGCGCGGCGGCCATTGCCTCGGTCAGGTGGCCGAACGCGATGTGCAGGTCCATCACCTCGATAAACCCGCCATTGACCGCCTGCGTGTCGAACAAGGCGCAACGCTCGCCAAGCGGCGTGGTGCTTTCCAGCGCCACGGCAAACCCCTGTGCGCTCAGGCGGGCATAGCCGGTGTCGTAATCCTCGCGCAGCATAACATGGTGATACCCCGGGCCACGCGTTTTCAGCACCTCGGTGAACACCGACTCATCGCCCTCCAGCGGCTCAATCAGCTCAATCAGCAACCCGCCCGAGAAGGCGAACGCTACGCGCATGCTGAGCACCGCGGGCTTACCGCGGTAGCGATGCCCATTTTGAAACCTCATCTCGCCAACAAAAAATGGTCCGGCGCCCATTGAACTGATCCAATGAGCAATGGCTTTGTCCATGTCATCCACGACATGGCAAAGCTCAAAAATTGACCCTGGCGGCTGCATCATCGCTTTAGGACTCCTTCATTCTTCCACAAACCGGGTGGCAAATTCCGCGATCCGCCGGGCGATCTGCGCGGACCGGCTGGCCAGCGTGGCTTGCGGCGTGCCCGCCGGCAGTGCCGAGGCCAGATCGTCCAGGTTCACGGTTTTAACCGAACGGACCAGCGTTGCCGGGTCAGTCGTGGGCGGCACACCCTGCCAGCGCAGCATCATCCACCCGTCTAGCAGCCCCACCGTGTCGATCCAGTTATGTACGCCGGGGTCGCGCGCGGCGAGGACATAGGTGATGCTGTCATCTGGGTCTGGCAGCACCTGGGACTTGTTGAGGCTGGCCAGGCGGGTTACCGGATCAGGCGAAATGGTCCACGGATCGGAAATCTGGCAGCCGGTGTAATTGGCGCCACCGTCCGTAGTCGTAATGACCACGGCCTGGTCGCCGCCGATGTGGAAGCGCCCGCCGGAGAGAAATCCCCAGCCGCCCGGCCTGTCGTTTGGCCCGACGAGCCGGTTGGGTTCTGGGTAGCCGAGGAAATCATCCTTGAATCCGCGCCAGAATTCCACCCACACCGGCATCGATGTCACGATATCGCCGGCGATCTCATCCTCCGTCCGCTCTGGCGGTGCGGGCGGGCCGGCGGTGCGTTCCACGCGCAAGGTGGTGATGCTCTGCCCCCAATCAGCCATGCTGTCGCGCATGAACATCCAGTTGAGTTTTCCTGGTTCCGCTTGCAGATGATTAGCCCGGCCATTGGCGGGTTGCGAATCAATGGTGATAGTGAAGTTGCCATCCCTATCAGAGACAATGCTTTGCGTGGTCAACGCGGAAAGGGTACGGCCAAGCCCCGCATAATGATCGAAATCCACCAAAATCTCGATCATGAACTGGGTCGCCGGCTTACCGAAGCGGCCGTGAATTTTGTAAGCAGAATCACCATCGACCGAAATTTCGCGGTTGCTATTGTCGGGGTTGTCGATAGCGACCGCGGCACCGGCGTACACATGCCCGAACCAAAAGCGCGGCGCATTATATACGTTCCACAGCACTTTCGGGCGCCACGGATCGGCATTGATGCAACGCATCGTCAGCGCCAGAATCCATTGGTCGAGCGCACGGTCCAGGCCGAGATAACCGTCTGGTAATGCGGCAACCTTGTCGGCGCGCAACATTGCCCGGGCCTTTTCGCGGGCCGCGCGGATACGTGGATCCGCGATCAGCCGTAGCGCCAGTTTTTCCGCTTTGCGTTGGTCGTCGGTGGCAAGCGGGCTAGGCAGTGTTGAATGGTTCATAGGGCCGTCTTTTCAAGGCTTTTGCAGGAGTGAACCGAACCGCTCATAATACCCGGCAAGCCGTGCATGAACTTCATCGGGGTCGATGCCGAACTGAGAGGGATCGTGCTTATGCTTGCCGAGCCTCGTGGCAGAGGGATTTTCGGTCAGAAATGTTCTGATACGCGCTTCGAAATCCGCCGTGAACGGCTGGTCAAACCGGGCATAAATCCGGCGGATCGAACCGATCGGGTCGAGTACGATGTCGCGATGCGCCAGGTCAAGAATTTTAGCCTCGATTGCGGGATTTTCCGCCCGTACGCGTGTGGCCCGCGCCATGGCGGTACACCACATATCCACGACGGAGCGGCCGACCGCATGCAAATCGCCTCCTTGCCCGACCGCCGCCTGCAACGCGGCGATCATACTGGAAAGCGAGGACATGGTAGCCACCGGGTCGCGATGCGTCCAGATCATGCCGATATCCGGATAGGTCTCAACCAAGCCCTCCAAGTCAAACAAATGATGCGGTGATTTAATAACCCAGCGTCCCTTGGGGCCCTTCCACTGAAATTCCTGCAACAAACGCTTATGCGTCCGGTACAGCCCTTCTGGAATTTCGTCGATCACCCATTTGGTAAAACGCGGCACGCCGAATTCGGCGGGGAAGTTACTGCCGGCAAAATGATAAGTCATGCCATGGTTGCATTCCCCCGCCAGGGTGCAATCCAGGCGCTGGATTTCCTTAAGCTGCGGCGCGTGTTTCAGGTAATTGTCGTTCATCGCCTGGATGATCGCGATGCGCGGATCGGTCGCGAAGGTTGCCGCATCGGAGGCCGGCCAGGGCAGCAGCATCTCAAACTCGCGCGGCGCGCGCACGGCCGGGTCGAGGGTTATCAGGTCGTAGGTAATCGTGGTCCCGGTGCGAGGTAGGCCGATAATCGCAATCGGCCGTTCAATTTTCTGCTGTTCGATTTCAGGATGCTGGTTCGCGTCATCGACCAAATGCAGTCGCGTTTCAAGAATGCGTTGGATACGTTTGGCGACCGTATCGCGGAATTCCGGGGAAGGGTGCATCTCCTCAACCGACTGGATGAAGATTCTCAGGCCAGTCCTAAAGCTAAGGTAGTCGCCCCAATCGTGTAACCCGGTCGAGGCTTCAGCGCGGTCCAGAGCGCGTTGTTCGTCCAGAATTTCATAATCATTATGGTTGGACATTTTGCCGTTTTCCCTTTTGTGCTGCCGTATTTGGGGGCGAATAGTTCACTGGGCACCAAAAAGATCGTTGACGATTTTCTCCAGCGCCAGAACACGCTCGCGCCGCACAACGGTCTGCTGTTCGGAGGCTTCCTGCGAACCATCTATTGAATAGATATAACTGCATCCAGAAGGAAGCCGCACCAGGGCATTGCGCGCAACGTCTCCGGGATCGAAAATATCCGGTATCTGCATGTCGCCAAGCGTAGCGCGCAGCGTCGGCGTCTCCATGATCGGCGCCGCGATGCCAATCACATCCACGCCGGAGGGGCCCAATTCCGACCACAGGGACTCAGCTAGGTTCAACACAAATGCCTTCACGGCGGAATAGGCAGCTACCCTCGGCTGCCCCCCCAGCCCCGCGCCGGAGCTCATCAGCACAATGCCACCCCGCCCCCGCGCGCGCATCAACCCGCCAAAATGGTGGCACGCGGCGGTAGCTGTCAGCACATTGCGTGCGATCAAGCCCTGGATCGTCTCCCATGGCGTGTCATGAAAATAATGCCCGCCTTTCTCCGCACCGGCGTTGGAAATATACAATCCGACTTCCAGGTCCTTCGCCGCTTCCGCCATGCGCCGCGCGGCATCTGGCGCGTTCAAATCTAGCGATAAGGTGCGGACTTCCACGCCATATTTCCGCCGAAGCTCGGCTGCCAGCGCTTCCAGGGGTTCTGGGCGCCGCGCGACCAGCAACAGGTTAATCCCGGATGCCGCCACCTCATCCGCAAAGCATGCTCCCGTGCCGTCGGACCCGCCGGCGATCACGCCCCAGGCGCCATAGCGGTTACGGTCGAGCACTGCATCTGTCATCGGTCGGTTCCCCTGAATATTTTTGCTGTTTCCAAAACCATGAATGCCGGATTGAGGCACAATGCGCCTATCGAACGGTTGGTACCTTTTCTGATGATCACCTCGGGCTGCGTATTATTTCGGATGGCGGGTGGTCTTTGGGGTTCGGCAGGGTCAGTCATGAAATTGCTCTCCACGCATGTGCTGCCGACGGTTCAAGCCTGGGATGATACCGCTTTCATATCAGCAGTATCATGAGTTTTTCGAATGACGCACAGCGGTTACCAGATTGTCCGCATCTGCGCGTGAATGCGCCTGGCTCTAAGGGCCGCTTCGCGTTCTTCTTTGGAAATTACCGGCGTCTGTTCAGGAAGTTCCGCTCGTATCCGCGCAAGGGCAACTCGTCGGATTGTCGGCGTCGGCCGCTCATCAGTGCCAAACCATCGCCCCTGAATGGCCCCGCGGGGATTGCCGGAAGTATCGAGCCAGTTGTGAATCCCCGGATCGCGCGCTGAAATCACGGCGCGGAAATAACCGTCGTCATCAAGCCGTGCTTGCGCATCGTTAAGGCTGCTTTGGTTATTATACCAATCAATGGTCTCATAAATCTCATTTGTTAAAATCAGCGACCAGTAGGCAACGTCTTGAGGAATTTTCACTTCGACGAGCAGCGCTTCATCGTCGCCAAGTTCATAGGCGCCCTCGTAATAGGATTGTCGGTTCAACCCGGTCATATTCGCGAAGTCCACGACTTTAAGGCTATTGATATGCCCCTGCTGCCGAAGTTCCTCGACGTGATCGGGGAAAAAACATGCTGCATTACCCGCGATCATTGGAATTTCCGCCAGGCGCTCAGCGAGATCAGCCGCCGGTAGCCGGCCTTTATTAGGCGGCACATCCAACCGGTCGATTCCAAATCGTGGTTCGCGCTCTTCACCCCAGCGGCAACTGACGATTCGCACCATGAATTTTTCAGCGCTGGGGTGCAACTCCCACCAGTCGCCGTCATGGCCATCGGGGCACTTCTGGCTGACGATCACATCAAAATTGTCGTTTTCGTCACGCGTTAACGTATCAAAATCATATTGTAGCAGAGCGGGAGATGGCTTTCCGGTCCGCAGTGTATCCGGCCCTAGCTGGGCGAGCATGAACATTCGCACCGTGCCGCGGTCGCCCTTGATACGGTAGGTCCCTGAGCCGTCGATCATCGCGGTTTTGTAGATGGTATCGGCATTCGGCTGGAAAATATTCTGCGCGATATGCAGTTCCGGTACGAAGATGGGGTGACGGCGATCGCCAATAACGGCATCATTCGTGGCGCGCACCAGCCCGGCGAGTAGCAGTCGCCAAGCCTCCTGCACCACCTGAGGGTCATTGCGGAGGTTTTTAGGTAACCGGTTAAGCAGCCGCGTTCCCAGGGGTTTGAGCTGATCGACAAACTGCTCCCAGGACCCGGCATCGGCCGCCGGCGCCAGTGTATGATTCATAACGCCGCTCCCATCAGATTCCATGACGCAAAAAGATATATCATCCCTTGGCGGGCCAACAAGGGCGTTGAGTGTGTCCTTAGCGTCAAGACCATTGTTCTGCCGCCATGGCGGCATCCCTCTCACTTTCGATAGGTTAGTCTGCTTAGTCTGGGCGCATAAGGGGTGGCGTTGAATTTTGCGGACGCTCCAAGACGTTGGCCTGCCGGTCTCCGGGCCTTGAGTTGAATTATAACTGGTTTGAAAGGCTTCAGGTTTTGACGCACATGCACCCTGTTTCCGCCGAAGGAATCACTCCGGCCTATCTGAATGGTCTTATCGCCGAAATATCGCCACAGGTCAGGGTGAAGGATGTGGAGGTCGTTGAAGCCAAAACCTATGGCGAGGAAATGGTTTCCACGGCCGGGAGGGTATTTTTGAATGTGCGCTATGAATCCGGGGCGGCGGCGGATTGGCCAACCCGGCTAGTCTTGAAAGTGGCCCGCATCGACGATGCGGTCATGTCGCCATTTTATGCGAACGAGGTTGCTTTTTATCGCAAGATACGCCCCGGCCTGAGCCTTGAGGCGCCACGTTGTTTTGGCGGCGATTTTGATCCCGCCTCTAACCGGTTTGGTCTGTTGCTGGAGGATCTCTCCACCAGGGGGGCGCGCTTTCCCAATGTCACGAAAAAAGTGGAGCTTGAGGAAGTCCGGGCATTGCTGGATACGGTGGCCAGCCTGCACGCCGGTTTCTGGGAGTCGCCACGCTTCTCTGGCGATCTGGCCTGGGTAGAGACGCATCTCGCGGGTGGTGTTGCCACCATGATGAACGAAATGGCGCCGGCGTATATTCAGCACGAGATCGACACCGAAAATTTCAAGCGCGAATTGGTTCAGCGTCTGCGCACGACCGGCCCGCAATTGCTTGCGGGCGTGCAGGCCGTGCAGCGGCATCAGGCAACCCTGCCGCAAACGATGCTGCATGGCGATACGCATATTGGCAACACCTATTTGCTGCCCGGTGTTCGCGGCGGGCTGCTGGATTGGCAGTTGATGGTTCGCGGCCACGCCATGCACGATGTGAATTACCTCATCACGACATCGCTCTCCATCGCGGACAGGCGCAACAACGAACGTGAGTTGCTATCGTATTATCTCGATCGTCTGGCGGCGAATGGTGTGCAGACGCCACTGTCTTTCGAGCAGGCTTGGGTGGAATACCGCCGGACGCTCGTGTGGGGCGTTTACATAGGCTGGTTGACAACGCCGGTGGTGAACTATGGCTGGGAGATCAACGTGCTTAACCATCTCCGGCTGACGACGGCTTATGAGGACCTTGAGACCGCGAAGCTGGTTGCGGAAGTGCTCTGAGGTTAGAGCGCATTTGGGTTAATCGGCATACAATTTCCGCGCGGGCGAATGCGCCGGCGATACCGGCTGAAATCGGTGAACCAGAAGCTACCATGACCGTCGAATCCCGCCTCCTTTACTTCTGCGCGCAGCGATTATCCGCGTGGCGGAAACGAGGGCCGGGCAGCAGCAATCTGTTCCAGCACTCGCGATGACATCCACACGTGTTCGACATAATGGCCGATACGGGAACGCTCGTCGGTGTAGATATAACGGAGATCCTCGCCGAGCGAGCCCCGATACACGATCGGGTGTTGCGCGGTATCGATGGATGCCACATGCGCCTCCCAGTTTTCGATCGGCCCGTCGATGCGGATCGCGACATGGTGGAAACGAATCGTCAGCTCCGGGCCTTGCGGCAAATCGTCGCTGAACAATGGCGCGGTATTGCCGACCGGCTCGATCAGCTCGATTTCAACGCCGTTGACATGGGAAAGTGCGATCCGCAATTCCGGGTCGCCGGGCTTGGCGGCCCCGGTGGCGACATTATTGAAGAGGAAAAACCCCGGATTGGCGTAATCCTTCTCAAACAAAGCAATGGCACGGGTAATGTCGTTGGTGACGTAGGCCACCTGATGATGGTGCGCATTTTGCCGTGCGAACATGCTGTTGTCTCGATTCCAAAGTTTACGTTGTAATCCGTGTTAGTTTGCGTTGAGCTTGCCGCCGTCGATCACCAGCGTGTCGCCGGTGTGGTAGCGCGCGGCATCGCTTGCCAGGTAAACCACGGCACCTTCCAGGTCCTCCGGCGTGCCAACGCGGCCCAACGGCACTTTCGGAATCACCGCTGCAGCAATCGCAGCACCTATTTCGGGACTGGCGTAAGTCATTTCAGTGGCGATGAAGCCAGGCGCGATGACATTGCAGCGAATGCCATGGGGGCCAAGCTCGGCGGCCAGCGTTTTGGAAAGTGCAGCGAGCGCGCCCTTGGCCATGGCATAATGGCCCAGCGCCGGCACACCCTGAAAGATCGAGCCACTGCCACAGATAATCAACGACCCGCCAGGATGCCCCGCCTTTGCCTGCGCCACCATATGCCGGGAAACTTCCCGCAGCGTGTACACCGAACCGTGCAAACTCACATTCAGCAAGCCGTGATAAAGTTCGCTGCTCAACTCCGGGAACGGGACTTGTGTCGCGATGCCGGCATTGGCCACGGCAATATCGATGTGGCCAAATTCCTCAATCAGCGCATCGACACCTTCCCGCACAGCGTCTTCCGAGCGCACATCCACCTCGCGGGAACGTATCCTTGTGCCAAATGCACTGAGTTCCTTCACGGCGGCAGCATTACGTTCCGCCCGCCGCCCCCAAATGACCACATCCGCCCCCGCCCGCGCCAAGCCACGCGCGAAGGCAAGGCCGATGCCAGCGTTGGCGCCGGTTACCAGCGCGACTTTACCCGATAAATCGAATGGATTCGAAGCCAATATTTGATCCTCTCCCGGCTTTCTAAAACCTGCGCCGGCAAAACCCGCCAGGCAATCGATAAAACTTGCGCCCCCGCGCCACCAGCGTTGCCGGGCCGCCAAGGGAAGGGCTCAGCCTATCCTGGCAGCTCGGTAGGCGCGCGGCGTGAGGCTGGTGGCCCGGCGGAAAGCCGCAGAGAATGCGGCGGCGGTTTCAAAGCCGCAACGCCAAGCAATTTCCTTGATCGCCGGCTTGCGGGCGCTGAGTAACGCCTTCGCCCGCTCGATCTTCCGGCTGGCCGCGAACTCAGACAATGTCATGCCGGTGGTGGCGCGGAAAACCCTGAAAAAATGCCGCGAGCTGAAGCCGCATTCCGCCGCCAGTTCGGAAATGCTGGCCGGCTTGCCAGGCCTTTCCAGTATTTCCTCGATCTTGCGCAGTTCAGCCGGCCGCAGGCGGCATTGTGTCTCATTGAACCTCGCTTTGGGGCCGCGAAAATAACGCGCCAGTTCCACGGATATTTGTAGGCAAAGTGCCTCGGCCATTAACTCAGAGGCAAATCCCGGGGTTTCAAGTTCAGTCGCCAGGCGGAGCATGGCATCGCGGACAAACGGGCTGCGGACGTCCAGGCTTGCATCCAGCCAGTCCGGCGTCCAGTCATCGGGCTCGCCAGGGGCCAGATCACCAAATGCACAGCACACCGAACTTTGCCTCCCGGCCCCCCATTCGCTTTGCAGGCCATGATTCGCCGGAATGAAGATGACATCCCCCAGCGGCCGCGCGCCTCGGCCGGGCGCGCCGGCGTAGCTGCCGCGGGGTGTGCCAGGCCGGTGAGACAGCGCCAGATCAAGAAAGCTGTTGGCGGACTCGAACCTCGCCCGCTGCGGCCGGCCAAAATTATAGTCGTGCAGTTCAATAGTCGCCTGGGGTAATTCCATATGCCCCCGCACGTTGACCTCGAAAGCGTCGGGCAGTTCCCCCCCGGCCAGCAAAAACGTTCCCGGCATTTCCAGTTTCCCTTTTTGGTCTACGCGGTTTTATGGCTTTCCGCATGGCGAGGACACGTCATTACAATGTCTCGCTTACAATCATGATTATCCGGATGTCGCACGCTACTATCTTTTGGCGGGTGGAAGATAGAGTTCCCCGTTGCCGTGGGCGCGGCCCGTATGCTTGCTAAAGCCTGCGTCATAAATAAGGACCGTCATGGGAAGCGCCGCCACGAACCCGCCGATCATCAAACTTACCGACCTTAAAAACCCGGTTCTCACCCCGCTCCAGCAAGGCGCGCTAGCAATGGCGGCTGCCCACCCGGTCACGTTCAGCGTGGAAGCGGTGCTGGCGGCGGCCCGCGCCGAGACCGGGCTGACTGATTTTGGCGCGGATGACTTCCTGCCGCGCCTGGCTGTCTGGCTGCAATCCATCGACGAAGACGACAACGCGTCGGCAATCACCAGGGCGAATTTGTTTCAGATGACCGTGCGCTACGCCGCCACCAGGCTGCGCATGGAGGACATCATCCGCCGGCACCCGGAAATTCTCGACATAAACATTGATCGCCCGATTATCGTGGCCGGTCTGCCGCGCTCGGGCACCACACATCTTCTGGGCCTGCTCAGCGCGGACAAACGCCTGCGTTCCCTGCCATGGTGGGAGGCGATTGCCCCCGTTCCTGCCCCCGGCGACGAACCCACGCAGGCCGATCCCAACCCCCGCCACACCCGCGCGGCGCAAGGCTGGCAGGCCTATGAATCCGTGCTGCCCTATATGGCGATCATGCACGAGTTCTCCGCCGATCATATCAGTGAGGACATCGAACTCCAGGCGCTGGATTTCTCCTCCTACCTCATCGAATGGCTGGCCCATGTGCCGCGCTGGCGGGATTTCTACCTCTCGCAGGACCAACGCGGCCCCTACGCCTACATGAAAAAAGCCATGCAGGTTCTCACCTTCCTGCGCGGCCCGAACCGCTGGGTCATCAAATGCCCGCAGCACATGGAACAACTCCCCGCGCTGTACGACACGTTCCCGGACGCCACCTTCGTCCTCACTCACCGCGACCCGGTCGGCTCCATCCGCTCGGCGATGACCATGGCCCTCTACGCGGCGCGCATCCTGCGCAAAAAAGTCGACCCCGCGGAGCCCGCATCCTATTGGCCGGATCGCTATGAGCGCCTGCTGCGCGCCTGCGTGCGCGACCGCGACATATTGCCGGCGGCGCAAACCATCGATGTCTATTTCCACGAGTGGATCAAAAACCCCGACGCCATTCTACGCGAAGTCTATGCCCGCGCCGGCCTGCCGCTTACCGATGCCGCGCTGGCCGAGCTTCACGCGTATCTCGAATCACACGGGGAACAGGAAAAGGGGCGGCTGGAATATGACCTGGAAGGCGACTTCGGCCTCACCGCCGAGGCCATCCGTAAACCTTTCGGCTTCTATTTCGCGCGGTTTCCCGTGAAAGCGGAAGTCGCATGATCAGCGCCCCGGATGAACGCGAAATCATCGCCGTGCTGACGCGCTACGCCACTGGCATAGACCGCCGCGACTGGCCGCTGTTGCGCGCCTGTTTTGCCGAGGATTTTATCGGCGACTACGGCAGCTTTGGTAGTTGGCGCGGGCCAGATGAAATCACCAAATTCATGGAAGAAGTCCATGCCTCGGTCGGCCCCACGCTGCACCGCATGAGCAACTTCGTGATCGAAGGGGAGGGTGATCACGCCACCGCCCGCAGCTATGTCGACGCTCTGCTCATGCCCAGCACCCCGGATGGCGAAGTTCATCAGGCAGCCGGCTGGTACGAGGACGAGTTCATACGCACCAGCGACGGCTGGAAAATCCGCCGCCGCCGCTTTGTCGCCGTTCGCATGACGTAATCCGAACGAGTCTGCTATTCAGACTTCAGCAGTTGGACAGTATCCAGCTCCTCCAACGCCGCAAAAAACCGCTTATTCATCGGCAGGCCGTCCTGGCCCCATTCATCCATATTGGCGATCCACGCCTGGCACCCGTAAAGCGGCCAGCGGCGGTAGTTTTCCCAGATCGTATTCATATCCGGCACATCCTGCGCCCCCATGGCGACAAGGTGGTCCCGGTAATGCGCGATCAGCGCGCGGTCATTGGCACGGCGCTCCTCGATGGTGAGGGCAGCGATCAGAAAATACGTCAAGTCCCGCCATGGCCGACCCTTACGTACCAGTTGCCAGTCTATCCATATACGTTCGCCGTCAGGGCGCAGGTAGCTGTTACCCTGGTGAGAATCACCGTGCACGATGCAATAAGGTCCCGGCTGGCGCTGCTCGAACCTGCTCAGCGCCGCGAACACGCCGTGGAAACTTTGCGGGTCGTCCAGCAGCCAGCGCGGCAGAAAGGCGCGGTACTCCTCCTTCGCCAGGTTTATCTCGATGAAGCGCCACATGATGTTGAGCTGGTCGCAATCCACGGGCGTATCCATGGAGCGCGGCAGCCAGGTGAATTCCTCCAGCCTTTTGTCGCCCCAGCTGCCGCCGTGCAGCTTCGCCAAGCTTTCCATCGCCTTGGCGACATTATCCACCCCGATATGGTCCGTGCTGTGCCCGAACCTGCCGCCCGCGGCGACCAGATCTTCCATTACCACCAAACCCTGGTCATGCCCGCCGATATCCCAATCGACAAAATAAAATGCCGGCGCTGGAACCTTCATCGCATCGCGGGCAAAATGGTAAAATCGGGCCTCCAGCGCGTGAATATCCACATCGGTGAAGCCGCCGGACCAGTTGGACTTCAGGCAGACATTTTCGGGAATGCCCGCGGCTTTACCAACGTCATTGAGCTGTAGTTTCACCCGCATCTTCGTGGTGTGGCTGTTGCGCAGTTCCACCACCTCCATATCCTCCACCACCAGGCCAGGATATTTGTTGCGCATCACGCTGGTGAGCCATTGCGGCGTTACCTCTGCCAGATCGCTCGCCAGCGGCACGGTGCGTTGTGGATACGGGCGATCATCGAGTGCCGGGCCGCTTTGAACATCTGCCAATTTGGTTTCTCCCTGGAGCATATTTTCGTTCAACCGGCATATTGAACCACTTTATATGCCCTCTCTCCTGTCCGCAGGCAGGGGAGAGGGCTCTGGTCCCGGCCTAGCCTCCCTAACAATGGGGAGAAAATCCAATGGCGGACGACTACGATGTCATTATTTCCGGGGCAGGTTATGCCGGTCCGGGCAGTGAATAAATATTCTATAGAATATATTTACGCTCGTTGCAGGCCCGGCTAAGGTGAGCCTTGGAGAGCAAATCATGACCCTGCCCAGCCTGAAACTTACGGCCCCTTCCACATTGCGCGAAGCCGTGGCTGAGCAACTACGCACCGCCATCGTGGCGGGTGAACTCGCACCCGGTACGCTGCTGAAGGAAACCGAACTGGCGCTGCGCCTGGGCGTAAGCGCGACCCCGCTGCGGGAGGCGTTCGTCGATCTGGCGTCGGAAGGCCTGGTTGAGATCGAGACCCACCGGCGCAAGCGGGTGACACCGATTCATCTCGCCGAGACGCTGGATTTGTTCCGCGTGCAGAGTGCGCTCTGGCGCCTGGGCTACATCTGGGGCTTCCCAAAAATTGGGCCGGCCGAATTGGGGCAGTTGGACGAGGCGATTCTCGCCTATAAATCATGCTTGGCGGAGCGGGACACGCTGGGGGCCATCCGTGCGGGGCACCGCTTTCACACCATATTCATCGAGGCGTCCGGCAACAGTGAGCTGCTGCGCGTAACGCTCGACCGTCGCTCCCTGATTGCCCGGTTCATTCTACTGCACGGCAGGTCAACAATTTCCCGCGCCGGGCTGCAACAGCATATTGCCATGCTGGACTCATTCCGCCGGGGCGACACCGCTGACGTTCTCGCACGTCTCGACCAGTTGGCGGCGCGCATGATCGCCCTCGCGCAACCCGATAATCACCACGATTTCAATGAACACAAAGAGTTAAAGGAAATATAATATTGGACTTTTCATTGCCGGAGGAATACCGCGCATTCCGTGATACGGTGCACCGCTGGGTGGACGCGGAGGCGCCGAAGAAATGGGCGCGCGACCTGGAGCGCGACGAGCATAATTACCCGTTCGAATTATGGGACAAGTTCACCGCCGCCGGCTTCCACGGCGTCGGCATTTCCGAGGAATATGACGGCCAGGGCGGCGATGTTATCATGCAGATGCTGCTGGCCCGCGAACTGGCCCGCTCGCTCGGCGGTCTCGCCTGGATCTGGGGCATTACCTCTTTCGCCGGTTCCAAATCCATCGGGCTCTATGGCACCGAGGCACAGAAGAAAAAATATCTGCCACTGATCTCAACCGGTCAACTCAAAGCCGCTATCGCCTTTACCGAACCCTCCGGCGGTACCGACTTGCTGGGCTCCATGCGCACCACGGCGGAACGCGTCGAGGGCGGCTGGAAGCTCAACGGCGAGAAAATCTGGAGCTCTTCCGCGCATGTTGCGGATTACCTGCTCGTTATCGCCCGCAGCGACAAGAATGCCGAGAAGAAGCACCAGGGCCTCACGCTGTTCTGGGTGCCGACCACCACGCCGGGCCTGACCATCACGCCGCTCGCCAAACTCGGCATGCGCTCCATGGGCTCCTGCTCGGTGCATCTGCAGGACGTGTTCGTCGCCGATGAGAACGTGCTCGGTGAACCCGACCGCGCCTGGTACATGCTGCTGCCCACGCTCAACAACGAGCGGATCATGGTCGGCGCCTTCTGCCTCGGCGTGATCGACGGGATTCTCGAAGACGCGCTGGATTACATGAAACAGCGCCATGCCTTCGGAAAACCCATCGGCCAGTTCCAAGCATTGCAGCATTACGTGGCCGACATCGCGACGATGCAGACCACGACGGAACTGATGCTGCATTATTGCGCCTGGAAGCAGAGCAAGGGCGAAAACGTCGGCAACGACGCCAACATGCTCAAACTGATAGCCTCCGAGAATGCCAACAAAGCGGCCGACCTTGGCATTCAGATATTGGGTGGCATGGGCTATTCGGCAGACACCGACATGCAGCGCTACTGGCGGGACTCGCGGCTGTGGCGCATCGGGCCCATCACCAATGAAATGGTCCGCAACGGCATCGCCGAAAATCTCGGCCTGCCGCGCTCGTTTTAAATATTATTAATCAGAGGAAATATCCATGACAAAAAATGAAGCACACGATCTCTCGGACAAAGTCGTCATCGTCACCGGCGCCGGCTCGGGCATCGGCCGGGCCATGGCGCTGCGCTTTGCCGGCGCGGGCGCAAAAGTCCTGGTCGCCGATGTCGGCGCCAAAACTGCGGAGGAAACCCATGAGCTGATAAAGGCCAATGGCGGCACCTCAATTGTTTCCATCACCGATGTGGGCGACGAGGCCAGCGTGAATACAATGGTGGCCCTCGCCGCATCCACCTGGGGCCGGATCGACGTGCTGTGCAACAACGCCGGCGTCATGGACCGCATGGAACCGGTCGGCGACGTCACAACCGCGCAGTGGGACCGCATTCTCCGCATTAATCTCAGCAGTGTCATGTACGGCACCCGTGCGGTGCTCCCGCATATGCTGGAGCGCGGCGCGGGCGCTATTATCAACACTGCCTCCATCGCCGGGCTTCGTGGCGGTTCCGCCGGGGCGGCCTATACCGCCTCCAAGCATGCAATCGTCGGGCTGACCAAAAACACAGCCTGGTCCTACGCAAAACGCGGCATCCGCTGCAACGCGATCTGCCCCGGCGCGGTTGACACCAACGTCTCCGGCGGCCTGGGGCTGGCCGCGTTCGACCCCGCCGGTCTGGCGCTGTATGGGCCAATTATGGCCGTGAACGACCGCATCGCGGCGCCAGACCAGATCGCGACCGTTGCGCTCTTCCTGGCCTCCGACGCCGCATCGTTTGTGAATGGTGCGATTTTACCGGCCGATGGTGGCTGGGCCGCCGGCTAGCCGATGACCCCTGGCACAAAATACTCCGGTCCCATCCCTGGCCGTATAACCCTCGGCCAGGGCGCGTTCGATACGCCGCCGCCGGGCTACGTCATCGAGGAGTTTTTTATCTCAGGCCAAGCCAAGCGGTACGAAATTACCGCGTCACCTGCCGACGCGGACTTAGCCGAAGCCGGCACCGCGCCGTTTAAAACCCGTTTGCTCGCCGTGCGGCCGTCCACACCCGCAGCCTTCAACGGCATCGTCCTGGTCGAATGGCTCAACGTCAGCGGCGGCACGGATGCAGCGCCGGATTGGAGCTATCTCCACCGCGAGATCGTGCGCGGCGGCTATGCCTATATCGGCGTCTCGGCGCAAAAAATCGGCCTGGACGGCAGCACCACCGGCATCCCCGGTATTCTCCCCGTCAAACAAGCCGATCCAGACCGTTACGGCAGCCTGGAACACCCCGGCGACGCCTACGCATTCGACATTTTCAGCCAGGCGGCGCGGCTGGCTCAGGCAACGGGGCCGGGGGGTATTCTCGGCGGCCTTTCGCCCCGGCACGTCATCGCCATGGGTGAATCCCAGTCAGCCTCGTTCCTCACCACCTATGTGAATATCATCGACCCGCTGGACAAAATTTTCGACGGCTATTTGATCCATTCCCGCTTCAGGGGCGCCGCGCCCATCAACGGCAACTATGTGCTGAGCGTCCAGAACCGCGACCCCACCTACGCTGAGCCGAACGTGACAATTAGCCCCTGCGTGCGCGTACCGGTGCTGATGTTTATCTCGGAAACGGATCTTATGGCGCCGCTGATCGGCTATCTACCGGCACGCCAGGCCGACACCGCGCGCATCCGCACCTGGGAAGTAGCCGGCACCGCGCATGCCGATACCTACGTGATGCTCGGCGCCACGATAGATACTGGAACAGCCCCCATCGAGGCACTCGCAACCGCCTTTACGCCCATCAGCACGTTCTTCGGGCAGGTTCTGGACAGCCCGATCAATGCCGCGCCCCAGCACCACTACGTCTTGCAAGCCGCGCTGGGCGCCCTGGCGAAATGGGTCAGCACCGGGCAGGCGCCCGCCAGCGCACCCCGCCTCGCGGCCAATGACGGCCTGCGGCCTTCGCTGATGACCGATGCTCAGGGCAACGCTCTGGGTGGGATCAGGTCGCCCTGGGTGGACGTTCCAATGGCCAGATTATCCGGCCTCGGGCAGCCTCCCGGCGGCTTTGCCATGCTGTTCGGCTCCACCGCGCCGTTCGACCCACCCACGCTTGCCCGGCTTTATCCCGGCGGATGGCAGGACTACAGTGGCAAGTTCAGCGCCGCCCTGTCGGATGCCATCTCCGCCGGCCATATCCTGGCCGCCGATCAGGCTGAAATCCTCGCCCTCGCCGCGGCGCTATGGCCGCGGCAGCTTCTGGAAAATTAACATCCCGTACGCCAATGCGCGAGCGCCGTCGCAAGGTCGAGCGTCACCGGCGCCGCGCCGGGCAAGGTCTCACCGGAACGGCTGAACCGCGGGGCGGGCGCTGCCTGCGTGATATGCTCCTGCACCACAAAGGTACCTCGCGCCTGGTTATGCGCATGGGTGGGCGCTTCATGCATCGACAGCACCGGGCTGACACAAGCATCCTCGGGGTCGAACAAAGCGGCCCATTCATCGCGCGTTTTGCTTTTGAACGCCGCTCCCAGTTGCGCGCTAAGTTCCGGCCACAGGCTGGCGTCGTTCTGGTCCTCGGGTTTCGCCGCAATGCCGGTAATCCGCAGCAGGCTCGCATAGAATTGCGGCTCCAGCGCACCCACTGCAACATGCTTGCCATCGGCGCATTCATAGCAGCGGTAGAACGGCCGCCCGCCATCCAGCAAATTGGCGTGTCGCTCCTCGCTCCAGTGGCCGGCCTGTGAGAGCGCCTGAAACAGGCTCATCAGCAAGGCAGTCCCATCAGTCATCGCTACATCGACAACCTGGCCCTGGCCGGAGCGTTGCGCCTCCAGTAAGGCGGCAAGCACGCCGGTCGCCAAAAACATTGCGCCGCCACCATAATCGCCAACCAGATTCAGCGGCACGGTCGGTGGTTCGCCAGGGTTGCCAATGGCATGCAACGCGCCAGTAATGGCAATGTAGTTAATGTCATGCCCCGCGCGCGAGCTAAGCGGGCCTTCCTGCCCCCAGCCTGTCATACGGGCGTAAACCAGGCGCGGATTGGCTGCGAGCGCCGGTGCAGGGCCAAGCCCAAGGCGCTCCAGCACGCCGGGCCGGTAGCCTTCCAACAGGGCGTCCGCACTGGCGATCAGTTGCAAAATCGCATCCCGGTCGGCGGGGGATTTCAGGTTGGCCGTCACCGCCGCCCGCCCTCGGAACAAGATGGCGCCGCCGACATCCGCATAGGCCGAATCGGCGCCATCTCGCACAATGCGCACTACCTCGGCACCTAGCCCCGCCAGCAGCATGCCGCAGAACGGCACCGGCCCCAGCCCTTCGAATTCGACGATACGAAAACCGTGCAGCGGTCCCTTACCCATGGGCTTAAGTCGACATGCCGCCGGTGACCGGAATCACCTGGCCGGAGATGTAATCAGCCTCCGGCAGGCAAAGCAGGAAGATCGCCCCCGCCGCTTCCTCCGGCGTACCGGCGCGGCCAAACGGAATCGCGGAGCGCATTGCCTGCACGCTTTCCGCGGGCATGCCAACGCCAACTTCATGGCCATCAACCTCGATCATGGTTTTCTGCTGCACCACGGCGGTGAGCCGCGTTTCGATCAACCCGAACGCGACGGCGTTGACGTTGACCAGGAAGCGGCCCCATTCCTTGGCAAGCGTTTTGGTCATACCGACAATCCCGGCCTTGGCCGTGGAATAGTTGATCTGCCCGACATTGCCGCCTAGGCCGACGATCGACGACACGTTAACGACCTTGCGATGCCGCGATGTCCCGGCGGCGGCCTCGCGGGCCGCTGCTTCCCGGAAATAGCGTCCAGCCGCGCGCAAAATGCGAAACGGCGCCTTCACATGCACATCCAGAATGGCGTCGAACTGTTCATCGCTCATTCTCACAGCCATGCCGTCCCAGGTAAAGCCGGCATTGTTCACGATGATATCGACATCTCCGAACTCTTCCAACGCGGTGGCGATGAAGCGGTCGCCAAAATCCGGCGCGGTGACGCTACCGCCACAAATCACGGCCTGACCGCCATCGGCTTTGATGACGCCGGCAATCTCATTGGCAACCTCGGCGTCAAGGTCATTAATCACCAGCCGGGCACCTTCGCCTGCAAGCTTAAGGCACACGGCGCGGCCAATACCCCGCCCACCGCCGGTAACCAGAGCGACCTTGCCGCGCAGCCGGTTGCCGGTTTGCTTTTGTTCCATGGTAAAATCCTGGCTCGATAGATGATTCACTGAAATTCGCCGCTTTCGTTCAGTTGGCAGAAAGTTGCCATAAGTTAAAGAGCCGTGACCTCGACAACCAGGCCGTCGAGTTCCTCGGTCACCTTGACCTGACACGACAGGCGCAGCTGCGCATATTTCGCGTCGTCGTGGTCGAGCATGGAGTCTTCCAGCGCTTGGCGAGGCGGCAAGCGGGAGACCCAGTCCGGCGCCACATACACAAGGCAGGTCGCGCAGGCCGCGGCGCCACCGCACTCTGCGGGAACACCGGCAACGTTGTTGTTTACTGCCCCTTGCATGACAGAGTTCCCGACGGGAACCTCGAAAGTTTCGGAACTGCCACTGGGCTGGACGTAGGTGATCTTCGGCATCTTAAATCCTTGTCTCGGTTCTATTAATCAGGGTTTTTTTCGACTGGCGTCAGATTGCTCATGAAGGCTGTAAAATCTGCGCCGAACACCGGTAACGGCAGATTGAGCTTCTCGGCAAGGTAGAGCGTCATCAGGTTGGCGTTCAGGGATTCGTTAGCGGCGGAAATGTTGCCGATGGAAACCTGCCGGTCGAACGCGCCCACTACCACAAGGGCTATGCGCAAAGCCGCGACGATATCGTAATATTCCATGTCGCGCGTTTTGCGGCCGGAAGCCGCTTCGTAAATCGCGATGGTCTCCTCGCGCGTCGGCAGGCCCGGCAAGCGCTTGGCGCCGAACCGGCGGCTGAACAGGTCATCGAAATACAGCCACCAGGAGAGGTCGAGTTCTGGTGGCCCAAGCGCTGCGAGTTCCCAATCGATCAGCGCGGCGATACTGCCGTCAGGCATAAACATGGTGTTGGAGGGTGTCGGGTCACCCCAGAGCACGCAGGTATCCGCCTCCGCCGGCTTGTTTTTCAGCACATACTCCATGGCCGCGTCGGCGATCGGCATGGCACGGCCCTTGCCAGCAAAGGCATGCCATTCCTTTATGTAGCCGATATACTGGTCCAACCCTGTTGTGCCACGGTCCGGCCGCGCGAGGAAGGTGAAGCCGTCCCGCCAGTCCAGCGCATGCAGTTTCGCGAAGGCTTCAATCGCGTTGGACCACGCTTTCAAGCGCAGTTCCGGCGAAAAGCCAACCAGAAAGCCCTCAACATTGTAATTCGGCCGCTGCGTGGCGGATTGGCCTTCAACGCGGCCCATTACCAGAAACGGCGCGCCGAGCAGTTCGGTATCTTCCTCCAGCCCGATCCAATCCGGCACGGGAACACCGCCCTTTTCGTTCAGCGCCTTCATCATGTTGGCCTGAATCTTCAGATCGCTGCCGAACACGACTTCATAGGATTGCGGCTGCACGCGCACCACCAGCGTGCGGGCATGCGCGCCGGCAGCATCATTATAGGTCACATCAACAAAAAATATTTCCGCCGAAAACCCAGACCCCAACTGAACATTCAGCGGTGCCAGCGTAAGGTTAAGCCATTCCGGCTTTTTGCGCGCCAGCCAGCTGCTCAGCCGCAGCGTGATTGTCTCAGAGTCCAACACGATATTTTCTCCGCTGTTCACGTGGTTCTCTCATGCCTCGGCCATTGCCGCGGCAAGGTCCGCGTAATGCGGCTGATGCGCCAGCGACCCACCGTTGATACCGATTGATTCACCAGTGATGTAACCGGATTCGTCGCTAGCGAGGAACGCCACCAGCGCGGCAACATCGTCGGGCGTGCCGAAGCGCTTGGTCAGCACATGCCGCTTGATGAGCTCCTTCAGGCCCGGCGCGGTGGCTTCCAGCGCCGGGGTCAATATCACGCCGGGGGCAATCGCGTTACAGCGGATACCCTGCTGGCCATATTGCGTGGCTACATACTTGGTCAGCGCAATGATCGCCCCCTTCGAGGAACCGTAGGCGATCCGCGCCAAGTCGCCCATTACACCCGAACCGGACGCGGTATTGATGATGGAGCCAGCCCCGGCGCTAATCATATACGGCAGCGCATATTTACAGCCGAGCAGGTAGCCGGTGACATTAATCGACATGGTCGTGTTCCAGACCTCGATCGGAATGTCGATCGCCGTGGTGTCCTGAGCCTGCAACACAGGGTCGGTCATCGCGGCGTTATTATGCAGAATGTCCAACCGGCCGAAATGCGCAACGGTCTGCTCCACCAAAGCTTTCACCGACTCCGGCGCGGCTGCGTCAAACTGCACCGCGAGCGCCATGTCCCCCAGCGGCTCGGCCGCGCGGCGGGCGCTGTCCTCAAACAGATCAGCGATCGCCACGCGCGCACCCTCGGCCACCAGCCGGCGCGCCACGGCGGCGCCAATGCCGCCGCCGCCGCCGGTGACAATGGCAACTCTACCTTCAAGCCGACGCATCAGACATCTCCTTTTTTATAATCCGGCACGGCAGCCGCCGCGGCGCACGTAAACGCTTGACCGCCATGCCCATCTTAATAGAACAGGTCCGCAATACCCCTGGCATAGAACGCAAGTTTCTCATCGGCCAAGGCATAATGCGGAACCACTGGGGTAATCGCGTCGGCATGTTGCATCCGCTTGGCGACCCGCGCGCGCACCTCCGAGGCAGGCCCGACCAAAGCAATGCTTTCCACCATTTCATCGGGGCAGGCAGCGATCATGCCCGCAATATCACCCGCGGCAAAGGCGGCTTGCAAAGCGCGCGCCGCATCGCCAAAGCCAATGGTCTCAAAGTAGCGCAGATATTGCGGCGATTGGCTGTAATAGGCGACCGTCGGCCGTGCATCCTCAATTGCGGCGTTGCGGTCATCGTTCACTGCCACCCACATTTGCAGGTTCACCGTTATGGCACCGCGCGCCCGCCCGGATTTCGTCAGGCCGTTTTGCAGCGCCGGGGCGGCTTGCTCGGCAACCCAGGCCTCGTTCCACAGCGGATGCCCAAGCAATCCGTCGGCAATCTCCCCCGCCATGGTGCAGGCATTCTGGAACACCGCAGGCATGAAAATCGGAATCTCCGTGCGCACCGGCGGGGCCAGGGTACGGAAATGGCGCAGGTCCAGCCGATGATATTCGCCTTCAAGAATTTCCAGCTCACCGGTGTGCCCCTTGGCGACAATCTGGCGCACCATGGAAATAACTTCCCGCATATGTGCGAGGGGCTTGCCGTAGGTGGCCCCAAACGCCCCTTCGGTCAGGCTTTGCGCACTGGAGCCCAGCCCCAGCACGGCGCGCCCATCGCTCAAACGGTCCAGGTCCAGAATGTTGCAGGCGGTCTCCAGCGGGCTACGCACAAAGGCCAGGGCGATGCCGGTGCCAAGCTTCAAAGTCTTGCTCACGGCACCAGCCGCCGAGAGCGTGCCAAACGGCGCGCCGAACGTCTGCGACGCCCACAGGCCGCTCAGTCCAAGGGACTCATAGCGTTCTACGGTGGCGACGAGTTCCTCACGCGGCAAAGGCGGCAACTGCGCCCAGATTTCAGGGTCGGTTTTCATGGTTTCCCGTTTCGTGATTCCACACAAAAGCGGTCCTGCCGGGCGGTAGGGTCTCGTCGTGGATCGCCCTCGGGCACATTTTTAGCTTCTAAGGCAGCAGTCCGGCGAGAATGAACTCCGCGAAAATGTCGATCTGGCCGCCCAATTTGCCCGGACTGATTTCGTCGGCGTCGCCCATGCGGTCGAGCAGTGGGCCGGAGGCAAAATAGAATCCGACACCTTCCACCAGGACGGCCATGAGGGCGCTGGCTGAAATATCACGCACCGGCCGTTGGCTGGCTATGCTGGCGAGCAGCGCGCTGAGCTTTTCCTTGAAAGGCATGGCGTAAGCGTTCGCCAGATAGTCGAGGCGCCAAGTCGCGCGCCGGCCCTCCGCGTGCATGAGGCCCACGAAATCGGGATTTTCGGCGGTCCAGCGGCAGAGGCGGTGGATCAGTTCCGCCAGCCGCGTTTTATCATCCAGGCCGGGTTCGTCGAACGCTGCCATCACCGGCGGCGCGACGCGGGCGATGTGGGCATCCACGGCCCGGCGCCACAAATCCGCTTTTGAGCCAAACCGGACATTGATAAGGTTGTGACTGACACCAAGTTCCTTAGCGAGTTCACGTAATGTCGTGCCCTCATAGCCACGCTGGGCAAAGGTGTTAAAGGCGAGGTCCAGAACCATATCCTCGCGCACCACCCCAGCCGCGTCGTTCGACGGCCGGCCCCTGGGCCGTGAAATTCTTGCCGTGGCAGGCGCCGGATCATCTAGGTCGGTATTTTGCATCTTGCTCTATGTATATTCATTTCTCTTGACAATAAAATTGTCATCCGTCAATTTAATAATGGAGAGAAAAAAGCATGCCAAATCAAAAGCAAAAAGCCCACTCGAACTCAGCCTCGTGGTGGACGGTGGCACGTAGCGAAGAAGTTACCAGTAAAAAGCCGTTGTCATCGGACATCGGCAATCAGGAGCTTGTGCTCTGGCGTGATGCCGCCGGTATTGCCCGCGCCATGGAAGACCGTTGCCCGCATCGCCGCGCACCGCTGTCGCGCGGTTGCGTGCGGGAAAACGGGCTGATTCAGTGCGGCTACCACGGCTGGAGCTATGATGGCGAGACCGGCCGCCTCCGGGAAATTCCCAACATGAAAAGCGAACAGCGGTTCCCCCCCCTGTATAAGGCACAAAGCTTTGCCGTCGCGGAAAGCGGCGGGTTGGTGCGGGTTTGCCTCATCCCCGGCGCCGTGGCGCCAGTCACGAACGCAGTGGCCCTACCGCTGCACGGGACCGCGCATGTGGCACTCGCGCACGAGCATTATCTCTCTGCATTTTTTGACGATCCAGGCATGTTGTTCGGCATGAGCGGGGTAGAATTCACGCCTTATCTCGCGTCCGAATTAAAGGTAGAAGCCGGCCGGCTGGTCATGGAGCGCAACTGCCAATGGCGCGGGCTGCATTGGCCGTCCTCGTTCAGCTCCGAGTTCCCGATCACCCTGCTATCCAAAACCGACCCGGTAACGGGTGAGACGGAGCTCACCCTGCGTGACGACGCCTTACACGAGCTGCTCACCGCGGTGATCGCCCCGGTTCCAGCCGCTCGTGGCATTACCGCCATACGCTGGCGGGCACGGCTTGCCAGTAGGCTCGACGGTCTGCGCGCGAAGCGGCTTTTAATCGGCGCGCCCTTCCGTGTGTTCGAGACCGTCGATGCCACTGCGCTGAGAAGACTGACGCCCTCCGCCTCGGTGCAAGGGCAGGATCTGCGCGCGGCGATCATTCAAACCAGCCAGGCAAGCGCTGCCTGACGCAACGGGAGACATCACCATGCTCGATAATATAGCTGGGCCAGACGACAGCGCATTCAATAATCCGGCAGCGTTGAACGATATCAACAACTGGGTGCCGCATGATATCGTGATGCGCGACGCGTGGTTCCCACTGGCTCATTCGGCCGCGGTCGGCAAGAAGCCCGTCCGGCGCTCGGTATATTCGGCGCCGTATTTCCTCTGGCGGGAAGACGGCAACGCCGTTGCCGCTTCATTCCTGCCGGGAGTCAGCTCGCCGCCCGAAACCGGCCTGACCGACGCCGCCGGGCGCTACCCGGTTATGGAGCACTACGGCTACGTCTGGTGCTGGTACGGCAATCCGCTTGCGGCAGACCCACTGCATCTGCCGAGCATCCCCTACCTGCCGCCCAACGGCGGCTTGCCCGGTTACCTGACCGGCACGGTACGGTTCGATTGCGCGGCGCCGGTCTCTCTTGAAAATCTGATCGACCTGACGCATGCGGATTTCCTGCACGCGAACGTGGTCGGCGATGAGAAGTCCGAAAGCGAGACGGTTGAGGTGTTTTCGGACTCCGAGACCGTGACGATGGTGCGGACCTGCACCGGCAAGTCGGTGGCCCCGATTATGAAGTTCTTCAGCGGCATCCGTCAGCCGACCCAGCATGTTCGTCAGGTGATCCGCATCTACCTGCGCAGCCACGCGGCCATTGCCTATGGCAGGTTCACGCCGGGCGATGACGTGCCGTTATTCCACCCATGTGTGCCGGAAACGCGCGACCGCACGCGGTTGGACTATACCATGAATACATCGAACGCCGGCCTGTTATTCCGCCATGTCATGCCGAAAGCCAGCTATCTCGTTTCGCGGCAGGACAGCTCCATGACCTCGCCGCAAAGCCCGCGTTACATGCACGAATCCAAACGCCGCGACCTGCATTCGAAGTTCGACGTGGCCGGCCAGCGTTACCGTCTGCTGATGAAAAATCTCGTCGAGCGCCAGGCAGCGGGGGATTTTGCCTATCGGGACAACGTCAGCGCCGACTGCAGTGATCTGATTGGCCTGCGCAAGGAACTTTTTCGCTACTAATCGCTTTATAATAATCAACAGGGACCGCCGGTAACGGCTGAGGGTGAAAAATCATGACTAAACTGAACGCGGTCGGTGGTGAACGCCGGTTTTGGGGAACGATGCCGGTGCTGCCTGGGCCAGCACTTACGGCGAACGTGCAGCACATGGAGGCCGTCGGTTATGAGGGCGTGTTCGTGCTGCAAATCTATGGGCCGCCGTTCGTGCCGCTCGCCGCCGCCTCCACGGTGACAACCAAGCTGAAGCTGGCAACCGGCATCGCCATCGCCGGCACCCGCAGCCCGCTGGAAACCGCACACGCAGCAATCGACCTCGACCGCATCAGCGAGGGCCGTTTTATCCTCGGCCTCGGCAGCAGCATTCCCTCCTGCACCACCGGCATGTACGGCATGCCGCCGGTCAAGCCGTTGGGATTTCTGCGTGAGACGGTGGACGCGGTGCGCTACCTCATTGCCAACTCGCACAAGGGCCTGAACCCGTATAACGGCACTTATTATAAGGCGGATTTCGAGGAAATGATGCTGACCGCGCCGCCGCTGCGCGAGCGCATTCCCATATGGATTGCCGCATTGCAGGAAAAAATGACCGACCTCGCCATCGAGATCGGCGACGGCCTGCTGGTGCACGCACTGTGGTCAGCCCGCTACACGGCAGACGTCCAGGCGCCGGTCATCGCCGCCGCAATCGCCAAGCATGGGCGCAAGCGCGAGGATATCGAAATCAACGCCTGGCCGTGGATTGCCATCAACGACGACAAGCAGCAGGCGATCAATGATGCGCGCGCCACGGTGGCGGCCTATTCGGGCTATAAGCAATACGAGCCGTTTTTCGAGAAACAGGGCTTTGGCGACCAGGCCCGCGCGTGTCAGCTGGCGCTAGGACAGCACGGCGAGGTCTCCTCGGTCGTGCATAACATCCCAGACGAGATGGTGCTGGCGTTCTGCGCGTGCGGCAGCGTCGCTGATGTGCTGGAGCAGATCGAACCCTATTGGAGCGTGGTCGATTCGCTGACACTGATGACGCCGTATCGCGACCTTTCCATGGAAAAACTCTACTTCTACCATAATGGTCTGTCCCAGCTGGTGGCCGCCGCCAAAGCCTGAACCGCCCGGCATCCGCCGTACCCTGGGAGCGTAGCGGCATGACTTGGCGCCGCCCCGCTTCCCGGCAGGGTTTGGGATTGAGCAAGGAAACTCGGGTCGCGGCGGGCCCGCTTGTATCCAGTTACCGCAACGCTACCACATCCTGGTCCGCGCGCTCCTTTCGCGGTTCCCAAGGGAGCGGCCCATCTGATCTGAAGCAAAAAAAGCATCAGTCGGCTGGTTGACACTCCCTACCTTCCTGCCATCGCCCTACCTGAAGACAGGTTTGCAAAACTTGTCGCTTGCCCAGAACGTGGTCATAAGGAAATGCACTCAAGTTACCGCGGTAGTCGTGGATTAGTAAGCGTGATTACAAAAACAGGCATGAAGCCACAGCCCGGCGGAAAGAGCATTTTCTTTGGTGGGTTAAAAATGAAAAGGCTTGACGCCTAAGTTTCGGGTGTGGAGCAATTCTGGGAAAGGGAGGCAAAAATGACTGAAAGATATAGTCGTCGGAAGTTAAATCTACTTGGTTCAACGGTTTTTGGGAAAACCGGTGGCCGTGGGCAATTTGGCGTTGGTTTGATGCTTGCGGGAACTATGGGCGCGCTGCTGGCAGCCGCCCCGCATCAGGCGCACGCGTTCAACCTTTATAATGGTGTGAATTACGGCAATAATCTTGAAATTGACCTGAGCACGACGCTTTCATACACGCCGATCTGGCGCGTACAGAATCCGTCGCAGAGACTGATCGGGTATGCAAATGCCAACGGTAGTGAAGGCGATCTCGCTTTCCAGCATGGTCTGGTTTCAAATCAATTTGAAATTCTGCCGGTTTTGGACGTCAAGGACGGCAACTACGGAGCCCATTTCAGCGCTGAGGGATATCTCAATACGAGCTATCTCACCACGAATCAGAACGATCAGCCCCAAACGCTCAACCCAATCTCGCTGGGCAAGAGCACGGATTTCACCAGCGCGACGCGCAACGTTGATGGCTTGAACGCGCGTGTTCTCGATGCGTTTGTCTACGGCACGGAACGCTTTGGTGCAGGCGATCAACAGTCGTTCACGCTGAAAGTCGGCCGCCAGACATTGCTATGGGGCCAGTCTCTCTTCTTGAGCAATAACGGCATCGCCGCCGGCATGGCGCCGATTGATATCATTACGGCTAACGACAACCCCAACGCGCAGACCCAGCAGATCATCGAGCCGGTTGGCCAGGTGGTCGCGACCTACCAGCCGAACCCGATCGTAACTCTGCAGGCCTATTACCAGTTCGAGTGGGCGCACGATTATTTCCAGGGCGTCGGCGCTTATTTCAGTACCGCGGACATTCTGGACAAAGGCGGCCAAAGCTTGCTGCTGCCGGATCCGTATTACACGCCCGGTGGGCCGTATCCGCTCTTTGCGCAGGCTCTGCGTACGAAGGATCTGTCCCCCGAGCATCAGAATGGCCAGTTCGGTGCATCTCTGCAGTTGACCCTGGGTAATTACGACGTTGGCTTCTTCGGCCTGCGCTACGACTCCAAGGCGCCCACCGTCTATCTGCACTTCCCGACACCCTACTCCGTGACCTATAATCTTGTTTATCCGCGCGATATCTGGATGGAAGGTGCGTCTGTATCGACGACAGTCGGACCTGCCAACGTCGCGGCCGAGACTTCGTTCCGCCAGCACATGAACCTGACGACGGGTGCGAATCCTGCAGGGCCTGCGAACAATGCGAACTCCAATCCGGCCTATCCGACGGGCGATACATGGGCGGCACAGGCATCAGCCCTCTACGTGTCGCCGCCAATTCCGTTTGATCCGGGCGGAGTCTCGGTGGACGGCGAAGTTGGTATGAACCACGTGCTGAAGGTGACGGCCAATAATGCCGCCATCGATTCATACGCCAACCATTCGGTGACACGTTCCTCCACCGCAGCGCAGCTCCAGGTGGTCGTGACGCCTAGCTATTATGACGTTATTCCCAACCTGCAGCTTACCTTCCCAATCGGCCTGGGGTACGATTTCTACGGCCGTTCGATGGTTGATCCCACCGAAAACAACGGTACTGGCTCGGTGAACGTTGGCGTTACCGCAACCTATCGGGTGACCTGGATCGCCTCGGTTACCTATAACGACTACATCGGAGCAGCCAACCCACTCATCCAAGGTGAGCCTTCGACGGCAGATCGGAGCTATGTCATGCTCAACTTCCAGCATACCTTCTAAGTCACGGGAGAGAGATAAAAATGAAAAGACGTACATTTAGTTTGCTCGCCGGCACCAGCATGCTGGCGTTGGCGGGAGCGAAGAAGAACGCATTTGCACAATCGGCATCTGATTTTGCAACGCTCAGCACAACAACATTGACACCGTTTGGTTCTGAGCGCGCCGGCAATGCGGCGGGAACCATCCCTGCGTGGACCGGTGGCTTCACCACCGTTCCGGCTGATTGGGATGCCGCCACCCAGATGACACCGGATTTTTGGGCGGACGAAAGCCCGCTCTACACGGTTGATGCGTCCAACATGGCGCAATATGCCAGCCTTCTGACCGACGGCGTTAAGCATATGATCCAGAACCAAGGGTTTTCGCTACAAGTCTATGCCACGCACCGTACCCAGGCCTCACCGCAATGGGTGTATGATAATATCGTTAAAAACTCTACGAACGCGAAGCTGAATGAAGCAGACGGCCGGACTGGCTTTACCGGTGCCTTCGGCGGCGTCCCGTTCCCGGTGCCGGATACCAGTAACCCACTTTCCGCCGGTGCGCAGGTCATCTGGAATCACCGCTGCCGCTGGATGGGCGTAGCCAACACTGAGGTTGGTTGCTCCATGGTTTCCAACGGCGGCCACATTGTTTTTGCCGGCGGGGGTAAAACGGAAAATGCTTTCCCGTTCTACGATCCCAATGGTAGCGTTGCGACCTATAAAGGCTACGTGTACCGCAACCATGAGGTGCTGTTTGGCCCGGGCACTTTCGTTGGCGAGCAGATTACCGACCAGTTCGCGACCAATTCCTTACAAAACCCTGATATTTTGTGGGAGCTTTTGCCCGGTCAGGGGCGCGTTCGTAAGGCGCCGGAACTCAAATACGATACACCGTCGGGATTCACGGACGGTATCGCCAACTTTGATGAATACTACTGTTTCGATGGCGCGCTGGACCGTTATGACTGGAAGCTTCTCGGCAAACAGGAAATGCTGGTCCCCTACAACAACAACAAACTGCGCCGTACGCCGGTTGATGTCGCCCATCTTCCCAAGTTCGTGAATCCCGACGCCGTGCGGTGGGAGTTGCATCGGGTCTGGGTTGTTGATGCCACCCTGCATGCCGGTGAGCGCCATGTAATTCCTCATCGCCGCTTTTTTGTGGACGAAGACACCTGGACGATTACCATTGCCGATGAATGGGATGCCAACGGGGATCTCGAAAAATGCGGCATGAACTACAATATCGCCTTCCCGAATCTTCCGGGTACGATTTTGTTGAACACGGTTTGCTATAATCTGCAAACGGGTGACTACGTGACCATCTCTGGTCCATGGGGTAACTCGCCGTACAACGCGCCCATAACCTTCGGGCCAATCCCGCCTAGCGACCTTGAGCCGCAAGCCATGGCGGCGGCAGCGTCGTACTAAGTACACGTCAAGTTAAATTTTACGTTGCTTTATAACAACGGACGAAAGTCTAAAGACGTTGACGAAAATTTCCCTTGGTCCTCGGCCAAGGGAAATTTGTTCTCAAGCCTAAGTGGAGAAACCTGCGTGCTCTGGCAAAAGACAATATTTGTGATTGATTGTTTGTTCGTGCCAGCGCGCAGAAACTTTGGCAAACTGCTTTTGCCCCTCCTGTTTCTGCTCACGGCCGGCCCCGGCTTGGCCGTGGCCGATACAAATTATAGCGTACTAAATGAGAATGCCATCACGGTCGCGGCTCCGAACCGTGTTCTGCTGATCAGTATAACCCATGCAGGCAACCGGCTGGTCGCGGTGGGTGAGCATGGCGTTATTGTTTACTCCGATGACAATGGGCAAACTTGGCGCCAGGCCGTGGTGCCGGTTAGCGTCACAATTACAACCGTCGCGTTCGCAACGCCGCTACTTGGTTGGGCGGGGGCGGGCTATGGTTTGGTCCTGCGCACAACTGATGGCGGTTTGACCTGGACGAAGCAGATTATGGGCGTGGAAATCAATCAATTGATGACAGCAAACGCAGCTCAGTTTCTGGCACAGAGTCCAAACGATTCTAAAGCCCAGGTGGCCGTGCGGAGAGCCAACATTCTCATGAGTGCCGGTCCGGATAAGCCCATTCTATCGCTTGTGGCGATAAGTCCGCAGGTTGCGATGGCATTTGGGGCATACCGCCTGGCCATTGCGACGAACGATGGCGGCAAGACCTGGACCGATCTAAGTCTTCAGATCGCGGATCCCATCAGCCATAATCTGTATGCTACGGCCTGGGTTGGCACATCCCTCTACATAGCCGGTGAGGCTGGTACGGTCCTGCGTTCGGATGACCAAGGAAAAATATTTTCCCTGCTGCCAGCGCCGTCGGAGAACACGCTTTTTGGCATATTCGACGCGGGCAACAACATTATCATGGCGTACGGTGTCGCTGGTGCGGCGTTCGAGAGTACCAATCAGGGGCAAAGCTGGAGCCAGGTAAACGTTCCCGGTCAAGGTAACTTAACCGCCGGGATGACACTTAAATCTGGGACCATTCTTCTTGCCAACGAAGCCGGTATTGTCTTGCTTAGTTCAGATCATGGCGCGAATTTTCACATGATCCCCGGAAATCAGGGCATGGGAATTTTCGGAGTGGCACAAGCGGCGAATGGTAACGTCGTGCTAGTTGGCACCGGCGGTGTACGCGTGGTGCCGCTGTCTTCCTTGAACTAGCGCGTTTGACGTTTAAAGAGCCGTAACTCAAAGGATCGAACGGTGCTTGATTACAAGAAGAGCAGCAATATGAAAGTTCACGCTAAGATTGAGAGCTTCGATAAGAAGAGCGGCTCTTGGTTTGAAGGGATTTTATTCAATAACAGGATTGTGTTCCTGTCGATATGTATTGCTATAACAATATTTTTGGGCATAAAATCTTTGGACGTGCGGATCAACGCCGATTTCAACGATACGATTCCAACACAGCAATCCTTCATCGTAAACTACCTGAAGCATTATGCCGATCTGCAATCTCAGGCGAACGCGGTGGAAATTTCAGTTACCGCCAAGGCCGGAACGATCATTGATCAGAATTATCTGGATACGCTAAAAGGGATCAGTGATAAGATCTATCTGCTTCCGGGTGTTGATCGTCCCTTCATGACATCACTATGGACGCCAAACACCCGGTGGATTGCGGTTACGGCTGATGGCCTGGATAGCGGTCCGGTGATCGGCGACACGTACGACGCATCCCCCAAGCAGCTTGAAATTGTGCGGCAGAATATCCTCAAGACCGGCGAAGTCGGCAAGCTCGTGTCTGACGATTTCAAATCAAGCATGATCTATGTGCCGTTGCTTGAAATAAATAATATGACTGGCAAACCGCTTGACTACGGCGACCTCTCGCGGCGGCTGAATGTGATCAGAGACCAGTACGATTCTCAGGGCGTGACATTGCATATCATCGGCTTCACGATGGTGGTGGGTGACATGATCAATGGAATCAACGAAGTACTGATGTTCTTCGGCGTTTCTATTTTGATCGCTACGGCGTTTTTGTATTGGTACACGCGCTGTGTCCGCAGTACCTTGCTGGTGGTCTTCGCCTCTCTGACGGCCGTGGTTTGGCAGATGGGCATTTTGTCCCTTCTCGGTTACGATCTGACGCCATATTCAGTTCTGGTGCCATTTCTCGTTTTTGCGATTGGCATGAGCCATGGCGCCCAAAAAATGAACGGCGTCATGCAGGATATTGGCCGCGGAACGCATCCACTTGTCGCGGCACGCTACACGTTTCGGCGCTTGTTCCTTGCAGGTTTTGCGGCACTTGTTTGCGATGTCACAAGCTTTGCGGTGCTGATGACGATCCAGATCGTCGCCATCCGGCAGTTGGCGACCATCGCCAGCATAGGCGTTGGCATCTTGGTCATTACGAATCTGATGATGCTGCCCACCATGCTAAGCTACACTGGGGTAGACAAAAAGGCGGCCTTGCGGTCCTTGGCGAGCACGCCGGAACCGGGTGCGCCGCGTTCCAATAACCTTCTGTGGAATTTTTTAGACCTGTTTACAAGGCGCAACTATGCGATCGGCGCCATCGTATTCATGCTCGCTTTGGGGGCTTTTGGCTGGTACGTTGGCCGTGGGGTGCAGGTAGGGGACCTGGATAATGGTGCCCCGGAATTACGGCAAAACTCGCAATACAACCAAGATAACGCATTCATCGTGAAGAATTTCACGACGGGAAGTGATACGTTTATCGTTCTGACAGACACCCCGGAACAGGGCTGCTTGAATTACGATGCGATGATCGCTTTGGGTGAGTTGCAGTGGCAACTCGATCAGCTTCCGGTGGTGCAATCGACAAATTCGCTCGCATCATTTGCCGAATACGGTTCGATGCTAATGACGGAAAATGCGCCCAAATGGTTTGGTGTTGAGCCCAATCAGCCGATGCTCGATAGTCTCAATGGCGGTTTGCCAGCGAACCTGAGTAATTTCACCTGCTCCTTTGCTCCTCTGTATATTTCCTTACGCGATCACAAAGCGAAAACGCTTGATACAGTTGTTAACGTGGTTCAGAAATTCATCGACAATCCGAAGAACCATAGTCCTAATTTCACGATGTCCCTCGCCGGCGGTAATGCTGGTATCGCGGCGGCGACCAATATCGTCATCAAGGAAGCCAACCAGAGCATGCTGTTCTTGGTCTACTTCGTGGTCATCCTCTTCTGCCTGATCACGTTCCGTTCCTGGCGCGCCGTGATCTGCGCAGTGGTGCCGCTAACCATTACCTCGTTGCTGGCGCAGGCACTAATGGTCTGGCTCGGCATCGGCATCAAGGTTGCCACTCTGCCGGTGGTGGCGCTGGGTGTCGGTATCGGCGTTGATTATGCCTTGTATGTCCTCAGCATCATGCTGAAAAACCTGCGCGAAGGGGCGACATTATCCGATGCCTATCACCAGACACTGCTGTTCACCGGCCGCGTGGTGATCCTTACCGGCATTACACTGGCCACCGGCGTTGTCACCTGGATTTTTGCACCGATCAAATTCCAGGCCGACATGGGCTTGCTTCTCTCGTTCATGTTCTTGTGGAACATGTTCGGCGCCATGGTGCTGTTGCCATCACTGGCCTATTTCTTGCTGCCGCCACGTTTGTTCCGGAAAAAGATAACATCAGGCTAAATCCGCCATCTTGGCTTGTGTGAGATGATTCATGCTGAACAATTAGGAGATTAGAACACCATGGGGAATGAAGCCGGCGCCTGGGATGTCATTGTGGTTGGTTCGGGGGCGGCAGGATTATCCGCGGCGCTTTCCGCGGCGAAGCGTGGCTTAAAAGTTCTTGTCGTGGAAAAAACCCATTGGTTCGGTGGAACAACCGCGCTTTCAGGCGGTGGAATCTGGGTTCCTGGTAATCATCACGCCACCGCCGCCGGCATCACGGATACGGTGGCGGCGGGTCGGCAATATATCCAATCCCTCGTGGGAGAAAAACTGCGCGGTGAGGTGCTGGATGCTTATCTGCAAGCAGGTCCGGAAATGCTGCAGTTTTACGAAGCCAACACCGAGGTTCGGTTCACCATCGCGGAGCATTCGCCCGATTGGCACCAGGACTTACCTGGCGCTTCCATGGATGGCCGGTTGTTACGCCCACTTGAATACGACGCTAAAAAACTGAACGGGCTTTTCGCGCAACTGCGCATCCCCCGCGCGGAATTCAACGCGCCGGGTGGTTTCATGATCGACCTGCCCGATTTGCCCCATCTGACCAACGCCAAATCCTCATTCAAATCCTTCCTCTACATGGCTAAACTCGGCGCCCGCTTCGGCTGGGACAAACTGCGCGGCCAGCCGCGTGGCACGCGCCTGACCATGGGCAACGCCCTGGCCGCCCGGCTGTTGAAATCCGCGCAGGACGCTGGTGTTACCTTGTGGCGCGATACTTCCGTGTCACAGCTCATCGTTGGGGCGGACGGCGTCACAGGCATCCGCGTTGAGCGCAATGGCATTTCCGAGACGCTGGCCGCCCACCGTGGCGTGGTCCTGGCCTCCGGCGGCTTCTCCGCCAACCAGCAACTTCGCCGCGCCTACATGCCATTTGCGGATCAACATGTGTCCACCACCGTGGAAAGTGCCACCGGCGATGGCATGAACATGGGTCTCGAAGCCGGCGCATCGCTGGATGATGAGAACTACGCCAACGGCGTCTGGTGCGTTGTCTCCACCGCGAAAAAAGAGGACGGCACAACAGCGCTCTATGCGCATCTCATCGACATGTCCAAACCAGGCTGCATCGCGGTTGACCGTCAGGGCAAACGCTTCGGCAACGAAGCCTCGCAGACATTTGTTGACGACATGCACCGCACCGGGAACGTACCGTCACACATCATTGCCGACTCGCGGTTCGTTAAAGCGTATGGCTTGGGTCTGGTGTATCCCGGCGCCATGGGCCTGCAAAAGCTGCTCAAGTCCGGCTACATCGTAGAGGCGCCCACCCTTGAGGAACTCGCCACCAAAATCGGCGTCGATCCCGTGGGGCTCGCCGCAACTGCGGCGCGCATGAACGAGTTCGCCAAAACCGGGAAAGATCTGGATTTCAACAAGGGAGAGTCGGTGCTCGACCGCGATCTAGGCGACCCGGCGCATGGGCCCAATCCCTGCCTTGGCACCGTGGAAAAGGGGCCGTTCTACGCCGTGCAGATCACCTCTGGTGACGGCTCCACAACGGTCGGCCTGCGGATCAACGGTAAGGCCCAAGTCCTCGGCCAGAACGGTGAGCCGGTCAAAGGCCTGTACGCGGCGGGGCTGGACGCCAACTCCATTTGGCGTGGCAAGGCGCCAGCCCATGGCTGCAACGTCGGACCGGCGATCACCCTGGGCTACATCGCAGGGCGCAGTCTGAGCGCGGGTTAGTCCGCACCAAACAAAAAGGCCGGAGCGGTTACCAAACCGCTCCGGCCTTTTTGCGTCTGGTTTCCTTGGCCATTTTCAGCGTACTGGCGAGTGGTTGTGACGTCCTGTCGCCCGATAGGTTAAGGTTTGGCGGGCCGGAATAGTTTGCCCGGCATACAGGCGGGATACCGTGCAACCCGATTTCGGGGGTACGGGTGTGCCGTGTTCATCTGGAGATCGATGTGGCAGAAGCTTTTATTTACGATCATGTTCGCACGCCGCGCGGTAAAGGGCGCTCCGACGGGTCGTTGCATGAGATTCCGGCAATTGAGTTGGCAACGCAGGTACTCGCAGCCCTGCGCGACCGCAACGGGCTGGACACGAGCTTGCTTGATGACGTGATTCTGGGCTGCGCACAGCCCGTGGGCGAGCAGGGTGGCAATATCGCCCGCGGCGCCGTGGTCAACGCCGGCTACGCGCATGTCGTACCCGGCCAGCAAATTCACCGCTTCTGCGCCTCTGGGCTGGAGGCGGTGAATACCGCCGCCGCCCTGGTCATGTCCGGCCAGGCAAACGCCGTCATCGGCGGCGGTATCGAGTGCATGTCACGCACCTTCATGGGCGCGGACAGCGGCGGCTGGTGTGCCGACCCCGGCGTTGCCTACCGCAACTACTACGCGCCGCAGGGCATAGGCGCGGATATGATCGCCACGCTAGATGGCTTCAGCCGCACGGATGTCGACGCCTACGCGGTGCAGAGCCAGCAACGCGCCGCGGAGGCCTGGAAGGCCGGGCGCTTCAAGAAGTCGATCCTTCCCGTCCACGACGTACTGGGCGAAATCCTGCTGGACCATGACGAACACATGCGCCCCGGCACCACGCTGGAGACCCTGAGCGCGCTAAAAGCCTCGTTCGAGGGCATGGGCGTGAAAGGTGGTTTTGACGCCGTCGCGCTGGAACGCTACCCGGAAATGGAAGCCGTCCACCACGTCCACCACGGCGGCAATTCCAGCGGCATCGTCGATGGCTCAGCCGGCGTGTTGGTTGGCAGCGCCGAATTCGGCAAGGCTGCGGGCCTCAAGCCGCGCGGGCGCATCAAGGGCTTTGCCTCTATCGGCAGCGAGCCGACGATCATGCTCACCGCTCCGGCGGACGTGACCAACAAGCTGTTCAAGCGCCTTGGCATGACCAAAAAGGACATCGACCTGTTCGAAATCAACGAAGCCTTCGCGGCAGTGGTCATGCGCTTCATGCGCGCCATCGGCCTCGACCCCGCGATCGTGAACGTGAACGGCGGGGCGATCGCCATGGGCCACCCGCTGGGTGCCACGGGCGCAATGATCCTGGGAACCGTGCTCGACGAGCTGGAGCGCCGCGATCTCGAAACCGGCCTGATCACGCTTTGCGTGGGCAACGGCATGGGGACGGCAACAATCATCGAGCGCATCTAAGCAAGCGCGACCAGACTGGGACGAAGCAGTTATGAAGCACATCCGGATTGACATCGACGCCGACGGCGTTGCTACCCTCACGCTCGACAATGCCGATGAATCGGTAAACCTGGTCTCGCCGGTTTTCGTCGAGGAATTCACGGAAGCGGTGGAACAGCTAGCGCAGGATGCCAGCGTGACCGGCGTCATCGTCACCTCGGCGAAAAAGCTGTTCATGGCCGGCGCCGACCTCAAATTCCTGGTCGGCTGCTACGACAATGGCATGACCAAGGCCGAGGCGTATGCGTTCAGCCAGAAGGCGACCGCCATGCACCGCCGCATGGAAACCAGTGGCAAACCCTGGGTGGCGGCAATCAACGGCGCGGCGCTCGGCGGTGGGTATGAGCTTTGTCTCGCCTGCCATGGCCGCGTGATTGTCGATGACCCCAAGGCCGTGGTCGGCCTGCCAGAAGTGAAAGTCGGTCTGCTCCCCGGTTCCGGCGGCACGCAGCGCCTGGTGCGGCTGGTTGGTGTGGAACGCGGGCTGGACCTGCTGCTCGAAGGCACCAACATGGCTCCGGCGCAGGCGCTCGCGGCTGGTCTGGTGGATAAGGTCGTGCCCGCCGCCGAGCTGCTGAGTGCGGCAAAGCAATGGCTGGTGGAACACCCCGACCCGGTCCGGGTCTGGGACAAAAAGGGCTTTTCGCTGCCTGAAACAGTCGGCCTGCTCAACCCGGCGGCGGCGGGATTCTTCTCCTTCAAGGCGGCAAAGGCGACCACCATGGGCCGCAACTACCCGGCACCCATAGCCATCACCTCTGCGGTGTTCGAAGGCGTGCAACTGCCGTTCGACCGCGCACTGAAAATTGAGTCCAAATATTTCGCACAGCTGCTCACCAGCCCCGTGGCCCGCAACATCATCCGCACCAATTTCATCAACAAGGGCGCGGCTGAACGTTTGGCCTACCGCCCGGCCAACGTGCCCAAGCTTACCGTGAAGAAGCTTGGCATTCTCGGCGCCGGCCTCATGGGCGCTGGCATCGCCAACGTGGCGGCGGGTGTCGGCATCGAGGTTGTGCTGCTCGATGGCACGGCCGAGCGCGCGGCGGCCGGCAAGGCGGCCATCGCGGCCAACCTTGCCAAGGATGTCGAGCGCAAGCGCCGCACCCAGGCATCGGTGGATGCCCTGCTCGCGCGCATCACCACCACGGATGACTACGCCCTGCTGGCGGGTGCCGATCTGGTGGTGGAAGCCGTGTTCGAGGACGTGAAAGTCAAAGCGGATGTAACCGCCAAGGCCGAGGCCGTGCTCCCCGCCACCGCGGTATTCGCCACCAATACCTCAACACTGCCGATCACGATCCTCTCCAAAGCCTCGATCCGGCCGGACAGTTTCATCGGCCTGCACTTCTTCTCGCCGGTTGAGCGCATGGCGCTGGTCGAAGTCATCATGGGCAAATCCACCAGCCCGGAAACCCTGGCGCACGGCCTGGATTTCGTAGCCCAACTGCGCAAGACACCGATTGTAGTGAACGACAACCGCGGCTTTTACACCAGCCGCGTGTTCGCCACCTTCACCCATGAAGGCATGGCAATGCTGGAGGAAGGCATCAGCCCGGCGCGCATTGAAAACGGCGCCCGTCAGGCCGGCATGGCCATCGGCCCGCTGGCGTTGCTCGACGAAGTGACGCTGGATCTGCCCCTGAAAATCGTCGACCAGGCCATTGCCGACCTGGGCAGCAGCTACGAGCCACCGGTCGGCACCGACGTCCTGCGCCGGATGATCCACGAGGCAAAGCGCTCCAGCCGCAAGGCCGGCGGCGGCTTCTACGAATACCCTGCCGGCGGCAAGAAGCACATCTGGCCCGGGTTGGAAAAAATCTTCCCGCTCGCCGCCGAGCAACCCTCGATCGAGGAGATCAAAAACCGCTTCCTCTGCGTGCAGGCGATCGAGACGGCCCGCTGCCTGGAGGAAAACGTATTGATGCGTGCCGAGGATGGTGACATCGGCTCGGTCCTTGGCTGGAACTTCCCGATCTGGACTGGTGGCACCCTGTCCTACATCGACACCGTTGGCCTGGAGAGCTTTGTGAAGACCTGCGACGATCTGGCTGACAAGCACGGCAAGCGCTTCCGCCCCTCCGCCTGGCTGCGCCAGCGCGCGGCGGCGGGCCAGCAGTTTCTCACCGAAACCAAAAACCCGGCGGCGGCATAACCATGGCCATGCAACGGCTCATTTTCGACTCGGATCACGACATGTTCCGCGACCAGGTCCGGCGCTTCTTCCAGAAGGAAATCGCCCCGCACGGCGAGGCATGGCGCGAGCGCGGCTATGTCGACCGCGAGGCATTCCTCAAAGCTGGCGAGCAGGGCTACTTGCTGATGTACGCCGACCCAGAATACGGCGGGGCAGGGGTTGCGGATTTCCGCTACGAGCAGATCGTCTACGAGGAAAACGTCCGCCACGGTGAAATCGGTTTCTACATCAACCTGCATTCCGGCCTGGTCGGGCCCTACCTGAACAAGCTCGGCACACCCGAGCAGAAGGCGCGCTTCCTCCCCGGCTGTATTTCGGGCGAAACCATCCTGGCCGTCGCCATGACGGAACCGGGCACGGGCAGCGATCTGGCGGGCATGAAAACCCGCGCCGAGGACAAAGGCGACCACTGGGTTCTCAACGGCTCCAAAACCTACATCTCGAACGGCTACCTCGCAGACCTCGTCGTGGTCGCCGCCCGCACCTCGGCGGAAAAGCACGGCATCGGCCTGTTCCTGGTCGAGCGCGGCATGAAGGGCTTTGAGCGCGGCCGCCGCCTCTCCAAAATGGGGCTCTCGGCGCAGGACACCTCGGAACTGTTTTTCGAGGACGTGATCATCCCCAAGGAAAACGTGCTGGGCGACCCCACGTCAGGCTTCCGCAATCTGGCGCAGTTCCTGGCCGGTGAGCGCCTGATCGCCGGCATCGGCGCCATCGCGGCGGCGCAGGAGGCGTTCGACATCACGCTCGACTACGTGATGCAGCGCAAAGCCTTCGGCAAACCCATCGGCACCTTCCAGAACAGCCGCTTCGTGATGGCGCAGCTGCGCTCGGAACTCGATGCCGTGCAGACTTTTATCGACCAGTGTGCGCTGCTTTATAATGACGCACGCCTGCCGTCAGAAGTCGCCGCTTCGGTGAAACTGCTGGCGACCGAACTTGAAGGCAAGGTCATGGACGCCTGCGTGCAGCTGCACGGCGGCGCCGGCTATATGGATGAATACCGGATTTCGCGCATGTACACTGACGCGCGCGTCTCGCGCATTTTCGCGGGCACTTCGGAAATCATGAAAGAAATCATCGGACGCGGCCTCGGCCTCGACGAACGCAAGGTCAAATAATACCGGTTGTTTGCAACAACTGCGATAATAGGAAGGATAAACACATGCGGTTCCTGCGATTTTCACAAAACGGGCGGCTCGGTCTGGCGGTTGCGCATAACGGCGCTTTCCACGGCCTGTTCGCGGGCGATGCCGGCTACCCGGGCGATCTGCCGGACCTGCTCGATGGCGGGCTGGAAGGCCTGAAGACCGCCGGCGCCGCGCTGGCGCAAGGCTCAAAAATCGATGAGGGCGCCATCACCTATCTGCCGCCGCTGCCCAACCCCGGCAAAATCATCTGCCTCGGACTCAACTACAAGGACCACGCCGCCGAAGGCGGGTTCGAGGTGCCGCCGTTCCCCACCGTGTTCGCCCGCTTCGCCTCGGGCCTGATCGGCCATGAAGCGCCGATCTTGCGCCCGAAAGTCTCCGACGCGCTGGATTTCGAAGGCGAAATGGTCGCCGTGATCGGCAAAAAGGGCCGCCATGTCTCCAAGGCAGACGCGCTCAGCCATGTCATCGGCTACTCCATTTTCAACGACGGCTCGGTGCGGGACTACCAGCTGAAAACCCCGCAATGGACCGTCGGCAAGAACTTTGACGACACCGGCGCCTTCGGCCCGTATTTTGTCACCGCCGACGAACTGCCGCCCGGCGCTTCGGGCCTGAAGATCGAGACCCGCCTGAACGGCGAAGTCGTGCAGCACGCCTCCACCGCTGACATGGTGTTCGACGTGGAAAACACCATCGCGCTGCTCAGCACCGCCTTCGCCCTGTTGCCCGGCGATATTCTGGTCATGGGCACGCCCTCTGGCATCGGTGCCGCGCGTAAGCCGCCGCTGTGGATGAAGCCGGGCGATTTGTGCGAAATCGAAATTGAAAAGATCGGCATTCTGCGCAACAAGATCGTGCAAGAAGTCTAAAGCTTTATATTTAAGCGATCAATTTCATGCGATTAGGTTGAACCTTCCGGTTCAAGCTAATCGCATATTGATCTAGAACGGGAGACACTGAGATGGCGACTTATGTGCTTTGTCACGGCGGCGGCATGGGCGGCTGGGTGTGGCGCTTCCTCACGCCCCTGCTCACCCAGGCCGGCCACACCGTCTACACGCCGACCTACACCGGCTTTGGTGAACGCAGCCATCTCATCAGCCGCGACATCACTTCCGCGACACATGCGAAGGACATCGCCAATGTTCTCAAATACGAGGACATCACTGATTGCATCCTGGTCGGCCACAGCTATTCCGGCGTGGTGCTCCCGGCGGTGAAGCAGGCCGAGCCGGATCGGATCAAGCGCATCGTCTACATCGACGCCATGGTCGCCCACGCCGGTCAGGCGCCTGGGGTTGCCATAGGTTTCATGCCGCCCGAACAAGCCGCCGGCATCGCCGCGGTGCTGGCGAAAGGCGAAGGGCCTATCGGTTCCGGCGTTGACCAGCAGCAACGCGAACAGGCCAAAACGGAACCGCATCTCATGACGCCCGAGCGCCAGGAGTGGCTGCTGGCACATTTGAGCGACATGCCCCTGGCCTGCCTGGTCAACCCGGTTCCCGCCGGGGCTGAGACCCTGGGCGCGGATGTCGATTACCTCGCCGTCACGCACACCATCATGAAGCCGATGCACGAACGCGCGCGTGCGCTGGGCTGGCGAGTGCATGAGTTCGAAGGCGATCACGCGATCATCGTCGGCAATCCCGGCCCCATCGCGAACTTCCTCCTCGGTTTGGCTTAAGGCTGTACCCATGAGACTCGTCATCACCGGCGCCGCCAGCGGTATCGGCCGCGCCACCGCGATATTGGCAACCCGGTTCAAGCTTTTCGAATCGCCCGCGCAACTGGTGCTGGTGGACCGCGACCCCGAAGGTCTCAAGGCGATCGTGGAAACGCTGCAAGCCAGCGGCACAAATGCCGTTCCCTGCGTGGCGGACCTCTCCAGCGCCGACGCTGCGAATCAGATCGTCGAGGTCGCGCGGCAAAGCTTCGGCGGCATCGACGCGCTTATCAGCAACGCCGGCGCCATCCATAGCTTCAAATTGCAGGACGTCTCGCTGGAAGAATACGACCGCATCTTCGCGATCAACTCCCGTGCCACCTTCCTGCTGGCAAAAGCCGCCTATCCGCTGCTGAAGGAATCGCGCGGCGCGATTGTGGTGACCGCCTCCATGGCCTCTCAGCACCCGGCCCCCGCCCTGGGTGCCTACAGCGCGAGCAAAGCGGCGGCAGCCATGCTGGTGCAGCAAATGGCCCTGGAATGGGGGCCCGATGGCATCCGCGCCAACTGCATCTCCCCCGGCCCGACCATGACGGCGATGACGGCGAAATCCTACTCCGACCCCGCGAAGCGCGACGCCCGCGCCGGCGACATTCCGTTGCGCCGCATCGGCCTGCCGGAAGACCTCGCCAACGCCGCGCTGTTCCTGGCCAGCCCGGCGGCGGCGTTCATCACCGGCGTCAATCTCGTGGTGGACGGCGGGCTCAGCCTCACCACCATGGTCTCCAACGCCAGCGCGGCCACCAACATGGACAACCGCTGAATATTTTCCGCCTGACGCGTTAAAACTACAGCGACGAACCGCCATCCATCGGCAGCACGGCGCCATTGGTGAAGCCGCCCGCGCGGCTGGCCAGATAGATCACCGACCCGGCCACATCTTCCGGCTCACCCACGCGCCGCACCGGGATCATGCCGATGACCATTTTAAGCATTTCCTCGGAAAGCACGGTCATTCGCGAGGGGAAAATCCCCGGCGCGATCGCGTTTACCGTAATGTTCTCCGGCCCCAGGCGCTTGGCGAGCGATCCGGTCATATGGTGCAGCCCGGCCTTGGCGGCGGCATAGGCGTAATTCTCCTTCGGCCCAACCCGGCGCCCGCCGATCGAACCGGTGTTGATAACGCTGGCATGCGGGCCTTTGGCCGCGGCTTTGCGCAGCAGCGGCAGCGCCGCCTGCACCATGAAGAACGCTGATTTCAGGTTGAGATCCACCACGCTGTCCCAGTCAGATTCCGAGAAGCTGTCGATCGGCGCTTCGCTCATGGCACCAGCGTTATTCACCAGAATGTCAAGCTGCGTCTCACGTTCACCGAGCGCGTGCAGCAGCGCCTGAATGCCTTCATTCGTGGAAATATCGCCCTGCAAACCGTGGCAGGTGCCATGGGCCGAGAGGGAGGCCGCAACCTCCTGGCAGGCCGTCCCGTTCCGCCCCACGATGTAGGTAATGGCGCCGTTTTCAACCAGGCCCTGGGCAATCATCAGGCCGATCCCGCTGGTGCCGCCGGTCACGAGCGCCACCTTGCCGTCGACCGAAAACAGGTTTTTCATCGTCATTGCCACGTATCTCCCGCTTACCTTAAACGCATATGCCCCACGCTACTGCCATGAGCGCGCGCGCAACTATACCTGCCCGATGGCGGGAGCGCATCAGGCCTGAAATTCACTCATCAGGCGTGTGAGCCTCAGGCTGGCGATGAACCACGCCTCGCCCTCGCGCACATAATGTTCGTGGTAATGCCCGTAGCCTGTAAGCGCGCCGGCCCCTGGCACCGGGGATTTACCTGTCTCCCAGACCACCCGGTCCTGCATCGCCCACACAACATCGGCGGCGTCAGGGCCGTCAAAAATGATCTCAGGGCTGTGCACATGGTGTGCGGTCTTGGCGTGCTGCACGGCATGCAGCACGGCCCGTACAATTGCGCCCCGTCCGTGGTAAGGCTCGGTGCCGGTATCCTCCCGCACATCGAGAATGGCATCCGGCGTGAACAGTGCGGCAAAACCTTCCCAGTTCTTGGTATCGAGAAACCGGCAATAGCGTGCCTTTACGTTCTTGATCCGCTGGCTCGCGGCCAATTCTTCGAGCGCGTCCACTTTGTTTCCTCCTTCTGGCTTTCCCCGAAGCTGCGCCGCCATTTTGCTGCGGGCAACCTTCATAGCGATAGGTGGCGCCTGGCCGTTCCGCAGGGATGGAAAGACAAACTCACAAGGGGGCCGCATGACGTCGCCGATCGATATCCTATTCCAGCCGTTCGGGTTGAAAAACCTGAAGCTGCGCAATCGCTTCGTGATGTCGCCGATGACGCGGAATTTTTCGCCGGGTGGCATCCCAGGTGAGAACGTCGCCGCCTATTACCGCCGCCGGGCCGCCGCGGATGTGGGGCTGATTATCACCGAGGGAATCGGCGTCGATCATCCCTCCGCCCTGGGTTCCGGGAACATGGGTGAGCGCGACGTACCGGTGCTGCACGGCGATGCAGTGGCTGCCTGGGCCAAGGTGACGGCCGGCGTGCACGCGCAAGGCGGCGCCATTATCCCGCAACTCTGGCACATGGGCGGCATCCGCCGCTCCGGTACGGGTCCGTTCCCGCAATGCCTCTCGATGCGGCCGTCGGGCATCTGGGGCCCCACGGAAAAAGCCATGTTGCCGCCGGACTATCTGCGCGAGGTTTCAATCCCCACCGCACCGATGAGCGAGAACGACATTGCCGATGTCATCGCTGCCTATGCGCGCAGCGCCGCCAATGCCAAGGCGGCGGGTTTCGACGGCGTGGCGATCCATGCCGCGCACGGCTACCTGATCGACAGTTTCTTCTGGCCGGCCACCAATCTGCGCCACGACGCCTGGGGCGGCGATATCACCCGCCGCGGCCGCTTCGGCGTGGAGGTGGTGAAAGCCGTTCGCGCGGCCATCGGGCCGGACCTGCCGGTCATTCTGCGTTTCTCGCAATGGAAACTGCAGGATTACGACGCCCGCAACGCGCAAACGCCCGAGGAACTGGCGGCACTGCTGGTGCCGCTGGCCGAGGCGGGGGTCGATCTGTTCGACGCCAGTACACGCAAATTCGCAACCCCGGCCTTTGCAGGTTCAGACATGGGGCTGGCCGGCTGGGCGAAAAAACTCACAGGCAAGCCAACCATGGCGGTTGGCGGCATTGGCCTGGACAAAGACCTGCAAACCTCGTTCGTGGAGGAAACCCACATGGTGAATAACCTCGATGTGGTCGCGGCGCGGATGGCGCGTGGCGAGTTTGATCTTGCCGGGATCGGCCGGGCACTGATCATGGACCCTGAATGGGTCGTAAAAGCTCGCGGCGGCGAATCGTTTCAGCCGTTTCGCCTGCAAGCCTATGGCGCGCTGGACTGAGAGCGTGCTCTCCTTCACACGGCCCGTCCTCTGGTAGGGTTGCACCAGCGGCTGACGAATTATCGTTATGTGGAAGGGGAAGAAGTTGCCATGGCGATCCGCAGCAGATTGCGTTCATCTCGGATGGAGACGCATTCATATCCAAACGATGCTCTAAAATCCGCATGACAGTGGCACTGTCCAGGCTTAATTTTCGTGACCTTGGCGGCATGCGGGCGGCTGACGGGCGCTTTGTGCGGCACGGGGCAATTTACCGTTCCGAGGGACCAGCGAGCTTTCTCGAACAGCATCGGGCGGAGCTGGCGGAACTTGATATCAGGCTGATCTGCGATCTGCGGGCGGACGTGGAACGGGCTCCCGCCCCCAACGATTGGAGTGCGTCCGGCCGCTTGCTGAATATGGAGATATCGAACGATCTGCGCGTCGCGACCAATGAGGGTTGGGCCGCCTTGCGCCATGACCCCTCCGAGGCGGGGGCGATCCGGGCGATGACGGCCAATTACGAGGCAATGCCGGGGGCGTTGCAGCCGCATATGGGCGGACTGATACAGGCGATTGTGGATGGTGAAATCCCGGCGCTGATCCATTGCACCGCCGGCAAAGACAGAACCGGCGTGCTCATAGGGCTGCTGTTGGCGCTGCTCGGCGTGGCGCAGCAGGACATTGTTGAAGACTACCTGCGCTCGGACATCTTCGCGAAAAACCTGCGGCTGGGCGGCTCCATTTCCCATGCGTTCGAGGAAACGTTCGGCTTTGTACCGAGCGAAGCAACCATCGACGCAATGATTGGGGTTTATCCGGCCTATCTGGCGGCGGCTTTTGCATCCGTGCGGCAGGGGTGGGGAAATGTTGAAAATTACTTTACCGGCGCCGGCGTGAACGCGGCGCAGCAGCAGCGGTTCCGGGATTGTTTGCTCACGGGCAAACTAAAATGAATTTCGTGGTATCTGAATAAAGGACAAGAAGATGGCAAAAGCAGGGGTAATTGGGCTTGGCGTGATTGGGAGCGGCGTAGCCTTGTGCTTGGCGCGGGCAGGGATGCTCGCGGCGGTTTACGATGTGCGCAAAAACGCCGCGGATGAGCTGGAAGGTGTCCCGCCGGTAATATCCTCGCCGCGCGAGCTCGCTGAAAAATCCGATGTTGTCATCATAGCCGTGGTCAGCGCCGAACAGACCCTCGACGTGCTGAACGGGCCTGATGGCGTTCTCGCCGCCGCGCGGCCGGATTTGAACATCGTTCTGGTGGCGACGGTTTCGCTGGAAGCGTTGCAGAAAATCCGTGCGCTGACGGATGCCGCGGGTGTTGGCCTGGTCGACTGCGGCGTCACCGGCGGGCAGGCCGCCCGCACCAACGGTTTGGTCTGCCTGGTCGGCGCCACGCCGGAGCGTCTGGCGGCGGTGAAGCCTGTGCTCGATGGGTTTGCCAAATCCGTCGCGCATATGGGCGGGCCCAATGCCGGCATGGCTGCGAAAATTGCGCGCAATGTCGTGGTGTATGGTTGCTTGCGTGCCGGTTATGAAGGTGCGTCCCTGGCCCGCGCGGCGGGTGTGGATGTACACCAGCTGGCGCAGGTCATCGAGGATAGTTCCGACGGCGTGGGTGGCCCGATGATGCTGATGGGCCGTCCGGGCGACCCGCTCACCAACCCCGACGAAGCGAAGGTGCGTGAGTACGTGTTGGGCCTTATGCACAAGGACCTTGATGCCGCGCTGGATTTGGGCAAAGCGCTCCATGTGTCATTGCCTCTGGTTGAATTGACGCAGGCAACGGGACGGGAAACCGCCGGGCTGAAATAATTGTAAAGGGAGCGCCGGAAAATGAGTGAAGATGCACGCTGGAAAAACGGTCTTGCCGTAGTTGAGCAGGTTTATGGTGCGGGCTCGTCTGCCCTGATGCAGGGGCAGGACGGCAACCCCTTTGTCAGCGAGACGGTCAGCCACCTGTTTGGCGAAATCTGGTCGCGGCCGGGCTTGTCGATGCGCGACAAGCGGCTGCTGGTGATCGGCGCGACGGCGATGCTCGGCCGTTCCGACCTCGTGGCCATCCAGGTTGCGGGTGCCATTGTGAATGGCGAGCTGACCGATGAGCAGCTTGCGGAAATTCCTTTGCTCATGCTGTTTTATGCCGGTGCGGGCAATTCCACCGCGCTGCATCAGGGCATCGTGACGGCCAAGGCGCGAGCCAAGGATATGAAGCCGGTGTGATCCGCCGGTGTGTGCGGTGGTTGTCCCGCTGTGCTGCTTCAGGCCAGCACCGTAGCTTGGCGGTAAAGAGGAGGCGCTCATGGCGGCGTTGATAAAAAATCCAACCATGGTGAAGCGGGTCACTGTTTCAAAAAAGAACAGCTTTTCGGGCCAGCCTGCAATCACCACACTGCACAGGAAACCAAAAAGATGAGCAGTAAAAATCTAGTCGCCGTTGTCACCGGCGCTAGCCGGGGGCTGGGGCGTGGTATCGCCCGCGCCCTTGGTTCAAAAAAGGCTACCGTCTACATCACCGGGCGCGACCTGCATAACGGCCTGCAAGCCGCCGCCGGGGAAATCACCGCCGCAGGTGGCACCGGCATCGCGGTGCAATGCGACCATCGTGATGACTCCCAGGTAGCGGCCTTCTTCGCCCAGGTGGCAAAAAATTCCGGCCGGCTAGACATCCTCGTCAACAACGCCGCCGCGGTCTATCCGGATGCTCTGCGCGCGCCCGGCGGCTTCTGGGAAAAGCCACTGGCGCTGGTGGATATGATCGATGTCGGCCTGCGCTCGGCCTATGTCGCCAGCTACCATGCCGCCCCGCTGATGGTGGCGGCAAAAAAAGGCCTGATCGCCAACATCTCATTCTATGGCGCGGTTTCATATTTCCACGGCCCTGCCTACGGCGCCACCAAAGCCGCCACCGATAAAATGAGCTTTGACATGGCCATCGACCTCAAACCCCATGGCGTCAGCGCCGTCTCGATCTGGCCCGGCTTTATCCGCACCGAAATTATCGCAGCAATTCCCGCGGACAAGGTGCCGCCAGAGCTCGCTCAGCTCTGGCCCTTGTTTGAACATCCCGAATTCACAGGCTTGGTCATCGAGGCTCTGTCGCTCGACCCAGCGCTTGCCGAACTTTCCGGCCAGGCCTTGATCGGCGCTGAACTTGGTGAACGCTACGGAATTCTCGATCTCGACGGCAAACGTCCCGTCAGCTTCCGCCAAAGCATGGGCGCCCCGCGCTCATTTCCAATTCCCGAGGTGCTGCAATGATCGAAGCCATACTCGTTGTGCTCAGCAAGTCCCGGCCCGGCCGGGACGAGGATTTTAACGACTGGTACACCAACATCCATCTGCGTGACGCGCTGCGCTTTCGCGGTGCTATCGCCGCGCAGCGCTTCCAGCGGAGCGTGGTACAACCACACGCACTGTCACCAAAATTCGACTGGCGTTACCTAGCATTTTACGATGTGTTCAACGCCGCTCTGTTCTCCCGCGAGCATTGGGACAACGCGCTGACCACGCGCATGAAAGTCACCGATGCCTTCGACGACACGGTGTTGGAGGATTATCACTACTATCCGCTGCAATTCCGCGACAATGACCCACAAATCCCGCATCGCGGCGGCGTCATCCTCGAACAGCTCAACCCAGCGCCGGGCCGGGAGCAGGAATTCCACGACTGGTACAACAACGAATACTTCCCCGCTGCTGTTGCGCGCCCTGGCGTGCACTCGGGCGCTTTCCTCACCTTCCGCCCGCATGGCCAGATCATGCCAACCACCCCCGTCCACAACTACGCCGCCTTTTACCGGACGAACGACGCCACCGCCGCACAAGCCTGGCAAAACGATCAAACCCTGCGCGGTTCGGCGCTGGTGGATCAGTCAAGCCTGGTGGTCTCGAACTGGGATCATCTGACGCCCCGCCTGACCACTGATGACGTGTGCCATACCACCGCGGCCGCGCTGGCTGCGGAGGAACGGGCACGCGAGCGCATGGGCGATAAGATTGTTACAGGGGGACGCGAGAAACTTGGCCACTGAACCTACAATCATCGCCACCGGTCTGGCGTTTCCCGAAGGACCGGTCGTGCTCGCGGACGGCAGCATTCTAGTCGTCGAAGTAATGGGCGGGCACCTCACGCGCATCAGCCCGGACGGTGCGCGCACGGTGGTCGCGCAAACCGGCGGCGGTCCGAATGGCGCCGCCATCGGCCCAGGCGGACTCTGCTACATCTGCAACAACGGCGGCATGGGGCCGTCCCAGGTGCCCGGTATCTGGCTCCCCAGCGAGGCCCCGCACGATACGCCGCCGGGCAGCATCCAGACCGTCGATCTCTCCTCCGGCAACGTGCGCACACTTTACGCCCACACACCGGAGACACCGTTCTGGGGACCAAACGACCTGGTATTCGACGCGCATGGCGGCTTCTGGTTCACTGATTTCGGGCGTGATCGCGGCCGCATGCGCCAGCGCGGCGGGGTGTACTACGCCAAAGCTGATGGCAGCGCGATCACCGAGGCCATCACCCCGCTCGACGGCGCCAACGGCATCGGCCTTTCACCTGACGGCACCACGCTCTATGTCGCCGAGACCTACTCCTCGCACCTCTGGCAATTCCGCCTTTCCGCCCCAGGCACGGTGGACCGCGCGGCAGGCCACTTCCCGCATGGCGGCAGCATCCTCGGCCGCGCCGGCCCCGGCCAGTTTCTGGACAGTCTGGCGGTGGATAGCGCCGGCAACATCTGCTGCGCCTCGCCGGGCCTCGGCCACATCCTGGTATTTTCCCCAGCAGGCGGGCCGCCGCAGGCCATTGCCATGCCGGATTTCCTCACCACCAACATCGCCTTCGGCGGGCCGGACCGGCAAACCGCCTTCATCACCCTGGGCAGCTCGGGCCGCCTCGTCTCGCTACCGTGGCCGCGCCCAGGGCTAAGGTTGCACCATGGCTAATCAACCCTCCGGCAACAGACCAGCCGGCACATTATACCGCCAGCAGTTTTCCTCGTAACGCGAACTTATCCGCCAGCCTTTCGGTGTCCGGACAAATTCATCCCGGTACCACAGGCCGACCACCATCACATGGCCGTCCGGCTGCAACACCATCGGGTTGGTGCAGATGGTCTTGCCATAAGCGCGGTCGCCTTCGATTTTAAGTTTGGTGGTGGAAATGATGTGCTGGGTGGCGCGCAGCACCTGCATGCTTTGCGCGAGAAACGCTTTGATCTCCGGCAAAGTGCCTTTCACGCCGACCATTTCGGTATAGTCGATCACCGCATCGGGCGTGAACACCTCATCAAGCGCGTCCCAGTCCCGAGTGTCTATCGCGTAGCAATATTCCACCATCAATTCCTGAATTTCCAGGCGGTCGGATATTTCGTCCAGTGTCATGGCTGGTTCCCCCTATTTGCGACGACAGTAGGGGGGCTTGAACCACTGATCGGTCCCGCCGGATGGTAGGTGGGATACCGAGGCAGGCGGCCTGGAGCTTAAAAAATTTCTGGAAAAAATACGCAAACGATGACTGCTTTCGTCTTACGCGCCGTTTCCGGTCGCGTGCATTATCCGCTGGCGCGGCCGTGGAAAAAATGGCGCCGCGAGACGATCGTCCAACATGCGGCCCCTCGCACAACTAAAAAATCTAACCTTGCGGATCAGGTTTAATGAATTTCAAGGTCCAGCGGTCGCTTTCCCCAATAGCCAGATATTTCGCGCGGTCGGTCTCACCCATAGCCAGCACCGGCGGCAACGTCCACACCCCTTTCGGATAGGTCTTGGTATCGCGAGGATTATCGCCAATCGGTGACTCCCCGGCCAGTTTGAATCCGGCATGTTCAATCAACGCAATGGCATAATCCTCGCGGACATAGCCGCTTTTCGCCCGCGGGTCCTGAAGCTGCGTAGCCAAGCCGCGATGATCCTCAATGCCGAACACCCCGCCAGGCTTCAGCGCGGCATAAATCGCGGCAAGTTTTTCCGCCGCGGTGCCATTGGCCATCCAGTCATGCAGGTTCCTGAAAGAGAGGATCAGGTCGATGGAATCAGGTGCTGCCAGCGGCGCGTTATCGGAAAAAACCGAGACCTGCACGCGTCCGTAACAGGCTGGGTTGTCCCGCAGCTTCGCCAGAAATCCCGCCCGCGCGGCCAGTTCGCGTGCGCTGTTCACTGGCGGGGGCGGAATCGCCGCGCGGTACTGGCCTCGGGCTTTAAGATACGGGGCCAGAATCTCCGTCCAGTAACCCCCGCCGGGGTCTATCTCCAGCACGGACAAATCATCGCGCAGCCCAAAGAAGGCGAGTGCCTGCGCCGGCCGCCGGTAGCGGTCCCGCGCCACGTTCGCCGGGCTGCGCTGGGGCCCGGCAATAATATCCGCGAGACTCTCCTCCGCCGCCCACGCGCTGCCTCCCGCCGCGGCGGCGGCAATGGCGGCAGCGGACACAGTTGCCGCAAACTGCCGGCGGGAGAGGCTTTTACGCATCCGGAACTCCTGCATGGGATCGCTCCATAGCGGCTCAGTCGTCGTTGTTGATATCCAGTTCGGCAAGCTGGCTGCCGAATTCCTCCGCCCGGCCGCTCTCTAGCGTCTCCGCGACAATTTTCTTCAGGTTCTGCTTCACCGTGTACAGCACTTCCTCGGTAACGCGCTGTTGCTCGGGCGTGATGTTGCGCAGGATACGGTCGTTGATTTTGGTGGAAATCGCGATCATCTTCTGAATGACATCGAACCCCTGCTCGGTGATGAACACCCGCTTCACCCGCCGGTCGGTGGCATCCGGGCGGCGCACCACATGGCCGGTTATCTCCAGCCGGTCCACCAGCCCGCCCACGGTCACCTTCCCAACCTCCAGCAACCGCGCGAGGTCCACCTGCATCATGCCGTCATTGCCCCCGCGCGCCAGCGCGGTCAGCACGGTCCACTGTGAGCGTGTAATCCCCAGCGGCCGCATGGTCTGGTCCATCACGGTGCGCCGGATGCGCGAGACGTCATGCACCAAATAACCGAACTTGAACGGCTTGGGAGACGGGCGTTTTACAGCTGGTTTGGCTTTTTTAACGACGGAAGACATAACAGACCACAAGCCCCAAAGTCGATGGAATTTCGTTACATACAATCATGCGTTAACCGGGCCGCTGGTGCAACCGTAAAATCACCCAGGCGCTTACGATTGCGTAGCGGACTAGTTTTTCGGCCTCTGATTCTTAAGGGTAATTTCCCAAGAAACCCGGCTTTTGCCGAATATTTGCCGGCTTACCATATCCGCAAAACCGTGGTCCCGGCGGCATCCACCGGTTTGCCAGCCTAAATTTCCCAAAAACACCGCGCGGGATATGTACACTAGCTACCGATCCGCTACATCCAGATAAACATGCCATGAGGACTCAACGTATGAATGTCGCAGACGCCGTCGCCAGCCGCCACTCCACGCGCGGCTTTCTGGACCAGCAGGTGCCCCCAGCGCTGATCCGCAAAATCATCGCCCAGGCCACGCGCGCGCCGTCCGGTGGTAACCTGCAACCCTGGCATTTGCATATCCTCGGCGGCGAACCCCTGCAAAACTTCAAAACCCTCATGCAGCAACGGCTGGACGACAAAACCTTGCGCGAGGAACCGGAATACCACGTCTACCCGCCCCATCTGGTCCCCCCGTACACCGACCGCCGCTTCGCCGTGGGTGAAGCGCTCTACGCCCGCCTCGGCATCCCGCGCGAGGACAAACTCGCCCGCCGCGCCTGGTTCGCCCGCAACTTCGCCTTTTTCGGCGCCCCGCTGGCCCTATTTTGCACCGTCGACCGCCTGATGGGGCCGCCGCAATGGTCGGACCTCGGCATGCTCCTGCAAACCATCATGCTGCTGCTGCGCGCCGAAGGCCTGGATAGCTGCGCGCAGGAATGCTGGGCACTCTACCCGCGCACCATCTCCGAATTCCTCAACCTGCCGCCCGAGCGCATGCTGTTCTGCGGCATGTCCATCGGCTACGCCGACCCGGCGCAACCGGCCAACCAGCTCGTCACCACCCGCGCGCCGCTGGACGAGGTCGCGCAGTTCATCGGCCTCTGACGCAACACTGTATAATCGATTCCAGGCTTGTCCCAGTCTTAAGTACAGCGGCGGCGATGCGCGGGTTCTGATACGCTCGCATCATCAAAAATCAGTTGTCATCGGGGAGACCAGCATTGTCCAACATGAATCGCAACGCCCAGCTCATCACGGCCTGGTGCGGGCCCATCTTCACCGGGCTGTTCGCCATCGGCGGCGCCATTATCGGCCGCTTCATCCCCACCCTGCTGCACCCGTCGGACCCGGCCTCCGTCTTCGTCGCCAATGTCGTCAGCCACGACATGCAAATCCGCCTCGGCGCCTTCATCATGATGCTGTCGGTCTGCTTCATGGCCCCCTGGGGTGCCGGCATCGCCGCCCAAACCCGCCAGAAGGAAGGCAACTTCCCCGCACTCAGCTACGCCCAGCTCGCCTGCGTCGGCTGCGGCACCGCGATTGCCATGATGATGGCTTTCTTCTGGGCCGTCATGGCCTACCGCCCGGCGGAATACCTGCCGAGCGTCGTGCAGTTCGCCGCCGACCTCGCCTATTTCATGCCGCTGTTCAGCTGGCCCATCTTCTCCGGCTGGTGCTTCCTCATCGCCGTCGCGGTGCTCACGGACGACACCGGCAACCCGGTATATCCGCGCTGGGTCGGCTACGTGAACATCTGGGCCGGGCTGCTGTATATCCCAGGAGGCATCATCCTGTTCTTCAAAACCGGCCCCTTCGCCTGGGACGGCATTCTCGGCCTCTACATCCCCTTCATCGCCTTCTTCCTGTGGATTCTGGTGATGACCTGGGCGATGATCCGCAACATCAACGCCGGCCAGTTTTACACAGGCACGCCAGCCCGCTAAGCCTATGCCAGCATGTCACCGAAGGACCTGACCCCCATCCCGAAAGCGCCCGGGCGGCACCTGCCGGGCGAAGCAGGCATCTGGATTCTGGTCTTCGGCGACATGGTGATGTTCTCCATCTTCTTCACCGTCTTCGCCCTCGCGCAGAGCCAGGAGATGCAGGTCTTCACCCAGGCCCGCACCCTGCTCAACCCATGGTTCGGCCTCGCCAACACCATCCTGCTGGTCTCCGCCTCCTGGTTTGTCGCCACCGGCGTTAAAAAATTCCGCGCCGGCGGCAGCGGCAATGTGCAGCTTTACTTCCTGCTCGGCTTGCTCTGCGGCGTTGGCTTCGTCATCAACAAAGTCTTTGAATGGGGCGAGAAATTCCGCGCCGGCATCACCCCGGCAACGAACGACTTCTTCATGTACTACTTCATCTTCACCGGCATCCACCTGGTCCACGTGTTCCTCGGGCTCGGGGTACTTACCTACATGCGCGGAGTCAGCCGCCGCGCCACGCCGGGGCCTAACGACCTGCGCAACCTGGAAAGCGGCGCCACCTTCTGGCATCTGGTCGACCTGCTGTGGATCGTCCTCTTCGCCATCCTGTATCTGGCCCGGTAAATGCCCATGCTTTCAGCACGCGCGCTCCGCGCCACCTTCCGCCGTATCGACAGCATCACCTGCACCTGGGCAATCCTCGTCGCCGCAACCATATTTTCGTTCTGCGTCGGCACCGGCGCGCGCGCCGCCACCACCGCCACCGGCTATGCCACCATAACCGTCCTTGCGCTGGCCTTCATCAAAGTCTGGCTCGTGGGCATGGACTTCATGGAACTGCGCAACGCACCATGGCCGCTGAAATACCTCTACACCGCGTGGTGCATCATCGTCTGCACCACCTTGGTCGTCATCAGCACCGTATAACGCAACCCTGCATCACCCCAGCGGCGGCGGCACGGGCTGCGGCCGGTAGCGCGCGCCCCGGCCGCGCGGATTGCGGTAAACCATGCTGGAATTCTCCATCGCCATACCGTGCCCGACCTTATCGCCCATGGTCCAGCGCACCAGAGCGAGACCAACATCGAGGTTCGGATACACCGGCCAAGGACCGCCCGCGATGGTCGCGCCGTACAGCCGGTACGTCCGGCCAGTTTCATCCTCGGCATCGAAGACCACCGCAACCGGCTGATACCCCAGCCGGGTGACATGCAACTGGCCGCGCACCAGCCCCCGGACCTCACCGTTTTCGGTGACATAACCATGCGCCAGCGGCCGCAGAATTTCAGTCTCCGCGGGGTCCGCCGGGAAAAAGGCGTGAATTGCGAAATTATTATCGAACGTTGCGCCAAGCCACATCATGGCGGCGAGATCGACCTCGGTCCGCGGCCCCCAGCTATGGTCCATCACCTGCACGCAATCGACGGCAAAGCGCTCCCCGCGCACGGTGATCTCGCCGGTGACATGCGCGCTCATGTCGAAATGATTATTGTACGCGTCGGCAAAATTCCAGTCGTCACCTTTAGTTTTTCGGGTCACCGGGTCCATTTTCGGGTCAGCGGTGTCATAGGGTTCCATGATCCCGCGCACGTCGAAATGGATGCTGGTGTTATCCACGCCGGTGTAATCAACCCGGTAATCGCGCGGGCTCAGCGCTTTCACGCTCAATCCGTTTGCCAGCGAATATTCCCGCAGGCTTTTGGGCATCGGCAGATACGAGTGGTGAGAAATATACCACGTATCATCAGGGCTTCCCACCAGCCCGCGCCAGATGCGTACATCGCTCATCACCGCGCCGACATTGGGCCGGAACAAGGCTTGCAGATGCCCGCAGATCGCATGTTCAGGGATAAAGAATGCGAAGTAGTTGGTCTCGGCCCAGTTATGGGCCTGCGGGTCGGTAGGGTGGAATTCGAGATCCTTGTCCAGAATCATGGCGTTATCCTTTGTGTCTATCGCCGCTTCTTCACCCCGCGAGGGGGCGGCCTGCTCCCCGCAGGCCGTATTGTCTCAGATCGCTTGGGCTTAGATTAGGGTTTCCAGCGGCGGCAGCGATTTCGGGTCCGGCTCCCAGCCCTGGCCGAGCAGCCAGATGCGCTCACGCAAAATTTGTTCCTTGGCGTGGGCGGTGATGCTGTGCGTGATATGTTTAAGCTTGGTGGTATCCTGGCCGGTGTAGAGCGCGGTGATCAGCGCGCCGAGTTTATCGCGCAAATCAACGTTGGTGGCTTCCAGTTCGGCGGGGTCCGTCTTGGCGCGGTCCAGAACGTCGGCACCAACCTCCGCGCTGTTGGCCAAAGCGTGCAGCGCATGCGCGGCGGCGGGCAGGTCCTTGGCCTGTTCTTGCAGGTTATCCGCCAGCGCCAGGGCGCGCGCGAGTTCGTCGCGGTCGTAGCGGTACATCAGGGCCTGGCGTTGCAGCACGATGTTGAGCGTGCCGATGGCCAGCCGCGCCTGTTCGATGGCGAGTTTGTTGCTGGGGTCCACCGCCGGCAGCACAACGTCGGTCAGGGTCTTGATAACGGTCTGGATTTGCAGTGCGGGACGAATATCCATGTCAGAGGACCTCCTCGAGTTGGGTTCGCAGTTCATCGAGCAGCCCGTAGGATATCCCGGCCAGCCACGCGACCAGCACGTCCTGGTGGGTTTTGCCGTTGCGCGCGGCGCGCGAACCGGTGGCGAGGCAGATGGTAATGCTCTTGAAGCTGTTGAAGATGTCGTAATACTGCAGCGTCTTGCGGTTCACCGTCAGGCCCGAGGCTTTTTCGTATTCGGCGATGAATTCATCGAGCGGCGCCAGCCCACCGACGAGGAAGGTTTCGCCATCCTCGGCTTTGTGGCCGAACACTGTCTTCGTGGTCCAGGCCAGATCCTCATGGCGGTCGCCCAGATGCGTCAGCTCCCAGTCCAGCCAGGCGGAGATTTCGTTATTGTGTTCCGTGTAGAGGAAGTTGCCTGTACGGAAATCGCCATGGATGACCGAAATATGGTCCACCGGCGGCATGTTGTTGCGCATCCACGCCATGGCGAGGCGCATCACCGGCACATCCTCGTTGGCATCCTCCTCCCACACGCGCTCCCAATGGTTGAGCTGCCATTCCACCGCCTGTTTGCCAAGTGCCGGTTCATCGAAGGAGCTTAGCCCGGCGTTGCGCCAATCAAAGGAATGCACGATGCCCAGGTGCTTGATGAACTGCCCACCGAGTACGGGCCGCAGTTCCGGCGGAATCATGGTGCCAACCCCGGTGACATTGCTGGAGGAGGCCGTGGGTTTGGTCACGCCCTCGGCAAAGCCATAGATCATCGCGGGGTAGGGCAGGTATTTGCCTTCCTCATCCGCCCAGTAGGTCGGCGGGACCGGGATGTGGCCTTCCAACGCTTTGATAATCTGGAATTCGCACAACCGGCTGGTTTCCACCACGGATTCGGAAGGTTCCATGCGCAGCACCATCGGCGTGATGGTGGGGCCGACGCCGGGCTGGTTCCATTTCAGCTTGAACACCATTTGCAGCTTGGAGGCGCCGCCGGACAGCCAGTTGGCGTCGATGATCTCGAAATCACCCTTCAGTTCACTGCGGATCAGCGCCTGCGTGCCCTCGATGAGCGTGGTCAGCGCCAGCGGCGAATACGGCGGTCCCGCGCGGCGTTGCAACTTACGCGTCAGCACCCGGTCGATTTCCTTCTCACACGGAAAACGCTCACGCAGCTGAGCGATCCACTCATGCGTCGGATGGTTTTTATCCAGTCTGGGCATTCACACGTTCCTCTGTATTTGTTATTCTTGTAACAGCGGTTCGCACGGGACAACGCGCCCGTGTGTTTGTCGACCCAACTAAAGTGTGGCCAACTAAAGTATGGTCAGCGCCGGATGTTCTTGTGCAGCTTCATGTGCGCGAGGTAGCGGTTGTCCCACTGCATTTCGCACCAGCCCAGGCCGGGGTGGCCGTCGATCTCGATGGTCATCGCTACTTCGTTGAGAGTGACTTCCTCGGAAACCGGCAGCGGCTGATGCGCGAAGTGGCGGCCGCTCACCTTGGTGGTGCGTCCGGCGATGTCGTTGATCACCACTTCGATATCGGTGTGGATCATCTCATCGTTCAGCGTGAAATCAAGCACGTTCACATCCTGGATCTGCGACATGTGGCCGTTTTTGAAGACGTAGCCACGCGTCAGGCTGCGGCCGAGGTAGTCCATTTTAAAGAAATGCACCGCGGCGTCCGGCGTGGTCGCGTGGAACCATTTGTAGTGGTAATTCACGCCCCAGTTGCGCGCCCCCCAGGAATGGTCGCGCTGCCCGAGGGCGTCGAAGGGAATGACGCGGCCGTCGATGGTGACGCTGCCTTTGACGCGGCCACTCTGTTCGAAGCGGTTGTCGGCGAAGAACTGCGGGCAGCCGTCGGGGTGGGATTCGTAAGAGTAGGCGGGGTGCAGGGCCTCGTAGCTGAAATCATAGGCTAGGCGCTGGCCGGTGTATTTTACCTGCGCGGTGCGCAGCGGCACGGGGAGTTGCAGCTCGACGCCACCCGCGTTCCAATTGGTGAAATCCATGCTGGCGGGGACGGGGATGTCGTGAAAAACCTCGAAAATGGAGCCGCCGGGGACGCCCTCGCCGAAAGCGCAGCAGATGCCGGCCGCCAAGCCATCGTTGCCGACGCGCGGATACACCCAGCCTGCGATTTTTTCTTCCGGCAGGATGATGGTGTAAACCAGGGATTCGCGGCACAGCGGCTCGTCGCGCAGCTGGTGGCGGCCGTCGTCAGCCGGGGCGAGGGGAGTGATGTCGCTGGTGACGTCTTCGAATTTCATTTTGGCGCGGACTCCCGGATTTTTTGATGCCGCCATTAGTGCGACCTGCGCGCAGGCGAACACCCCCCAGAAGTATTGCCGTGGCATATGCGAGGCGTTGACTTTAAAACGTCATTTGCCGCCCCTGGGGGGGGCCGCTTAAGGAACTGACCATGAAAAAACAAGTTTATCCTGCAATACTCTCCGCCCTGGTTTTGGCTGCCGGTTTTTGTGCCCCTTCTGCCGCGCAGGCCAAGCCGCTTTATCGTCTGGTGCAAAGCGTGCCGCTGGGGGGTGGCATCAAATGGGATTACCTGCATTTCGATGCGCCGTCCGGCCGGGTGTATATTTCGCACGGCACGGAATTGACGGTGGTGAGTGCGAAAACAGGTGCGATTATTGGCCATGTCACTGGATTGAACGGCAGCCATGGGGTGGCGATTGATACTGCTGCCGGGTTGGGTTTTGCCGATAGCGGCAAGAGCCAGAGCATCAGCATTTTCGATTTGAAAACGCTTGTGGTGAGCAAGACCATTCCAGCGTTGGAAGACGCCGATGGCATGGTGTTTGATGCACCCAGCAACCAGGTTTTGACCGTTGGCGGCGATGCCAATGCGGTGCTGGCGGTGGATGCCGGCAGTGACGCGGTGCGGGCGGCCGTTGCGCTTGGCGGCTCACCGGAATCCATGGTGAGCGACCAGGCTGGGACGGCCTATATTAACATTAACGATAAGAACGAGCTGGTGCGGGTGGATACCAAGACCGATACCATTACCGCGCGCTGGCAGCTGCCGGGTTGCGAGGGGCCGACGGGGCTGGCGATCGACACCGCGAACCATGTGCTGTTTTCCTCCTGCGCCAATGCGGTGATGTCGGTGGTGAACGGCGAGACGGGGGCTATTCTGGCGACGCTGCCGATTGGCAAGGGAACGGATTCAGCGGATTTCGACCCCGCCCGCAAACTGGCGTTTTCCGCCAACCGGGATGGGACGCTTTCGGTGATTCAGGAGGTTTCGCCTGAGACTTTTAACGCTTTGCCGCCGGTGCAAACCGCGCTTGGGGCGCGCACGCTGGCGGTGGATACCAGCAATGGACGCATCTTCCTGGTGACGGCAAAAGTGGTGTCCGCCGGGCCGCCGAAGCATCCGGGCGGCGCGCCGTCCTATGTGTTCGCGCCGGGTAGCGTGAAGCTGCTGGTTTACGCGCCGGCGTCCTGACGGATTTTGTCCAGAGTCAGAGTTTGGCGATGCCGAGATCATGCCGATCCAGCTGCCGGCATGGCCAGGGTGGGGGTGTTTCACGTGAAACACTTGTGAGGAAAACCGTATAACACACTGTTAGTGTGGCTTAAAATAAAGCTTGCACCCCAATTTGTGCGGGTCCGTGTCGGAAAAGGAATGATTTTGGGGCTGTATTGCCGGATGCGGGCTGACGGGACAGTATGAGGGGCTATTTATTTCAGGGACTTGTGCTGCGATGACCCTCGGGAATTATTACGAAGCGACCAAACGCGTGGAACTGGTGACGGGGCCGCTGGAGGGGGACCTCAGCGTGGATGTGGCGGTGATCGGCGGGGGGATTACCGGGGTTTCGGCGGCGCTGCATCTGGCGGAGCGGGGGTATAGCGTGGCGGTGCTGGAGGCCGAGCATATCGGCTGGGGGGCATCGGGGCGCAATGGCGGGCAGGCGTTGCCGGGGTTTGCCGCGGGGCAGGCGAAGATAAAGGCGCTGGTGGGGGCGCAGAAGGCGAAGCGGCTGTGGGATATGGCGATGGAGGGCGTGGAACTGCTGCACGAGCAGATCCGGCGGTTTGATATTCCGTGCGATCCGGTGCGGGGCTACCTGCATGCGGCGATAAAGCCCCGGCAGGTGCGCGAGCTGGAGGAGGCGCAGGAGGAGCTGGTGGAGCTGGGGGCGCCGCCGGGGCGGCTGCTGCGCGGGGCGGAATTGCAGGCGCGGTTGCGCAGCCCGAAATATCTGGCGGTGCTGGACGATGGGATTTCCGGGCATATTCATCCGCTGAATTATACATTGGGGTTGGCGCGGGCGGCGCAGGCGGCGGGGGCGAAACTGTTTTCCGGCACCAGGGTGACGAAGGTGGAGCCGGGCCGGACCGTGACCGTGCATACCACGCATGGGGTAGTGAAGGCGGGGTTTTTGGTGACCGCCGGGGGGGCTTATTTAGGGGATTTGATGCGGCCGCTGGCAGGGTACATCATGCCGGTGGGCACCTATATTATGGCTACCGAGCCGCGTGCCGACGTGCGGGAGATGATCCCCGGCAACGAAGCGGTGGCGGATTTGAACTTTGTGCTCGATTATTTCCGGCGCTCCAGCGATGACCGGATGCTGTTTGGCGGACGGGTTTCGTACTCGACGCTGCCGCCGCCCACGTTGAAGCACTCCATGCTGAAACGGGCGTTGCGGGTGTTTCCGCAGCTGGCGGGGGCGCGGGTGGAGTATTTATGGGGCGGGAATGTGGACATTACGCAGAGCCGGGCGCCGCATTTTGGCCGGTTGGCGGATAATATTCTGTATGCCCAAGGATTCTCGGGGCATGGGGTGGCGCTGACGGGGCTGGCGGGGAGACTGGTGGCGGAGGCGATTGCCGGGCAGGCGGAGCGGTTTGACGTGTTTGCGGGGATTCCGCATGCGCGGTTCCCCGGCGGGCGGACCTTCAGGGTGCCGGCGCTGCTGCTGGCGACGACGTATTTCCGGTTGCGGGATATGCTGTAGCGGGCGGACGCCAAACTTTCCCGGCTGAACGGGGAGGAGATTGATTTCGATCAATGCAATTATTAATATTACAATTACGCTGACGAAGCGTTGCTCGAAGCCTGGAGCCTGATCATTGCGGGTTGGCTTGTTTGTGTGTTCGAACCCAGAAAATGCTTCAGGTCCTTCAGGGGGAGGGGTCTTAGTCTTGGTTGCACGTCAGACAGCAAGAGGAAACCGAATTTCAGGGTATTCGCTTGGTGCCACAATAAAAAGCAAAGGAAACACAGGTTGTGAAGATATTTAATTTAATGACTTTATGTGCGGTTGCCAGCGTGGCGCTTGTTAGCACCGCGGCGGCGCAGAGTGCTGACCGGGGGAAGACGTTGTTTACCTCCGAATGTGCCGCCTGCCACAGCGTGACGCCGGGGCAGAACGGGATTGGGCCGAGTCTGGCCGGCGTTTACGGTATGCATGCGGCGACCACGCCGGGGTTCCATTTTTCGGTGGCGCTGCAAACAGCCAATATTGTTTGGACCGACGATCAGTTGGAGAAATTCCTGAGGGATCCGGAAATTGCCGTCGCGGGCACCAAGATGCCGCATCCGGGAACGGAGATGCACATGGGCATGCCGAGCCCGGTTGATCGCGGCGATCTGATTGCGTATCTGCGCTCGCTGCCCCGGAGCTAACCCGGGCCATACTGTAGCGGGTTTTTAGAGAACACGAGGCTGGGTCAGTTTGTGATCCGGCCTCGATGGGTTTTGCCGGAAACGCTGGGTTATGCGACTGGCGGGGGGCTGGCGGCCCGCGCGCAGGCAAAATATAACTCATGGTCATGAATCCGATTTTAGTTACCGGCGGCGCGAAACGTTTGGGTGCCGCGATGGCCAGGGCGCTCGTTGCGGCGGGGTTCCCCGTGATTATTCATGCGCACCGCTCCGGGCCGGAGGCGCGGGCCTTGGCGGCGGAGCTGGGCGCGCGGGTGGTGCTGGGGGATCTGGCTGATCCGGCGGTGCCGGCGCGGCTGGTTGCCGAGGCGGGGCCGCTGGCGGGGTTGATTAACAATGCCTCGCGGTTTGTGTTCGACACCGTGACCAGTACCACGGCGGAGCAGTTGGCGGCGCATATGGGGCCGAACCTGATTGCCCCGGTGCTGCTGGCGCAGGCTTTTGCCGCGCAGCAGCCGGAGCAGGGCGTGATTATTAACATGCTCGACCAGAAGCTGAGCAATTTGAACCCGGATTTTTTCAGTTACACCTTGAGCAAGGCGGCGCTGGCGGCGGCGACGGAGATGATGGCGCTGAGCCTGGCGCCAAATATACGGGTTTGCGGCATTGCGCCGGGGCTGACGCTGCCGGGGCCCAAGCAGACGGCGGAGAAATTTGAGCGGGCGTGGCGGGAGAATCCGCTGCGGCGGGGGGCGAGTCCGGAGGATATCGCGCGCGCGGTGCTGTTTATTTTGCAGACGCCGTCGCTGACGGGGACGGTAATTACGGTGGATGGCGGCGAGCACCTGACGCACCGGCCGCGGGATATTGCGTTCCTGGCCCTCGAATAGACTTTGATATATAGGCAAAACTAATTATCCGAGGAGGCTTTAATGTCGGTGCGCAAATTTCTGCTTCCGGTCAGCAGTTCGGCCTCCGCCGAGGCGGCGCTGCATGCCGGGCTGATGCTGGCCAAGATGTGGAACGCGCATTTGCAGGTGCTGCATATCCGGGCGGATTCCCGGGACATTGTGCCGATTGCCGGGGAAGGGCTGTCGGGCGCCATGATCGAGGAGATGATGAGTGCCACGGAGCGGGAAAGCGGCTCGCGCGCGTTGAGCCTGCGCGAATTGTTTTACGCGGTGACCGAGGAGCAGGTGGTGGCGGTGGGCGATGCGCTGCCGGGACGCAATGAGCCGAGTGCGAGTTTTACCACGCTGACCGGGCGGGAGGACCAGCTGATTGCGCATCAGGCGCGGCTTTCGGACCTGACCATTGTGCCGCACCCGCAGGCCGGGGAGGATGTTGCGGCGGCGGATGCGCTGCATGCGGTGATGTTCGATTCCGGGCGGCCGGTGCTGCTGGCGCCGGTGGTGCCGCCGGAGAGCATAGGCAAGCGGGTTGTCATTGCATGGAACGGGACGGCGTTCGCGGCCTCGGCGCTGGCCTCGGCGATGCCGTTTGTGCGGCAGGCGGAAGCGGTGTGCATTTTGCACTCGCCGGATTATTTCCGCCCTGGGCCGAGTGCCGCCGAGGTGGCGGAATATATCCTGCACCATGGGGTGGCGGCGGAGGTACGGGAGTTTTTTCCGCGTAACAGGGTGGTGGGCGCTGGGTTGATGGCGGCGGCGGCTGATTTTGGCGCGGATCTGATGGCGTTGGGGGCTTATTCGACCGCCTCGCGGTTGCGGCAGCTGATTCTGGGCGGGGTGACGCGGTATGTGCTGGAGAATGCGACCCTGCCGGTGTTGATGAACCGGTAGGGCAAAAGTCACTCTGGTGGCCGTCTAGCGGCGATTTGTCTTAAGCTCCGGTGCTCACGTACTTAACGTACGCTCCGCTCCGGTGCTCGAAAATCCCCGCTATACGACTCACCATAATGACTTTTGAGGCAGTCTTAACCGCATTCATCTGGGGTGAAATGCGCGCGGCGGCTTCCTACATGGGGCGGATAAATGAAAGGCCGGTTCCATGATTGATGTACGTCCGTTTTCCTCGCTTGGCGCGTTCCGTAATGAGTGGCTGAACGCGAGGTACCACTTTAGTTTTGGCGAATACCGCGACCCCAAGCGCATGGGCTTTGGCCGGCTGCGCGTGTGGAACGATGATGAGGTGGCGCCGGGGACGGGGTTTGGCGCGCATCCGCACCGGGACATGGAGATTGTCACGTTTATCCGGCAGGGGGCGATTACGCACCGCGATAGCCTGGGCAACGAGGGGGCGACACGGGCCGGGGACGTGCAGGTGATGCATGCCGGGCGGGGGATTACCCATGCCGAGCATAATCTGGAGGAGGAGCTGACGCGGCTGTTCCAGATTTGGATACTGCCGGACCAGATGGGTGTGGAGCCGGGCTGGGGGACCAAGGAGTTTCCGCGCGCGACGGGGCAGGGGTTGAGCGTGCTGGCGAGCGGGCGGCCGGCGGATGCACAGGCGGGCGCGTTGCCGCTGTATGCGGATGCGGCCGTGCTGGCGGCGAAATTGGCGCCGGGGGAGCGGGCGCATTACAAGCTGTTGCCGGGGCGGGCGGCTTATTTGGTGGCGGCGAGCGGCGAGATTAAGGTGAACGGCGTGAGCGCGCGGGCGCGTGACGGGGTGGCCCTGCATGAGGAGCCCGAGGTGGAGATTGAGGCGGTGAGTGCGGCCGAGATTGTGCTGGTGGATGTAAGCGACGGGGCGTGAGGCGGTTGGGCTGGGTGAATAAATGTAACAGGCCGCGTTAAATTTCTAAGAATTTGTTTGGCTGTGTCTTTTAGGTAACGGTTATTTCACCTCGCCCAGCCTTATCTTGGCACGAAAAACGTGCATTATCTAAGGTTACGATTTGCTATCACGACGACGCCACAGGAGAGATATTTGCTAATGCGTATGAAAATGAAACGTGGCACCGCCCGCCTTCCAGCAGCCCTGACACTGGTTCTGCTGGGCGCGACGGCTTTGGCGGGCGTGGGGCCTGCGCTGGCTGCACCCTCGCCGCTGGATGCAACCGCGGCGGTGCAGAGCAACTTTACCCCGGTGGGGGATTTTACCAATTTGGTGAAACAGGTGACGCCGGCGGTGGTTTCCATCGATGTGCACCTGAAGCTCGACCAGACCGCGGACGACCAGGATTCCAGCGGGGGCGGCGATAGCCAGTCGCAGAACGGCGCGCCGCAGCTCCCAGGGTTTCCGCCGGGCTTCCCCTTTGGCGGGATGCAGGGGTTCCAGGCGCAGCCGCAGGTGGTTGAGGCCAAGGGGTCCGGGTTTATTATCGACTCCTCCGGCATTGTGGTGACCAACTACCATGTGGTGAAGGATGCGAAGACGGTGAGCGTGACGCTTTCCGACGGGAAGAGCTATCCGGCGAAAATACTGGGGATGGACCCGAAAACCGACCTGGCGGTGCTGAAGATTAGCGCCGGGGAGCTGCTGCCGTTTGTTGAGCTTGGTTCGTCGGCGAATGTGGAGCCGGGGGAATGGGTGGTGGCGATGGGCAACCCGTTTGGCCTGGGCGGCACGGTGACGGCGGGGATTGTTTCGGCACTGGGGCGCGACATTGGCGATGGGCCGTATGACAAGTTCATCCAGATCGACGCGCCAATTAACGAGGGGAATTCCGGCGGCCCGCTGTTTGACCAGCATGGGCAGGTGATTGGTATTAACACCGCGATTTTGACGCCCACGGGCGGGTCGGTGGGGATCGGGTTTGCGATTCCCTCCGACATGATCAAACACGTGGTGACCCAGTTGATTTCCGGCGGCAAGGTGGTGCGCGGGTATCTGGGCGTGGCGGCGCAGGAGATTTCGCCGCAGGTGGCGCAGGCGATGGGGCTGCCGACGGCTGACCCGACCAATGACGGTGCGCTGGTGGCGGCGGTTTCAGCCGGTAGCCCGGCGGCGCATGCGGGGCTGCAGCCGGGTGACGTGATTACCAAGGTGGATGGCGCGGTGGTGACCAACCCGAATGATCTGGCGGCGGATATTGCCAATGTGATCCCCGGGCACGACACGGCGATTACGTACGTCCGTGGTGGCAAGCCGCATGATATTTCGGTGGCGGTGACGGTTATGCCGGCGAACCCGGATGCCGGCTTTCAGCAGGGCGGTAGCAGCCAGACGGCACCAGCACCCGCGCAGGGCGAACTGGGGCTGACGCTGGCGCCATTGACGCCGGATGCGCGCAGCCAGCTTAACCTGCCGGACGATGCGGCGGGCGCGTTGATTGCGGCGGTGAAGCCGGATTCGCTGGCGGACCAGGCTGGGTTGCAGCAGGGCGACCTGCTGGTTGGCGTGGGGCCGCAGAATGTGACCTCGCCCGATGACGCGGTGGCCGATATTGAGGCTGCCCGGAAGTCTGGTGCCTCGGCGGTGGCTTTGCGGATTGTCCGGCAGGGGCAGGCGCTGTTTGTGGGGATTCCGCTGAGCAAGACCAGCGGTAGCAGCCAGAACTGAAGGGATGGCCGCCGGGTGCCGGCGGCCAAAATGCCGGTTCGGGCCGGTGGGCAGTTGCGGCGAGGCTTCGGCTTCGATATAGCCTGCCGGTACGAGGCCGACATAGCTCAGCGGTAGAGCAACTGATTCGTAATCAGTAGGTCCCCGGTTCAATCCCGGGTGTCGGCACCAGTTTCCTCTGACAGCTATTGCGATTGAGCCAGCGGGCGGCTTGCGCCCAAGGGCGGATCGTTGTTCTCTACCCCAATGATGAACATTCGTGATGCGGTCGAGACCGACCTGTCCGCGATTCTGGCGATTACCAATCACGCCATCTTGGTGACAACCGCGATGTGGAGCGTGACGCCGGTCGATCTTGAAGGTCGGACCGAGTGGTGGCGGCAACTGGTGTCGCGGAATTTCCCGGTGCTGGTCGCCGAGATCAATGGCGAAGTGATTGGTTTTGGCAGTTATGGATCATTTCGTCCTTTCGAGGGCTATGCTCATACCGTGGAACATAGGGTCTATGTGGCGCCCAGCGTCCACCGGCGGGGCGCTGGGGCCGTTTTGTTGCGGGCTTTGATCGATCGGGCGATCGCGGCGGGGATACATGTGATGATCGGCGCGATTGACGCCGAGAACGAAGCTTCGCTGGCGTTGCATCGCCGTTTTGGATTCGTCGAGACCGGCCGCATGCCCGAGGTCGGGCGGAAATTCGATCGCTGGCTCGATCTGGTATTGATGCAGAAGATTTTAGGGCGGTAAGGCGGGGGCAGTAACGTGGGGGGGCAACGCGCCGGCGATTTCGCTTTCCGATCAATCGGTTGGCCGAACGCATGGCCGATGTGCCTCGATAAAGCTTGCCTTTTCCCTGCCGCCCCGCCTAGGAACCCCCTGCGGATCGTCCGCGCCAGGGCGGCGGTCCCTTTTTTCTCCGCACTCAGCCGGATGTCTGGCGCGATTCTGTCGCGCTGCCTTGCCGTGCCGACTCTCGCGCCCAGGAGGCGCAGCTATCATCATGAGCCATGTCGCTCCCATTACCCCTTCGTTTGCCGAACTCGGCTTGAATCCTCAACTGCTCCAGGCTTTGGCGCAGGAAGGCTACACCAACCCCACGCCGATCCAGGCGCAGGCAATTCCCCATTTGCTGACCGGCCGCGACCTGCTGGGCCTGGCGCAGACCGGCACCGGCAAGACCGCCGCGTTCCTGCTGCCCATCTTGCACCGCTTGGCCGCGACCCCGCACCGCGCCACGCCGCGCTGCGTGAACGTGCTGATCCTGGCGCCGACGCGCGAACTTGCCTCGCAGATCGATCAAAGCGTGGTCGCTTATGGCCGCAATCTGGGCGTCAGCCATTGCGTGATTTTTGGCGGCGTGAACCAATTCCATCAGGTCGCGGCGCTGAAAAAAGGCGTCGATTTTCTGACCGCCACTCCGGGCCGCCTGCTCGATCTGGTCGGCCAGGGTCACATTGATCTGAGCAAAACCAGCGTGTTGGTGCTGGATGAGGCCGATCACATGCTCGATATGGGCTTTGTGAAGCCGATCCGCCAAATCGTGGCGCTGCTGCCGGCCAGCCGTCAGACGTTGCTGTTCTCGGCCACCATGCCCGAGGAAATCTCGTCATTGGCGTCTGGGCTGCTGCGCAATCCGGCGCGGGTGGAAGTTACTCCTCCCTCGACCACCGTGGACCGGATCGGCCAGAGCGTGATGTTCACCGACGCCGCCAACAAAATGGCGCTGCTGAAGATGCTGGTGAAGCCGCCCACGGTCAGCCGTGCGTTGATCTTTACCCTGACGAAGCACACCGCCAACAAGGTGGCCGAGGCGCTGACCGCCGCAGGTTCGCCCGCCGAGGCGATCCACGGCAATAAGTCGCAAGGTCAGCGCGAGCGGGCTTTGGCTGGCTTTAAATCGGGCGCGGTGCGCGTGCTGGTGGCCACCGACATCGCCTCGCGCGGGATCGACGTGGACGACGTGAGCCATGTGTTCAATTACGATCTGCCGAACGTGGCGGAAAGCTATGTGCATCGCATCGGCCGCACCGCGCGCGCCGGGCGCGAGGGGCTGGCGGTGACTTTGTGCGAACCCGAACATCGCGCCTGGCTGACGGCGATCGAACGCACGATCGGGCAGCCGGTGCCGGTGGTGACGGATCATCCCTTTCATTCTGAGGAAGCGCGGCTTTCGCGCATGAAGCCTCCGGTGATGGGTGGCGGTGGACGCAACCAACAAGGGCGGCAGGGCCAAGGTCAGGGCCAGGGCCAGGGCCGTGGCGATGCGCGCCCGGCAGGCCGGCCGGCGCAACAATCGCGTGGGCCGCAGCGCAAGCCTAGGTAAGCCAGGGAGGCCAGCGAATGCAGAAACCCTATCAGGCGCCCCGCAAGATGCGCCTGGCATTGTCCTTATGTTCGCTGGCCTGTCTGGTGTTTCCCGGTGCTGCGTTTGCGCAGGCCGCCGATAATCTCGTGGTCACGGCACCGCGGTTGTCCGGCTATTGGGCGATGACCGGGCCTAATCTGATCACATTAACGATCGGGCCGTTCTCGGGCGTTCGTATTCTCTACAGCGGTGAAACGGACACCCGCGACATTTGCCTGATGCGGCATTTGGCGGGCGGTCTTTCGGCCACCTGTGCGGTGGGTGCCGAAGCCAATGCCTCGGGAGGCATCGACGAGGATCACGTCAAATTGCGCTGGTGGAGCGGCCCGGCGGAATTGCGGTTTGATGGCGTATGGGACCGCGCCTCCACCATCGCGGGGCAATTCAGCGGCGGGCTGGCCGGGGTGCGGGTGACCGGACATATTCCGGCCACGCTCATCAAGGTGATTCGCCCCGTCGCGGGCGAGAATCCGGCCGCCACGGCTGCGGTGGGCGAGGTGCTGGCCGATTTACGGCAAGGCGCGCTGTCCCGCGGCCGCTATGAACCCGGCGCGATGAAACGGGTCTGGCGGGCCGGCACTTGGCCGGGGGTGAAGGCCGTGTGGGGGCAATTTGCCTATCTGGGCGAGATTCACGTGCATTGGCAGGCAAAGCAGCCGGATATGCGGGAATCGGTTTATGAAATGCAGGCCGGTGATCATTTGGCGCTGTGCCGCGTTGGGCAAAGTCCGCGCGGGCTGGTGAATGATTTCGCGTGTCAGGAAGCAGCGGGGGCCTGAAGATGTCCGAACCAACACGCGCCGCCGACGAGGCCACCATTCGCGCTTTTGTGCTGCGGTTTTACGAAATCTCGCGTGCCGATCCCGAACTGGGGCCGTTGTTCGAAGCCGCGATCAAGGATTGGGACCACCATGTGCAAGTGGTGAGCGATTTCTGGTCCACCGCGCTGCTGGGCACCAAACGCTACGTGGGCACGGCCTATGCGCCGCATGTGGGCTTGCCGATCGAGGAACATCATTTCGCGCGCTGGCTGATGGCGCTGGATCGCGCCGGCAAGGATGTGCTGCCGCCCGAATTGGCCGAACGCGCGATGGCGCGGGCGCGGCATATGATGGTCAGCATGAAGGCCGGGTTGTTGCCGTTCAAAAAGCCGGATGGGTCTAGGTCGAGTAAGCCTTAGTCGGGCTCGACCAGTCCCACGCCCTTGATCAGCAGTACCACGTTGTCGCCGGGCTGAAACGCCAGGCTTTCCCATGATTTGCGGGTGATCCGGGCCATCAGGGTTTGGCCCAGGCCGTGCTCTCCCAATCGCAGCGCCACGTTTATTTGGCCTGTCTCGGGCAGCGGCTTGGCAGCAATGATGCGCGCCTGGGGCATGTTCAGGATTGTGGTGCCTTGGGGTGCCCTGCGGGCAAGCCCGACGTCGGAGGCCATCACCCGCAATCGGCATGTGGTGCGGGTGGGCGCCGACACTGCCGGGATCTGCCATTCCTGGCCATCGATCGCTAGAGTGGTGATCTGCGCCCCGAGATCATGGCGGGTTACATGGGCTTGCAGCACGGAAACTGCGTGGGGGCTTGCGGCCAGCGGCAACGACAAATCGGTGAGCAGGTCCGGGCACAAGCCTGCGGCCACGACGCGGCCCTGGTCGAGCAGCACCAGGTGATCGGCGATGCGGGCGATTTCAGCCAGGTCGTGGCTGACATAGAGCATCGGCAGCATGAGTTCCGTGGCCAGAATTGCCAGGGCGGAGAGAATTTCGGTGCTGGCGGCGCGATCGAGCGCGGAAACTGGCTCGTCGAGCAGCAACAGGACCGGCTGGGCGAGCAAGGCGCGGGCGATCGCCACCCTTTGGCGTTCGCCTCCGGAAAGATGTGCAACCCGGCGTGCGAGCAGCGGTGCGAGCGCGAGCATGTCGATCACCGCATCAAAGCCGATCCGGCCCCCATGTTCACGTTCTTTGGGCGCGCGTTTCTCGGCGTAGGCCAGGTTGCCGCGTACATCCAGATGGGGAAATAGCGCGCCCTCCTGAAACACCAGCCCCACGCCCCGTTGGAAAGGCGGGGTGAAATGATCACCCTGTTGCCAAGCCTCGCCGCCGCAAACCACCCGCCCGCCCGGCAGGCGGTGAAGCCCGGCCAGGCAACGCAAAATGCTGGTTTTTCCGCTGCCCGAGGCCCCGAACAGGCCGGTGATGCCGGTGGCGGGGGTGGAAAATTGGGCGTCGAGCGCGAATCGGCCAAGCGTGCCGGTCAGGGAAGCGGTGATGTCGCTCATTTCACGCCCTCCAGCCCGCGGCTCCCCAGCCCTCGACCCCATCGCCGCAGCGCCAGGATCGCCGCGAAGGAAAAAAGTAACAGTCCAGTGGAAATTTCGTGGGCCGTGGCCCAATCCTGGGTCTCGACCGCATCGAAAATGGTGGTCGACAGCACACGGGTTTGGCCGGGGATATCGCCGCCGATCATCAGCACCACCCCGAATTCGCCGATGGTGTGCGCGAAGGACAGGATCAGTCCCGCGGCCAACCCCGGGCGCGCCAGCGGCAGCACGACGCTGAAAAATCGGTCGAACCCGGAAGCACGCAACGAGGTCGCGGCCTCGAGCAACGATCGCGGAATGGCCGCGAAGCTGGCGCGGATGGGTGCCAGCGCGAAGGGCAGCGAATAAACCACCGAACCCGCCACCAGCCCTCCAAAACTGAAAGCCAGACTGCGCAGCCCGAACAGATGCAACACCGGCGCCAGCGGCCCTTGCGGCCCCATGAACACCAGCAGATAGAAGCCCAGCACGGTGGGCGGCAGGACCAGGGGCAGCGAGGTGACCGAATCGATCACATCCGCCGCCCAGCCGCGAGTCCGCACCAGCCACCAGGCCAACGGCGGCACGAGCAGCATCAGCAGCAGGCTGGTGACGGCGGCAAGCTCCAGCGTTGTAACAATAATTTGGATCACTCGTCGTTCTTAGCTTCATTTTGTAACCGATGCACCGGCTTACCGCATTTTATATCCTCCGCGCTTGGCTTTCGGCCCTTTCGCGCCCTATAAGGTCGGGACCAATTTCGCGAGAGAGCCATGGACCTGCCCGTTCTGAACACTGCCAACGCGCGCAAACATATGGTGGACAGCCAGATCCGCCCCAACAAGGTGAACGACGAAACGCTGCTCGATGCCCTGCGCACGCTCAAGCGCGAGCTGTTCGTGCCGGCCGCGCTGGCCGATTTCGCCTACATCGACGAAGACGTGCCACTGGGCAATGGCCGTTATCTGATGGAACCGATGATCCTGGCGCGGCTGCTGGAAGCGGCTTCGGTGCAGCACGGCGAGAAGGTTTTGGTGGTGGCGAGCGGCACGGGCTATGGCGCGGCGCTGCTTTCGATGATCGGCGCCCATGTAACCGCGCTCGAGGATGATGCTGCACTCAGGGCAATCGCGGCCCGGGTGCTGCCTTCGGAGATCAAACAGGTGGCGGGCAAGGCCGAGTATGGGGCGCAGGCGTTCGCCCCCTATGACGCCATTGTGATCGAAGCCGGTGTGCCGGAAATTCCCGATGGATTGGCGGCGCAACTGGCGCCCGAGGGCCGGATCGTGGCCGTGATCGTGCCGGCCGAGGGCGCCGGCACCGCGGTGCGCGCCGATCTGCGGGGGAACGATTTGGTGGTGACCAAATTATTTGATTGCCAGACCCCGGTTCTGCCCGCGCTGCTGCCCAAGCCGGGCTTCAGCTTCGATTGATCTTGTGGATCTTGCGCCCCCGGCTGGGCGATGATTGAACGGAGCCAATGCTCCGCGCCGCCGGGTGCTCGCACCCAAGGCGTGGACAATACGAGGAAGAGAATTGATGCGTTTCGTTGTTGCCTTGGGATTTTCCTTCGGAGCCATTCTGGCGGGCGGTTCGGCTTTTGCCGCGCCCACCACCCTGCAAGACGCCATGATCGAGGCCTATCACAGCAACCCGACCTTGCTGGCCGAGCAAGCCAATCTGCGCGCGACCGATGAAGACGTGCCGCAGGCGCTGGCAGGCTGGCGCCCGACGGTAACGATCACCGGCGAGAGAGGCCGCGACAACGGCAACGAGGTCCGGACCCAGTACGGAACCACCAGCACCATCGGCAATAATCGCAATCTTTATACCGCTGAGGTGCAGTTGAGCCAGCCGATATTCCGCGGCGGCGCCACGCGCGCCAACACCCACCGCGCCAAGAACACCGTCTATGCCGAGCGCGCCAATCTGATCGCGACCGAGGAGAAGGTGTTCGCCCAGGGCATCAGCGATTACGTCACGGTGATCGAGGATCAGCAGTTGCTCGATCTCAACACCAACAACCAGCAGGTGTTGGCGGTTCAGTTGAAGGCCACCCAGGATCGCTTCCGAGTCGGCGAACTGACCCAGACGGATGTGGCCCAGGCGCAGGCGGCGCTGGATGGCGCCATCGCTCAGGTAGCGACCGCGCAAGGCAATCTGGCCTCGGCCAATGCCGCCTATGAACACGACATCGGATCGCCTCCCGTTGATCTGGTGCCGCCTTCGATGCTGGCGTTGAAGGTGAAGGACGCCGACGAGGCTGGCGCGATCGCCGCGAAAAACAATCCCAACGTCGTGGCGGCGGAATTCACTGTGGCGGCGGCGCGCGATAACGTCGATCTCCAGTTCTCGGCGCTGCTGCCGCAGATCAGCGCCCTGCTCCAAGGCACCCGCACCAATGATCAGGCGCAGACCGGGCTGATCACCAACGATGCCGCGGCGCTCCTGTCGGTGACGGTGCCGCTGTATCAGGGCGGCGCGGAATATTCGAAAGTGCGCCAAGCCAAGGAGCAGGTGCAACAAAGCGAACAAAAATTGATCGATGAACGGCTGTCGTCCAGGGCCTCGGCGGTGCAGGCCTATCAGACCTTCGTAGCCAATCAGGCGGCGGTGGACAGCGATCGCGCCCAGGTGTCGGCCGACGAAATCGCGCTTGCGGGCGTTGAACGCGAGGCGCTGGTCGGCACCGCGACCACGCTGGATGTGCTAATCGAGGAACAGGATTTGCTGCAAGCGCGCACCACGCTGGTGCAGAATTTGGCGCAGGCGGTGGCCTCGTCTTATGGCGTTGCGTCGTCGATGGGGCGGTTGACCGCGCGCGATCTGGCGCTTGATGTGCCGCTGTATGATGAAACGGCTTATTATGATTCTGTTGATATGAAGCTGTTTGGAGTAAGCGTGCCCGATCAGGCAGGCGGCCAGAGGTAGCACCCTCTCGCCGGCCCCGGGCGTAACAACAGGGGCTTTATCTGACATGAGCAGCAGTCCAGCACATGCGCCTGCCGGGCAATCCGCCAACCCATCCCGGGTTACGAATGGCGCGGAAATGGCGGCACTTCCGGCGGAAAACTCTGCGGATCCTTCAATGGAGGATATCCTTGCCTCGATCCGCAGGATCCTGAGCGAGGACGAGGACGAGGCCATGCCGCCCGAGCGCGAGGCCAGTCTCGATCCCGGTATGGCGCCAACTGCGGGGCCAATCGCGGGGCCAATCGCGGCAGCAAGCCCGCAACCATCTGAAAATACTGACGATGACGACGTGCTGGTGCTCGATCAGAGCATGATGGCCCCGCTGCCGCAAGCGCCATCACCGCCCGCCGTGATGCCTGAACCGCCCCCAGCTTTAACCGCCGCACCGGTCTCAATCGGATGGGAGCCCAAGATGGAACAAACTGAAACGATGCAGGCAGCGCCCCCGGCCCGGCCCGATTCCCGGCCCGATTCCCGGTCTGATTCTCGCTCTGATTCTCGCTCTGATTCTGGCCTAATCTCCAGTGAAACCGAGGTTGCCGCGGTGGCGTCGGTGGGCCAATTGATGCGCAGCCTGAACGCCGAGCGCCAGATGCCGGTCTATCGCGGCGGGCCGACTCTGGAAGACATGGCGTTGGAGACCATGCGCCCGATGCTGAAATCGTGGCTCGATCAAAATTTACCGGCGATGGTGGAACGTTTGGTGCGCGCCGAGATCGACCGCGTGACGGCGCGCGCTTTGGCGGGATAGTAAATAGTTTCTGACGCTTCCCCCTGGCATTGTGCGGCGCGGTTTGATAGGCAGGCTTCCTCACTTTTCTTGTGAATGGAGCCGCCATGACCGCAATCGCCGATATCATTGCCCGTGAAATTCTCGACAGCCGCGGCAACCCGACCGTCGAGGTCGATGTGTTGCTCGAATCCGGCGGTTTTGGCCGCGCCGCGGTGCCATCGGGCGCCTCGACCGGCGCGCATGAGGCATCGGAACTGCGCGACGGCGACAAGTCGCGTTATGGCGGCAAGGGCGTGCAGCGGGCCTGCGCCAACGTCGAGGGCGAAATCCTCGAGACCTTGTGCGGCTTCGACGCACTGGACCAGGTGGTGATCGACGAGGCGATGATCGAACTTGACGGCACGCCCAACAAATCACGTCTGGGCGCGAACGCCATCCTGGCGGTGTCGCTCGCCACCGCCAAGGCTGCCGCCGATCATCTGGGGCTGCCGCTGTATCGCTATGTCGGCGGCACGAACGCACGCACCCTGCCGGTGCCGATGATGAACATCGTGAACGGCGGCAAGCACGCTGACAATCCGATCGACATTCAGGAATTCATGATCCAGCCGGTTGGCGCGCCGACGATCGCCGACGCCGTGCGGGTGGGGGCCGAGATTTTCCACGCGCTGAAGAAGCAGCTCTCTGAAGCCGGGCTTTCCACCAGCGTGGGCGATGAAGGCGGTTTCGCGCCCAATCTGAAATCGGCCGACGAGGCGCTGGGTTTCATCAGCCGCGCTTGCGAAAAGGCCGGCTATCGCCCCGGCGACGATGTGGTTTTCGCGATCGACTGCGCCAGCAGCGAGTTCTTCAAGGACGGGCTCTATCATCTGGAAGGCGAGGGCAAGACGCTCGATGCGGCGGCCTTCACCGACTATCTTGAGGACCTTGCCGCGCGCTACCCGATCGTTTCGATCGAGGACGGCGCTTCGGAAGATGATTGGGAAGGCTGGAAGCTGCAAACCGATCGCTTGGGCAAGAAGCTGCAAATCGTGGGCGATGATATTTTCGTCACCAACCCGGTGCGTCTGCGCCGCGGCATCAAGGAAGGCATCGCCAACAGCCTGTTGGTGAAAGTGAACCAGATCGGCACGCTGACCGAAACGCTGGAAGCCGTCGAGATCGCCACCCGCGCGGGCTACACGGCGGTGATGAGCCACCGCTCGGGCGAGACCGAGGACAACACCATCGCCGATCTCGCGGTGGCGACCAACTGCGGCCAGATCAAGACCGGTTCGCTCGCGCGGTCGGACCGCACGGCGAAATACAACCAGCTGATCCGGATCGAACAGAATCTGGGCCCGGCGGCGCGCTTTGCCGGGCGGACGATTCTGCGCGGGTGAACGGGCGGGGCTTCGGCCCCGCTCATTCCGCGCCCGATTTTTACGCCGCGTTTCTTTCCGCGCCGCGAAATCACAATCGCGCTTTTATGCCGTGATTCTTAATCTCCGCCGCAATCGCCCGAACCGGGCGGTCTTTGGAGAACTGGTCACATGGCTATGGCTTCGCGCGAGATGCTGGTGCGTCATCATTTGGTGCCGGTGCAGGGTGAGGATGATCCCTTGATCCGGCTCGCCGCCTCCTATCGAGAGGGGCGGCGAGCCGTGATCTTCGGGCCCGACGTGGGTGTGGTCTGCGGGCTGATGCGGGTTGGGTATCTGCATGTGCTGGAGCTTCGCCGTGGCGAGGCAGCCCCGCAGGGGCAGGCGGATCTGGTGATCGTTGGCGGCAAGCTGGTTGATCAAGATGCCGGAATCGAGGATTTCATCGCGGTTATCACGCGGGCAAGGCGGGCGTTGACGGCGGGAGGACACGTGATCCTCAGCCTGCCGGTGCGGCGCGTCCCGGGGGTTACAGTCGCGATCCTGAGCGCTCTGCGCCAGGCCGGATTCCGGGCGCTGAAGCCCTTGTTCGAGCCGGGAAGAATCCTGGTTGCGGGTGAGCTGGGGTTGCAGGTGGCATGAACCAGGCGGAGTTGGCCCAAATGGGCTTCGCGCAGAAGCTGCGCGGCTCGATCGTGGCGCTGCCAAGCTTTTTCACCGGCGACCGGCTTGATGTTAAGAGCTTCGCGGCATTGATCGAGCGGCAGATAGCAGGCGGCACCAACGGGCTGGTGGTGGCGGGCAGCACCGGCGAGGGCCAGGCGCTGGGGGCCGGGGAGCGGGAGCTGCTGCTCGTGATCGCATTCCAGGTGGCCAAGGGGCGGGCGCCGGTCATCGCGGGCTGCACCGCGCCTTCCACGCGGCTTGCCGAGGAGATGGCGCACGAGGCCACCGGAGTGGGGGCCGCCGGGCTGCTTTGTTCGCCGCCGCCCTACAGCAAGCCGACGCAAGAGGGCATCTTCGCGCACATCCGTGCCATCGCTCACGTCAGCGATCTGCCGGTGATATTATATGACGTGCCGGCGCGAACGGGCGTGCGCGTGGCGGATGAGACGGTGGCGCGCCTGTTCGATGCGGGGCTGATCATGGCGCTGAAAGACGCCACCGGCGATCTGAGCCGTCCCGGCCGGCTGCGCGCCCTGTGCGGCTCCGGGTTGGTGCAGCTGTCCGGCGACGACGCCACTGCGGCGGCCCACCGCGCGACGGGCGGGGCGGGGTGCGTGTCGGTGGTTGCCAATCTGGCGCCGAAGCTGTGCTCGATCCTGCACGCGGCGTGGGACCGCGGAGATGTTGATACGTTTGAACGCATGCGCGACCTGTTGGCCCCGCTGGTGGAAGCTCTGGGGCTGGAAAGCAACCCGATTCCCCTGAAAGCCGCGCTGGCGGAACTGGGAATCGGCGATGGCCGCATGCGCCTGCCGCTTACGCGCGCCACCAATGAAACCGTGTCGCGCATCGCGGCCGCGCTGCCCAAGGTGATGGTGGCCGAGAGCCAGATGCTCCGGCGGTCGCAGTATTTCTTGGCGGGGTAGAAAGTCCTTTTCGCCGGGCCTTTCGGAAATGACGGCTGATCACGATCGGGGTCGCGCGCGGGGGGCAGTTGGTCTAAGCTGATCGCCGGGCGCAATCGGACCGGCCAAGAATGAGCCGGCCACGAGGGAGACGCACGGAATGAAATGGAACATTCTCGCGGTGGGGCTCGCGCTGGCCCTGGTTGGCGCCGCGTCCGCGACCGATTATCCGGCCCCGCAAGCGCCAGTGATCCCTGATGGCGCGGGCTATGTTTCGGTGCCGGGCGCCCTGGTACCGGCCGACCCACAGCACGACTACAAGGCGATCATCAACGCGGAGCACGCCGCAAGCAGCCCGTCGCAGCCGCTGGGGGCGCTGGAGTCCGACGTGAAGAACTCTCAA
>PLSD01000135.1 GCA_003164135.1 Acetobacteraceae bacterium
CCATCCCGCGCTGTTCCGCCGCCACCGTTCGGGAATGACCCTCAAGGATCAGCTCCAGTGCCGATAGACGGCTCACAACTTGGCCGTCACGTTCCTTCGACATCAGCCGCCGCAAATCCACTGCCGTGTAGTCCGTATTGGTAACCGCAATCGCCACAGCCATCACCGCCTCCCATCAATCAAATCAACGGGAAACATCGAATCATAACTCACCGCGTCGGGGGAATCCCCGGAGAGTCAGAAAATTCGGCGGCTGGTATTAGTCCTGGCCAAACAAAATTTTGCAAATTTTATAAAAAATTCTACCGGCGGGTGATTTAAACATTCGACAAGGGACTTTCTTTGATATATATAACTGACACTTTATCAGTTTTACCGCCGCAAATGGGTGAAACGCAACGCCAAAGTCAAAAATCTTGGGGGAGTTAAACAAGATGGAAATGAACGATATCATCATCGTGAGTGTCGACGACCATATTATCGAGCCGCCCACTATGTGGGACCAGCACCTTACGGCGGCGCAGAAGGAGTTTGCGCCAAAACTTCTGCGCGACAAGAACGGCAAGGATTACTGGCTGTTCGAGGACAGACAGGTGGGCAATGTCGGGCTGAACGCGGTGGTCGGGCGGATGCGCGAGGAGTATGGCTGCGAGCCGATCTCCTTCGACCAGATGCGCAAGGGAGCATGGGATATTCACGCCCGCATCGAGGATATGAACGCCAACGGCATTCTCGCCGGGTTGAATTTCCCCAGCGTGGTGGCCTTCGACGGTATTCTGTTCCACCAATTCCAGAACAAGCAGAACGCGCTGACGCTGCTGAAAGCCTATAACGACTGGCATATCGACGAGTGGTGCGGCAGCTATCCGGGCCGCAATATTCCCAATGCCATTGTGCCGTACTGGGATATCAACGCGACGGTGGAGGAAATCCGCCGCGTGGTGAAGAAGGGTTGTCACGCGATTTCCTTTAGCGACAATCCCTCCCTGCGTGGGCAGCCGAGCATCCATGACGAGCATTGGGAGCCGCTGTGGAAGGTCTGCGCGGAGAACAATGTCGTCATCAACATCCATATCGGCTCGGGCGCCTCGGCGCCGCATGCCTCGGCGGCTTCGCCGATTGATGCGTGGATTGTCACGATGCCGATTTCCATCGTCAACAGCGCGGCGGACTGGCTGTTCCTGAAAGCGTTGCAGCGTTATCCGAACCTGAAAGTCTCGCTTTCCGAGGGCGGCATCGGCTGGATTCCGTATTTCCTGGAGCGCGCTGACTTTACCTTCGAGCATCATCATGCGTGGACCTATTCGGATTTCGGCGGCCGCAAACCGAGCGATATTTTCCGCGAGCATTTCATGACGTGCTTTATCGAGGACAAGTTCGGGCTGAAGAATTTGGATGCGATCGGCGAGGATAATGTTTCCTATGAATGCGACTATCCGCATTCGGATTCGGTATGGCCGGAATCTGCTTCGGGCCTGTGGGAGTCGGTGAAGGATCTGCCGGAGCGGGTGATCAACAAGATCACGCATGAGAATGCGCTAAAACTGTTCAACTTCGATGCTTTCGGCATGATGGGCGGGCGGGATAAATGCACCGCCGGGGCGCTGCGCAAGCTGGGCGAGCATGTGGATACCGCGCCGAAATCCTATGGCGGTCCTGCGCCGTTGCAGCCGGGCGAGGCGCGCCGGCCGGTGACTTCGGGCGATATTCTGCGGATGTTCGAGGAGGTTGCCAAAGCGGCGGCGTGACTATTTAGCGGGAACAACGGAAGCTGTCCGGGGAGAATACCCCGGACAGCTTTTTGCGGGAAGCCAATTGCGCCAAAGCTTGTGCGAATGAAATAAAAAACGGTGAGGAAATGATAATGAAATATTCTGGATTGATTGAGATTATGCCGTACCGGGGGCGCAACGCCCAATGACACAGGTGATGAAAGGCGTGCGGGTCCTTGAGGTCGCGCAATTCACCTTCGTGCCGGCCGGTGGCGCCGTGCTTGCCGATTGGGGCGCGGATGTTATCAAGGTTGAGCATCCGGTGCGCGGTGATGCGCAGCGTGGCATCCAGATGCTGGCCAAGCTGGCGATCAATCCGCAGCGTAGTTCGCTGATGCAACATCCCAACCGCGGCAAGCGCAGCGTGGGTATTGATGTATCAACGCCCGAAGGCCAGCAGTTGATCTATGAGCTGGCCGCGCAATGCGATGTGTTCCTGACGAATTATTTGCCGGCACAGCGGCAGAAGTTGAAGATCGACATCGAACATATCCGCGCGCACAACCCCAATATTATTTACGCGCGCGGCAGCGCATTTGGCGACAAGGGGCCGGAGCGAGAAAAAGGCGGATTTGATTCGACCGCCTTTTGGGCGCGCGGCGGTTCGGCCAAGCTGGTTGCCCCGCCGGAACTGGGTGGCCCGCTGCTGCAGCCGGGGCCGGCCTATGGTGATACGATCGGCGGCATGAACATCGCGGGCGGCGTCGCGGCGGCGTTGTTTCATCGCGAGCGCACCGGCGAGGCGACCGAGGTTGATGTTTCGCTGCTGGCCTCGGGCATCTGGGCGACGGCGTGCAGCATTGATATCGCCATGGAGCTTGGCACCGTGCCGTTCGCGGCGGCCATGCCGGATGCGGCCGATGTCGGCACCAATCCGTTTGTCGCGCTATTCCGCACGTCCGATGGCGGGCATATCAACCTGACCATTTTGAAGCCTGGTCCATTTATCCAGGATACGTTCGAGCATCTCGGCATCGCGGAATATGCGAGTGATCCGCGCTTCAGCACCGATGTGGCGTTGATGGCGAATGCCAGGGCCGCTTATGAACTGGCGGCCGAGGCTTTCGCCAAACAGCCGTTTGCCTATTGGGTCGAGCGGCTGGAGACGATGAAGGGGCAATGGGCGAGCTATCAGAGCGTGCTCGATGTTGCCAGTGACAAGCAGGTGCTGGCGAATGATCTGATTTTTGAGGTTGAGTCCGCTGATGGCGGGCCGCCGATCCGCCTTGTTGGCAATCCGGTGCAGTTCAACCATGCCGGGGTGACGACGACGCGCGCGCCTGAGCCGTCGGAGCATACCGAACTGGTGCTGATGGAGTTGGGCATTGATTGGGACCGGATCGAGGAACTGAAGGCGAAGGGCGCGGTGGCCTGAGTCGGCCGCGTTTGTTTTGGAGTTGGAAGGAAGATGTTGATGGAACTGAAACCTGGGTCGCGGTGGAAAAGCGCTGTTTGCGCCGCGGAGGTTGTGGTGGTGCGCCCGGCGAAGACCAGCGTGACGCTGGAGTGCGGCGGGCAGCCGATGGTGGCGCTCGGCACGACAGTGCCTGAAGGTGCCGCATTGGCACCGGAACTTGCCGCCGGGGTGAGTGCCGGCAAGCGCTATTTCGATGCCGAGTCTGGGCTGGAGGTTCTGGGTAGCAAGGCGGGCAAGGGCACGCTGGCGGTTGGCGGCAAGCCGCTCGCGTTGAAGGAAGCCAAGGCGCTTCCCGCGTCGGACTGAACGCGATGCATACTTCACTGTTGTTGGAGATGGCTGCGGGCGATGCCGCGGAACGGCTTGCCGTGACGGGTGGCCATGTCTCGATTTCGTTTGACGAGCTGGCCATCCGCGCGCGTGCGGCGGGGGCGTGGCTGGAGGCGCAGGAAGGCAAGACGCTGGTGTTCGTCGGGCTGAATGGCGTTGATCTGCCGGTGGCGATTTTTGCGGGAGCGTTTGCGGGCAAACCGTTCGCGCCGCTGAACTATCGGCTGGCCGATGCCGATTTGCGCCGCCTGCTGGCGCGCACCGCGCCGTCAGTGGCGATTGTGGATGATGATATGCTGATGCGGCTGGAGGATACGCCGGGCGTGCAGCTGCTGCCGCGCAGCCAGTTCGAGAGCATTTGCATGGACCCGCGTTATCGCGCCGCCGAACTGGCGCCGTGCGACCCGGATATTGCGGTGCTGCTGTTCACCAGCGGTACCACGGGGGAACCGAAAGCGGCGGTGCTGCGGCATAGTCATTTAACGTCGTATGTTATTTCCACCGTTGAGTTCATGGGCTCGGCGGAGGCGGAGGCCGCGCTGGTGTGTGTGCCGCCGTATCATATTGCCGGAATCTCGGCGATTCTCACGGGAATATATGGCGGCAGGCGGCTGGTGTATTTGCCGTCGTTCACGCCGGAGGAATGGGTCGGCGCCGCAGCGGCGGAGAAGATCAGCCATGCGATGGTGGTGCCGACGATGCTGGGGCGCATTCTCGATGTGATCGAGGCGCATGGGCAGAAGCTGCCGGATTTGCAGCTGCTCTCCTATGGTGGCGGACGCATGCCGCCGGTGGTTATCGAACGGGCGCTGGCGCTATTGCCGCATGTGGATTTTGTGAATGCCTATGGGCTGACCGAGACCAGTTCGACGGTGGCCATTCTGGGGCCGGAGGATCATCGCGTGGCGATGAGTTCATCTGATCCCGCCGTGCGGCGGCGCCTGGGGTCGGTGGGGCGGCCGTTGCCGTCGCTGGAGCTGGAGATACGTGATCCGGAGGGCCGCGTGCTGCCGCCGGGGCAATCCGGCGAGGTGTATGTGCGCGGCGACCAGGTGGCGGGGGAGTATCTGCACAAAAAGGCCATCCAGGATGATGGCTGGTTCGCCACCAACGATGCCGGCTGGCTCGATGAGGCAGGGTATCTTTTCGTCGAGGGGCGGCTGGATGATGTGATTGTGCGCGGGGGCGAGAATATTTCCCCCGGCGAGATTGAGGACGTGCTGCGCGCACATCCCGCGGTGCGCGATGTGGCGGTTTTCGGGTTGCCGGATGACCAATGGGGCGAGCGGGTGGCCGCCGTGGTGGTGACGCGCGATGGCTCACGCGACGAGGGGGGACTGGCCGCGTGGGTGAAGGCAAAACTGCGCTCCACCCGTACGCCGGAGACGTGGGATTTCCGCGTGGAACTGCCATACAACGAAACCGGAAAGTTGCTGCGGCGGGTGCTCAAGACGGAACTCACGGCCGCGCAAAAGGTGGCGTGAGCGGCTTTGGCGCCGCCATGCTATGTCCCGGACATGCAGGACACCGCGCCCGACCATCTGGAGGCTGAAACATTTTCCCCGCTGGGGGCAGCACCTTTGGTGTGGCTGGATTTGGCCGGGCCGGGCGCCGAGGCGCGGGCGCGGCTGCTGGCGGGGCGGACCCAGGCGATTATCATCGGGGCCGACCGGAGGGGCGATTGCCCGCCGGTTGATCCCGCGCCGTTTGATTGCCTGCTGACCGTGGCGGCCGAGGCGGCGGCGCCTTGGGTTTGTGTTGAACCGGCACGGTTTGAGGCGCGTGCGGCGGTGATCGAAAATGCGGTGCGTGCTGCGCCCATTGCCGCCGGGGTACTGGCCCAAGTGCTGCGGATTGGTGAGGCGCTGCCGTTGCGGGAGGCGCTGGGGGTGGAATCCTTTGCGTTCTCGACCCTGCTTGGCGGGGAGGAGTTCCGGGCTTGGCGCAAGACGGGCCAGCCTGTTGCCCAGCCTAGCCCGGAACTGCCGTTGCTGGCGGTGGCGCGTGAGGAGGGGCTTGTGACCATTACGCTGACGCGGCCGGATACGCGCAATGCCATGAGTGCGGCCATGCGCGATGCCTTGTTCGAGGCGCTAGCTTCGGTGCTGGACGACCCGACAAGGCCGGACTTGCTGCTGCGGGGTGAGGGCACGTGTTTTTCCGTCGGGGGAGATTTGGCGGAGTTTGGCACGGCGACGGATTTGGCGCAGGCGCATTTCATCCGCACGGCGCGGTCCTGCGCGGCGCTGCTGGATGAACTGGGCGGGCGCGCGGAAGTGCTGCTGCATGGGGCCTGCATTGGTGCAGGGATCGAGATTCCAGCGGCGGCGGCGCGGCGGACGGTCTTGCCGGGGGCGTATTTTCATTTGCCGGAACTTAAAATGGGGCTGATCCCGGGGGCAGGCGGCACGGCGACCATCAGCCGCGCGATCGGCCGCCACCGGACTTGCTACATGATGCTGAGCGCGCGGCGGATTGCGGCGCCGGCGGCGCTGGGCTGGGGGTTGATCAGCGGCATTGCAGCGGTGCCATGACAGTGGTTGCGCAAGCGGTGGCGGCGTTTGGCGCGCGTATCGGCGTGTTGAGCGGCGTATTGGGGCGCCGGGTTGCGATTGATGCGGACGAGGTATTGGACCGCAGCCCTTTTATCGTGCTGGCGCCGCCGGGGCGATGTTCGCCGAACGGGAGTTGCCGTTTGCTGCGGGCGGTGGACGGCTGGGTGGCGGTGAATTTGCCGCGCGAGAGCGATTTTGAGCTGATCCCGGCGTGGTTTGGCGGGGACACGCAGGACGCAGGCTGGGCGCGGGTTGAGCAGGAGATTGCGCGGCGGGGTTGGCGCGAAGTGGTGGCGGATGCGCGGTTGCTGGGATTGCCGGTGGCCGGAGTGCAGGAAATGGCGGGCATGGGGCCAGGAGTGTCGCTGCACCGGCTAGGAGCCGGGGGCCGAACCGGCCGGCTGAACGTGGTGGATTTGTCGAGCCTGTGGGCGGGGCCGTTGTGCGGCGGGATTTTCAGCCGGATGGGGGCGGAGGTGACCAAGATCGAGAGCCTGAGCCGGCCCGACCCGACGCGCGCCATGCCGGGGTTTCATGCCCGGCTGAATGGCGGCAAGCGGGACGTTAGCCTGGATTTTTCAGACCCGGCTGATCGGGCTGTTTTGCGTCAGCGCCTGGTGGGGGCGGATGTGGTTATCACCAGCGCCCGGTTGCGTGCGTTCGAGCAACTGGGGCTGGCGCCACAAGAGATTTTTGCCGCCAATCCGGCGCTCGTTTGGGTGGCGGTGAGCGGATATGGCTGGACCGGCGATGCGGCGGACCGGGTTGCCTTTGGTGATGACGCGGCGGCGGCGGGCGGGCTGGTGCGCTGGGGCGAGGATGGAGTGCCGGGGTTTGGCGGCGATGCGCTGGCCGACCCGCTCTCGGGTCTTGCCGCCGCTGCCGGTGCGCTGAGCGCGCTCAGTCAGGGGGGCGGGTATCTGGTGGATGTGGCGATGGCGCAGGTGGCGGCGGGGGTGGCGGGATGAGTTTGATCTGCAACGCCGAGGTCGAGGGGATTTTGGGGCTCGATGTGCGCATCGAGGCGGGCGTGGTTGTTGAGATCGGGCGCGGGTTGAGGGGCGCGGGTGAGGCGGTGGATGCCGGGGGCGGCGCGCTGATTCCGGGGCTGGTTGATCATCATTGCCATCTTTTCGCGGCGGCGGCGCAGGCGGATTCGGTGCGGCTTGATGATGTGGCGGCGCTGGATGAGGTGGTGCGGCGCATCCGCGCGGCGGCCGCGAGCCGGCCGGCGGGGGGGTGGATTCGCGCCACGGGGTGTCCGGGGCGGCTGGCGGAAACCCTTGACCGTGAAGCGCTGGATGCTTGGGCGCCCAAAAATCCGTTGCGGCTGCAGGACCAGACGGGCGGGTTGTGGCTGCTCAACAGCGCGGCGCTGGCGCTGGTGGCGCGCGGTGAGGTGCCTGAATGTGCCGAGCGCGCGCCAGGTGGCGAGCTGACCGGTCGTATGTGGCGCGGGGATGCCTGGCTGGGGGCGCAAATCGGCGAGGTGGCGCCGCCGTTCGGCCCGGTGGGGCGGCGGCTGGCGACACTGGGCATTACCGCCGTCACCGATGCGAGTGCCACCACCACCCTGGCGCGGGCGGCGTTGCTGGCGCAGGCGGTGCGGGATGGTGCGTTGCCACAGCGGCTAATGCTGATGAGCGCGGGGGCTTTGATGCCGCCTGAGGACGCGACGTTTGCCGTGGGGCCGGTGAAAATCCTGCTTGATGATCGTGATCTGCTGCCGCTGGATGAGTTTGTGGCGCGGATCGCGATGGCCCGGCGCTGGGGGCGTGTAGTGGCCGTGCATTGCGTCACCGCTGGCGAGTTGGCGCTGACCCTTGCAGCTTTCGCGGCGGCGGGCAGCCGGGCGGGGGACCGGATTGAGCATGGCGGCGTGATCCCGCAAGCGGCGATCGAGGAGGTGAGGGCGCTGGGCCTGACGGTGGTGACCCAGCCGGGATTCATCCATGAGCGCGGCGAGCGGTATTTTTCCGAGGTTGATGCTGGGGAGCAAGATGACCTCTACCGCTGCGCCAGCCTGCTGGCGGCGGGGATTGGGGTCGCGGGCAGTTCCGATGCGCCCTATGGCAGGTGGGACTGCTGGGCGGCGATGCACGCGGCGGTTTCGCGCCGGACTGCTGCCGGGCGGCTGCTGGCGGCGGCGGAGTGCGTGTCCCCCCGGGCGGCGCTCAACCTTTACCTGGGTGGCGCCTCAGACCCTGGCGGGCCGGTGCGTAGAGTATTGCCGGGTGCGGCGGCGGATTTATGTCTGCTCGACCGGCCGTTGCGCGATGTGCTTGCCGCACCACAGGCGGAATATGTGGCGATGACGATGATCGCGGGAAACATTGTTTACCAACGGGGGTGATTGTTGGGAAACTTGTCGTCAGGCGGTTTCGGCCGATGCCACGGGCTTTGTTTTTTCCGGCGTTGCGCCGGTTTCCAGCACGCTGAGTACGAAAAAAGCGATGGCGTGATCGATCTTGGCGGGGCTGACCTCGTATTCGTTGACAGCGTCGAAGGTGACGGAGGCTATGCGCTCGAGCAACGAGATCAATGCGCCCGCCGTGGAGAATGGGTGCAGGTCCGCCGGGATGTTTCCGGCTTGCTGATTGGCATGGATGCGCCGCGCCAGGGCTTGCAGCAACGGTGCGATCGACAGGCGCCGGACCGTGGAGAAACGCTCGTCCCCTTCGTCGGCGGCGAGGTTGCGGACGCGGTAGATGGCGCGGTTGCGCTGCCAGTGGTCGGTATAGGAAGCCACGAACGCCTGCGCCTGCGCGTTGGCGGTTTCCGGGGGCCAGGGAGCATCCAGCATTTCGAGCAGTTCGGGGGTGCTTTGCGAGACCATGCGGGCGACGGCGAGCACGGCTTCGGTCGCATCCTGGAAATAGAGGTAAAACGTCGAGGTTGCGGTTTTCGCGCGCCGGGTGATGTCGGAAACGGTAAGCTCCCGCAACGGTTTGCTCTGGATCAGCTCGGCGGTGGCTTCCAGAAGGCGTTGGCGCGTCTGCTGGCCCTTGGCGCCCATGGACTGCCCGTTCTGGTTCTGCCTGGGCTTCTGGCCGGTCGCTGCGGGCTTGCGCGTCAATTCAAAATCTCCACCGTTGACTGTTCAGATAGACAGAAGACGCCGGGTTGAACAGCCGCAAGGAGGGGGTGGTTAAAAAATGACTGATATTCATTTATGTTTTATAGGTACGAAAATTTTTCATATTCAAGTGCGATTTTTGGGGCTCTGAAATGAATGTGATGATTTTGTGGGAGCGATGCGGGCGTTTATCACCGGCCCGGTGTTGGTATTGAGTTAGGAGCGTATGACAAGCCTGTATCCACACGGCGCGATGCGCCGGCGCATAGAAATCGCCTGCCGACCTGGTGAGGCGCGGGTGGCGGTGGAGGATGATTTTCATCATTTCCGCATCACCGTGCGCCACCTTGATGGCGTGGCGACGGCGGCGTTTGCCGTCACATTGCGGCACCCCAACGCGATTTGCCCGCAGGCGAGTGACCGGCTCGCCGAATTGGTGGGCATGCGCTTGAGCGAGTCTCCGGCGGCGGTGATGCAGCGGACGGATGCGCGCCAGCAATGCACGCATATGATCGACATGGCCGGGTTGGCGGTAGCGGCGGCGGCGCGCGGCGTGGTGCGCCGGCGTTACGAGGCGCAAGTGCCCGACCGCGTGGAGAAACGCACCCACGCCAGGCTGTGGCGCGATGGTGCGCTGGCGCTGGAATGGCATATTGAGCGCGGCACCATCACCGGGCCGGCGCCGTTTGCCGGGCGGGAGATCGGCACCGGGTTTACCGCCTGGGTGGCGGGCAGCTTGGAGCCGGAACTGGCGGAGGCGGCCTTGGTGCTGCGCCGTGCCGTGTTCATCTCGGGCGGGCGGCGGGTTGATCTGGACGCGCCGGGCAATCGCACGGGGCCGTTTGGCGGATGCTGGGCGTGGCAGCCAGAGCGGGCGGATTTGGCCCTGCGGGTGGTCGGCTCCACGCATGATTTCACCTCCCGGCCGGAGGTTTTGACGCAGGAGGATGCCGCCTGGCTGGCGTTCGAGGTGTGACCTCTCAGGGCGCCCGCAGTTTCCGCAGCGTGCCGGAGTAGCTTAAAATAATTTCGCCGTGCTGGCGCAGGGTGCCGCGGATGAAGGCGAGTTTGCCGGTCTCGCGCAGCACCTGCAGGTCCGCTTCCAGAATGGCGCCGCTTACGCCGCTTGCCAGATACTGCACGGTAAAGTCGATGGTCACGACATTGGTGCGGGTGACGCGGTGGTCGAGATAGAGCGGCAGGAACAGGCATTGCTCGGCGATGGCGGCGAGATAGCCGCCGTGCAGGCTGCCAAGGCGGTTGGCATGGCTGGCGCTGGTGGCAAAACGCGCCGTGGCGTGGCCGGGGCCGTTGGAGCGGACCAGCACCTCGCCGAGCAGATCGTCAAACCCCTGCGCCGCGCCGGGCTCATCCAGCGGCGCCCAGCCGGTGTTGGTCTCGTTCAGGTCGGAGTCAGTCATCAAGCCAGCCTTGCCGATAGGTTTTCGCATTGAGCCTTGCCGCCGGTTTGCCAAAAATCATGCAAACCGGCGGCGGGACTGGTTCAGAGCGTGCGCGCGATGATCAGCTTCATGATCTCGCTGGAGCCGCCATAGATGCGCTGGACGCGCGAGTTACGGAACATGCGCGCGATCGGGTAGTCGTTGATATAGCCGTAGCCGCCGTGCAGCTGCAGGCATTGGTCGACGATCTCCCATTCGGTCTCGGTGACCCAGAGCTTGGCGATCGAGGCCATTGTGACGTCCAGCTCGCCTTTCAGCACTTTGGCGATGCAGTCATTGACGAAGACTTTCGCGATGGTGGCCTTCGCCTTGCACTCGGCCAGCTTGAACTGGGTGTTCTGGAAATCCATGATCGGCTGGCCAAAAGCCTTGCGCAATTTCACATATTCCACGGTGGCTTCAAGCGCCTTTTCCATGGTGATGACGCCGCCGATGGCCATCAGAATGCGTTCGCGCGGCAGTTCAGCCATCATCTGGAAAAACCCCTTGCCCTCGACGCCGCCGATCAGGTTTTCCGCCGGCACCCAGACGTCGTCGAAAAACAATTCCGAGGTGTCCTGTGCCTCATGCCCGATCTTGTCGAGCTTCTGGCCGCGGCGGAAACCTTCCACCTTGTCGGTTTCCACCACCAGCAGCGAGGTACCGCGCGCGCCTTGGGCGGGGTCGGTTTTGGCGACGACGACGATGAGGTTGGCGATCTGGCCGTTGGAGATGAAGGTTTTGCTGCCGTTGATGCGGTAACCGTCGCCGTGCTTGAGCGCGGTGGTGCGGATGGATTGCAGGTCCGAGCCGGCGCCGGGCTCGCTCATGGCGATGGCGGCGATGAATTCGCCGGTGACCAGCTTAGGCAGCCAGCGGTGCTTCTGCTCCTCGGTGCCGTGCAACTGGATGTAGGGGGTGACGATGACGTTGTGCAGGGAGGCGGCAAAGCCGTCGATGCCCTTGTTGGCGACCTGCTGGACCACCACCAGGTCGTGGCGGAAATCACCGCCGTGGCCGCCGTATTCAGCGGGGACGCTGACGCCGAGCAGCCCGGCCTCGCCGGCTTCGCGCCAGAATTCGGGCTCGACCTGGCCGTCCTCGCGCCATTTTTCGATCCGCTTCGGGGGCGCCTTCTGGTCGAAGAATTTGCCTACGGCGTCGGAATACATACGAATTTCTTCGTCCTGCATAAAAGCGGGTTCGGGGACGTCCAGCACGGCCATGGCAGCTTCCTTCCTAAGTGGCTTACGCTAACCCAGCGCCGGAGGGGCAAGGGAAGGTGAGCCGGGGTTGTTGTAAAATTGAATCCAACGGAATACAAATATCACCTAGTATGATATGTCGGAAATGGATAGAAGCGCAACCGTGGCGCCGTTGCATGTGCCATGCTGGGGTCAGGGTCCAGGAACCATGGTTTGAGCCGTCGCAACCGGCCGAGGGAAGAGATAGATGACGCAAGCTGGCGCGGGGAATAACACCACACCGGAGCAGCCGTTCGACATTGCGGCGCTGGACGCTTGGATGCACGCGCATATCGAGGGCTACGGCGGGCCTCTGGAGGTGGAAAAATTTCCCGGCGGGCAGTCCAATCCGACGTTCCGGCTGACCACGCCCGCGCGCGCGTATGTGATGCGCCGCAAGCCCGCGGGGCAGTTGCTGGCCGGCGCGCACGCGGTGGACCGGGAGTACCGGATTATTTCCGCTCTGGGTACGCAGGCGTTTCCGGTGCCCAAGGCTTATGCCTATTGTGACGACAACAACGTCATCGGTACGGCGTTTTATATCATGGAGCTGGTTGAGGGGCGGATCTTCTGGGACCCGACGTTCGCCAGCCTGCCCAAGCCCGAGCGCGCGGCTTATTTCGACGCCATGAACGCGACTATCGCGCAGTTGCACGGGATTGATTACCGCGCCGCCGGGTTGGAGGGTTACGGCAAACCGGGTACTTATTTTGCCCGCCAGATTGCCCGCTGGGTGCGTTCCTACCGCGAGGACGAGCAGGCCGGGCGCATTCCGGCAATGGACCGGCTGGCGGACTGGCTGCCCGCGCATATTCCCGATGACGGCGATGAGACCAGCATCGTGCATGGCGATTTCCGTTGCGACAACATGATCTTCCATCCCACCGAGCCGCGCGTGGTCGCGGTGCTGGACTGGGAGCTTTCCACCCTGGGGCATCCGCTGGCGGATTTCACTTATCACTTGATGATGTACCGCACGCCGAAAGGCCTGCCCGCCGGCATGCTGGGCGATGACCCGGTGGCGCTGGGGCTGCCGACCGAGGCGGAATATGTGGCGGCCTATTGCCGGCGCACCGGGCGGGCGGGAATTCCGGCGCTGGATTTCTATCTCGCCTTCAATATGTTCCGCTTTGCCGGGATTATTCATGGCATCAAGGGCCGCCTGCTGCGCGGCAATGCTTCAAGCGCCCATGCGGCTCAGATGGTGAGCCAACTGGATGATCTGGCTGAACACGCCTGGCAACAGGCCGTGGCGGCCGGGGCCGAATAGACAATCTAGAACAGGAAAACATCGTCATGGACCAGATACATGCTGCTGCCGCCCCCGGAATTTCGCCGCGCGCGCTCGATATCGCCACGCGCGTGGAAAAATTCGTGCGCGAGGTTGTTGCCCCCTACGAGAAAGATCCTCGCGCCACCTCGCACGGGCCGACGGATGAGCTGATTCACGAATTGCGCGCCAAAGCTCGCGCGGCGGGGGTGCTCACGCCGCACATTTATCCGGATGGCGGGCATATGACGCATCTGGAAACCGCGCTGACACTGCGCCATTCCGGCCTCTCGCCGCTGGGGCCGATTGCCTGCAACACCATGGCGCCGGATGAGGGCAATATGTTCCTGCTCGGCGCCGTGGGCAGCAAGGATTTGAAGGAACGCTTCCTCAAGCCGCTGGTTTCCGGCGAGGCGCGCTCGACATTTTTTATGACCGAGCCGGCCGAGGATAACGGCGCCGGGTCCGATCCTTCGATGATGCTGACCACCTGCCATCTGGATGGCAATCACTGGGTCGTCAATGGCCGCAAATCGTTCGCCACTGGCGCGCAGGGGGCAAAAATTGGCATTGTGATGGCAAAATCCAGCGATGGCGCCTGCATGTTTCTGGTCAATCTGCCGGACCCGGCGATTACCATCGAGCGGGTTCCCGATACCATCGACTCCTCCATGCCGGGCGGCCATTGCGTGGTGAAAATCGAGAATTTGCGCATTCCCGCTGACCAGATGCTGGGCAATAGCGGCGAGGGCTTTAAATACGCGCAGGTGCGGCTCTCGCCCGCGCGCCTGACGCACTGCATGCGCTGGCTGGGCTCGTGCATCCGCGCCAATGAAATCGCCGTGGATTACGCGATCAAACGCCAGGCGTTCGGCAAGGCGTTGATCGACCACGAAGGTGTGGGCTTCCAGCTTGCCGATAACATGATCGACCTGAAGCAGTGCGAGCTGATCATCGACTGGTGCGCGCGCATTCTCGACACCGGCGCGCTGGGTACGGTGGAAAGTTCGATGGCGAAGGTCGCGGTTTCGGAAGCGTTGTTCCGCGTGGCGGACCGCTGCGTGCAGATTATGGGCGGCACGGGCGTGACCACCGATACCATCGTGCAGCAGGTGTTCCGCGAAGTGCGGGCATTCCGCATTTATGACGGGCCGACGGAAGTGCATAAATGGTCGCTGGCGAAGAAGATCAAGCGCCTCGGCCGCCCGTACTAAAGGGCAGCGCGCCACCGCGGCGGATCAGCTGGATTCGGGCAGATCGTCGAAATTGTAGAGTGGATCGGCCTTGGCGCGCTCCAGCGGGTAATAGGCTTCGACCTCGGCGTCGAACACGTAGATCAGGGCCCGGCCGTTGCTCACCGAGACCATCCGGTACGGCGGGCCGCCCGCGCCAAAGGTGCGATAAGCGGCGTCGCCCTGAAATTCCGGGCCGGGATCGGCCGCTTGCTTGAAATTCCGCATGGTTCACTCCTCTTTTTATTGCATGTCATTCGCAATTGCTTGCCAGCGGCACCTTAAATAGGTATCTTTTATAAAGATAGCTATCGTAGTTATACAGGAGGAAAAAGAATGTCACGTTTCGTTTTTAGCGCGGACGCCCACATAACGGAACCTGGGGATCTGTTCGTCGAAAACCTGCCCGCTTCAATGCACGCCTACGCGCTGCGCGCCGAGGTCGGCGAGGGGTTCATGCAGACGATGATCGGCGACCAGATTGTGCATCGGCTGAAACTGGGCGGGGAAGGGCGGTCGGACGCCATGAAGATGCGCCGTGCCGGATCACGCGATTTGAAAATGCGGGTGGCCGACATGGAAGCCGACGGCGTTGACGGCGAGATCTGCTACCCCTCGCTCGGGCTGATGCTTTACCACATCGCGGACCCTGACGCCGAGCTGGCCACCGCGCAGATTTATAACGACTGGACCCGGCATTATTTTGATGGCTATGAAAACCGCTTTGTGCGTTGCGGGATTTTGCCGGTTCGCCGGCTTGAGGACACGATGGCCGAGATGAAGCGGGTGGCGAGCTTTGGCATCACCAGCGCCATGTTGCCGGCCGTGAGCCCGAAAGGTGTTCCCACCTATAATCTGGACGCCTGGGACCCGGTGTTCCAGCTTGCATCGGATCTAGGCATGGTCTTCGTTTTCCATACCGGCACGGGTGGCAACCCGGTGATCGAGCGCGGCGCGGGGGGGGCGATTATCAACTACACGCATCAGATGACAGAGGCGCAGGACACCATCATGCGGCTGGTCTCCGGCGGCATTCTGGAGCGTTTCCCCAAAGTGCAGACGGCGTTTATTGAATCAGGTGCCAGTTGGCTTGCGGGACTTTCCGAGCGCATGGATGAGGTTTTTGAGGCGCATCACTATTACGTGCGGCCCAAGCTGAGCCTGAAGCCAAGCGAATATGTGCGCCGGCAGGTGAAAGTGGCGTTCCAGTATGATCGTGGTTGCGTGATGAGCCGCAGCGTGACCGGACATGAGGCGCTGATGTTCGCCAGCGATTATCCGCATATGGAAGGTACCTTTCCGCAGACACGAAAAGTGATCGACGATCTGTTTGTCGGGATTGATATTCCGGCCACTGAACAGCGCGATATTCTGGGCGGCACGGCGGCGCGGCTGTTCAAATTTCCAGGCGCGCCGGCGGCCTGAAATATCGGCTTTTGTCATGGCGGGACGTAGATTTCTCCGCGAAGGGAAACTAAGATCACGCCATGACAAATGCTCTTATCAAACTCGAAGTTTCAAATGGTCTTGCCCGGCTGACTCTCGCCAATCCGGCGGCGGGCAATGTGTTGAACATGGCCGCGATCGAGGAGTTGGCACAGGCAGTTGAGAGGCTGAAGGCACAGACGCCGCGCGCGGTTTTGTTGAGCGCCGAGGGTAAGAATTTTTGTGTCGGCGGTGATATCCGCTCGTTTTCCTCGGCGCCGGATCGTGGTGCGTTGCTGGAACAAATGGCCGGGCGCCTGCATGAATCCGTGGCGGCGCTGGCGGCTTTGCCGGCACCTGTGATTGCCGTGGTGCAAGGGGCTGCCGCAGGGGCTGGTTTGAGCCTGGTTGCGGGGGCAGATTTGGTGCTGGCGGGGCGGAATGCGAATTTTACCATGGCCTATACCGGCATCGCTTTCAGCCCGGATGGCGGGGCGACGTATTTTCTGCCGCGCCTGATCGGCCTGCGCCGCACACAGGAAATGGCGCTGACCAACCGCCGGCTTTCCGCCGAGGAAGCTTTGCAATGGGGGCTGGTGACGAAAGTGGTTGACGATGACCAGCTTGCCGCCGAGGGCGAGGCGCTGGCGCAACGCATTGCCGCTGGGCCGAGTTTTGCCTTTGGCGCGGTGAAAAAACTGCTGAATGACGGTGCGACACGGAATTTGGTGACGCAGCTGGCGGCCGAGACGCAGGCGATTGCCGCCACTGCGCGCAGTGAGGATGCCGGCGAGGGATTGGCTGCATTTCTGGAGCGCAGGCCCTCGAAGTTTAAAGGCTACTGAACCGCCGGGCGGCTTTCCCGGCATAAAAACGAGGGAACACCATGGAAAAACGTTTTCTGGGCCGCAGCGGCTTGCAGGTTTCGGCTCTCAGTTTTGGCCTGATGACATTTGGCGGCACCGGCATGTTCAAAAGTGTCGGCACGACGCAGGTGGAAGAGGCGGCGCGGCAGATTGATATCGCGATCGAGGCAGGGGTGACGCTGTTCGATACCGCGGATATTTATTCCGGTGGACAATCGGAAGAAATTCTGGCGGCGGCGCTTGGAGACAAGCGCGAAAAAATAATCATTGCCACGAAAGTTTATGGCATGATGGGTAAGGGCGACCATGATCGCGGCCTGTCGCGGCAGCATATCATCGCCGCCTGTGAGGCAAGTTTGCGGCGGTTGAAGACGGACCGGATCGATTTGTACCAGGTGCATAATTTCGACTCGCTGGTGCCGGTTGAAGAGACGTTGCGCGCGTTGGATGACCTCGTGCGCGCGGGCAAGGTGCGTTACATCGGCAGTTCCAACCATTTTGGCTGGCAGCTCACGAAAGCAATGGGTGTTTCTGAAAGGCTTGGGCTGGAGCGGTATATTTCGCAGCAGATTCAGTACTCGCTGATGGTGCGTGATGTTGAGGTGGAGATGCTGCCGGCGGGTGTGGCCCAGGGCGTTGGCGCGCTGATCTGGAGTCCGCTGGCGCAGGGGTATCTGAGTGGAAAGTTTGAGGCGGCGGCAAGTGCTGGTTCGCGGCTGGAAGCGTCTGGCCGGATCTCGATCTATGATACCGAGCGCGGCCATAAAATTGTTGCGGTATTGCGCGAAATCGCGGCGGCGCATGAGGGGGCGACGCCGAGCCAGGTGGCGTTGAACTGGTTGCTGACGCGCCCTGGCGTGACATCGGTCATTATCGGCGCGCGGACCGAGGCGCAGTTGCGCGATAATCTGGCGGCGGCGGGTTGGAGTTTGACGGCGGAGGAAGCTGAGCGGCTGGATCGCGTGAGCGCGGTGCCGGTGGGCTACCCGGAAGTGCAGCATGGGTTTTTTCACCCGGAACGCAATCTGCCGGTGTTTCCGCGCGTGAAGTAAAATACCCAAGGAAAATCATGGGTATTTTTGAGAGCAGAAAGCGATTGAGACGATGACGCCGTTTGTTTACGAAGCCGTTGGCGATGCCTTCATCCCTTCCAAACTGGCGCGCAGCCCCTGGGCGCGCGACAAACAAAACGGCGTCGCCATGGGTGGCTTGCTCGTGCATCTGCTGGAGCAAATGCCGCTGGATGTACCGATGACAATGGCGCGGCTGACCATTGATATTCTGGCGGCGGCACCTTGGAGCGCTACCATGGGGCAGACCCGCATTGTCCGTGCCGGCAAACGCATCCGGCTTGCGGAGGCTGAGTTGCTGGTTGAGGGCGCCGTTGTCGCTCGTGCCACGGCGCTTTATGTCCGCATTGCGGAAACCCCAGTGCATCTTGCGCCCAGTTTGTATCCTTCTGCCGAGAAAGCGGGCAGTCAGCCGTTTGAGGGCATTCCAAGTTTTCTAGGCACGGTCGAAGCTATTTCTGTGCATGGCTCCATGCGTGAGCGCGGCCCGGCTACCGCCTGGGTTCGCTTCAACCATGAGCATATTGCCGGCATTCCGCTCAGCCCGCTGGTTCGCGCCGCCACGCTGGCTGATTTTTCCAGCGGCATGAGCCATGATTTTGATCGCCCAGCCTGGAATTTTCCCAATTTGGATATCGTGATTCATTTTATCCGCGCGCCGGAAGGCGAATGGATGCTGATGGATGCGAGATCGGAGAGTGCAGGCAACGGCACCGGGCTGGCCGGTGCCGTGCTGGCGGATACGCGCGGGAAGTTTGCGCGGTCGTATCAGACCTTGTTTGTCAGCCCGCTCTAACCCACGATAATCCGCGCGCCCGGATGACCGCAGGGGCAGGGTTCGTAGGTGACCGTACCGCGGATGCCGGTTTTCAGCCGGGTGATCGGGGTGGCGCGGTCGAGCCGGCTCGTGATCAGAAGTTCGCCGTTTTCCTCCTCAACTTTCCATTCGCGGTCGGAAATATGCGCGCCATGGTGGAAGCGGCATTCCAGCGCTAGGGCGGGACCAAGTTCCAGCCAGCGCAATAGCCTGATGCCGGGAACGGATTTCAGCCGCTCGTAGGCGTCAGGTTTTGCCCAGACCATGCTGTCGGCGAATAATTTATCCTGGTCAAACCCCGCGGCTTTGATCCCGTCGAGAACCTGGGCCGTGACGCCGGCGGTGAAAGCCGGGTCGAATCGGCGCAGGATGGATTCGATTCGTCCGGCCTCATAGGGGCTGTCATCGCAGTTACAGCAGATCATCCCCTGGCGCATCAAGGCAAGTTCGAACGGCAGGAAGGTAACGCCCTGACTCATCAGGGAAATCAGCAGGCCGTAGCGCTGTTTTTTAAAATCGAACGTGTCAAGCACGGCTTTGACGTGCTCTTCCTGGCGCTTGAGGTCGCGGTCAGACAGCGGCAGCGGGATGATTTTTCCCTGGTCGATGTAGCGTCCGACATAGGCGGGGTGGATGGCGGTGGTGCTCATTGTTTTGTGACCCTCGGGATTTTCTGCGGCGGCCCCAGTTTCAGGAGTTCCTCGTAGAGGACGAGTTCGACATGCACCGGCACGCTCAAGCCCTCGGCCAGCACGGCGATGAGCCGGGATGAAAGTTCCTCGGCGGTGCTGGCAAGTTTGGTGGAGTCATAGCCAATGCGCAGGCGCAGAATTTCCATTTCCCGTTGCGGGCGGATGATCTGGAACAGGCAGGTGCGGGTTTCGGCATGCTGTTCGACAATGCGCTGAATGTCGCGCGGCAGTACGGATTTGCCTTGCACGAGGGTCTCGTCGCCCTTGCGGCCGAGCGGCCAGAAACGCGGATGCGTGCGCCCGCACCCGCAGCGGGAGCGCTCGACACGGACCAGGTCCTCGGTACGGAAGCGGATCAGCGGCGCCCAGGGGTCGGCCAGCGCGGTGACGACGAGTTCACCGATTTCGCCGTCGGGCACTGGGTTATTGTTGTCGTCGAGATTTTCGATCAGCACGAGGTCGCCCCAGGCATGCATGCCGTCATGCATGTGGCACTCCATCGCGCCGATCACATCACCGCAAGTTGTAAATTCAAAAAGCTCCATGCCCCAGCTGGCGACAAGCGCCTTAAAGCGCGGGCTGAGCGGCTCGCCGCCGAACACCGCACCTTTGTAGGAAGCGAAGACGTCGCGCGGGTCGGTGCCGGTTTCCTCGAAATATTTTTCGAGTCCAATGATCATCGGACTGGAGAGCATGAACAGCAAGGTCGGCCGGAATTGTTTGGAGATTTCTACCAGGAAGGGGATTTCCGCCGGCGAATGCGCCATGCCGATGGGGGTGAGGCCGATTTTGTCGAAGCAGGCGAGCGAGGTTTGGCCGCCGCGGAAGGTGAACATCATTTCCGCCATGAAGTCGCCGGGGCGGGCGCCGATCTGCCAGAAGTCGCGGCATAATTGCATGTCCAGCGGCGAGACGCGCCCTTGCGGCACGGCGGTGGGGTCACCCGTGGTGCCGGAGGTGAAGCCGATGCGGTCGAGCACGCCGTCGTCGCATATCTGCAGGCCGCCGACGGGGTCGAGATGCGCGTCGCGGTGGCGGCGGATGGCGTCTTTGTCGATGAAGGGCGCTTTCGCGAAATAATCGGCCAGGGAGCGGATTTGTGAGGGGTGCACACCGGCGGCATCCCAGGCGGTGCGGATCAGCGGCGCGCGCTCATAGGCTTTGCCGATGAGGCCGAGCACGCGCTGCTCCTGCAGGCGCGCCAGGGTTTCGGGCGGCATCGTCTCGATATGCGGGTCGAGATAGGCGTCGTCCGCTGGTGCGGGGGAAGGTGAGGCCGGCATTATCGTCTCCCTGGCGGGTTCCGGTTACGGCCGGAACGCCGTTCTTGTCACGTCATGGTTAACCTAGTCATAGAACTATAATCCAATTCGGCCGGGTCTGGCAATCAGGTATCTGTTTTTAAGTTCAATTTTGGCGGTCGGGGAATACCGGGGTGCGTTTCTCCCTTGCGGCGGCGATGGTTTCCGCGTGCTCGGGGGAGGCAAGCAGGGCTTCCTGTTCCACCGATTCGGCCAGCAGCAGCGCTGAGGCGGGCGCGTCCAGGTTAAGCAGGCGCTTGGCGGCGCGGATGGCCGGCGGGCTGGAGGCGGCGATGGATTTGGCCAAGGTCATGGCCTCGGCATACGGATCGGCGGCGAGGCGGGTGACGAGGCCCATGCGGGCGGCTTCCTCGCCGCTGAATTTGCGGGCGGTGAAGGTGATGTCGCGGGCGACATCGTCGCGCACCAGGCCGCGCAGCAAGGCGATGCCGGCGACATCCGGGACCAGGCCCCAGCGCACTTCCATCATGGAGAATTGGGCGTCCGGCGCGGCAATGCGCAGATCCGCGCCGAGCATGAGCTGGAAGCCGGCGCCGAAGGCAAAGCCGTGGATGGCGGCGATGACCGGCACCGGCAGCTGGCGCCAGCCCCAGGCGGCCTGCTGGAACAGATTGGCCTCGCCATGCGTGCGCGGCTGCAGATTGCGCAGTTCGGGGGTGCTGTCCAAGCTGTCCAGGTCGACGCCGACGCAAAAGCCGCGGCCCTCGCCGGAGAGCACGGCGCAGCGCAGGCCGGGCATGGCGCGGAGGTCTGCAATGGCCTGGGCGATGGCGTGGAACATGGCGCCATCCAGCGCGTTGATTTTTTCCGGCCGGGCGAGGCGGACATCCGCGACGCCATCGGCCAGCGTGATTTTGACCAGTTCCGGCAATGCTTCCTCCTGTTTTTGGCGCGTTGCGCGGGTGGCGGGGCGGGCCCCTTGCCAGCCGCGCCGGATGATAGATAATGGCGTTACTTATACAATCATATCTGGGCCGCGGTATCCAGCCCAGCTGCCATGAATTCATTGGAAAGCGAATGTCAGAGTTTAATGCCCAGCCGACGTCGCATATCTTCATCTCGCAGCGGTTGCGGCTGCATTACCTGGATTGGGGCAATGAGCAGGCGCCGCCGCTGCTGCTGCTGCACGGCGGGCGCGATCATGCGCATAGCTGGGACTGGGTGGCGCGTGAGTTGCAGCGGGACTGGCATGTGATCGCCCCCGACCTGCGCGGCCATGGCGATAGCGTTTGGTCGCCGGATGGCGCGTATTTCATGCCGTACTTCATCTACGATCTGGCGCAGCTGATCCATCAGCAGGGGCTGGAGAAGGTTTCCATTGTCGCGCATTCCTACGGGGGCAATCTGGCGACTCGCTACACCGGCATGTACCCGGAAAATGTGCGCCGGCTGGTGGTGATCGAGGGGCTTGGCGCGCCGCCTTCCCTCGCCGCGAAAATGGCGCGCAAGACGGTGGATGAGAGATTCCGTGACTGGATCGACGAGCAGCGCGGCTTCAGCACCAGGCCTTCGCGGCGCTACAAGACGATTGAGGAAGCGCTGGAGCGCATGCGGGTGGAGAACACGCATCTGAGCGAGGAGCAGGCGCGCCACCTCACGGTGCATGGCGTCAGCCGCAACGAGGATGGAAGCTACAGCTGGAAGTTTGACAATTACGTGCGGGCGATGCCGCCGCAGGATATCAGCGCGGAGGAGCGCCACCGGCTGTGGGATAACATCACCTGCCCGGTGCTGCTGCTGCATGGCGCCAACAGCTGGGCCGTGAACCCGGCGGAGAGCGGCGATGTGGACCGGTTCCGCAATGCCAAGGCGGTATCATTCGAGAATGCTGGGCACTGGCCGCATCATGACCAGTTCGATCTGTTCATGCGCGAAATCCGGGCGTTTCTGTGAGGAACGCGGGCATGTCCAGCGGGGAGGCATAGCGCGCCATGGCGATTCTGCTCACGGATGATCAGGTGGCGCAGGCGCGTGAGCGGATTGTGCAGGTTGCCGAGCGTCAGGCGGTGGAGCGCGGACTGGAGCGGATTTCCATGCACAGCATCGCGCAGGAGCTGGGGTGGAGTGCCACCGCACTGTACCGCTATTTCGAGAACAAGGATGCAATTCTGGCGGCGGCGCGCACGGTTTCGCTGAACCGGCTGTCGGACCGGCTGGAGGAGGCGTTTGCCGGGCCGGGGGATATTTGGGCGATATCGCGCGAGGTGGGGCGGGCTTATGTGAAGTTCGCGTTCGAGAGCCCGGATGCGTACCGTTTGATTTTTGCCCTGGCGCAGCCGGATGTGAGTCTTTACCCGGAATTGCAGGAGGCGCTGGCGCGCTCACGGAAAAACATGACGCGCTATGTCGAGCGGATGGTTGAGGAAGGCGGGCTTGATGCCGACCCGGTGGTGCTCGGGCATATATTTTGGGCCAGCCTGCATGGGCTGATCTCGTTGCACATGGCGGGAAAGCTGGGGCCGGATGCGCCGTCGTTTGAAACATTGCGCCGCGAAATGATGCGCCGGATTGTGCAAAGTGCCACGCGCGGCCGGCGGATAAATCAGGAGTTATAGCATGGCCTACGAACATATAATTTTCGAGGAAACCGCTGGCGTGGCCACGATCACCCTCAACCGCCCGGCGGTGATGAACGCGCTGTCGTTTGGGGCGTTGGAAGAGCTGATCGAGGCGGTTGACCGGGTGCGTGACGAGGGCACGGCGCGGGCGTTGCTGCTCACCGGCGCGGGACGGGCATTTTGCTCCGGCGCGGATCTTACCGCCGATGCCGCCCGCACGGGGAATGACCGAGGGACCGGACTGGAGCGTTATTACAACCCGCTGCTGGAACGGCTGCGCCGCTTGCCAGTGCCGTTCATCACCGCCGTCAACGGCGCGGCGGCTGGTGGCGGCTGCGGTTTTGCCCTGGCGGGGGATATCGTGATCGCCGCGCGCTCGGCGTATTTTCTGCAACCTTTCTCGAATATTGGCCTGGTGCCGGATGTCGGCTCCACCTGGCTGCTGCCGCGTCTGGCGGGGCGGGCCAGGGCGATGGCGATGATGCTGTTGGGCGAGCGCATTCCGGCGCAAACCGCGCTGGACTGGGGCATGATCTACCAGGTTGTGGACGATGCCGCGCTGATGCCCACGGCAAGGGCGCTGGCCGCGCGCCTGGCGGCTGGGCCAACGGTGGCCTACGGGCTGATGCGCCAGGGGGTAAGCGCGGCACTGGAAATGCCGCTGTCGCAAACGCTGGCGCTGGAGCGGAGCAACCAGTGCGTGGCGGGGCGGACTACCGACCATGCCGAGGGCGTGGCGGCGTTTCTGGAAAAGCGCGCGCCGGTTTTTACCGGGCGCTGAGGCATCGAATATCAGGTCAGGGAGGACAGCAGCGTTTCCAACGCGACCTGAGCCTGCGAGATCGCGCTGACAGGATTTTGCGCGTTGGCCACCATGAGCGCGGCTTCGTCGATCATCGAGAGAATCAGATGAGCTAACGGCTCGGCGGGCTGTTGGCGGATCAAACCTGCGCGCAAACCGTCCTCCACCGCCGCGGTGATGACGCCCAGGCCGTAATGCGCCTCCAGCCGGCGCCACTCCATCCAGCCCAGCACGGCGGGGCCGTCAATCAAGATAATGCGCTGCACTTCCGGCGTTGCCGCGGCCCGCAGAAACGCCTGCAGATTGGCCCGCAGCCGCAACCACCCGTCGCCGGGCTTGCCTTGCGCAATGGGCGTGGACGCGCCCAGCATATCCTGTTCCACTGCGTGAAATACCGCGAGAAACAGATCCTCCTTGCGCGGGAAATGGTGTTGCAGCGCGCCGCGCGAGACCCCGGCAAGGGTCACGATTTCATGCGTGCCGGTGGCGTGAAAGCCTGCCGCCGCGAATAATTGGCGCGCCGCCGCGATGAGCGCCGTGCGCGTCGCAGTCGCCTGTGATGTTCGCACGCCCTGGCTGCGCGGCATTGCATATCCTCACTTGACATCATCTCCTTTGACATGCAGCCTGCATGCTAAAGGAGGCAATCATGGATCAGCGTCTAAGCATGGTAATGGCCGGGGCGAAAGATGTCCCCGCGTTGCGGCGTTTTTATGAGGACGGGCTGGGTTGGAAAACCTGGGGGCCGGTATCGCCCATGTCGGTGCGGTATAAGCTCGGCACGGCGGTGATCGTGTTCCTGAATGCCGGCTACCTTGCCAAGGAGAGCGGCATCGCGGCGGCCGGGACACCGAAGTCGATATTCGCGATTTTTGTGGCGTCGAAAGAGGACGTGGACCGCGACTTTGCCCAGGCGATAGCCGCCGGGGCGAGCGTCACGAGTCCTGTCCGCGATAGCGACGGCGGGCTGTATTCGGGCTATTTTGCCGACCCTGAAGGCAATGGCTGGGAAGTGGTGTGGAGTCCGCACATGCCGATCGGCGCCGACGGTAGCCTGACACTGAACGCTTAAGGAGAAAACACATGGGAACCCCACAAAAAATATTTGCCGCCACCCTCTGCGCCGCCTGGGTGATCCTGCTCTGGGTCAGCGTTCACGCCGTTGCCGCCATGGGAATCAATGCCGCCGGCACGGTGTTCATCGCCGACTTCTCCCACCCCTGGCGCGCGCAATTCGGCACCGATTTTGCCATTCACCTGCTGCTCGTGGCGTCCTGGCTGGTCTGGCGTTCACGTTCGTGGCTGGTGGGCATCATCTGCGCGGTGCTCGCCATCAACCTGGGCAGCCTCTTCACGCTGGCCTTCATTCTGGTGTCGATGCTCCGCAACGGCGGTGATCTGCGCAAGGTGCTGCTCGGCTACCGGGCATAAACCAGGCGCCGATTATCCCTCTGCGGCCAGGCGGGCGAGGGCGGCGCGGTATTCGGTGCGAAGCCGGGCGATGAGTTGCGCGGCGGGGACAATCTCCTTCACCGCGTCGATGCCCTGGCCGCAGCCCCAGATATCGCGCCAGGCTTTTTTGCCTTCGGTCAGTTCCACAAAATTCATCTTTGATGGATCGGAGGTTTCCAGCGCGTCCGGGTTCAGCCCGGCGGCGGCGATGCTGGGTTTGAGGTAATTGCCATGCACGCCGGTGAACAGGTTGGAATAGACGATATCGGCGGCCGCGCTGTCGACGACCATCTGCTTGTAGGCTTGCTGCGCCATGGCTTCCTCGGTGGCGATGAAGGCGGAGCCGATATAGGCGAGGTCGGCGCCCAGGGCGCGTGCGGCGGCTATGGCATTGCCGTTGGCGATGGCGCCTGAGAGTGCCAGCGGGCCGCTGAACCAGCTGCGGATTTCCTGCACCAGGGCAAAAGGTGAGATTGTGCCGGCATGGCCGCCCGCGCCGGCGGCGACCGCGACCAGGCCGTCGGCGCCGCGCTCCACCGCCTTGATGGCGAATTCATTGTCGATGACGTCGTGGAAGACGAGGCCGCCGTAGCTATGCACGGCCTCGTTGATATCGGCACGGGCGCCCAGCGAGGAGATGATGACCGGCACCTGATGTTTGACACAGAGGGCGACGTCTTCGTCCAGCCGGTCGTTGGTTTTGTGGACGATCAGGTTGACCGCGAAGGGAGCGTCATTGGCGGTGAGTTCGCGGCGCAGGCGCAGCAGCCATTGCTCGAGCGTGCCGGATGGCCGCGCGTTGAGCGAGGGAAAGGCGCCGACGACACCGGCGCGGCATTGCGCCAGCACCAGTTCGGGCTGGGAGAGGATGAACATCGGCGAGGCGATGACCGGGACGGACAGGCGGCCTTCGAATTGTTTCGGCATGGACATAGCGGTGAATTCCTTTGCGGGGATTAGTCGATGGTCGCGTGGCCGCCAGCGACGGGGATAGTAACCCCGCTCAGCCAGGCGCCAGCGCGTGAGGCGAGATAGATCACCGCCCCGGCGATATCCTCGGTGGTGCCAATGCGTCCGCCAAGCGGCGAGGCGGCTTGCGCCATTTCCGCTTCGTTTTCAAAATCAAAAACGGATTTGGTCATTTTCGACGGGAAGAAACCAGGGGCGATGGCGTTGACGCTGATATGTTCCTTGGCGAGGAATTTGCCGAGGTGGCGGGTCAGCTGGATCAGCCCGGCCTTGCTGGCGGAGTAGGGATAGCTTTCCCATGGCGGCAGGTGATGGAGCCCGTCGATGGAGGCGATGTTGATGACCCGAGCCGGGTCTTCAACCGTGGCGGCGCGGCGCAGCGCGGAGAGCAGGGCTTTCGTTAATTCGAAAGGCGCCAACAGGTTTAGGCTGAGGACTTTCTCGAAACCGGCGCGGGGGAATGCGTCGATCGGCGCGCCCCAGGTGGCGCCGGCGTTGTTGACCAGGATGTGGAGTGGCCCGGCGGCAGCAAGCGTGTCCGCGACGGCTTTGACCCCGGCTTCGGTCGCGAGGTCGGCGGCAATGGCGGTGACCTTGCCGAAGGCGGACAGGCGGGCGGCGGCCGCCGCGATGTCAGCCGGTTTGCGCGAGCAGATCCATACATTTGCGCCCGCCCGCGCGAGGCCCTCGGCGATCATGTAACCGATGCCGCCGGAGCCGCCGGTGACCAGGGCGGTTTTGCCGCGAATGTCGAATAATTGGTCGATGTCCAATGTGTGTCCTCCGGCTTTGGTAGCATGCGTAATGCCGTTAACCACGCAAGATACATAACGCCATTAACTATGCAAGGGGTATTTCAGGAATACGCGGGTTTGGTTTTAACGTATATCACATAGTATAATAAGTGTGACGGAGGTGGGGTGCGACACTCGCCTTTGGGACAAATTTGAGGACAGTCGATAAATGACTACCACCGGATACGCGGGGCTGGCCCGCTCCGACGTGAAATACCGGTTCGTGTGTGACATGGTGCCGCTGGCGAAAGACCCGATATTTTCTGGAGAAAAGTTTTGAGTTCGAAGCACAATCCTGCCCGCCTGTTGCCGGCGCATTATCCGCGGCGGTTCACGCATCGCGTGCTCTACAGCGACATGGATGCGTTCCGGCACCTCAATAACGTGGCGATTGCACGGTATTTTGAGGAAGGGCGCGCGGATTTCAATGTGAAAATCTTTGGCGCGGCCTCGATGATCGACCCGCCGGATGGGCTGCAATTATTGTTTGCCAGCAGCAAGATAGATTTTCTGCAACAGGCTTATTATCCCGGCATGGTGGAAATCGGCACCGGCGTGGTGCGCATCGGCAGCAGTTCCTACATTATCGAGCAGGCGGCGTTTCAGGCGGGCAAGTGTTTTGCGCTGGGCGAGGCGGTGATGGTGAAAGCGGTGAACGGCCGCCCCACCGCGCTGACGCCGGAACAGCGTGAGGCGATGCAGGCGTTGACGACGATTGGCTGAAGCCAGGCCGGGGCGTTGCCGCGCGCAACGCCCCGGCCTGTGGTTTCAGAGCCGGATGGTCTGGCCGTCATCGACGGGCAGAATCTGCCCTCGCACATAGCTCGCTGCGTCGGAGAGCAGGAACAGCCCGGCTTTCGCGATTTCCTCGGGTGCGGCGACGCGGTCGGTCGGCCGCCCGCCCATCTGGCCCCATTGCGCCATCTGCTCCACCGACATCAGCGGCTGCATCCCCTCGGTATTCACCGTGCCGGGAGCAACCGCGTTGACCCTTATGTTGTCGGCGGCAAGCTCATGCGCGAGGCTGATGGTCAGCGCATTGACGATGGTTTTGGCCACGGAATACAGCCCGGTTGCCTGCCAGGAGCCGATGGAGGAGACGTTCAGAATCGCGCCCTTGCCTTGAGCTTTCATCGCGGGCACCACGGCGCGCGTCATCCAGAGCATGCCGTGGCCCATGATGTTGATGATGTTCAGGTAGGTATCGGGGTCGACGGCGATGAGTGAGCGATGCGCGGCGGCGCTGAGCAGCCCGGCGTTGTTCACCAGATAGTCAATGCGGCCGAACTTTTGTACCGCGGCGGCGGCGCAGGCATTGGCGGCATCGCGCGAGCCGACGTCGGTTTTCACGAAGATCGCGCGCTCGCCAAAGTTCAACTGTTCCAGCGTGGCTTTGGCGACGTCCTCGTTGACGTCGGCGATCACGACATTGGCGCCGGCTTGGCCGAGCAGGCGGACGTATTGCCGCCCCATGCCCTGCGCGCCACCGGTAACGATTGCGGTTTTACCTTTGAATTCAGACATTGTTTTTCTCCCTTCAGGCGATGGCGACGGTTTTGTAGTGCAGGAATTCATCGATGCCGGCGCGTCCGCCTTCCTTGCCGAAGCCACTGAGGCCAAGGCCGCCGAAAGGCGTGTGCGGGCGGATCTGTGTCGCGCCATTGACGTAGACGCCGCCGGATTTTAGCCGCTCCGCCAGGCGATGCACACGCTTGACGTCGTTGGATTGGATGTAGGCGGCAAGCCCGTATTTGGTGTTGTTGGCGAGGGCCACGGCCTCGTCCTCGGTGGCGAATTTCATCACCAGCAGCACCGGGCCAAAAATTTCCACCTGGGCGATTTCGCTGGCGGGATCGGCATCGGCGATAATCGTCGGTTCGATGAAGTTTTTGCCCGCCAGCGCGCCGCCACAGCGGTTGCCGCCGAGCAGGATGCGGCCGGTACCTTGTGTTTTCACACGCTCCAGCATGCCGATCACACGGTCACACGAGGCGGCGTTGATCAGCGGGCCGACGGCGACACCTTCCTCGAACGGATCGCCGACCTTGTATTGCTGGGTGATGGCGACGAGCTTTGCCAGCACTTCATCATAGATGGACTCATGCACGATCAGCCGTGTCGGCAAAGCGCAGCCCTGGCCGGCGAGGATGCCGATGGTCCACTGCACGGCGCGCGCGCAGGCGGCGTCGATATCGCAATCGGGGAACAGCAGGCTGGCGGATTTGCCGCCGAGTTCCAGCACCGCCGGTTTCAATTGTTCAGCACACGCCACAAGAATTTTGCGCGCGGCGATGGGGCCGCCGGTGAAGCTGATTTTTGCGACATCCGGGTGGCGGACGAGCGCTTCGCCGGCTTCCGGCAGGCCGGGCAGAATGCTGAGCACACCATCGGGGATACCGGCCTCGCGCGCCAGGCGGGCGAACAAGTCCGGCGCGAAGGGGGTGATTTCCGCGGGCTTTACCACCACGCAATTGCCGGCGGCCAGGGCAGGGGCGACTTTCATGCCCAGCGAAATGAGCGGGCCGTTCCAGGTGATGATAATGCCGACGACACCCAGCGGTTCGGCCACGGTGTAGGCGAATTCATCGCGCGTATCGAAGGTGGAAAGCAGCTCGCCCTCCAGCTTGTCGGCCCAGCCGGCGTAATAGGCGGTCCATTCAGCGGCGAGCATGGCGCCGTGCATGCCCAGCATAAGCGGCGTGCCGCCATCGAACGCGGCGAGGCGGGCAAATTCCTCGGTGTGCTCTCGGATCAGTTGTGCGAGTCGCAGCAGCACTTCACGCCGTGCTTCGGGCTTCCAGCGGCGCCAGGGCTCGAAGGCGGCGACGGCCTTGGCCACGGCTTCATCCATTTCAGAAGCACCCGCGAGCGGGATTGTGGCTTGCACGGCGCCGGAGACGGGGTGTCGGTGCTCGAATACGCCGCCGGAGCCGGTCTCGCGCTGCTCCGCGCCGATTTGCAGTTTTGCAACGAGTTGCTGCATGAGGTGTACTCCCTGTTTTTGAAGGTCATAGGCAATGGATAAGCGGGCACTGCGGCCCGTTGGCTGGCGGTGTGGAAATCGTGCTTACATCGGACGCGTCGCCCTCGCCTTGGGGCGTATTCGGGCTCTTAGGCAACCTAGATAACTTTCTTTCGCACAGAAGTAAATGGTGGTATACATATTTCTAGCATGCAGATTTCACCCCCGATCGTGAGCGATAAACGGCGTGACGCGGTGCGTACGCAGGCGAGAATCCTCAATGCGGCGCAGGAGGTGTTCTCGACGCGCGGCTATGGCGAAGCGCGGGTGCGCGATATCACCGAACTGGCCGAGGTAAACCCGGCGCTGGTGAGCCGGTATTTCGGCTCCAAGCTGAGACTGTACGAAATGGCGTTGCGCGCGGCACTGGATGTGCGCCGCCTGGTCGGCGTGGAGAAGCATGAGTTCGGCACCGGCATTGTCAGGAGTTTTGTTGATCCTGGCCCGGATTCGTTGAATCCGTTGCCGATGATGATGTTCGCGGCGGCCGATGAGGAAGCGCGCGCGGTGGCGTTGCGGCTGCTGCAGGAGGTCATTGCCGAACCGCTCGCCCGCTGGTTTGGCGGGCAGGACGGAGCCGAGCGCGCCGCACGGGTGTTGGCTCTCACGGCCGGTTTTTTCTATTACCGGCTGATCTACCCGTTGCCGCCGTTTCTGGGTGAACTGGCCCCCGCGACGCGGCGTTGGCTGGAGGCGGCCCTGCAGGTGATTGCGGACGCGCCGCCCCAGGAGGCGGTTCATATATAAGGTAGTTATATAGGTATTGCCATCGCCAGGGATATCGCTGAATATCGCCCGAACGGGGGATGACGATGACAGGCGAATTGCCGGTGCCGGCCTTGCCGAGCGCGACCATGATGCTGCTGCGGCAGCGTGAGACGGTCGAAATTTTGATGGTCAAGCGCGGCAAGGAGGCATTTTTCGGCTCCGCTTTGGTGTTTCCGGGCGGCAAGCTCGACGCGCACGACCAGTCAGAGGATTGGACGGAGCTGCTGGAAGGCGCGGCGGAACTTGACGGTTTGGAGCGGGCGCTGCGGGTGGCGGGCTGGCGGGAGCTTTACGAGGAAACCGGACTGCTGCCGTTCGCCAAAGCTGATGCCATGCCGCCGGGAGAGCAGGATTTTGCCGGGCTGGTGCGTGGGCTGGGGCAGAAATTGCCCCTGGGCGGCATGGTACCCTTCGCCCGCTGGATCACGCCAAGCCGCGCGCCCAAACGGTTTGACACGTATTTCTATCTCTGTGCGCTGGATGGCGACGACGCCGTCTGCGACGGTTTCGAGACCGTGGCGGCGGAATGGATATCCCCCCGCAAGGCGTTGGAGCTGGGGGAAGCCAGAGAGCGCCTGCTGCTGTTTCCTACCAAGGCGCAATTGCGGCGCTTGGCCGAGCATGAGAGCATCGAGGCGATTTTCGCCGCGGCTCGCGCCAATGTGGTGGTTCCGATCGAACCGCGGCCGGTCAAGCGCGATGGGCGGATTTTCATAACCATCCCGCCGGGGCTCGGTTACGCCATCTGCGAGGACGAGTTCATCAAGGGTTGATTTCCACCGGGATCGCCCCTCTCGCCAGCAAAAAAACTGAAAAAACCCCGGATATCGCACTTTGGCACTTGCAACGGACGCTTGCATAGGAATGTCACTTAGTTTACTAGGTGTGGGAAGTGAGCATACCGGCGTAAGCCGGAGCAGGGATGAAGAATACGTTTAAATGTCGTGCCGGGCCTTAAATATCAGGCCTGATTTGAAGCGAGATACGAAAATCCAATTTGCCTACTGCGTTGCGTGCCTCAATTAAAAACTGACTTTCCGAACAGGGAGAAAAAAGAGATGTCTAAGGCTAAAGAGAACGTCAGCTTGAGATGCCAGGATGGTATCGCGGGCTCCAAACGGTCCTCCGGGTTCCGCGCCGCGTTGCTGGCCGGTAGCTGCCTGACCTTGTTCGCCGGCCATGTTCCGGCGGCGCATGCGTTGCAGCTGTATTCGGGCACCTACGGCGGGCAGGATCTGGAAATCAACCTGGATACCACGGTTGAATACTCCAACATTTTCCGTGTCTCCCGACCTTCCAAGGTGCTCACCAATTCGCTCACCGCGAGCTATGGCGACCTGAGCTTCCAGCATGGCCTCGTGGATAACACCTTCAGCGTCTCACCAATTTTCGACCTCAAATGGGGCACCTGGGGCGTGCATGTGAGCGGCGAGGCGTATCTTGATACGCCGTACCTCGGCACCAACCAGTACGATTCCGCCATTCCGCCCGCCGGCGTGGTGGCCAAGAACAATGATTTCCCGAGCGGCACGCGCAATATCCAGGGTCAGAATGCGATTCTGCTTGATGCGTTTGTAACCAAATCCTTTAACTTTGGCGCTAACAACGATCAGGGGGCGACCATTCGCTTTGGTCGCCAGACCGTGTACTGGGGCCAGAGCCTGATCTTCACCGGCAACGGCGTTGCTGCGGGTCAGGGGCCGATCGATATCAACAAGGAGCTGAGCCAGCCCGGCGCGCTCGCGCAGCAACTGTTCCTGCCGGTCGGGCAGGTGGTTGCCAGCTATCAGCCGAATCAGGTCGTCACGCTGCAGGGCTACTATCAGTTTGAATATGCGCCGGACACGTTCGAGGGGTCGGGCGCATATTTCAACGCCAACGATATGCTGGACAAAGGTGCGGCCTACCTGATCCTGGCGCAGGACCCGTATTACGGCATCTATCCAGGATACCCGGCCTATTTCTCCGCGTCGCGTATCAAGGACAACCGTCCTACGCATAACGGTCAGTTCGGTGTCTCGGCGCAGTTCACGGTCGGCGATTACGATCTCGGCCTTTATGCTCTGCGCTTTGACTCCAAGCAGCCGGAAATCTACATCGGCCATTTCGCTGGCCCGCTGCCGACGACCTACAAACTCGTCTATCCGCGCGATATCGCGATTTATGGCGCGTCGGTTTCCACGGATATCGGCCCGGCCAATGTCGGTGCCGAAGTTTCCGGGCGTACCAACATGCCGCTCGTCACCGGTGCCGGCGCGGATATTTTTGGCACGGGCAATGCAAATTCCAACCCGCTGTATCCGGTGGGCGATACCTTCCACGCCCAGGCGTCGACGATTTATCTGTCACCGGGGATTCCGCTGGATCCGGGTGGTTTGACAGTGGATGGTGAAGTTGAGTTCAATCATGTGCTCGAAGTCACCAAGAACAAGGCGCTCTTGACGCCAGGCCGCGATGCCACGGCCGCCGCTTTCGGGCTGTTTGTGACGCCTACCTACTACTCAGTGCTGCCGAACCTGGAAGTTCAGTTCCCGATCACTTTGGTCTATAATGCGCTCGGCCGTTCGCAGATCGACGCCTCGATGAACCATGGTACCGGCCAGTACAGCGTTGGCGTGACGGGGATCTATCGTACGACTTGGCAGGCTGCCTTGACCTATCAGAGCTATATCGGTGCGCCGAACCCCACGCTCGCGGGTGATGCGTCCCTTGCCGACCGTGGCTTCGTCTCATTCAACATTCAGCACACATTCTAATCCGAGAAGCGGAGGAACAATAAAATGAAAAGAAGAACCTTTGGATTGATGAGCGCGTGCGGCGCGACCGCGCTGGCGGCGGGGGCTGGATTTCCTCGCAAAGCCAGGGCGGCGAATGCGGCGCTCCTCAAGGGCGGCTCGCTGACCCCGATGGGCTCCGAGATCGCCGGCAATGCAGACGGTAGCATTCCTGCCTGGACCGGCGGGCTGACGGAAGTTCCCGCTGGCTGGACCCCCGGCGCGCCGATGCCGGACCCGTTTGCCAGTGAGACGCCGGCGTTCACGATCAGCGCCAGCAATTTCGCGCAGTACCAGGACAAGCTGACGGCTGGTACGATCGCGATGATCCAGACCTACGGCCTGACGCTGAACGTGTTCAAGACGCACCGGACCCACGCGCTGCAGCAATGGATCTATGATAACATTGCGCTGAACGCCGATAGGGCACAGCCTGATCCGGGTGGCTCGCGCTTGGGCTTCACGGGCGCATTTGGCGGTTATCCGTTCCCGATTCCAAATGCTTCCGATCCGCTGGAAGCGGGCGCGCAGGCCATGTGGAATCACCAGATGAAATTTATGGGCGAACATTGCCTCCTAGGTCAGTCCAACTACTCGATGGTCGACGGTCAGGTGACTGATCTCAGCTCAGCGAAAAACTGGTACCGCTTCCCCTACTATAAGCAAGGTGGTGATCCGGCTACGGATAGCAAGTATAACTTCCAACTGCTGTTCGTGGGGGCCGCGCCCGCAGACAATGCCGGCGCTCAAGAAATGGTCTGGTCTTCGACGAATCCGTTGGCCCAACATTCCATCGCCTGGGAGTATCTGGCCGGGCAGGGGCGTGTGCGCAAGGTTCCGCAGATTGAATATGATATTCCTGAAGCGCAAACCAATGGTTTGACCTTTTACGACGAAAATTGGCTGTTTGGCGGCGCCATGGATCGCTACGACTGGAAGCTGGTCGGCAAGCAGGAAATGTACATTCCATACAACACCAATGGGGTGGTGCAGCTGACCACCGCGGGCATGCTGCCGCACTTCATCGACCCCGCGCTGGTGCGCTGGGAACTGCACCGGGTCTGGGTCATAGATGCGACGTTGCACCCCGGTGAGCGCCATGTGGTGCCGCATCGCCGCCTGTACCTCGATGAGGATACCTGGCTGGCGGCGCTCGAAGATGAATACGATGCGCAGGGTAACCTTTGGAAGGTTGGCATGAATTTCAACATGACCCGCCCAGATGTGCCGGGGACGATATTCTTCGCCTTCGTCATGTATAACCTGCAGCAGCACGGCTATGTCATCACCGCCAACGTGGATCTTGGTACGCCAGCCGGTACGCATGCGTTCGATTTCGTAACGGTGCCCAACGACGACATGTACAATCCGCAGACCATGGCGGAACGGGCGCAGTACTAAGGGCTAAGGATACACTGGCCAGCCGGGCCCGGACTTGCAGGTCCGGCTGGCCAGCCCCAATAAGAAACGGCCCTACGCGTCTTTGAATATCCGAGGCGCATAGGTGTCGTTTATTTTTTATAGAGATAGATACAATTCCATGCTGAATGACAGAGACTTAAAGGGGCGGATTTCGGGCGGTTTGTTGCCTCGGCTCGCTTTTTGTCTGGGTCTACTTCCCCTCGCGCAGGCCCCCGCGGCCTGGGCGCAAACCGGGATCCGGCTGCTCGACCAACCCGCAATTGCCGTTAAGGCGCCTGACCGAGTCGTGCTGATTGCCGTGGCGACTGCCGGCAGCCGTATAGTGGCGGTAGGCGAGCATGGCGTGATCGCCTATTCCGACGACAACGGACAGAGCTGGCACCAGGGCAGCGTGCCGGTTGACGTGACGCTGACGGCGGTGGCCTTCGCGACCCCACAGCAAGGCTGGGCGGTTGGGCATGACGGCGTGATTCTCCACACCACCGATGGCGGCGCGACCTGGCAGGAGCAGCTTAACGGCATCCAGGCCAACCAATTGATTACAACGGCCGCACAGGCGGCGGTGGCGGGGAATGATCCCTCCCTGGGGACCGCACATGCGCTGGCCCGGGCGGCGCATTTTACCGAGGAGGGGCCGGTTAACCCCTTCCTCAGCATCTGGGTGCAGGACCCGAATGACGCCATCGTGTTCGGCGCCTATCGCTTGGCGATGAAGACCACGGATGGCGGCAAGACCTGGGTTGATTGGAGCCTGCATATCGGCGACACGCTGAGCCATAATATCTATGATGTCGCGCCGGTTGGGCAGAATTTGTACCTCGTGGGGGAAACTGGCCTGGTGTTTGAGTCAACCGACGGGGGCAACAGTTTTCCGGCGGGGACGTCTCCAGGGGCGAATTCCTTGTTCGAGGCATTGCCGACCGGCGATGGCGGCGTTTTTGCCTGCGGCGTTGCCGGTGCGGCATTCCGCAGCGAAGACAGCGGTAAGAGCTGGCAGAGTGTGAATTTTGGCACCTCCGATAACTTGGCGGCGGGCGTCGTGTTGCAATCGGGTGTACTTGTCGTCGGCAGTGAGTCGGGCATTCTCTATGTCAGCCGCGACCATGCGCAGAGTTTCACGGCGTTGCCGCAGCCGCAGCCGCTGGCGATTTATGGCCTGGCGCAAGCCGCTAACGGCGATGTTGTCGAAGTGGGAAGCGGCGGGGCTGTTGTGGTTCCAGCTGCTGACTTTAAATCGTAAGTATAGGAACGGTTATTTTGGCTGCTAAACTTGAAGCTTTTCCACCCGTTGTAGCGGACATTAAGAAATTCGACCGCAAGTCGGGCTCGCTACTGGAGCGGCTGCTGTTCAATAACCGCCCGTGGATTTTGCTGGCCTGCCTGATCGCGACGGTGTTCTTTGGCTTCCAGGCGACTCAGGTCAAGCTGAACGCCAGCTTCGAGAAGATGATTCCGACGCATCAGCCGTTTATCGTCAACTATCTGAACCACTACAGTAATCTGCAGTCGCAGGGGAACGCGGTGCGGATCGTCGTCGAGGCCAATAAGGGCACGGTGATCGACCAGCATTATTTGCAGGTTCTGCAGAAGATAAACGACGAAGTATATCTGCTGCCTGGCGTGAACCGTCCGTTCATGAGATCGCTGTGGACGTCTTCGACGCAATGGATGGCCGTGACCGCTGACGGTTTGCAGACCGGCCAGGTGATTCCGGCGACTTATGAAGGTACGCCGGCAGACCTTAATGGTGTTCGACAGAATATCGAACGCGCCGGGCTGGTCGGCAGCATGGTGAGCAATGATTTCACCTCAAGCATGATCTATGTGCCGCTGATGCAGACGGATAATCTGCATAACCTGCCGCTGAATTATGGTGAAATTGCGCGCGATCTGAACAACATCCGGCAGGAATATGCAGGGCACGGGGTGACGGTCCATATCGTCGGCTTTGCCATGGTTGTTGGCGACATGATCAACGGCATCCACACGATTTTCATGTTTTTCACGGTCTCCATCCTGATCGCCACGGGCATGTTGTTCTGGTACACCCGTTGCGTGCGCTCAACCGGGCTGGTGGTGACGGCATCTTTGATCGCGGTGATCTGGCAGATGGGCTGCTTGAAGCTGCTCGGCTTCGACCTTAACCCGTACTCCGTGCTGGTGCCCTTCCTGATTTTCGCCATCGGCATGAGCCATGGCGCGCAGAAAATGAACGGCGTGATGCAGGACATCGGCCGCGGCACGCATCCCTTTGTCGCCGCGCGCTACACATTCCGCCGCTTGTTTCTGGCGGGCTTCGCGGCACTTACTTGCGATGCGGTGAGCTTCGCGGTGCTGATGACCATCAAGATCGATGCCATCCAGGAACTGGCGCTGGTTGCCAGCGTTGGTGTCGGCATACTGATCTTTACCAACCTCATCATGCTGCCGATGCTGCTGAGCTATACCGGCGTGAGCCACAAAGCCGCGGTCCGCAGCGTGGACATGCAGCTTGCTGACATCCATGCGCGGGTGGACCACCCGGTCTGGAATTTTCTCGACCTGTTTACCCGCCGCAATTACGCGATTGCGGTGCTTGGTCTTGCTGTTTGCCTTGGCATTGGCGGCTGGATTGTCGGCCGGCATGTGCAGGTGGGGGATCTCAACCCCGGCGCGCCGGAGTTGCGGCAGGATTCGCAGTATAATCAGGACAATCGCTACATCATTAGTCACTACTCGACAGGCAGTGACACATTTGTGGTGATGGATGACACGCCGACCGGGCAATGTGACAATCTGCAGGCCGTCACGGTTCTGGATGATCTGGAATGGAAGATCGACCAGATGCCGCAGGTGCAGTCGACAACATCAGTGGGCTCGTTCGTGCAGTCTGGCACCATGTTGATGACCGAAGGGTCGCCGAAATGGTACATGATTCTCGGCAGCCAGCCCGCGGTTGACGACTTGAATCTGTATTTCCCCAGCTCGTTGCAGGATATTCAGTGCGACTTCATTCCGCTTTATATTTCACTGAAAGACCATAAGGCGGCGACACTGACGGCGGTCGTGAAAACGGTCAATCAGTTCATCGCCGATCCGGCCAATCAGAGTCCAAAATTCAAAATCTCGATGGCTGGTGGTAATGCCGGTATCGAGGCGGCGACGAATATCGTGATCGATCAGGCAAATGGCGAGATGCTTTATCTCGTCTACGCGGCCGTGATCATCTTCTGCTTTGTGACTTTCCGCAATTGGCGCGCGGTCGTATGCGCGGTGCTGCCGCTCATGCTTACCTCCATTCTGGCGCAGGCTCTTATGGTCATGTTGGGCATCGGGATCAAAGTGGCAACCCTGCCGGTGATTGCACTGGGTGTCGGCATTGGCGTGGACTACGCGCTGTATGTTCTGAGCATCATGCTCAAGCTGTTGCGCTCGGGTTCCAGCCTGTCCCTGGCTTATCATCGGACGCTGCTGTTCACGGGGAGGGTTGTGCTGCTGACAGGCTTCACCCTGGCGACGGGTGTTATCACCTGGGCGTTCGCGCCGATCAAATTCCAGGCGGACATGGGAATCCTGCTGGCCTTCATGTTCTTGTGGAACATGCTCGGCGCGCTGGTGCTGTTGCCGGCCCTGGCCTATTTCCTGCTGCCGCCGTCACTTTTCGTAACCGATAAAAAGGAAGTCCAGCCAGCCCTTCATTAGCGGCGGAATGCAGACAGCCAGGGCATTCCAGGGAAGACCAGGCTATGTTAGCCCAGGTTTGACGGAGGAATTTAAAAGAGGTTACCTCGGGCATCATGGTGAAGAAAATGCATGGCTCGAAGCCGTTCCCGACAGATGAGTTGCCCCTGCATGAGGTCGGCCGGCGAGGTTCCGCCGTTGCGGTAGCAAGCCGGGCGCTTGTGCGCATGAGCATGGATGCAGCCGATGGCGACTACCTTGGCTCGGAGGCAAGCTTACTGGCGAAATTGGGAGTCAGCCGGCCAACTCTGCGTCAGGCCGCGAAAATTGTCGAAAGCGACCAGTTACTGGAAGTGCGGCCGGGGTTGAACGGCGGCTTTTATGCCCGCCGTCCGGAAGCCCGGCATGTCGTGCAGGCGCCGGCGTTCTATCTGCGGATCAATGGGGCGACGCTGCATGAGGCAGGTGTCGCGACGGACGTCATCATGTCCAGCGTGGCTGCTGCCGCCGCGCTAAGTGACGACCAGATGCTGCGCGATGAATTGAAGAACATCACCGAAGAGCTCGAAGCGACGGATGATGAAACCTACACGACACGCTACATGATTGATTTGGAGCAGCGTCTATTGAAGCTGATTGCAAGGATGGGGCGTAATCCGTTCTTCGAGTTGTTTGTCCAGATAACGCATGAGTTTGGCTTGCTGGAACGTGACCTGCGGTTTTACGAGCGGGCACCGGAACGCAAACTAGCCTGGCGGCGCTTGCAAGAGAACTATTGCCACGCGGTGCTGGACGGTGATCCGGAACAGGCGGCCTTGTTGGTGCATCGGCGCAACGCGTTGGTGAACAGTTGGATTCGCGAGGACAGCAATGCTCCAGGCGCGACGGCTGCACTCGAAAATCTTTAGAAAATATCGAAGGATTCATCATGGAACGGATGCGCTTTGCAGGTTTTGGCGGCTTGGAGATCGAGGCCGACAGCTATGGCTCCGAGGATGATCCGATTGTGCTGATTTTGCCCGGCGGCGGGCAGACGCGCCGCGCGTGGGAGGGTGTGGCCGGCGCCCTGGCCGAGGCGGGCCGCCGCGCTGTATGTGTCGATCTGCGCGGGCACGGCAAAACCGCGCGGCCGGCGGATGGCCGTTACGATCTGGATGCGTTTGTTGGCGATTTGCATGCCGTGCTGGCGCAACTGCCATCGCGCCCGGTGATTGTCGGGGCTTCGCTCGGCGGCTGGATCGCCATGACGGCATTGGGAGAAGGCGGCCCGGATTTGGCTTCGGCGCTGGTGGTGGTGGATGCGCCACCGCACATGGCGGCGGGCGAGGCTGTGGAGGTCGCCGCGCAACTGCGCCGGCAGGCCGAGGAAAAGCCAAAGTCCAACGTTGATGCAAGAGTTTTTGGCGGTATGGATCTTGCTGGGACCGAGGCACGCGTGACCGCTGCCGCCGCCAGGATCAAGCTGCCCACGATGATTATTCGGGGCGCGGAAAGCCGGCTGAGCACGGCCGAAGCGGTCGAGGAACTCGCGCGCATGATCACCGGTGCCGAGGTGTTGGAAATTGAAGAGGCTGGCCACCTTGTCGCAACGGACCGCGAAGATGTTTTCAATGCCGCGCTGCTGGAGTTTTTGGAGCGGCGTTCGCCGTTGCAGGCGCCGGAATACCATACCGGGTCCGATGCCCGCACATTGCGCGATGCTTTGGGCTGCTTTGCCACGGGCGTGACAATTGTGACCGCGATGAGCGAGGACGGCGTACCAGTGGGGTTGACGGCGAACAGTTTCACCTCGGTCTCTCTTGATCCGCCATTGTTGCTGGTTTGCCTTGCCAACTCCGCGAACAGTCTGCCGGTATTCGAGACCGTGAAGGGTTTTGCGGTGAATGTGGTGCATATCGGCCAGCAGCCCGTATCCTCGCGGTTTGCCTCGCGCGGGGAAGACCGCTTTGCCGCGACCCCCTGGGAAAGCTGGACGACCGGCGCGCCGATCATTACTGGCTCGCTGGCCAGCTTCGAATGCGAGCGCCATGCGATTCATGACGGCGGCGATCACAAGATTTTGGTGGGACGAGTGATCCGCGTGCGCTATGAGCCGCGCCGCGATCCATTGCTGTATTTCCGTGGCAAGTACCGCCGCCTGCATTTTGCATAACTTAGTTAGCGATGACGGCTTGATTTAAAACAGTTACCTAATATAAGTTGGTGCAGGCGAAACGCGCGCCGTGAGCAATGTCTTTGGAGCCAGGCCGCAAGGCCGCGGGGGGTTGCTTGCCGGGTGATGTTCTAAGCCGGAGTCCGCCGTTCCAAGACGCGGCGTGTTTAACTGCACGGGAAGGAAATCCAAGTGACTTGGATAAATCAGGATAAAACCGCAATCGTCGGCATTGGTGCGACACCCTATTACGTGCGCGGGCAAAGCTATCCACGCACCATAAACGAAATGATCGGCACCGCCATTCTGGCCGCCTGTGATGACGCAGGGCTGAACGTGAAGCAGATTGACGGGTTCGCGTATTACTCCTCCGCTTCGGCCGGCTACACGGACAAGATGGAAACCGCGAGCATCATGGAAATGCTCGGCATTCCCGAGGTCACTTTCACCGCGACGCTGACTAGCGGCGGCGGCGGTTCGGCGGCGGGCGCGGGACTGGCGACGGCGGCGATCATGAACGGCGATGCAACTTACGTTGTCACGGTGATGGCCTTGCAACAATTGAAGCAGCGGCTTGGCACGGTGTTCGGTGCGGTCGCGCCCAGCCCGGAGAATTCCTTCCTGCAACCCTCCGGGCTGGTGGGGCCGGGACATCTGATGTCCGTGCTAGCCCGCAGGCACATGCATCTCTATGGCACGACGCGCGATGCGTTCGCTGAGGTTGTGATTTCCCAGCGCGAGAACGCGGTGAACCGGCCGAAAGCCATTCGCCGCAAGCCGCTGACGAAAGAGGAATACTATGCCTCGCCGATGTTGGCTGATCCCCTCTGCCGGCTGGATTTCTGCCTGGAGACCGACGGCGCGGTGGCGATCATCACCTCGTCTTCCGGCCGCGCCAAAGATTTGAAGCAGAAGCCTGTGTATATTCACGGCGTCTCGCACGGCGGCCGGCGTGAATGGGGCCGCGCTTTTGGCTGGATGGGCATGCCCGATCCGTATTTTGCCTCCTCGGGCCATAAATCCGTGGCCGACCGGCTGTATGCCGGGGCAGGCGTGGGGCCGCAGGATATCGACGTGGCGCTGATCTACGATCATTTCAGCGCGATGGTGGTGATGCAGCTTGAGGACTATGGTTTTTGCAAACAGGGGGAAGGCGGACCGTTCGTCGAAAGCGGCGCAATCCGTTACAAGGGCGGGTCAATTCCGGTAAATCCCCATGGCGGGAATTTGTCGGAAGCCTATATCATCGGCATGACGCATGTCGTCGAAGCGGTTGAGCAGTTGCGCGGCACGGCGATCAACCAGGTGGCTGACGCGGAGTTGGCGTTGGTGACAGGCGGGCCGGCGCCCATACCGGTTTCCGGTATGATCCTGAGGAGAGCATAAATGAAATACGGAGAGGCTTTCGCGGTTCCCGGCGATCATGTTGTTATTACTACCGACACCTGGACGGAGCCGTTCTGGCAGGCGGCGAAGGAGCATCGGCTCACCGCCTGCCAATGCGGCAAATGCGGAACTTTCAGGATGCCGCCCACACCTTTCTGCCCGGAATGCCAAAGCCAGGATACGCTCTGGCCGGCGTTGCCCGGTACCGGTACGATATTCAGTTTCGCCATCTGCAACCGCTCGCCGTTTCCGGATGTGGCGGATTTTATCTACGTGCCGGTGGTTGTGGACCTCGACGGTGCGCCTGGGGCGCGGCTGGTGACAAATCTTGTCAGTATCAACGCCGAAGATGTGGAAATTGGCATGCGGGTGCAGGTCGATTGGAATCCGATTCAGGATGGCTGGGTACTGCCGATTTTTAAGCCCCTCTGAACGGCGCTTCAAGTATCGCGTATACAAAAAATACGGCCGTCATGGTTGGGAGAGTTTGAATGTTTGCTGCGCTGGCACCCTATAAGGCGGTTCACCGTTATGGACTGGGTGATTTGTTGCACGAACAGGCGCGCTCCCGCCCGGACGACATCGCGGTAGTCGACGGCAAGCACCGCTTCACCTACGCGCAACTGGACGAGCGGGTAAATCGCCTGGCCGCGATGCTGCGCGAGCATGGTTTGCGCAAGGGTGACCGGATTCTCTGGCTTGGCCAGAACAGTTTCCGGGTTCTGGAAGTTCTGCTGGCGGCGGCACGCACGGGCGGTATTGTGTGCCCGGCGAACTGGCGCGCTTCCGCCGCCGAAGTGGCGCGCACGTTAGAAGATTTCGACCCGAAAGTGGTGTTCTGGCAAGAGGCTGAAGTCGGCGAGCAGAACCGCAAGGCGCGCGGGGATTGGCAGCACGGCCGCAGCTGGATTCAGCACGATGGCGAGGAGCACGACGAGCATTGCTATGAGAGTCTGCTGGCAAAGAGCCCATCTCTGGATGAATTCGAGCCGCTTGAACCTGCAACGCCGCTGCTGGCGATTTATACGGCGGCCTTCACCGGCGCACCGGCCGCCGCGCTGTTGAACCATGAGTCGCTGCTGCTGACGGCGATGATGGGGATTCAAGGGCAGAGCATTACGGAGAAGAGCGGCTATCTCGTCTCCGGCCCGATGTTCCATGTCGGCGTGCTCATGGGCACGCTGGCGACGTTTCTGGCCGGTGGCCGTTGCGCCTTCGTGGCCCGCGTCGACCCGGTTGAGCTGTTGCAGATGATTCAGGATGAGCATCTGACGCACGCCTTTATTCCGCAGCCGACGGCGCAGCAGATGGGCGTTGTCAACGCCGATGGCCATTATGACGTCAGTTCAATTTTTGCCAAATCAGACCTTTCCGATTGGCGCAGCCCGCTGGTGATGCCGCCCACCGCGCCGCTGATGACGCATCCCGGCGGTTACGGCCAGACGGAAATCGGCGGCTTGAGTGTACTGGCTTGGCTGGGTGGCGTTGCCGCCGGCCGGCCCTCGCCATTTTTGCAGATCAAGATTGGCGATGATGCCGGCAATGAACTGCCGCGCGGCGCGGTTGGTGAAATTTTTGCACGCGGCCCGCTGGTGATGTGCGGCTACTGGAACCGGCCGGAGGAAAATGCCCGGCGTGTTGTGAATGGCTGGCACCGCACCAACGATTTGGGCAAGCGGCTGCCGGATGGTTCCCTGGCATTCGTGGGGCCAAAAACCACCATGATCAAATCCGCGCTGGAAAATATTTATCCAGTGGAAATCGAAACCTGCCTGCGCGAGCATGAGGCCGTTGCGGATGTGTGCGTCATCGGCGTGCCTGATCCGGTATGGTCGCAGAACGTGAAGGCGGTGATTGTGCGCCGGCCGGGGCGGACTGACGCCGAGGCGGATTTCATCGAGCATTGCCGCCAGCGGCTGGCATCCTACAAAAAACCGAAGATCGTGGTGTTTGCCGAAAGCCTGCCGCGCAACGGCGCCGGGCAAATAGACCGCGCCGCGGTGGATGCCGCTTATGGCGGTGGAGGATATCCGTCAGTTGGATAGATAGTGCCGATGCCGCGAACGCCACGAAAAAACAATCAGGCGGCGGTGGAGACAAATGGGAGAGGAACTGTTGTGGCTAATTTATTGCACGCACGGGATATAAACTCCCAGAGTTACCCGGATTTTCTTGATCCGATCGAGACGGCCTCGCGCGGGTATCTGGACGCATTGCAGGAAGGCGCATTGGTTTCCACCTCAGCCCATGGGTATCGCTACGCGCCGCTGATCCGGGAATTATGGGACGGCTCCGGCATAAAGCCCTCGGATATCCGCTCGAAGGCAGATTTTCAGGAGAAGGCGCCGTTTCTCGACAAGGACATGATCCGCGCCTACCGCGATGGTCGGGGCGATCCCAGCGGCGGCATGAGCGCGGCGGTGCCGGGTGAGACGGTTTACATCGGCACCACCTCGGGCACCACCGGCGACCCGACCCCCGTGCCTTGCGGCCGGCGCTCACCCAGTGAGGAAAGTTTCGCCCGCGACCAATGGTATTTCGGCGCCCGGCCTGGTGATTACATGGCCTGGATCATGTTCACCTTCCGCACCGGGCACCGCCGCCGCATCATGGGGGAAATGGGCATCGCGGAACTGCTGTTCAGCATGTCTCCGGCGGAAATGCCGCGTCTGTGCGAAGCTTCCCGCATCTACCGGCCGACGTTCATGTCGATCATGCCCAACCCGCTGATCCTGGCGCTGGAGCAGCATTTTGAGCGTAGCGGGGAGGACCCGGTTGACGTGTTCAAATCCTACAAAGGTGCGCTGTTCGGCGGTGAGCCGCTGGGGGAGCGCTTGCGTAACCTGACGAAATCCTGGGGGCTGGAGCTGTTCGAGAACACGGCCCTGGGCGATGTGTGCGGCGCCTCGGAATGCCGCATGCGCAACGGGTTTCATGCTTATGAGGACTTGGCTTTTATCGAATGCATCGACCCGGTGACCTTGGAACAGGTGCCCGATGGACAGATCGGTGAGCTGGTGGTGACGACGCTGGTGGACCGTCTGACGCCGCTGGTGCGCTACCGTTCCGGCGATCTGGTGACCATCGACCGCAGCCCTTGCGGTTGCGGGCGCACGCATGCGCGCTTCAAGCTGCTGGGGCGCGCGAGTGACCAGGTTCTCGTGAAAGGCCGCAGCATTTTGCCGCGCGAAGTGCTGGGCCATGTGGAATGCCATAGCGAGACGCGCGCCGGGCTGTTTCAGATCATCCGCACAGACCGGGAAATGGATGAGCTGGCCTTGCGGATTGGCTACGACCTGACGCGCCTAAAGACCGATGTTGCGGAGTTGCACGCGCGTCTGCACGATCGGATTTCAACCGCCTTCGATGTGCCGTTGCGTGTGGAACTGGTGGATGAACAGGAGCTTCTGAAACTGGGACCGCCACATAAAATTCCACGGGTGACCAAGCAATGAACACCACCACGCACCCCGATGCCGTCGGCCGCTATGTGGTGCACGGCCAGTCACATTTTTTCGCCATCAAGCGCAGCGAGATCGAGCGTTGTGGCCTCGCCGCCGCACGGGTGATTGCCACCTTCGAGCTATTGCCTGGGCGTTTTGTGCTCACCATTTCCCTGATGCCGGAAATCGCGCAGTTCGGCCCGTTCGAATCCGGTGTGCAACTGCTCGGCCTGCTCGGCACCAACGCCGATCTCAGCCCCTATGAGGCGACGCGGGTGGAGGCGCTGGTACGCTTGTTCGATGTCGCGGCGATCTGCGGCATCGACAAATCGGTGCTCGACGGGCTGGCGATGATCGGCAAGAACGCGGCGGAGATTTTTAAGGGCCGCATCGTCTGGGCGCGGCCTGATGCCTATGCGCTGGTTGCGGCAATGCCGGGCGTGATCGCACGGCGTTGTGTGGAGCTGGGGCCGGTGCTGGGGCTGGAATGCGCGGCCGGGGAGGGGATGCATATCGATGGCCGCGAATGGGACATCAGCGATGCCGGCGGTACCATCCGGCTATCCTCGCGCGCGTATCGCATCCAGCCGGTGACGGACCTTGATACTGGCGTGAAGGGCCATGTCGTGGGTCTGCCTTGTTCCTGCGGCAACCGCGATCCGTTGGTGGTGCTGGATTAGCTTCAGGTAAATTGCGCGGCAATCCGCGCGGCCAGTTTTTGCAGCTCCGCGGGTTCGGCCAGAGCGCCGGGCTCGTAGTAACGCAGGATGCCAAGCGGCAGGTTCTTCCAGCGTGGCACCACATGCACATGCAGGTGGAATACCGACTGTCCGGTATCGCCGCCGTTGAACTGCGCGACGTGAATGCCATCCGGGTTGAGCGCGCCGCGTAGCGCCCGTGCCACGCGCGTCACCGTGGCCATCACCTCGCCGATGGCGCGCGGCTCGACCTCCAGGATATTGCGTGCGCGAGACCATTTGGAGACGACCAGCGCATGCCCGGTGGATTGCGGCGCGATGTCGAGAAAGGCGAGCGTGGTGTCATCCTCGAAAATCTTCGCGCAAGGCAGTTCGCCGCGAATGATGCGGGCAAAAATGTTGTTGTCCTCATAGGCACCGTCGAGGCTCATGGTGGGTCTCCTGTGTTCCAGTAGCGGTCGCGTAGCAGGCGTTTGTACAGTTTGCCGGTCTCGTGCCGGGGCAGTTCGGGCAGAAAATCCACCGAGCGCGGGCATTTGATATGCGATAGATGCGCCCGGCAATAGTCGATGAGCTCTTGCGCGAAAGTATCGTTCGCATCGGCCCAGTCCATCGGCTGCACCACGGCTTTCACCTCCTCGCCCATTTCTGCGTTAGGTACGCCGATCACGGCGGCATCGCGCACGCGTGGATGCGTGGCCAGCAGGTTTTCCGCCTCCTGCGGATAGATGTTAACCCCGCCTGAGATGATCATAAAACTCTTGCGGTCGGTGAGGAACAGATAGCCATCGCCATCGAGAAAGCCGATGTCGCCCATCGTCGTCCAGCCGGGATGCTGCTTGTGCCGTGCCTGCGCGGTTTTTACCTCGTCGTTGAGGTAGCGGAAATCCCAGCCGCCCTCGAAATACACGTCGCCCTGTTCGCCGGGGGGCAGTTCGTTGCCAGCGTCGTCGCAGATATGCAGCGTACCCCAGTCCGCGCGGCCGACGGAGCCGGGCTTTTGCAGCCATTCCTCCGGCGTGATGAAGGTCGAGCCGTTGCCTTCCGAGCCGCCGTAATATTCGTAGATGATCGGGCCGAGCCAATCGAGCATCTGCCGCTTCACCGCCATCGGGCAGGGTGCGGCGGCGTGGACCACATGCGTCAGCGAGGAAAGATCATAGGCCATGCGCTGTTCTTCGGGCAGGCGCAGCAACCGGATGAACATGGTTGGCACCATCTGCGTAAACGTCACGCGGTAGCGTCCGATGGCGGCGAGCGCTGCCAGTGGCTCGAATTTTTCCATCAGCACGATGGTGGCGCCCAGGCGTTGCGCGGCGGTGGTAACGGCCAGCGGTGCGGTGTGGTACAGCGGCGCGGGCGAGAGATACACCGTGTGCTCCCCGATGCCGTAGCGCTCCCGCTGGCGCTCAGCCAGCATGTGCGCCGCCGTGGCGGGGCCGCCGGTTAAGGGAATGCGGATGCCCTTGGGCCGGCCCGTGGTACCGGAGGAATACACCAGATGAAAACCGGCCTGTTCATCGGCAATCGGCGTGGCGGGAAATGAAACAATCCGCGACTCCCAGTTATCAAAATCCTCCAGCTTCTGGTCAGCCATCAGGACATGCACCAGGCCGGGGGCCAGTTCGCGCCGCTGCTGCAACAACGCGGCAGCGGATTTCACGCGGGCCGAGGTAAACAGCAATTTGGAGCCGCTATCGGCCAGAATATATCCCGCCTCCGTGGCGGTGAGCGCCGTGGAAAGCGGCGTGATATAAACGCCGGCCCGCTGCGCTGCCCAGTAGATTTCGTAATACGCAAGGCAGTTGGGCAACCATATGGCGATGGTATCGCCGTTATGAATGCCCAACGCCCGCAACAAATGCGCCCCCTGGTTGGCCCGTGCTTCCAGCGTGGCGTAGGAGAGCGCCTCTCCGGTTTCCGCCCGGATAACGGCCGGTTTGTCAGGCTTTTCGCGCGCGTGAAACCTGGGGTGCATGTCAGTGCCGGGGTGGTGTCAGCGCGTCGGCCGAGGCGTCGCCCAGGTCGTTGCCGCCATCCACGTTGAAGATTGAGCCGGTGACGTAACCGGCGCCCGGGGTGGCGAGGAACACGGCCATGTCCGCTACATCCTGCTTGGTGCCGTAATCGCGCAACGCCAAACGGCCCTTCAGCGCCGCCGTGCTCTCCGGCGTGGGGGCGAGCCGCGCCATGCCCTCGGTATCGCCAATCGGGCCGGGGGAAATGGCGTTCACCCGCACACCCGCTGGGCCCCATTCCAGCGCCAGACATTTGGTCAGCATGTTGATCCCGGCTTTCGCGGCGCAGGCATGGGCCTGGAAAGGCATCGGGTGCACACCCTGGCCGGCTGAGATCGCGATCAGCGAGGCGCCTGGTTTGGTCAGATGTTCCCAGCTGGCACGAAACACGTTGAACGTGCCGATCAGGTCGATGTCGATGACGGTTTTGAAGCCGTTGGCGGAAAGCCCGATGGCGGGGGCAAGAAAATTCCCGGCGGCGCCGGAAACCACGATATCCAGCGTGCCGAATTTTTGCGAGGCCTCGTTGAACCGCTGCTCAATGGCTGCATAATCGCGTACATCCGCCGCCAACCCCAACGCCTGCGCACCCTTGGCTTGCAACACCGCCACCGCGGCATCCAGTTTCTCCTGGTTGCGCGCGAGCAGCACGAGGTTGGCGCCAAGTTCGGCAAAGCGTTCGGCAATGCCGAGATTAATGCCGCTGGAGCCGCCGGCGATGAAGGCGGTCTTGCCGGCCAGCAAGCCCGGGAGAAACACATTGGTCATTCTATTTGCCTGTAAAAACAGGTTTGCGGCGCTCGCGGAAGGCTTTCACCCCCTCCACGAAATCATCCGTGCGGGTGGCCAGGCGCTGTTGCGCGCGCTCTTCCTTCAACTGCTCGCTGAACGGCATTTCATACGCCGCCCAGGTGGCGCGGCGGATCCCGCGCAGCGAGAACGCGGGGCCAGCCGCCAATTCCGCCGCCAGCGCCGCCGCTGTGGCGTCCACGGCCTCGTCCTCCACCAGCCGGGTGATCAGCCCGGTTTCATAGGCTTTTTCCGCCGGGTATTTCTGCCCCAGCAGCATCATTTCCATCGCCCGCACGCGGCCGATGGCGCGGGTGAGAATATAGGCCGAGCCGCCATCCGGTACGAGCCCGACATGGCGGAATGCTTGCAGGAAATACGCGGATTTTCCTGCAATAATCAGATCGCCCATCAGTGCGATGGAGCAGCCGATGCCTGCCGCCGCACCCTTCACGGCGGTGATGACGGGGATGGGGTAGTCGCGCAGCAACTCCATCATCGGGTTGAACGTGCTCTCCAGCCCGGTGCCGATATCGCGCTCGGGGTCGTCCAGCTCGAAGGTGAGCGTGTTGAGGTTGGCGCCCGCAGAAAATGCCCGCCCATGCGCGCCGATCACCAGCACCCGCGCCTCGGTCGCGGCGCGGCGGATCGCCTCAAGCAACTCGGTTCCCAGTGTCGGGGTCATCGCGTTCAGGCTCGCCGGCTGGTTCAGCCGCACGGTCGCGATCCCGTTTTCGAGCGTGTAGTCCACAGTTTCGTAATTTGTCATTGATGTCCCCATCCCTGGCCTTGACGCAACGGCGAAAGGCCGCAAACCTAGTTATATAAGTCAGTCTAGCCGGTGGGCGAGGCCGGTCAAGCGGGGGATAAAATGCCGGACGAGATTTTGCTTGAGAAGCGCGGCGACGGGGTTGCCATTGTCACCATGAACCGGCCGTTGGCGATGAACGCGCTCTCCGCCAGCCTGCGCGATGCCTTGTCCCTGGCGATGATCGAAATCCGCGATGACCCCGCCGTGCGCGCCGTGGTGCTGACCGGCGCTGGGGAGCGCGCCTTCACCGCCGGGTTGGATTTGAAGGAGCTGGGCGCGGATACCTCCAATCTCGGCGCGGCGACGGATCAGAATCCGGTTTCCAACCCGGTGCGGGCGATCGAAGCCTGCGGCAAGCCCGTGGTCGGCGCCATCAACGGCGTGGCAATCACCGGCGGGTTCGAGGTGGCGCTGGCCTGCACAATCCTGATTGCCTCCACCAACGCCCGCTTTGCCGATACGCATGCGCTGGTGGGGGTGATGCCGGGCTGGGGGCTCTCGCAAAAACTCTCGCGCATCATCGGCCTCAGCCGCGCCAAGGAAATGTCCTTCACCGCCCGCTTTATCGACGCGCGGACGGCGTATGAATGGGGGCTGGTGAACCGCGTGGTGGAGGCCGGCGAACTGCTCCAGGAAGCGTGTGCCCTGGCCGCCCGTATCGCCAGTCTCGATGTGGAATTTCTCCGCGATTACGGCCGGTTGATCGATGAAGGCTACGACATGCCCTTCCAGACGGCGCTGGCGCATGAGGTGAAATTTTCCACCGCGCGCAACAGCAAGGTGACCGCTAAATCCATTGAGGCGCGCCGGACCGGCGTGCTGGAGCGTGGACGTACGCAATTGTGAGCCCGTTCCATGCCGCTTGATTATCATCGGCTCAAAAGCCTTCCTCCCGCGCGGGCGGAGCAGGCGTGGACGGCGCAGCAGACGATTTTATACGCGCTGGGCGTCGGCGCGATGGAATTGCCTTTTGTTTACGAGAAAGACCTGCGCGCCTTGCCAACCATGTGCGCGATACTGGCAGCACCCCCGTTGTTTACCAAGGACAACGGTTTTGGCCTGGATTTGCGGCGGATCCTGCATATCGAACAATCGCTGGAAATTCATGCGCCCATTCCGGTGGCGGGAAATTTCACTGGCGAGAGCCGGTTCGACCGCATTGTCGACAAGGGCGAGAACGCGATCATCCACACCTCGCGGCGAATATTCGATGAGGAAGGAACGCATTTCGCCACCGCCGGCGTGGCGATCATGGCGCGCGGCGGCGGCGGTTTTGGCGGCGGCGATCCGGCCCCGCCGGTACGGCCTTTCCCGCTGGATGCGCCGCCCGACCTGACGGTTCGCTTGCCCACGGCGGCGAACCAGGCGATGCTCTACCGGCTTTCGGGCGACCGCAATCCCCTGCATATCGACCCCGCGATGGCCCGCGTGGGCGGCTTCGAGCGGCCGATCCTGCACGGCATGTGCAGCTACGGCATCGCCGGGCGCGCGTTGATTGCCGCACTGTGCGGCAACGACCCGGCGGGGCTGAAATCCATGCAGTGCCGCTTTTCCGCGCCGGTGTTTCCGGGCGAGACCATCCGCACCGAAATCTGGCGTGCCGGGGGCGGTTCAGTGCGCTTCCGCGCGGTGGTCGAGGGCAGGGAGGTCGCCGTGCTGACCCAGGGATTCGCGCAGCTCCACTGAGCGGCCGGAGCGGCTTGCATTTTTCGCGGAACATGGGTTACTTGGTTAGCGATCATTTACGTTCCGTGGCCAAAGCTGTTTTGGGCCGGCCCGGGCGGGAGGGAAACATGACGAAAACGGACATTCTCAAGAGCGAGGAATGGCAGAAGGCGGTCGATTACGCGATCACCGACCATGACATCGAGCGCCAGAGGAAGCTGCTGGGTTTCGACCAGGCGGCGAAAACCCGTGAGTACATCCAGACCGCGACCACCGACACCATCCGCAACTTCGCGCATGGCGTGGGCGACGATAACCCGCTGTATTGCGACCCCGATTACGCGCGCGGCACCCGCTGGGGCAGTGTCATCGCGCCGGGCATGATGGCGGCGCAGATCAATGCGCCGCTGCTGGGTGATGCCGTGCCTGACGAGATCAAGGCGCTGCGCAAGAGCCTGTTTAAGGGCGTGCATGTGTTCGTCTCGGGCTCTTCCTGGGATTTCTACCGCCCGGTCTACCCTGGGGACACGCTCTACAGCTTCAACGGCGAGGAAACCTGCGAGGTCAAGTCCTCGGAATTCTCCGGCCGTTCCGTGATTACCGTGCGCCGCGACGTGAAAGTGAACCAGCGCGCCGAAGTGGTTTCGGTGTACCGGATTCTGCGGGTGATGACCGAGCGCAAGACGGCGGTCAAAAAAGGCAAGTACATCGCCATCAAGCCGCAGACCTATACGGATGAGGACATCGCCGCCATCGACGCGATTTACGCGGACGAGCAGGTGCGCGGCGCGCCGCCCCGTTATTTTGACGAGGTGCAGCCGGGCGACTCTTTGGGCAAAATGGCGAAAGGCCCGCTGACGGTGACCGACGTGATCTGCTTCCACGCCGGCGGCTATGGGTTTGTGCCCTACGCCCCGACCGTCGGCCGTTTGGCGCATATCAACCGCAAGCGCATTCCTGCGTTCTACGTGAAGAACGAATACGGCGTGCCGGATGTGGCGCAGCGGCTGCACTGGGACCCGCTGTGGGCGCAGGCGATCGGCAACCCGATGGCCTATGACTACGGCGTGATGCGCGAGAACTATCTCTTCCATTACCTCAGCGACTGGGCTGGGGATGATGGCATCGTCACGCGCGTGCACGACGAGATTCGCAAGTTCAACTACATGGGCGACACCCAGATCATCACGGGTGAAGTGACCGGCAAACGCGAGGAGGCCGGGCAGAATCTGGTCGATGTCGCGGTGCGCTTCACCAACCAGCGCGGCGAGGAAACGGTGACTGCGACGGCGACCATCGCGTTGCCGAAACAGACCGGCATGGCGATGTATCCCGAGGTACCAAGGGAGCTGGCGAAGAAAGCGGCGCAGATGATGGCCCGGCATTGGGAATTGAGCAGAAAGCGCAAATGATGACCGAAACGAACACGGACGTGCCTGAGGTTCTGGTCGAGAAATTCGATGGCATCGCCATTGTCACACTCAACCGGCCGGACCGGTTGAATGCGCTGATCTCCTCGATCATGGGCCAGCTGCGCGTGGCGATCACCGATGTTGCCGAGGACCCCTCCGTCGGCTGCGTCGTGCTCACCGGCGCCGGGCGCGGTTTTTGCGCTGGCGGCGATTTGAAAGACGGCGGGCGCGACCGCATGGAAGTGGGACCCGAGCAGGGCAGCCGGATCGAGCAGGCGCACACCAGGCTGCGTGGCTTCATGGAATCCTCGCGCCTGCTGCACGACATGCCCAAGCCGACCATCGCGATGATCAACGGTCCGGTGGCGGGTGCTGGCATCGGCCTCGCCGGAGCCTGCGACCTGCGGTTTGCGGGCGAGTCCGCCAGCTTCATCACCGCGTTCGACCGCATCGGCGCCGGCGGCGATTTTGGTTCTTCGTATTTCTGGACGAAAATTCTCGGCACCGGCGTGGCGCGGGAGCTGTTTTTCCTGAGCGAGAAACTCACCGCGCAGCAGGCTTTCGCCAAGGGCATTTACACCAAATTATTCGCCGATGCCGAGCTGCGCGAAGCTACGCTCGCCGCCGCGAAAAAACTGGCGAACGGCCCGCGCATGGGCTGGCGCTACATGAAGGCCAATTTGAACAAGGCCGAGGATGCGAGCTTTGAGGATGCGCTCGACCACGAGGCGCTCAACATGACGCTCTCGACCGCGGCCACCGCCGCGATCTGGAAAGCGGCGCAGAAAGCCCAGAAGGGAGACTAAGATGGACCTGAGCTATGGTGCGGAAAACGAACGCTTTCGCCTGGAGGTGCGGGAATTTCTCGCCGAGGGCTGGAAGCCGCCAGCGGTGCGCGGCGCGGAACTACGTGCGTATATCGACGATTTTCGCCAGCGCGGGGTGACAAAGGGCTATCTCTATCGCACTATCCCTAAGCGTTTCGGCGGCTCGGAACAGCCGGTCGATGTGGTCAAGGCGCAGGTGATCCGCGAGGAGTTCGGCCGTGCCCGCGCGCCGATGGAAGTGACCGGCAACGGCATGAACATGCTGGTGCCCACGCTGCTGGACCGCGGCACGGACGCGCAACGCGAGTTCTTCATCCGCCCCACCATGGCCGGCAAGTTCATCTGGGGCCAGGGCTATTCCGAGCCCGGCACCGGCTCCGACCTCGCGTCCGTGCGCACCAAGGGTGAGCTGATTAACGGCGAATGGGTTATCAACGGCCAGAAAATCTGGACCTCGCAGGGGCAGCAGGCGAACTACATGTTCGCGCTCATCCGCACCGAGCCGGGCGCGCCCAAGCATGAGGGCATTTCCTATCTGCTCATCGACCTCAACCAGCCCGGCGTCACCCGCCGGCCGATCAAGCAGATTACCGGCGGCGCCGATTTCTGTGAGTTTTTCTTCGAGGATGTGAAAACGCCGGCCGAGTGGATTGTCGGTGAGCGCGGCGAGGGCTGGAATGTCTCGCGCACCACGCTCAAGCACGAGCGCGCCAGCATCGGCTCAGCCGATGGGCTGGGCGCGCAGTTCCGCAAACTGGTTGAACTGGCGCAGACCACGCCGCGTAACGGCAAGCCCGCGATCCAGGACCCGCTGATCCGCGAGGCGCTGGTGAAAATCGAAGGCTGGGTGCTGGCGCATCGCTGCTCCAGCTACCGCATTTTTTCGCTTGCTGCCGCGCGGGAGGAGCCCGGCATCATCAGCCTGATGATGAAGCTGCTACTCACCGAAACCGGGCATGAGATCGCCTTGCTGGCACAGGAGCTGATCGGCGATTTCGCCTTGCTGGAAGCCTCGCAGACCGAGACCAGGGGCCGCGGGCCGGAGAAATGGCTCGATCAGATCATGGGCTCGCTGGGCAATTCAATCGCTGGAGGCACCACCAATATCCAGCGCAACATTATCGGTGAGCGCGGGCTCGGCCTGCCGCGCGATCTGGCGATGGGAGATAAATAATGCGGTTTCATCCCTCCGAGGAACAGATTGCGATTCAGGACGCGCTGCGCGGCACGCTGGCCGACACGCTGCCTTCCGCCAAGCTGCATGCGCTGATTGATGGCGAGGCGGATTTGGACCGTCCGAGCTGGGACGCGCTAATGGCACTTGGCCTTGGCGGGCTGATGCTGCCCGAAGACCAGGGCGGCAGCGGCCTGGGCTTGCTCGATACCGCAATGGTGGTCGAGGTGCTGGGTGAAGGCGGCGCCTCTGGCCCGGTGATCCCGCATCTGATGACCGTGCTGGCGCTGGCCCGGAGCAAAAACGAGGATGCGAAGGCGAAAATTCTGCCGGGGCTGGTTGCGGGTGAGACGATTGCCACGCTGGCCTTCGGCGGCAATTGGCTGCCCGAAAGCTGGGATGTGAGCGAGGACGCTGGCCGGGTCAGCGGCGTGGTCAAATTCGTCCCCTCGGCGCCGAGTGCCGGGGTTTTCCTAGTCGGGCTGGCGGGCGGCAGGCTGGCGCTGGTTGAGGCCGGGGAAGGCGTTACCGTCGAGCTGCATTCGAGCATCGACCGCACCCGCCGCATGGCGCAGGTGACATTCGCCAACGCCCCGGCGGTTCTGCTCGATACCGATGTAGCGGCTGTAATCGATGCGGGCCTTGTCCTCACCGCCGCCGATGCCTTGGGAGGCGCGCAAAAGGCGCTGGACATGTCGGTGGCTTATGCCAAGGAGCGGCAGCAGTTCGGCCAGCCGATCGGCCGGTTCCAGGGGTTGAAACACCAGCTCGCCACCATGGCGCTGGAGGTCGAGCCCGCCCGCGCGCTGGTGTGGTACGCCGCCTATGCGTTCGACGCTGGCCTGGAGGATGCGCGCCGGGTGGCGGCGATTGCCAAGGCGCATCTGACCGACCGTTTCGTCTCGGTGATCCGCGCCGCCGTCGCCGCGCATGGCGGCATTGGCTACACCTGGGAATACGACCTCAGCGTCTGGGTCCGCCGCTCGTTCTATGATCGCGCTTTCCTCGGCAGCCCCGTCGCCCACCGCGCCCGCGCGGCTGAACTCGCCGGCTGGTGAAAAATTTCGCCGGCAAGACCGCCGTCATCACCGGGGCGGGCAGCGGCTTTGGCCGGGAGTTTGCCCGCATCGCGGCGGGGCTCGGCATGCGCCTGGTTCTGGCCGACATCCAGGCGGACGCGCTGGACGCCACCGTGGCTGCATTGCCTGGCGTGGAAATCCTCGCGCGCCGCACGGATGTTTCCAAGGCCGCTGACATGGAGGCTTTGGTAACGGCGGCGTACGACCGTTTCGGTGCGGTGCATTTGCTGTTCAACAACGCCGGTGTCATCGCCGGCGGGCTGATCTGGGAAAATTCCGTTGCCGATTGGGAATGGGTGCTCGGGGTGAATGTGTGGAGCGTCATCCACGGCATCCGCTTGTTCGTGCCGCGCATGCTGGCGCAGGGCGATGAATGCCATATCGTCAACACCGCCTCGGTCGCCGGGTTGCTCTCCACCCAGACGATGGGTGTCTACAATGTCAGCAAGCACGCGGTGGTCACACTTTCGGAGACCTTGTTCCAGGATTTGCGGATCGCCGGTGCGAATATCGGCGTCACCCTGCTCTGCCCAGCCTTTGTTGCCACCGGCATTGCCGATGCGGAACGCAACCGCCCGGCGGAAGCGCAAAACACCGCGCTGACCGAGAGCCAAAAAGTATCGGCGGCGCAGACAAAAAAAGCTGTCGATTCCGGCCGCATCACCGCCGCCGAGGTCGCGGAAAAAACTTTCGAGTGCATCCGCGAGAACCGCTTATACTGCCTGACGCATCCGAAAATTCTCGGTAGCGTCGAGCTGCGCTTCCAGGACATTCTGGCGCAGCGCAACCCGAGTGATCCGTTCTCGCACAAGCCAAACGTGGCGCCTGCCATTTAGTCCATCAGCAACACAATCCGCCCGGCGGCATCTCCGGCGGCGGCGCGATTCATGGCGGGGGCGAAATCCTCGAACCTGTAGGTCTGCGCGATGGGCGGATGCAGTTTTCCGGCGCCATACAGCGCGAACAGCGCCTTCATGTTGGCCGCCGCCGTTTCCGGCTCGTTTTCGCAGAACAGCCGCAGTTCCACGCCGAGCAGGGCAGCCCCCTTCAGCAGCACCAGATTGGTCGGCAGTCTGGGGATTTCACCGCTGGCAAAGCCGATCACCACCTGCCGCCCGCCCCAGGCCAGGGAGCGGAACGCCAGCTCCGTGGCGCCACCGCCGATCGGGTCGACGACCACATCCACGCCCTTGCCACCATTGGCGGCCTTCAAATCGTCGCGCCAGGTGGCGGAGCGGGAGTCGATGGCCTGCGCCGCTCCAGTGGCCAGCGTCAGGGCGCGTTTTTCCGGGCTGGAGGCCGAGGCGATCACTTTCGCACCCAGCGCCACCCCGAGTTCGATGGCGGCACAGCCAACCGCCCCCGCCGCGCCCAGCACCAGCAACGTCTCACCGGGCTTGAGTGCCGCGCGCTGCACCAGCGCGTAATAGGCGGTGGCGTAGCTCACCTGAAACACGGCACCCTCGGCAAAGCCCATGGCATCCGGGATGGGAATGGCGAGTTTCTCGGGGATCACCGCCGCCTCTGCAAAGGCAAACCCAAAGCCGCAGGCCATCACGCGCTGGCCAATCCGCGCCGGCGCCACGCCTTCGCCCACCGCCTCGATCACCCCGGCGCATTCGCTGCCGGGAACCATGGGCAGCGGCGGTTTCACCTGATATTTCCCCGCCGCGACCAGGATATCGACAAAGCTCACCCCGGCGGCATGCATGCGTATCCGCACCTTGCCAGGGCCGGGCAAGCCGGGGTCGCGCGGGGTCAACACAAAACTCTCCGGGGCGCCGAATTCATGCGCCAGCAGGACGCGCCGTGTGGTTTGGTCAGTCATTTGCGGGCTCCAAAATCGGGGTAGAGGGAGGTTGCGGATTGCCAGTCGATCCGCACCTGGCGGTGCGCAAACCGCCAGCCTTGGGGTAGCCGGGCTAGGCGGTCCACATAGGTGCCGCCATGGTCCGGCCCGGCGTTGGTGACGACGAAAAAATAGCTTCTCGACTGCGCCTGGCCGCTGGAATCCAGTGTAATGAGAGGGCTGGCGACATGGTGATGCACCACCCGTAAGTCGGGGTTGCGGCTGGCCCCGCGCAGGGCGGCGATGATTTCCTGCGGCCCGGTGGCGCGCGTGCCAGGAAATTCCAGCCCCCCATCCGGCGCGAAACATTTGGCCAGCACTTCCACCTGCGCGCGGTCGCCCGCCATGGTGTAGCGCGCCATCAGGTCGCGGATGCGCTCGCGGTCCAACAGGGCTTCGAGGTTCATGGCGAATTGACCCTTCGCAGATTTGCGCGCCAGTCTCGCGGTGACCGTGCCGCCGCGAATTCATCGGCCAGCCGGTCGACGATGCCCTGGACCTCCGGGATGTCGTTGATCAGCCCGGTGGAATGCCCGCCGCTCCACACGGTTTTCCAGGGTTTTACGCCCGCGGGCAGGTTGGGATGATGCAGCCCCGGCGGCCGGGGCAGGTTGTCGGGGTCGAGGCCCGCCGCGCGCATGGAAGGTTTGAGGAAACTGGCCGGCAGGCCACTGATGGCGTCGGTGAACAGCACATCCTCGCTTTTCGCGCTCACCAGCATCTCCTTATGCCCCGCCGCCGCACCGGATTCGGTGCTGGCGATGAAGCGTGTGCCCATGACCACCAAATCCGCCCCCAATGTGAGCGCCGCGGCGATGCCGTTGCCATCCGCGATCCCGCCTGCCAGCATGATCGGGCCGCCAAATATGGCGCGGATCTGCGGCAGAAACGCGAACGGTGAGAGCGTGCCGGCATGGCCGCCCGCGCCCGCGCACACCAGCATCAGCCCATCCACCCCGGCGGCAATCGCTTTTTCGGCGTGGCGCAGCGTGGTGACGTCATGAAACACGATGCCGCCCCACTCGTGTGCCGCCGTCACCACGTCGCTCGGGTCGCCCATGTTGGTGAGGATCAGCGGTGGTTTGTGCCGGGTGAGCGTGGCCATCGCCGCCTGCCGCGCCGCTTTGTCCAGTGCCGAGGAGGCCAGCAGGTTGACGCAGAACGGCGCGAAATCCTGCCCCGCACCCAGGCTGCGCCGCTCGGCCTCGCGGATTTCGGCCAGCCAGCCCTCCAGGGATTCGGGCGCGCGCGGGTTGGCGGTGGGGAAGGCGCCGATGATCCCGGCCCGGCAGCAGGCGGTTACTAACTTCAGATTGGAGACGATGAACATCGGTGCCGCCATGACCGGCAGGCGGAGTGAGTTCCAGTTCAGAGCCATAGAGACTTCCCCCCTCGGTGATTGGCGCTTGCCCGCGGCTAAAAATGGTGATCTATCATCATAGATAACTAGGTGATATATGGCGATACAACTGTGGAAACAAAAGAGGAAGTGCTGTGATCAAAACGCGGATAACTGAACTGCTGGGCGTCGAGCGGCCGATCGTACAGGGGGGCATGATGGTCGTCGGCGTTGCCGAACTGGCCTCCGCCGTCTCCAATGCCGGCGGCTTTGGCATTCTCACTGCGCTGACGCAGCCGAGCCCGGCGGCCTTGCGCGAGGAAATCGCGCGCTGCCGGAGCATGACGGCCAAGCCGTTCGGCGTGAACATGACGATCTTCCCGACCATGAACTCGCCCGATTACAAAGCCTATGCGCAGGCGATCATCGACAGCGGCGAGATCAAGGTGGTGGAAACCGCCGGCACCCAGGCCGTGGCCGAGATCTGGGAGCTGTTCAAGGCCGCCGGCATCAAGATCATCCACAAATGCACCGCCGTGCGCCACGCGGTTTCCGCCGAGCGCAAGGGTGTGGATGCCATTTCCATCGACGGTTTTGAATGCGCGGGCCATCCGGGTGAGGATGATATCCCCGGCCTGATCCTGATCCCCGCCGCTGCCGACAAAATCAAAATTCCGATGCTCGCTTCCGGCGGCTTTGGCGATGGGCGCGGCTTGGTGGCGGCGCTGGCGCTGGGTGCCGAGGGCATCAACATGGGCACGCGCTTCTGCGCCACGGTGGAAGCCCCGATTCATGACAATGTGAAGCAGGCTTATATCGACAATGACGAGCGCGGCACCAACCTGATCTTCCGTTCGCTGCACAACACCGCGCGCGTCGGCAAGAGTGCCATCTCCGACGAGGTGGTCAAGCGCCTGGCAGTGCCGGGGGCCAAATTTGGCGACGTCGCCGAGCTGGTGAGCGGCATGAAAGGCCGTGAACTGCTGCAGACGGGCGATATGAGCAGCGGCGTGTTCTGGGCCAGTATGGTGCAGGGGCTGATCCACGATATTCCCACGGTGCAGGTGCTGCTCGACAGGATCATCGCCGAGGCGGAAGACATCATCAACGTCCGGCTGGCGAAATTCGTCGGCCGCGTCTGAAGTAAATAAGAGGAGGATTTTATGGCTGAAGCCTATATCGTAGCCGCCGTGCGTACCGCCGGTGGCCGCCGCAATGGCCGCCTCGTTGGGGTGCACCCGGCTGATCTCGGCGCAATGAGCATCAACGCCGTGCTGGCACGCACCGGCATCGACCCCGCCGCGGTGGAGGATGTGATCGTCGGCTGCGTCACCCAGGCCGGCGAACAAGCCTCGAATATTGGCCGGCATGTCGTGCTCGCCTCGCATCTGCCGCAGAGCGTGCCCGCGGTGTCTATCGACCGCCAATGCGGCTCCTCGCAGCAGGCCGTGCATTTCGCGGCACAGGCGGTGATGTCCGGCACGCAGGATGTCGTGCTGGCTGTCGGCGTGGAGACCATGAGCCGCAACACTATGGGTTTGGCGTTTTTGGCCGACAAGGGCTACGACCAATTGAGCCCGGTGATCCATGAGCGTTACGGCGTGAAGGCATTCAGCCAGTTCGCCGGCGCCGAAATGATTGCCGCAAAGAACGGTTTTACCCGTGAAACCCTGGACCGTTTCGGCCTCGCCAGCCAGCAGAAGGCAGCCGCCGCCACGCAAGCCGGGGCTTTTGCCGCCGAGCTGGTGCCCGTGCCGGTAACGCTGCCGGACGGCACGCAGACCATCCATGAGGTGGACGAGGGCATCCGTTTCGACGCCACGTATGAGTCGATCGCCGGGGTCAAGCTGATCTCGCCGGAAGGCATCATCACCGCCGCCACCTCCAGCCAGATATGCGACGGCTCGTCGGCCGTGCTGGTGGTCTCGGAGAAGGCGCTGAAACTACATAATCTGACGCCGATCGCGCGCATTCATAACCTCACCGTCACGGCGGGCGATCCGGTGATCATGCTGGAAGAGCCGCTGTACGCGACCGAGCGCGCGCTGAAGAAGGCCGGGATGAAGATCGACGACATCGACCTCTACGAGGTGAACGAGGCGTTTGCCCCGGTGCCGCTGGCCTGGCTGAGGTATCTCGGCGCCGACCCGGACAAGCTCAACGTCAATGGCGGCGCCATCGCGTTGGGCCATCCGCTGGGCGCATCGGGGGCCAAGCTGATGGCAACCCTGGTGCATGCACTGCGCGCGCGCGGCAAGCGCTATGGTTTGCAGACCATGTGCGAGGGTGGCGGCATCGCCAATGTCACCATCGTCGAGGCGCTTTAAAATTACCGTTGGGATGGGCGCGGTTTTGCCGAGCCCATCCTGATTTCTACAGGTTGGAACGGAGAGAAGGGTAAACCATGGCGGGGCCGCTGCAAGGCATACGGATTATTGAACTGGCGGGCATCGGCCCCGGCCCGTTCTGCGGCATGATGCTCGCGGACCACGGCGCCGAGGTCATCCGCGTCGACCGTATCGGCGCCACGCTCAGCCGCGTCGATGCGCTGTCGCGTTCGCGTGTCTCGATCAGCGTCGATATGAAAAAGCCTGAAGGTGTCGCCGCGATCCGCGAGCTGGTGAAAACGGCGGATGGTTTGATCGAAGGGTTTCGCCCCGGCGTGATGGAACGGCTCGGTCTGGGGCCGGATGTGCTGCTGCAAGACAATCCAAAACTGGTGTACGGCCGGATGACCGGCTGGGGCCAGACCGGCCCCTACGCGCATGCCGCCGGCCATGACATTAATTACATTTCCCTCAGCGGCGCGCTGCATACTTGTGGGCGCAACGGCGGGCAGCCATCGCCGCCGGTGAATTACCTCGGCGATTTTGGCGGCGGCGGCATGATGCTTGCCTTTGGCATGGTCAGCGCCTTGCTCGCCGTGCGCAACGGCAGCGTGGGCCAGGTGATCGACTGTGCGATGACCGACGGTTCGGCGGCGTTGATGGGCATGACCTGGGCACTCTACGCCGAAGGCAATTGGCAGGACCGGCCGGGCGTGAACACGCTCGATAGCGGCGCGCCGTATTACGACACCTACGAGACCAGCGACGGCAAATGGATTTCCATTGGTTCGATCGAGCCGCAGTTCTACGCTCTGCTGCGCGAGAAAACTGGCCTCACCGCCGACCCGGTGTATGACCAGCGCGACGATCCCACTGCCTGGGCCTCGCTGAAAGAGAAATTCCGCGCGTTGTTTTTAACCCGCACCCGCGACGAATGGTGTGCGTTGATGGAAATGACCGACGTGTGCTTTGCCCCGGTACTGTCGCTGGCCGAGGCGCCGTTGCATCCACATAATATGGCGCGCGAAACCTATATTCAAGTCGCGGGCGCGGTGCAACCGGCGCCGGCGCCACGATATTCCGTAACCAAAACAGAATTCCCCCGCGCGGCGCCTGTGGTGGGGACCGATACTGATGCCGTGCTGGCCGGAGCAGGCTATGCGCCGGCGCAAATTGCCGCTCTGCGCAAAGCGGGCGCCATCGGCTGAATAGATTTTTTGTAGCGATAGAGGAGACGAAACATGCAGATTACTCCAGGAACAGCGGCGGTTGTCACCGGCGGGGCCTCAGGGCTTGGGCTGGCCAGCGCGCGGGCACTCGCCGCACTCGGCGTAAAGGTGGCGATTTTTGACATGAACGCGGCGCAGGGCGAGGCCGCGGCGGCGGAGATCGGCGGCGTGTTCTGCCAGGTCAATATCACCTCCGAAGAGCAGGTGGATGCGGCCTTCGCGAAAGCCCGCGCGGCGCATGGGCAGGAGCGGATTCTGGTGAACTGCGCAGGCACCGGCAAGGGCGGAAAAACCGTGTCGCGCGACCGCAAAACCGGCGAGATCAAGCGCTACCCGACCGAATGGTTTGACCAGATCGTGCAGATCAACCTGATCGGCACTTTTCGCGTAATCACCGCCTCGGCCGCGGGCATGCTCACGCTGGAACCGCTGGAAGATGGCGAGCGCGGCGTGATCACCAACACGGCAACCGTGGCGGCGGAAGAGGGACAGATCGGTCAGGTCTCCTACTCCGCGTCAAAAGCCGGTATCTGCGGGATGACGCTGACCATCGCGCGCGATCTGTCCAGCGAAGGCATCCGTATCAACACCATTCTGCCGGGCATTTTCGCCACCCCGCCGATGCTGGCCGTGCCGAAGGAAATGTTCGATGCGCTGGCCGCCTCGGTGCCGTTTCCCAAGCGCCTGGGCAAGCCGGACGAGTTCGGCTCTCTGGTGACCGAACTGGTGCGCAACTCCTATTTCAACGGCCAGAACATCCGTCTGGACGGCGCTATCCGTATGCCGCCCCGCTGAAATACCAGCCGCCAGTAACGTAAGCATTGAGAGCAGAACATGGACGGTTCAAACATTCTGGAAATTGAACGGCGCGGTGGCATCGAGATCGCCACGCTGAACCGTCCCGAAGCCCTCAATGCGCTCAATGAATCGCTGGTGGCGGCACTCACGGAATATTTCCAGGGGCTGCATGAGCGCCACGACGTCCGCGTGGTTATTTTGCGTGGCGCCGGGCGCGCTTTCTGCGCCGGGCTGGACCTGAAAGCCTGGCAGAATAACGGCCAGCGCGGGCGCGTGCATCATTCCTGGAGCGGACAGCGCAAAATCGCGCGGATCATGCAGTTGATGCGCTCCTGCCCGCAGCCCATCATCGGGCTTGGCCATGGTGCGGCTTGCGGCGGCGGATTTTCGCTGCTTCTGGCCTCGGACGTGCGCTACGGCGCGCCGAGTCTGCGTATGAATGCAGCATTCATCAAAATCGGCCTGGGCGGCTGCGACATGGGGTCGAGCTATTTCCTGCCCCGTCTCGCCGGTGCCTCCGTCGCCGCGGAGTTCATTCTCTCGGGGCGTTTCATCGATGCGCAGCGGGCCTACCGGAGCAACCTGGTGAGCGAAATCATCCCCGAGGACGAGTTGCTCGACCACGCGCTGCTGCTCGCCGCCGACATGTTGGCCACCGCGCCGATGGGTCTGCGGCTTTCGAAAGATGCGCTGAACCGCAACATCGACGCACCAGGCTTTGACGCCGCCGTGGCGCTTGAGGACCGGCAGCAGGTGATGCTGGCGATGACCCAGGACCATGCCGAGTCGATCGACGCCTTTCTCAACAAGCGCGAGCCGCAATATGCAGACCGCTGACGTTATTTGAATTTTCCGGAGAGACCCATGTTACAGATGGATACGCGTACAGCCTATAACGAAGACCACGGCATTTTCCGCGATACCGTGCGCAAGGTGTTCGACAAGGTGATGATCCCCAACCTCGACAAGCACGAGCGCGAAGGCATCGTCGGCAAGGCGGAATGGCGCGCGGTGGGTGATGCCGGATTGCTGTGTCCCGGCATACCGGAGGAATACGGCGGCCCGGGCCTGGATTTTGGCTACAACGCCGTCGTCGCGGAAGAGCTTGCCTACGCCGGCTCCTCCGCAGGCTTCACGCTGCAGAGCGATATCGTCGCTGACTATATTCTGAATTACGGTACCGAGGAGCAGAAGCAGAAATACCTACCGAAAATGGTCAGCGGCGAGCTGGTGACGGCGATTGCCATGACCGAACCCGGCGCCGGTTCCGATTTGCAGGGTGTGCGCACCACGGCCAAAAAGATCGGCAATGAGTATGTGCTCAACGGCTCAAAAACCTACATCACCAACGGGCAGAATGCCGATCTCATCATCGTCGTTGCCAAGACCGAGCCGGACCGGGGCGCCAAGGGCACCTCGTTGATTTTGGTTGACGCCCCCACGGAGGGCTTTGTCCGTGGCCGCAATCTCGACAAGGTGGGCCAGCACAGCGCCGACACCTCCGAGCTGTTTTTCCAGGATGTGCGCCTGCCGCTTACCAATGTGCTTGGCGAGGAAAACAAGGGGTTCATTTATCTGATGAGCCAGTTGCCGCAGGAGCGGCTTTCCATCGCCGTTTCCGCCCAGGCATTGGCGCAACGCGCCTTTGACGAAGCGGTCAATTTCACACGCGAACGCCAAGCCTTTGGCAAGCGCGTGATTGAATTCCAGAATACCAAGTTCCAGCTGGCGGATTTGAAGACCGAGCTGCAAGTGGGTTGGGCGCATCTCGATTGGTGCATTACCCGCCATATCGCCGGCAAGCTGACCACGGCGGAAGCCTCCGCGGCGAAACTTTGGCACACAGAAATGCTAGGCAAGCTGGCGGACGTCGCGGTGCAGCTGCATGGTGGTGCTGGCTACATGAACGAATACCCGGTGGCACGCATCTGGCGCGATGCGCGTGTCACCCGCATTTACGGCGGCACCTCGGAGATCATGCGCGAAGTGGTCAGCCGCTCGCTCTAACATAATCGGAAAATTTGATAAGGAACATACCATGGCTGACGCATACATCATCGACGCATGCCGCACCCCGCGCGGTATCGGCAAAGCCGGCAAGGGCGCGCTGGCGGACATACATCCCTCGCACCTTGGCTCGGTTGTTTTGAAAGCGATCGCCGAGCGCAACAACATTAACACTGCCGATGTTGACGACGTGGTGTGGGGAACCTCCACCCAGGTCGGCAAGCAGGGCGCTGACCTCGGCCGCATGGCGGCGCTTGATGCCGGATACGACATCAAATCAAGCGGCGTGACGCTCGACCGTTTCTGCGGCGCGGGCATCACCACCGTGAACATGGCGGCGGCCTCCATCATGTCGGGCATGGAGGACCTCGTGGTCGCCGGCGGCACGGAAATGATGTCCTACACCAACTCTCTGCCGTTTGATGGCCTGCCCGTGCTTGACAAAGGCAATCTGCATCTGCGCGCCCGCCACCCGCAGTCCAACCAGGGTGTCTGCGCCGATGCCGTGGCGGCGCTGCAAGGGATCACCCGCGAGGACGTCGACGCGCTGGCGCTGGAAAGCCAGAAGCGCGCAGCTTACGCCATCGCTAATGGTCATTTCGATCGCAGCCTGATCACTGTTTACAAAGATGACGGCAGCGTCGCTCTGGGCCAGGATGAATTTCCCCGCCCGCAGACCACCGCCGAGGGGCTGGCCTTGCTGAAACCGTCCTTTGAGGCGATGGCGGATTTCGTCATCGACGACGAAGGCACCACCTACCGTAAGCTGATCCAGCGCAAATATCCTGGCCTGGATTTCAAGGCGATCCACCACGCGGGCAACAGCTCCGGCGTGGTGGATGGTGCGGCGGCGGTGCTGCTGGCCTCGCCCAGCTATGCCCAGAAGCACGGTTTGAAGCCGCGCGCGCGCATTGTCGCCTATGCCAACATGGGCGATTGCCCGACGCTGATGCTCAACGCCCCGGTGCCGGCCGCGAAAAAGGTGCTCGCCAAGGCCGGACTCACGGTGGACGACATCGACCTCTGGGAGATCAACGAAGCCTTCGCGGTGGTCACCGAGAAATTCATCCGCGACCTCAAGCTGAACCGCGACAGAGTGAACGTGAACGGCGGTTCCATCGCGCTTGGCCACCCCATCGGCGCGACAGGATCCATCCTCATCGGCACGTTGCTGGACGAGTTGGAACGCCGCGATCTCAAGCGCGGGCTGGTGACGATGTGCGCCGCCGGCGGCATGGCCCCGGCGATCATCATCGAGCGGATATGAGCGAGACGCTCATGGTTGAGCCGCCGCCGTTCGAGAGCCCACCCTTTCCCGCGACTATGCTGGCGGGGCAGGTGGCGTTCGTCACCGGCGGCGGTTCGGGCATGGGGCTGGGCATGGCATGTGCCCTGGCGCAAGCGGGTGCGGCCATCGCCGTGGTCGGCCGCTCGGTGGAACGTGCGCGCGAAGGTGTGCGGGCGATCACCGCCACCGGCGGCACGGCGCAGGCCGTTGTCGCCGATGTGCGCGATGAGGCCCAGGTCGCGGCGGCTTTCGATGCCGCCGAGGCGCTGCTCGGGCCGGTTTCCATTTTGGCCAACAACGCCGGTGGTAATTTTCCGGTGCTGGCGGAAAAAATGTCGAGCAATGCCTGGAAGGCGATTACGCAGATTGCCATCGACGGCACGTTTTTATGTTCGGCCGAGTTTGCCCGCCGTCGCATCGCCGGCGGGCTTGGCGGCGCCATTGTGAACAACAGCGCACAGTATATCTGGACCGGATTTCCCGGCGACGCACATTCCGCCGCCGCCAAGGCCGCCGTCGCCGGCATGACGCGCGCCATGGCCCGCGACTGGGCCGGGCATGGCATCCGCGTGAACTGCGTCGCGGCTGGGTTTTTCCCGCATGCGGCCTCCACCACCGCCGTGCAGCCGGAGGCGATGCCGCAACTGGATGCGATGATTCCCGCCGGGCGGACCGGGCGGATGCGTGAGTTCGGCTGGATATCCACTTTCCTTTGCTCGCCATTGGCGGCCGGCATTACCGGCGAGGTGCTGATGATCGACGGCGCCGAAAGTCTCCGCCGCGCCTTGCTCAGCCCCGCATTCGTGCCGCCACGGGAGCGCGCGGAAATATGGGGCTACACGGCATGAGCGCGCATTGGCTAACCGGCCGCGCGGCACTGGTCGCGGGCGAGGGCGAGGCAGGCGACATCGTCGCGGCGGCGCTGCTTGCAGCGGGTGCAAGCGTGGCGCGCTGTGACCCGGCGGGTGACCATGACACGGCGGCGGCCAGTCTGGCGGCGACGGGGTTGCCGGTGAGCATATTGGTGCATGCGGGGCAGTCGCCATCCTCCGTGCCGGCGCATGAAATCTCTCCCACTTCCTGGCGCGACGCGCTGGCGCTTGAACTCGACAGCCGGTTTTTCCTCGCCGCCGCCCTGGCGCGGCAATGCATTGCGCAAAAATCCCCCGCCTCGATATTGTTCCTGGCGTCGCCGGAACAGGCGGGCGGCGCGGCACAAGCCGCCGCCGGCGGGGCGTTACAGAATCTGGTGAAAACGCTGGCGGTGGAGTGGGCGCGCGACGGCATCCGCGTGAACGCCATCGTCTCGCGCCACGTGCCGCATCCGCAGGGCGAGGCGCAACGCAATTCCCTGGGTGCGCTGGCGGCTTATCTCAGCAGTGACTACGCCGCCTACATTACGGGCGCGCTGATGGGGCTGGACGAGGTCTGATGCTTGCAGAGATAGTAAACCTAGTGATAAAACTTAACTCAAATCTTGTATTTCCGGGAGGCTGAATTGAACATTTCTGGCGTGGCGGCAGTGGTGACGGGGGGCGCGTCGGGCCTTGGCGAGGCAACCGCGCGGGCTTTGGCGGCGGCCGGCGCCAAGGTCGCCATTTTTGACATGAACGAGGTGCGCGGCGCCGAGGTTGCCGCCGAAATCGGCGGCATCGCCTGCAAGGTGGATGTGCGCTCGGACGCCGACGTCGACGCTGGTTTCGCCAAGGCGCGCGCGGCGCACGGGCAGGAGCGCATTCTGGTGAACTGCGCCGGAGTCGGCAGTGCGTTCAAAACCGCCAGCCGCGACAAGACCACCGGCGAGATCAAACATTTCCCGCTCGATAAATTCGATCTGGTCATCCAGATCAACCTGATCGGCACCTTCCGCTGCATCGCCAAATCAGCCGCCGGCATGCTCTCGCTGGAGAAACTCGAAGACGGCTTCCGTGGCGCCATCGTCAACACGGCGAGCGTTGCCGCCGAGGATGGCCAGATCGGCCAGGCGGCGTATTCCGCCTCCAAGGGCGGCGTGGTCGGCATGACCCTGCCGATTGCGCGCGATTTGTCCGGCGACGGCATCCGCGTCAACGCCATTCTGCCGGGCATTTTCGCGACGCCGCTGATGAACGCCGCGCCCGAGCATGTGAAGGGTGCGCTCGCCGCCTCGGTGCCGTTCCCCAAACGTCTCGGCTACCCGGAGGAATACGCTTCGCTGGCGCTGGAGATGATCCGCAACAATTATTTCAACGGTGAGGATGTGCGTCTCGACGGCGCGATCCGCATGGCGCCGCGCTGATCCCATTCGCCGCCGCACTGAACTTCTAGCAATCCCGAAAGGCCACGCTCCATGAGCAATGTTGCAAACTTCTCCGTTCAGAATCACATCGGCATTCTGACCATCGACTCACCGCCGGTGAACGCCCTGGGCATCGCCGTCCGGCGCGGGCTCGACGAGGGGTTCAAGAAGTTTTCAGCCGACCCTGACGTGAAGGCGATTGTGCTGATCTGCGGCGGCCGCACCTTCTTCGCTGGCGCGGATATCAGCGAGTTCGGCAAGCCCATCGAGGAGCCGAACCTGCATCTGGTGTTTGACCTCATCGAGAACGGCAGCAAGCCGGTCATCGCCGCCATCCACGGCACGGCGCTGGGCGGCGGGCTGGAACTGGCGCTGATCTGCCATTACCGCGTCGCGGTGCCCTCGGCGAAAGTCGGCCTACCGGAAGTCAACCTCGGCCTGCTGCCGGGCGCGGGCGGAACCCAGCGCCTGCCGCGCATCGTCGGGCCGGAAGTGGCGCTGGATATGATCACCAGCGGCCGCCCGATCAGCGCGAAAGAAGCCCTTGCGGTGGGCGTGGTCGACGCGCTCGCCGAGGAAGGCAAGCTGCTGGAAAAGGCAGTGGAATACGCCCAGCAGATACTGGCCGAGGGCCGCCCGCTGCAGCGCGTGCGCGACCGCCAGGACAAGGTCGAGCCCGCCCGTGGCAAGCCGGAAATCTTCAATGATTTCCGCAAGAAAAACGCCCGCGCCTTCCGTGGCTTCAAGGCGCCGGAAAACATCATCAAGGCCATCGAGGCATCGGTCGAACTGACCTTCAATGAAGGCATTGAGCGCGAAGCGGAACTGTTTGGCGAACTGATCGACAGCACTGAATCCGCGGCCCAGCGCTACACCTTCTTCGCCGATCGTGAGGCGGCGAAAATCCCCGATGTGCCCGCGAGCACGCCGACCCTGCTGGTGAAAACCGTGGGCGTGATCGGCGCCGGCACCATGGGTGGCGGCATTGCCATGAACTTCCTCAACACCGGCATTCCCGTCACCATCGTCGAGGCCAATCAGGCGGCGCTGGATCGCGGCGTCGGCGTCATCCGCGCCAATTACGAAACGAGTACCAAGCGGGGCAAGTTGACGCAGGAAGCCTTGGAAAAGCGCATGGCGCTTCTCACGCCCTCGCTGCAGTACGAGGCGCTGAAGGATGCCGACCTGATCATCGAGGCGGTGTTCGAATCGCTGCCGGTGAAACAGGAAGTGTTCGCCAAACTCGACAAGATCGCCAAACCCGGCGCGATCCTGGCCTCCAACACCTCCTTCCTCGACCTAGACCAGATCGCCGCCGCCACCAGCCGGCCTGAGTCGGTCATCGGCCTGCATTTCTTCTCCCCCGCCAATGTGATGCGCCTGCTCGAAGTCGTGCGCGGCGCGAAGACCTCGACCGAGGTGATCGCGACGGCAATGAAACTGGCCAAGCAGATCGGCAAACTCGCCGTACTGGCGCGCGTGTGCGACGGTTTTATCGCCAACCGGCTGATGCGCGTGCGCGGTGAGCAGGCCGACGCGATGATCCTCGAAGGCACCAAGATCGCGGATATCGACAAGGCCGTGTATGATTACGGTTTCGCCGTCGGCCCGTTCCAGATGATGGACATCGTCGGCCTCGACGTCATCGGCCGCGGCTCCAATGAAAAGACCGTGATGAGCGAACTGGTGGCGAAAGACCGGCTCGGCCAGAAGAAGAACGGCGGTTATTACGATTACGACGCAAACCGCGTGGCAACACCTTCGCCGGTCGCGCAAGCGGTGATCGCCGAGATCGCGCGTGAAAAAGGCGTCGCGCAGCAGCCTACCGTTGGCTACGAGGACCTCATCGCGCGGTTGCTCTACCCGGTGGTGAACGAGGGCGCGCGGATTCTCGAAGAAGGCATCGCCATCCGTGCCTCGGATATCGATGTGGCGGCGATGACCGGCTACAACTGGCCGGTATATACCGGCGGCCCGATGTTCTGGGCCGACACCGTCGGGCTGCCGAAAATCGTCGCCAAGCTGAAAGAGTTCGAAGCGCGCTTTGGCGCGGCGTTCAAGGTCTCGCCGCTGCTGGAGAAACTCGCCGCCGAGGGCAAGGGGTTCCAGCAGGGGTGAGCGGCGCGGACGACGAGACCCAGCCGGCGGAGCTGATCGAACGGCTGGTCCGCCTGCTCGACGTCGAAACGCTGGACAGTGACCTGTTCCGCGGCCCGTTGACGCATGAACCCTGGCAGCGCGTTTTTGGCGGCCAGGTGGTGGCGCAGGCGTTAATGGCGGCCTGCCGCACGGTGCCCGCGGAACGGCCGCCACATTCGCTGCATGCCTATTTCATGCGCCCCGGCGACCCTGGCCTGCCGATTATCTATCAGGTGTTCCGCGACCGCGACGGCGGGCGTTTCTCCTCACGGCGTGTCGTCGCGCTGCAAAACGGCAGGCCGATTCTCAACCTCGCTGCCTCCTTCCACGAGCCCGAACCGGGGCTGGCGCACCAGAGCGCGATGCCTGACGTCCCGCCGCCCGAGGCATTGCGCAGCGAGCGCGAGGTGGTGGCCGATATGATCGAGCAATTCCCCGAATGGCGGCGCCCGATGATGCTGATCCCGCGCGCGCTGGAATTCCGCCCGGTGGCACCCGGACTCCGTTACGCGCAAATCCCGCGCGAGGCGATGCAATACTACTGGTTCCGCGCCGCCGCCCCTCTGCCAAACGATGCGCTACTGCACCGCGTGTTGCTAGCCTACGCCTCGGACATGATGCTGATTTCCACCAGCCTGCTGCCCCACCACATCGCCTGGAACATGGACCAGGTGCAGGAGGCAAGCCTGGATCACGCCATCTGGCTGCATGGTGACGTCCGCTTAGATGAGTGGTTGCTCTACGCACAGGACAGCCCCTGGGCTGGCCAGGGGCGCGGCATGAATCGCGGGCTGATTTTCACGCGCGACGGAAGGCTGGTCGCCAGCGTCGCGCAGGAGGGGCTGATCCGTGTGCGGGAATAATCCGCATACGGCCTCAGCTCAGAGCGTCGATGACCTTGTTCACGTCCGAAGGCGGCACCCAGGACGCGTTGGCGTTGGTGAGATGCAGGCGCCAATGAGCTTCGGCCTTTTCCCCGTCACCGGCCTCGATCAGGTCGATCAGCTTGTAGAAAGAGCGCATGCCCCACAACAGGCGCAACCGCTGTTCTTCTGCCTGCAGGGCGTGCTGCTGGAAGTAATCGACCTGATGCTTGGCGACCACGTCCTGCAGCATGCGTGTCACGAACAGCAGGGTACGGTTGCCGGCCAGTTCGACGAGCAGCCGGTGAAACTCGGCCAAAGCGATCATGCACTCGACGTAACGGTGCTCGTTGGTGAGGGCGGACATGCGGTCCGCTTCGGCGCGCATGCGCTGGATACCCTCGGCCGGGCAGGATTTGGAGAGGCGGCGGACCAGATACGGCTCAATCGCCAGCCGCGCCTCGTAGATGTCGGCAATGGTGGTGCCCTGCGCCTGCAGCGCGTAGCCGGCGTAGCGGGCGACGTTGTCAACTTTTGGTTGATGCACCCGCGCACCGGTGCGCGATCCACGCACGACGCTGATCAGGTTTTCGGCTTCCAGAATTCGGAACGCTTCCCGCAAGGTCGGGCGGGAAATTCCGAGTGTCGCCATCAACTGGCCTTCGGGCGGCAGGAAATCGCCTTCCTGAAGCTCTCCCAGAACGATGCGCCGGCGGATATGGTTGACCACGACCTCGGCGGTTTTAGGCACCCGGATGATGGACTTAGCAGGCAGCACCCCGGAATGCTGGGCGCGAACGGGTTTAACCTCCAGCGCACGGGCAAGTTTGGGCACGCTTTGATTCCTGTCTCTCATAGTTAACTACCTAAGCTTCGAAAGCATGAAATGCAAGATTGAGACCTAGCGTACTAATGGTTTTTACATCGAGTCGCACAAGCAGAAGAGGAAAAAGTTAAAATGGATTATCCAAAGCCGTACGAGACCATCCTCCTGGACGTCGCCAACCATATCGCCACGGTGACGATCAACCGGCCCGAGGCGATGAATTCGTTCACCAAGCGGATGATGGACGAGTGCGCGCATCTGTGGCGGGCGGTGGCGGAGGATGATGATATCCATGTCGTCGTGTTGCGCGCGGCGCCTGGGCGGGCGTTCTCCACCGGGGTGGATGTCAAGGCGGCGCAGGAGGAAGGCGGCGCGGTCATCCACCACAACGTTTTCACCGCGGCGGACCCGGGCGAGAAGCTCGGCCCCAAAATGAACCAGTGCTGGAAGCCGGTGATCGCCGCCGTGCATGGCCTGTGCGCGGGCGGGGCGTTCTACTGGATCAGCGAGTGCGATATCGTCATCGCCTCGGAAGACGCGGCGTTCTTCGACCCGCATGTAAGCTATGGCATGACAGCCGCGCTGGAGCCGATCGGCCTGACCTACCGCATGCCGCTGGGCGATGTGCTGCGCATGGCGCTGCTGGGCAATGACGAGCGGATCAGCGCCTATACCGCCCTGCGGCTGGGTCTGGTGAGCGAGGTGACGAAGCCCGAAGATCTTTGGGCCCGCGCGCAAAGCCTTGCCGAGACCGTGGCCTCGAAACCGCCGATCGCGACGCAGGGCACGGTGAAAGCCATTTGGGAGTCGCTGGACATGCCGCGCACCACCGCGCTGCGCACCGCGCTGAAATATTGCCAGATTGGCAATCCCATCGGCACCGCGCAGGTGGACCGTTGGGCGCTGATGGGCAAGCAGAAAAAATACGAGACGCGATAACGCCGCGTTATTGCATGTTGCGCCGCGCACAAGCGCGGCGGGAGGTCCGGCGGGGCAGGGCGCCCGCCGGATAAAATAAGGATTTGCCAGACAACGCATACTTGGTGTACCTAGTTACTTAACAACGCCGTGCCGTGCGCCAGCGGACCACTCAGTCGTTAAGGGAAGCTATGTCCATCATCTCCAGCCTGATCAACGGCACATTGGCCATCGATCCACAGGCGCCGGCGCTCGAATTCGAGAAAAACTGGTACTCCTGGGGCGACCTTCGCCGCACCATCGACGCCGTGGAAGCGTGCCTGCAAACCGCCGGCATCGGGCCGGAGGCACGCATCGGCGTCATGGTGCGTAACCGGCCTTCCTCCCTGGCCGCCGTGTTGGGCGTTGTAGCGCGCAATTCCTGCATGGTCTCCATCAACCCGCTGCTGCCGAAAGAGCGTCTGAACGCCGATCTTTCCGGTCTGCATTTGCCGGTGGTGATCGGCGAGGCCAGCGATCTGGCGCGCGAGGGTGCGCTCGACGTGTTGCGCGCGGCGGGCACCGCGGTGATTGAACTGGAGGAAAACCTGCAACGCGCACACCTCCTCCCGGGGTTTGAAAAACCCACGGGAAGCGCGCTGCAATACGAGCAGCCGGGCGTCATCATCCAGATGCTGACGAGCGGCACCACCGGCATCCCCAAGCGGGTTCCGCTCATGCGTGCGGCGTTTGAAAAAAGCTTTGTCAGCGCCTTGTCTTACGAGAAAGACCGCAAGGCCGATGATGCCCCCGTGCTGCGTGATGAAGTGGTCATCCTCAGCAACCCGCTCACCCATATCGGCGGGTTGTGGGCGGCGCTGACCTGCGTTGCCGGCGGCCGCAAAGGCTGCCTGCTGGAGAAATTCAGCGTAGAAACCTGGCACGATGCCATTGTCCGGCATCGTCCAAAAGTCGCTGGCGCGGTTCCCACCGGCCTGCGCATGATTCTGGATGCCAATATTCCCAAGGAAGATCTCGCGAGCCTGGTGGCGATCCGCACCGGAGCCGCGCCGCTCGATCCTTCCATCACCGAGGAGTTTTTTGAACGCTACCAGATTCCGGTGCTGCAGAATTATGGCGCCACCGAATTCTCCGGCGCGGTCGCGGGGTGGACCTTGCGCGATTTCTACAAATTTCACCGTACCAAACCCGGCAGTGTCGGCCGTTTCCAGCCGGGTGTCGTGGGCAGGGTCGTCGATCAGGAGGCCGGCGTTGAAAAGCCGCATGGCGAAGAAGGCGTCCTGGAAATGAAATCCGCCCAGTTCGCCAACGGCGGCAAATGGCTGCGCACGACCGACCGCGCAATCATCGACGCAGATGGGTTTCTGTTCATCATGGGCCGTGCCGACAGCGCGATTATTCGCGGCGGTTTCAAGGTGCATCCTGACGACGTTGCCGCGGTGCTGGAAAAACATCCCGCCATCCGCGAGGCCGTGGTGGTCGGAATCGAGGACCGCCGGCTCGGCGCGGTGCCGGTCGCCGCGATCATGCTCAAGGCCGGGGTGACCGCGCCGAGCGATGCGGAACTTTCCGCTTTCGCGAAAGAGAAATTGCTGCCGTATCAGGTTCCGGTCCGTTACCTGATTGTTGACGACGTGCCGCGCACCCCCTCGCTCAAGCCCATGCTGCCACAGGTGCGGGAGTTGTTCATCCAAAAAGTCTCCTGATTTTCTCAGGAGATTTTTCTACCAAAAAAAAGGGGGCATCCAACCGGATGGCCCCCTTTTTTTTGCATTACCGTCCGTTTACAGCCTATCGAACGGCACATCCTTATCGGCGCGCACTTCACCCGGCATGCCGAGAATCCGCTCCGAGATCTGGTTGCGCAGCACCTCGTCCGCGCCGCCCGCGATCCGCAGCGCGGTGGACCAGATGTAGTCATGCCAGAAGCCCGGCGTCGCGGTATCATCGGGCGTATGCGCAATCCCCGCCAGTTCGCGCAACTCCATGGCAAACCCGGCCATGCGCTGGTAGCGGCTGGCAAATGCCAGTTTCACCATTGCCGCCAGCGCGCCGGGGTTCTCGCCGCGCGAGACCATGGTGCGCAGCCGCGACTGGAAGTGCTTGAGCGCCTGCTCCTCGGCATAGGCGCCGGCCAAAGCCATGCGCGTGGCGCTGCTGCCCAGTGCCGACCCGCCGGGGCCAGGGGTTTCGGCGGCGTATTTTATCAGATCCGCCACGCTGCCCTCATGCCCGGCCTGATTCAGCCGTTCGGCGGTCAGCACCGTCATGGCGCAGGCCCAGCCCTCGCCGACCGCGCCGACGCGGCATGAGTCGGGGATGCGCACATCGGTGAAGAACGTCTCGTTGAAATCCGACGCCCCGGAAATCTGCCGGATCGGCCGGACTTCAATGCCCGGCGTCTTCATGTCGACGACAAAGAACGTCAGCCCCTTGTGCTTGGGCAGCTTCGGGTCGGTGCGCACCACCAGTATGCCCCAATCGGAAAGATGCGCCCAGCTCGACCAGACTTTCTGTCCGTTGACCACCCAATCATCGCCATCGCGCACCGCTTTGGTGCGCACATTGGCGAGGTCGGACCCCGCGCTGGGTTCGGAGAACAACTGGCACCAGGTCAGCTCGCCCCGCAGCGTCGGCCCGGCAAACGCCTCAATCTGCGCCGGGGTGCCGTGCTTGCCGACGACCGGCAGCGCCATGGCGAGGCCGATCCCGACATACGGGCCTTTCGGCAGGTTGTAATGGCCTTCCTCCTCGGCGAAAATCAGCGCCTCGGCCATGGTGCCTTCGCGCCCGCCAAGTGATTTGGGCAGCAGAATGCCGGCGTAGCCTCCTTCCGCGAGGGTCTTTTGCCAGGCGCGGCCGCGCACGACGGTTTGCGTGTCGCTGATCGTGCCCAGGCCGGTCAGTTCATGCGCCGGTGCGTGCTGGCCCAGCCAGTCGCGAACCTGGCCACGGAACGCGGCTTCTTGCGGGGAATCTTCAAAATCCATCTCAGGCGGCCTTTCCGGTTTTCGTGTCGCCCTGCACCTGCGCGAGCAGCCGGTCGGACCAATGCTCCCGGCTGCCGAGACTCAGCGCGAGGGTGCGTTCGCGGCGGTAGTAGAAGTGGCAATTGGCCTCGAAAGTGTAGCCGATGCCGCCATGCACGTGCAGGTTCTCGCGGGCCGCGCGCTCAAACGCGGCACTGGCGTTCAACCGCGCGCAGGCAGCGGCTTCGGGCAGTTCCTCCGCGCTGTTCACGGCGGCCCAGCCTGCATAATAGGCGCTGGCCCGGGCCAGTTCGATCCCGGTCACCATATCGGCCAGCTTGTGCTTGATGGCCTGGTACCCGGCCAACGGCCGCCCGAAAATCTGGCGTTCCATGGTGTAGTCGCGCGCCATTTTCAGGCAGGCTTCAGCGCCGCCCACGGCCTCGAACGCGGCCTGCACGGCGGCACGGTCGAACAACTGCTCCACCGCGCTCTCCGCGCCCGGGCCATCGAGCAGCTCCGCCTCCGCCCCGGCAAAATCCAGAGTGTAATGCGCGCGGAGCTCGTCGAAGCTGACCAGCTTGGTGCGCGTAACGCCCGGCTGTTCCAGCGCCGCCACGGCCAGCCGCAAGGCCCCGCCTTCGCGCACCAGCACCACGGCGAGCGTGGCAATGCCGCCATCGGCCACCGGGGATTTCCGGCCGCTAAGCTTGCCGTTCACAAATCCGGTTTGCACCGCCTCGGCCGACCAGCCGGCCTTGCCCTCCGCATAGGCAAACGTGGCAACCACTTCGCCGGAGGCAACGCCGGGCAGCCAGCGGGCTTTCTGCTCGTCGCTACCGGCCAGCAAAATGGCATTGGCCGCCAGCACCACCGAGGAGAAGAACGGCACCGAGGCGTTCACCCGGCCGAGTTCCTGGCTGATAATGCCAAGCTCCAGGTCGGAAAGCCCAAGCCCGCCAAAGTCTTCCGGAATGGCCGCCCCCATGAAGCCCATCTGCCCCAGCTCCCGCCATAGCGGTTCGTCCCACTCGGCGCCCTGGTCGATCAGCGTACGCAGCCGGTCCGGCGGTGAACGCTCGCCGAGCAGGCCGCTGGCCTGTTCCGCCAGCATTTTCTGCTCATCCGACAAATCGAAGTTCATCAGCCATTCTCCCAGGGGTGATATATCGTTTACTAAGGTCGATAACTAAGATATCTATGTATAGAGCGCAATCGTCATCCGCGCGAGGCGTGTCCCTGACAAACCAGCCCATGTTCCGTCCAGGCTCCGGAGTTTGAAGATAGATTTTTGCAGAATTGATCTATGTCAAAGCCAGAAAGCTAAATAGGTATCTATTTAGCGAAAGAGAGGAACGGGGGCATGTCGTCCCCTGCCAACCAAGGAGGAGAGTGTCTTGCGCCCATTCATATTCAGTTGTGACGCCCATATCGCCGAGCCGCCTGATCTTTTCACCAGCAAGTTGCCGCCCGAACTGCAGCAATACGCGCTACATCAGATCGCGGGGGAAGGCTATCGCATCATTAAAATGGGCGATGTCGAGGCCCTGAAGGTGAAGACCGATTTCCACAGCCACAAAACCGGCCAGAGCGACGAAGGCCCGATGGAGGATCGTTCCTGCACCGACAAGCAGGAGAATTTCATCAGCGAATGCGCCGTCGACACCAAGCGCCGCGGCTCGCGCGACATTGCGTTGCGTCTGGCCGACATGGACCGTGACGGTATCGACGCCGAACTCGTGTTCCCCTCGCTCGGCCTGCTGCTGCCGCGCATCCCTGACCGTGACGGCCAGCGTGAAGCCTGCAAAATCTACAACGACTGGGCCTTCGAATTTTGCGCGCAGTCAGGCGGCCGTCTGGTTGCGGCGGCGATGATCCCCTGCATCGACTTCGACGACGCCCTGGCCGAGTGCAAGCGCACCGCCGCCATGGGCTATGCCGCTTTCTGCTGCTGGGAAGGCATGAACAATTACAACGACCCGCGCTGGGACGCGATTTTTGCCTTCGCGGCGGAGAGCGGCATTCCCATTACGTTCCACACCGGCGTCGGCACCACCAACATCCGCGCACTGAAAGGCCCTGGCAGTGGCCTGTTCAACTACACCCGCCAGATGAACGACGCGGTCGACGTGATCGCGCAGCTTGTCGGCGGCGGCGTGCTGGACCGCAATCCGGGCGCGCATATCCTGTTCGCCGAACACAGCGCCGGCTGGCTCTGGGGCCTCGCCGAACGCATGGACGAAGCCTACATCGGCCACGCGCCGGTCGTGTACCCCAAACTTGGCCGCATGCCGAGCCAGATCGTCCGCGACCAGGTGCACTGCGCCCTGCAGAACGATGTCGGCTCGGTGGGAACCCGCAAAGGTGTGGGCATCGGCGCGCTGCTGTTCGCCACCGACTACCCGCACTCAGAAGGCACGTTCCCCTTCTCCATGAAGGTGGTTGACCGCATGTATGAGGAAAACAAAGACGCCACCAAGGAAGACTTTGTTGCCGTACTCGGCGGCAATGCGGCGAAACTGTTCCAGCGGGCCAATCTGGCGGCACCCGTGGCCGCGCGCGCCAAGGAATTGACGGCCTAATTCCGGCGTCTGAAAACAGAAAGGGCCACGGGGATGATGTCCCCCTGGCCCTTTTATTTATGGGGGCCGTTCAGCCGCGCAGCGTTGCCACCAGCGCCGGTACATCGGCCAGCGAGCGCATCACGTCGTTCAGATGCGTGCAGCCCAGCGTGCCGGGCAGCAGATCCAGCACGCGCAGGCGCAAATCATCCAGACGGCTGCCGATAATGCGCTGCGCGTTGGCAACCGCGCCAGGGCATTCCGGGTAGGGCAGAATCCGCGGATCGGGCGTGAGTTCCAGCAGCTCCCTGGTTTCCAGATCGGCCACGGCGGTCACCAGATATTCATGCACGGCGACCCTGCCGCCATCGGGCGAAGTGCCGCTGTCCTGAAACGCCACGTCGATCTGGATTTTCCCGTCCTCGATCCAAACATCCAGCCGGCGCGAGCGGCGCATGCCAACGCCGGTCTGCACGACCATCTCATGCCAGCCCAGCGGGTCCGCCGGATTAACCAGCGGCGGCACCGGGCAGGCGCTCTGGGTTTCGATATTGCCGGTGCCGTCTTCGTTTAGCGCCGAGGAGCCGGGGGCAAAGCCGGTGCAGATACCCTCCATTTTGCCGCCGCGCCCTGCCGTGGCGGCGGCACCGCTCGCGCGCGCGGTGATCATCCAATCGGGGTTCCAGCGCGACCACACCCAGCCGGCAACCAGGCTGGCGCCGGAATAATCGTCCAGCAGCAAATATAGCGGCGTGGCCGCGGCCTTTTCATTGGGCAGCGTTTCGGCCAGCGTCGCGCGCAAATTCCCGCCGCCCCGGTGCCCAACCAGATGACTGACCTCGGTATGGTCGGGTTGCACGCTAACCGAGAGGATTTCGCGGCGCTGGTTCGCTAGAATTTCAAACTCGCCGGTCGCGGTGATGCGCGGCGCGCTGCCGTCCGCTGGGGTGAGCAGGTCGCGCGCCTGGCCGGTCATCAGCATCGGCTGGCCATAGCCTTGCGGCCAGGCGGTACTGATCGTCGAGGTGCGGCGGATGGAACCAGGGCGCCGCAATGGCGTGGGGCCAGCGGGATTCTTTGGCGCGGGGGCAAGTTTTGGCATCATGCGGCTCCTCTTGGCGTATTCCGGCAATTCTGGCTATGCATGGCGCCTCATGGCCAGCATGTGCCCGGCCGGGTTGCCGGGCACAGTTTGAACACCAATATGGCGCGCTATTCGAACTGTGCTGCGATCAGCACCAGCGCGGGTTTCATCGAAGCGGTGCGCGGCAAATTGTCGACAAATTTATAGCGCACCGGCACCTGATAGGGCAGCAGTTTCGCCTTCGCGAACGTTGTAAGTTCCTCGGCCGATGGCTGCACAGCGCCTCGCGCAGAATAATCGCCGCCGCGGGCACCTGGCCCAGCCGCTCGTCCATCACGCCGACCACCACGACCTCGCGGATCGCCGGATGCTGTTCGAGCACGCGCACGACCTCATCGGGATGCACCTTGAAACCGCCACGGACAATCGCGTTATCGGCACGGCCGCGGATGAACAGGAATTGATCCGCATCGATCACCGCGCGGTCCGTGGTGCGCAGCCAGCCTTTGCGCTTGCCAAGCTGCGCGCCTTGCAATTCCAATATGCCCTCCACCCCGGCCGGCACTTCCTCGCCGCTCTCCGGGTCGACCACGCGGGCCTGAATATCCGAATGGATACGCCCGGCGGCACCGCGCTTGCCGCGCCAGTGATCATGGAAATCCTCGATGGACCAGCCCGCCACCGCGCCGGCGAACTCCGTGGCACCGTAGTTGGAAAGAATGGGAATGCCGTAGAGTTCGTAAAACGCATCCACCACGGCGGGGTCCAGCGGCGCGGTGCCGGTGAGCACGGCGGCTAGGCTGGAGAGGTCTTCCTTCGGCAGTTTCGCCTCGATCAGCATTTTCAACGCCGCCGGCACCGCCGAGGCCACTTTCGGGCGGTGCCGCTTGATGGCGTCGTGCCAGGCTTCCACGGAAAATTTTTCCAGCAGGCATTGCCGCCGGCCGGACATCAGCGCGGCCAGCGAACCGTAAATGCCGCCGATATGGGTGATGGGATTCACCACGATCTGGACGCCGCCGCGCAGTTTCGGCGCCTCGTTGAAGTCGCGGCCTTTCTCGTAGCGCAGCACCCCGGCGAAGCTGGCGTCAAAGGCATCGCGGGTGAGCGGTACGCGCTTGGGTGTGCCGGTGGTGCCGCTGGTGAGCATTTCGATCGCCACGCCCGGCGCCAGTTGCCGGGCCGGGTCAGCCTTCACCCGGTCATGGCCGGGCAGCAGATGCGCCCCCGCCAGCCTGGGTTCGAGGATGATGGCAGCGGTGCCGCTCAATTCCAGCGCCTCCGCCACGCCGTGCCGGTTGAGGTCTTCGGCCTCGCCGATCACCACCGGCAGGCCGAGCCCGGCGATATCGCCGCACAGCCGTTCATCGGGCAGCACCGGGTTGAGCGTGACCAGGCAGCGATCCCCGGACAGCACCGCCGCCGCCGCCGCGATATGCCCGGGCCGGTTGCGGAGCATCACACCAACCCGCGCCTCGGCCGGCAGGCCGAGCTGGCGCAACGCCGCCTCGATATCGTCAATGACTTTCGCAAGCTGACCCCAGCTGTACCAGTGGTGGTGATAGTCGATCGCCTCCGCCGAGGGGTCGATGGCCAGTGCGCCGCGCAACTGTTGGGTAATCATAGCCATGAGAACTTCGCTTCCACTTATGGGCGGCCCCGTCCCGGGAGCGGGCTGTGGGACGGGGTTTTCATCTGCTTATCACATAGCTGACGTAGTGCAATATGTAGTTTTCGCATCTGTCACCGCCTGCTTTCCAGGCTTAGCCGAACATCGATTGGCCGTCGTCGATGGTGAAGCTCGCGCCGGTAACGGCACGGGAAGCGTCGGAGGCCAGATACAGTGCCATTTCGTCGAGGTCGCTCAAATCAAGCATGCGCCGGCGCGGCCACTGGTTGATATGTTTCTTGCCGGTGTCGGTCTCGAAATATTCAGCGGTCAGCTCTGTGTTGATGTAGCCTGGGCAGATGGTGTTGACGTTGATACCCTTGCGGACCCATTCGCGGGCAAAACACTGGCCCATTTTCGAAACCGCCGCTTTCGATGCGGAGTAGGCGACGACGCCGGGGCCGTTCACGCTGGCCATGATCGAGGAAATAAGGATGATCCGGCCGTGCTGGCGCTCCGCGCTACCCGCCTTGATCATACGGCGTGCCCCCTCGCGCGCCGTAAGGAACGCGCCACGCACGTTGACCTCGAACACGCGATCAAAATCCTCAACCGGCAGGTCCACCGCATTGGCGTTTATCATCATGCCGGCGTTGACGATGACCGAATCCACCCCGCCAAAGGCAGCCTCGGCGGCGTCGTAGGCGGCGATGGTGGAGGCTTCGTCGGCCACGTCCAGGGGCACAGCCAGCGCCTGTCCACCCGCCGCGCGGATTTCCGCCGCTAAGGCTTCGGTCAGGTCGGTCCGGCGCGCGCCGAGCACCACTTTCGCACCGCTGGCCGCCGCGACACGGGCAAACCGGGCACCGATGCCCGAGGAGGCGCCGGTGATGAACACGGTGCGGCCGGACAGGTCAAAGCTGGCGGATTTGGACAATTTTGCTTCCTCCTTACGAAAGTTTGGTCCTGGATCGGCGCGCGGCGTCTACGCAGGGCCGGGGCGTTGCCAGGGTTGATATTGAGGTAGATATATAAGTAAGCTATCTTCGTGTATGCGGCCAATAGCGCGGGACGTCCAGCCCCGCGCGGAGGTGTGCGGGTTTTTGTAAAACGGGAAAAGGGTGAATTTCATGCCAGATAACGCAAGGGCAGCCGGTGGCAACGACGTGGTGATTGCCAGCTACGCCCGCACGCCGATGGGCGGCTTCCAGGGCGATCTGGCGGGGGTGAGCGCCACCGCGTTGGGCGCCACCGCCATCCGCGCGGCGGTTGAACGCGCCAAACTCCCGCCCGAGCTGGTGGAGCGTGTTTACATGGGCTGCGTGCTGCCCGCCGGGCTTGGCCAAGCGCCCGCGCGGCAAGCGGCCCTGGGGGCCGGCCTGCCGCTTTCCGCCGAGGCGACGACGCTGAACAAGATGTGCGGCTCGGGCATGCAGGCCGCGATCATGGCGCATGAGGCGCTGCTGGCGGGCTCGGTGGAGGTCATCGTCGCGGGGGGCATGGAGAGCATGAGTAACGCGCCGTATCTGCTGGCCAAGCACCGCACCGGCGCACGCATGGGGCATGATATTGTCTCGGACTCGATGTTCCTGGACGGGCTGGAGGACGCCTATACCAAGGGCAAGCCGATGGGCTTCTTCGCCGAAAACAGCGCGCGCGACTATAACTTCTCGCGCGAGGCGCAGGACGATTACGCCATCCGCTCGCTGGAGCGCGCGCAGGCGGCCATCGCCACCGGCGCGTTCGATGCCGAGGTGACGCCGGTGGTGATCCACGGCCGTGGCGGCGAGGTGCGGGTGACGCAGGATGAACAGCCCGGCAAGGCGCGGCTGGACAAAATCCGTTCGCTGAAAGCCGCCTTCGTGCCCGGCGGCACCATCACCGCCGCCAACGCCTCCTCGATCTCCGACGGCGCGGCGGCGCTGGTGATGACGCGCCGCGATGTTGCCGAACGGTTGGGTCTGCCGGTGGTCGCGCGGCTGGTGGCGCATGCCGCGCATGCGCATGAACCGGGCCTGTTCGCCACCGCGCCGGTTCCGGCCATGCGCAAGCTGCTAGCGAAAGCGGGCTGGAGCGTCGACTCGGTGGATCTGTTCGAGGTCAACGAGGCGTTCGCCGTGGTGGCGATGATCGCGGCGCAAGAGCTGAACATTCCGGCGGAAAAACTCAACATCAATGGCGGCGCCTGCGCGCTCGGCCACCCGATCGGCGCCAGCGGCGCGCGCATCATCGCCACCTTGATTGCCGCCCTGCAACGGCGCGGCCTCAAGCGCGGCGTCGCTTCCTTATGCATCGGCGGCGGCGAGGCCACGGCCGTCGCGGTCGAGCTCGTCTGACCATGGTGCCCTCCGAAATCCAGGCCGGCATCCGCGATTCCGTGCGTGCCTTCGCGCAGGCCCGCATCCTGCCAAATTCCGCCGCGTATGAGGCAGCCCGCGCGTATCCGCCGGAACTGTTTCTCGAACTGGGCGAGATGGGTCTGCTCGGCATGACCGCACCGGAGGCGGCCGGTGGCGCCGGGGCCGATTATGTCTCCTACGCGCTGGCGCTGATGGAAATCGGCGCCGCGGACGGCGCGCTCTCGACCATCGTGTCGATCCAGAACAGCATCATGGTCTCCGGCCTGCTGAAAGACGGCACCCAGGTGCAGCAGGAACGCTTTCTGCCCGGCCTCATCAGCGGCAAAACCATCGGCGCATTTGCGCTCACCGAGACGGACGCGGGATCGGACGCGTCGGCCATCCGCACCCGCGCGGTGAAAGCCGAAGGCGGCTGGGTGCTCAACGGCACCAAACAGTTCATCACCTCCGGCAAGATCGCCGGCGTGGCGATGGTGGTCGCGGTGAGCGACCCGGCGGCGGGTAAAAAAGGCATCTCCTGTTTTCTGGTGCCGACCGATCGCCCCGGTTATATTGTTGACAAGGTGGAACACAAGCTCGGCCAGGGCGCATCCGACACCTGCGCGCTGCGGTTCGAGAATCTGTTCATCGAGGATGATCTGCTGCTCGGCGCGGCGGGGCAGGGGTATCGCATCGCGCTTTCCAACCTTGAAGCCGGGCGCATCGGCATTGCCGCGCAGTCAATCGGCATGGCGCAGGCGGCGCTGGATTACGCAATCGCCTACGCCAAGGAACGCAAATCCATGGGCACGGAAATTATCCACCACCAGGCGGTGGGCTTTCGCCTTGCGGACCATGCCGCGCGGCTGGAAGCGGCGCGTCAACTGGTGCTGCACGCGGCGGATTTGAAAGACCACGGGATGCCGTGTTTGAAGGAAGCCTCGATGGCGAAACTGGTCGCATCCGAGACCGCGGAGGCGGTCTGCTCCGGCGCGCTGCAGACCTTGGGTGGCTATGGTTATCTGGAAGAATTCCGCATCGCCAAAATCCTCCGCGATGTGCGGGTGTGCCAGATCTACGAAGGCACTTCCGATATTCAGCGCCTGGTCATCGCACGCGCCCTTTAGCGCGATTACCGCCCGGTGAAACGCGGCGCGCGTTTCTGCGTGACCGCGTCCAGACCTTCCCTAAAATCTTCCGTGCCGATCAGCATCGCCTGCGCCAGCACGCCGGCGGCCCATTCGCGGTCGATGCTGGATTCCATGCCGCGCTGCAGCCCCTCTTTGGCCAATGCGTAGGCGCGCGGCGGCAACTCCGCGAGTTCGGCTGCCAGTTCCACCCCGCGCGCACGCAATGCCTCCGGCGCCACCAGTTCCGAGACCAGGCCGATCCGCAACGCTTCCTCGCCGCGCACCGCCCGCCCGCGCAGGATCATCTCATTGGCGCGGGTCAGCCCGACGATGCGCGGCAGCAAAAACATCCCACCCAAGGGCGGCAGCAGGCCCAGCTTGATCCAGCTTTCCTGGAACAAGGATTTTTCCGTGCCGATGCGGAAATCACAGGCCAGCGCCAGCTCGCAGCCGACCGTGATCGCCGCCCCGCCAACCGCCGCCACTGTTGGCTTGGCGGAACGGAACAGCCGCCGCGCCGCACCCTGAAAATGCGCGTAGATGCGGTCCCGCACATCGATTGCCGAAGTCGTTTTCAGTGTTTCCAGATAGGCGAACTCCGCCCCGGCACAAAAATGCCGCCCTTCCGCCGCGAGCAGGATCGCGCCGACGCCTGCATCGGCCTCCAGCAGGTCGATGGCCTGGCAAAGCTGCGCCATGGTCTCGCCGCGCAGTGAATTATGCTGCTCGGGGCGGTTCAGCAAAATGATCCCGATTTTGCCGTCCTGTTCGATACGGATATCGGTGAAATTCATGGCCTGTCCTACAAAATTCTTATTGCCCCGCGCCTGCGCCGCGCAGCGCCAGGTCCACGAGTTCGACGGTAAAACGCTCCGCCTGCGCCAGCATCGCCTCGCGCAGGCGTTTTGGCGTCGAGGTCACATGGTTGGTGACGCCGCCAATGACCACGTCGATCAGCAGGCTGGGGTTGAACTGGGCCGAGAGCTCACCACGCGCCATGGCACGGCGGATGATTTGGCGCGCCTGCAGGATTGTCTGTTGGCCGTAAGGTGCGGTGGCCGCGCGCGCGTCTTTCGAGACCTGGGCATCGGCCTGCAGATGCGTCAGCACGCCGCCGTAGGGGCCTGCTAGCGCGTTCATGCACATGCGCGCCAACGCCAGCAAATCCCCGCGCAACGAGCCTTCGTCGATGGTGCCGATGGCATACCAGCGCGCCTCCAGCGTTTCGCGCAGCAGGTCGCCGCGGTTGCTCCAGCGGCGGTAGAGCGCGCTTTTGCCAACCCCGGCCTGGCGCGCCACCGCATCAAAGCTCAGCGCCCGCCAGCCGCCGGCGGCATAAATCGCAATTGCCGCATCGAACACACGGTCCTCGATATCGGGTGCGCGCGGGCGCCCTTGAGCGGGTTTGGCGGGAAGGTCTGCCGGGGCATCAATTTCTTCTTGCATTCGTGACCATTCGGGGTAATACGGACGGCAATCGACCGTAATTTAACTAAGTAAACTAACTGGAGGGCGCTATGGTGACTATAACCCCGGAAGAGCGTTCGGCAATGCGCGACGCTTTCCGCCGCCTGCTGAGCGAGAGCTGCACCCAGGCCAGCGTGCGGGCCACCATGGCCACCGCGCCGGGCTATGATGCGGAGCTGTGGCGGCAGATGGCGGAGATGGGCATTCCCGGCCTGATCATCGACGAATCCTACGGCGGCATTGGTGCCGGCCCCCTGGAGCTTGAGCTGCTGATGGAGGAGGCGGGTGCCGCCCTGTTGCCCTCGCCCTTGTTCTCCAGCGGCGTGCTCGCGGCCGCATTACTATCCGCGTCCACTGACGAAGCCGCCAAGGTGCGGCTGCTCCCGCAAATCGCCACCGGCGAGTTGATCGCCACCGTGGCGCTGGCCTCCGAACGGGGCAAATGGACGCCCGAAGACGTTGGTGTAACCGCCGCCCGTGCCGGCGATTCCTGGCGCCTGAACGGTGTCTGCGCCTATGTGACCAACGCCGCCGAGGCCGGAATTTTTCTGGTGGTGGCGAAAACCGAAACGGGTGTTGCCACTTTCGAGGTTGCTCCCAACGCCGCCGGCGTGGCGCGCACGCCGATGGAAAGCTTTGACCGCACGCAGCGCTTCTCGCGGCTGGAATTCCACGACGTAACCGCGCCCCCCATTGCCGGCGCCGGTGCGCAAGCGGTGGAAACCATGCTGGATGTTGCCCGCGTCGCCCTTGCGGGTGAGCAGGCTGGCGGCGCGCGCCATGTGTTCGATTTCACGGTCGAATACATCAAAATGCGCGTGCAGTTCGGCCGCCCCGTCGGCGGCTTCCAGGCGATCAAGCACATGGCGGCGGATTTGCTGCTGGAGGTGGAATCCGCCACCTCGGCGGCCCGTCACGCCGCGCAGGCGCTGGCCGAGGCTTCGCCCGAAACGTCCGCGCTGGTCAGCCTCGCCGGTTTCGCCTGCGCCGATGCATATGCCCAAATTGCCGCCACCGCCATCCAGATGCATGGCGGCATCGGCTTCACCTGGGAGCATCCGTGCCACCTCTACCTGCGCCGCGCCCGCGCCGATGCGCAGTTGCTGGGCAGTTCCAGCTTTTACCGTGAACGATATGTTGCTGCGTTGGAGCAGGCCGCATGAGCCAGATACCCCAAATGACCGATGAACAACTGCAGGCGGAAGTCACCGCCTGGCTGGACGCCAACTGGGACGCGGCGACGAAAAAGTCGCGCCACAATGTGGAAGCCGGGCTGAAAGGATGGCTGAAAGCCGCCTTCGAGGCGCGCTGGTCGGTGCCGCGCTGGCCAGTTGAGTGGTACGGCCGAGGCCTGTCCAATGAGCAGGCGAAAATCGTCGAGCGCGCCTTCGCCAAGGTAGGCGCGCCGGGAACCGGGCTCGACCGCACCAATCTGGCGGCCAACACCATGCTCACCTACGGCCAGGACTCGCTGAAGCGCGACCTGCTGCAAAAATTCCTCACCAGCGAGGGCAGCAATTATTGCTTGCTTTACAGCGAGCCGGGGGCAGGCTCCGACCTTGCCTCGGTGCGCTGCCGCGCCGAGCGGCAAGGGGATAATTTTGTTGTCAACGGCCAGAAGGTCTGGACCTCCGGCGCGCGCACGGCCGATTATGGCATGCTGATCGCCCGCACCAACTGGGATGTGCCCAAGCACAAAGGCATCAGCTTCTTCGTCATCCCGATGAACCAGCCCGGCATTGACATCCGCCCGCTGCACCAGATCACCGGCGATGCGCATTTCAACGAGGTGTTCCTCGATAACGCCATCGTGCCCGCGGCCAACATGCTGGGCGCGGAAGGCGACGGCTGGAAGGTTCTGCAAACGGCGCTGGCCTATGAACGCCTGGTGATGGGCGAAGGGGCCGGTGAACGCCGCCAGGGCTCCTTCAAGGACAACCGCGTCAGCCTGGTCGCCCTGGCGCGCGAGGCGGGCTGCCTGGATGATCCGCTGATCCGTCAGGAGATCGCCCGCGCCACCGCCTACCGCCAGCTCAACACGCTGAACATGGCGCGCGCGAAAGCCGAAATGGCGCAGGGCACGTCCTCGCCGATCATGTCGCTCGGCAAGCTCGCGATGTCGCGCATCCTGCACGAGGACGCGCGGGTGATGACCGCCATCCTCGGCGCATCCAGCATGCTCGACGGCGAGGGCAATCCGCGCCCGGCCGATGTGAACTACCGCACCTTCAACGCCTATATGACCTCAATCGGCGGCGGTACCGACCAGATCCAGCGCAACATCATCGGCGAGCGGGTGCTGGGCCTGCCGCGCGAAGTGGAGCTGGACCGCGACGTGCCGTTCCGCGAATCCCGCGCCGTCACCGGCTGAGCGCGGGCAACAAAACCAGGAGGAAGCCAAAGCATGACGATGCAACCCGATTCCAACGCGCCCCTGCATGGGGTGCGGGTGCTCGATCTGGCTACCGGGCCGCTGGCGGCCATCGGGCGGCATCTGGCTGAACTCGGGGCCGATGTGGTGCGCGTGGAACCGCGCGCGGGTGCCGCGGACCGCCATGCGGGCGTGCTGGCCGCCGGCGTCAGCCTGTCCTTCACCGCCGCCAACCTGGGTAAAAAATCCCTCGCCTGCGATCTGGGCAACGCGGCGGACCGGGCGGTGTTTGAAACCCTGCTCGGCACCGCGGATATCCTGATCGAAACCACGGCCCCCGGCTCCACGGACGCCGCAACGCTCGGCGTGGCGGAAATTCATCGCCGTCACCCAGCGCTGGTCATCCTCTCGGCCAGCGGCTTTGGCGCGCAAGGTGCCTACCGGGACTGGCAAGCAACCACGCCGGTGCTGCACGCGCTCTCCGGCGAGTTGTCGCGCTCCGGCATTCCAGGCCGCGCGCCGCTGCTACCGCCGGGCGATCTGGCGCTGGATGTCGCCTCGCCGCAGGCGGTGTTCGTCATCCTCACCGCCTGCATCAACCGGCTGAAAACCGGACGCGGCGACCTTCTGGATTTTACCCTGCTGGACGCCGCCACCCAGGCGCTCGACCCCGGCTACGGCATCGCCGGCAGCGCCACGGCGGGGGTGCCCGCCAGCAAACTGCCGCGCGGCCGCGCCGAGGCCCGTCACCAGTACCCCATCATCCCCTGCGCCGACGGCTATATGCGGCTCTGCGTGCTGGCGCCGCGCCAGTGGCAGGGCATGTTCGAGTGGATGGGCCGCCCGGAAGAGTTTGCCGATCCGTCCTACAACACGCTGCAAAAGCGCTTCACTTCGCCCACGCTCATCCCCGCCATCGCGCGGTTTTTCGCCGATAAAACGCGTGCCGAGCTGGAGGCGCAGGGGCAGAATTACGGCGTCCCGGCCGCCGCCGTGCTCGACCTGCCCGAGGTGCTGGAAAGCGCGCAGATACGCGCCCGCAGCGTCTTCAAATCCGTGGCCATTGCCCCCGGCGTCACGGCGCCGTTCCCTGACGGGCTGCTGGAAATCGACGGCCACCGCGCCGGGCTGCGCGGTCCCGCCCCGGCGGTGGGCGAACATCAGCAGCAGGTGCCAGCCTCCTGGGCCAAACCCGCGCCCGCGCCCGGCACATGGGAGCTGACAGGCGAGCGCCCCTTGTCTGGCCTGCGCGTGCTGGATTTTGGCGTCATCGTCGTCGGCGCCGAGCAGGGGCGGCTGCTGGCCGACCAGGGCGCCGAAGTCATCAAAATCGAAAACGCGGCCTTCCCCGACGGCAGCCGCCAGACCCGTGACGGCAGCAAAATGTCAGTCACCTTCGCGGCTGGCCACCGCAACAAGCTGGGGCTGGGCCTCAACCTGCGTGACCCCGAGGGCAAGGCGCTGTTCCTGCAACTGGTGGCGCGGAGCGATGTCATCCTCTCCAACTTCAAGCCCGGCACGCTGGAATCCCTTGGCCTGGGCTACGACGCCTTGCGCGCCATCAACCCCAGACTCATCATGGCCGACAGTTCCGCCTTCGGCCCCACCGGCCCCTGGAGCAAGCGCCTTGGCTACGGCCCGCTGGTGCGCGCCTCAGCCGGGCTGACAGCGCAATGGCGCTATCCCGGCGAGCCGGACAGTTTTTCCGACGCCATCACCGTCTACCCAGACCATGTCGCCGGCCGCATCGGTGCCATCGGCGTGCTGGCCCTGCTCATCCGCCGGCTGCGTACCGGCCAGGGCGGCACGGTGAGCGTGGCCCAGGCCGAGGTGATGCTCTCCCACATGGCACCGCAAATCGCCGCCCGCGCGCTGGAGGATGCTGGCGTGCCCTTAAGCGGCGCGCTGGAACACGACGCCCCCTGGGGCGTATTTCCCGCCCAGGGCGATGATGAGTGGTGTGTCATCACCGTGCGCAACGATGCCGACTGGCAGCGCTTCTGCACCACCATCGGCCGCGAGGATTTGCGCCAGGATGCTGCTCTGGCAACGGCGCCAGGCCGGGCGGCACAGCGTGCGCGGATCGACCAGGCGGTGATTGACTGGCTCGCCACCAACTCACCGCATGATGCCATGGCGCAACTGCAGGCGGCCGGTGTTCCAGCGGCGGCGATGCTGCGCGTCTCCGAACTGCCCGCCTTCCCGTATTACGGCGCGCGCGGGTTCTTCCGCGAGGTGCATCACCCGATCATCGCAGCACCCTTCTTCCTGGAAACCGCCCCGGTCCACTCGGAACACCTGCCCGACCCGCCCGAACGCCCGGCACCGCTGATCGGCGAGCACACGGCGCAAATCGCCCGCACGTTGCTTAACCTCCCCGAGGCTGAAATCGCACGGTTGATCGAGACCAAAGTGTTCGAAGTGCCCGAACCTGCCGTCCCAGCCGCATGAACCATAAAGAGGACCGCCCCATGAGCACCGCAGAACAAGCCGTCGTCGTGGCTGTTGAGGACCATGTCCTCACCATCACCATCAATCGCCCGGAAGCGCGCAACTCCATCAACCTCGCGGTGCACATGGGCATCGGCGAGGCGCTGGAGCAGGCCGAGCACGACCCGGACATCTGGGCCGTGATCATCACCGGCACCGGCGACCAGGCGTTTTGTGCCGGCGCGGACCTGAAAGCCCTCTCACGAGGCGAAAAGCTGATGCCCGACGACCCGGCACCGCGCGCCTGGGGTTTTGCCGGTTACGTCAGCCACCACATCAGCAAACCCACCATCGCCGCCGTCAATGGTTTCGCGCTCGGCGGCGGCACGGAAATCATGCTGGCAAGCGATCTTGCCGTTGCCGCGGATACCGCCACGTTTGGCCTGCCCGAGGTCAAGCGCGGCATCTACGCCGGTGCTGGCGGCGCCTTCCGCCTAGCGGCGCAACTGCCGCAAAAACTGGCGATGGAATATCTGCTCACCGGCGAGCCTTTTTCCGCGCAGCGGGCGCTGGAACTCGGGCTGGTAAACGCCGTGGTCCCGGCTGGCGAGGTGCTGGCGGCGGCCCGCAAACTCGCCGCGCGCATCACCGTGAACGCGCCGCTCTCCGTACAGGCCAGCAAACGCATCGCGCTCGGCATGATCGACGGCCATATCGCCCGCGAGGCGGCGGCCTGGGAACAGAGTTGGGCAGAAGGTGCCAAATTGATGCGCTCCGAGGATGCCAAGGAAGGCCCGCGCGCCTTTGCCGAAAAGCGCGCCCCGCAGTGGAAAGCGCGTTGAGGGAAATGACCATGGGCGAAGACGCAAGAAGAATTCCGGTCATCGTCGGCGTTGGCCAGATCAACGACCGCACCGAAGACCCGATGCAGGCGCCGGACTCGCTTGGCCTGATGGAAGCGGCATTGCGCGCGGCGGATGCAGATGCCGGCGGCGGCTGGCTGGCGCGGCTGGATTCGCTGGCGGTGGTCGACCAGATTTCCTTCCGCCAGCTTGGCGATGTTTCCAAACCGCTCGCGGCGGCACTCGGCGCCACCCCGCGCATTTGCGGAAAAACCCGCATGGCCAGCGGCGACAGCCCGATCCTGTTGCTCAACGAGGCAGCCAACCGCATCGGCGCCGGTGAAATCGAAGTGGCGGCGATTGTCGGCGGCGAGGCTTTGCGTACCGCTGCCAAACGCGCCGCACTGGCGCCCGCATCCGGTGGCACGCAGGATGCCGCCCGCGCCATGGCCGCGCGCAAAACCCCGGCCTACCGCCAGCGCTATGGGCTTGTCGCCCCGGTGGATGTGTATCCGCTCTACGAAAACGCCGGCCGCGCCGCCTATGGGCAGAGCCTGGAGGAAGGCCAGATTGAGAGCAGCGAGATCTGGGCACGTTTTTCCCAGATCGCCGCCGCCAATCCCGACGCCTGGATACGCAAGCCCGTTGCCGCCGAGACGATCCGCACCGCCTCGGACGACAACCGCCCCATCGCCTTCCCCTATAACAAGCTCATGGTTGCCAACAGCTCGGTCAACCAGGGCGCGGGGTTCATCGTCACCAGCCTGGCGAATGCGCTGGCGCATGGCGTGCCGGAATCGCGGCTCATCTACGTTGGCCTCGGCGCCGCCGCGCATGAGCCGGAGGATTTTCTCGCGCGCGACAGCTACGGCCATTCCGCCAGCATGGAAGTGTCCCTGCGCCGGACAATGGAATTGAACGCGCTGCGCGTGGACGACCTCGACTATGTGGAGCTCTACAGCTGCTTCCCCTGTGTGCCGAAAATGGCGCGCCGGGTCATCGGCTGGCCGGTCGAAAAACCCGCCACCGTGTTCGGCGGCCTTACTTTTGGCGGCGGCCCCATTGGCAATTACATGAGCCACGCCGTGGTCAGCATGGCCGAAAAACTGCGCGAATCCGGCACGCATGGGCTGCTGTTCGCCAACGGCGGCTATGCCACGCATAACCACAGCATCGTGCTCAGCCGCCAGCCTATTCCCGCCGGCACCTTCCCGCAGGATTTCGATTTCCAGGCGGAGGCGGAAGCCAGGCGCGGCCCGGTGCCGCATCTGGCCGAGGACTACACCGGCCCCGGCGTCATCGAGACCTACACCGTGCTGTATCAGCGAGACGGCTCGCCGCGCTTTGGCGTCATCGTGGCGCGCACACCATCGGGTGAGCGTTTCCTGGCCAAAGTCCCGGCAACGGATGCCGACGCGCTGACGGTGCTGACCAACGGCGCCGTCCAACCCGTCGGTCTGCACGGCACCGCCGTTGCCGGTCCGGATGGCGATGTCCTCTGGCAGGGCCTGAGCTGAAACAAACCCATCAGGGGAGTGAAAATCACATGAACGAGCAAAACATCAGCCGGGTTTTTGCCGCGCAGCGCGCCAACCGCGTGGCACTGAAACGCCGCACGGCGGGCGAGCGAATTGCCGTGTTGCAGCGCCTGCGCGACGAAGTCGTCCGCCGCCAGGTGGATATCGACGAAGCGCTGTTCCAAGACATGCGCCGGGCCAGGCAAGGCGCGCAGAACCGTGAGTATCTGAGCGTGCTCAGCGAGATCGACATGGCGATTGCGGGGTTGCCGGCCTGGATGGAACCTGAACGCATCGAGCCGTCGCCGCATTTCAAAGGCAACGACACCTATGTGCAGTACGAGCCGCGCGGCGTCGTGCTGCTGCTCGGGCCATGGAATTTCCCGTTCTCCCTGGTTCTTGCTCCACTGGTGCCGATCATCGCCGCGGGCAACGCGGTCATCGTCAAACCAAATGAACTGCAGCCCAAGGTATCGCGCCTCGTCGCGGAAATCATCGAGGCAGTCTTCCCGGAAAACGAAGTCGCCGTGTTCGAGGGCGGCATTCCCCTGGCGGAAGCCTTGCAGGAACTACCCTTTGACCACGTCTTCTTCACCGGCAGCCCCGCCATCGGCAAACGCGTGATGGCGGCGGCGGCGAAACACCTGACCACCGTGACGCTGGAGCTTGGCGGCAAATGCCCAGCCATTATCGGCGAAGATTACGATCTGCTGGATGCGGCGGGCAAAATCGTCGCGGCGCGTTTCATCAACGGCGGGCAGCTCTGCCTCTCGGTTGACCACGTCTGGGTGCCCAAGGCCAAGCAGGCGGCGTTGCAGCAGACCATTATCGCCATTATCGAAAAAATGTTTTTCGTCGATGGCAAGCTACAGACTGACCGCCTGCCGCGCATGGTTGACGCCCGCAACTTTGCCCGCGTGCAGGCTTACATCGAGGAAGCACTGGCACGCGGCGCGCAGCTCGTGCGCGGCGGTGAGAGCGATGCCGCTGACCTCACAATCTATCCCACCGTGCTGGCCGACCCGCCGCTCGACTCCCGCATCATGCGCGAGGAAATTTTCGGCCCCGTGCTGCCGGTGCTCGGCTACGATGATATTGCCGAGGCGCTGGCGCAGATCGACAGCACCGGGAAGCCACTGGCGATGTATATCTTCAGCAAGGATCAGGCGTTTGTCGATAATATTCTCGACCAAACCTCATCGGGCGGCGTTACGGTCAACCATGTGCTGATGCATTATGCCGAAAACCGCCTGCCCTTCGGCGGCGTCAACGGCAGCGGCATGGGGCGCTACAAGGGCATTCACGGTTTCCGCGAATTATCCAACGCCCGTTCCATTTTCATGCAGCGCGTGTGATGCCGTGGTGGCGGGGTTTACCCCGCTGCTTTCACAATCCCTGTCCAGGCCGCGAAGGCTTCGATCCGCTGCCAGAAAATCTCCCGCGTGCCGGCAAAATTATGCATGTGGCTCATCCGGGGGCAAATATAGAGATCGATGGATGTGGCTGATTTATAGGCGCGCGGCTCACCTTTTACATCGGCGCAGACGTCGCGTTCACCCATGGCGACCAGCACTGGCACGGTAACCGCCGCAGCCTCTGGCGCCACCGCGCCAGGGGTGAGGCAGCTTTGCGCCACGGCTCCGGGAGTGGTCAGCGAGCCCCAGGGCGGGCACGGCTGTTCTTTCAGTAATTCAGGCTGATGAATGAAAAAGAATCTTTGCAGATCGGCCAGCGCGATCTCCCGGTCAACATCGTCATAGTGGAAGCCCCACACCATCGGGTGCTCGCCCTCAAGCGGAACGGCGCTGGCCATTTTTTGCATATAGGCCCCGACCGCACGCGCGTTCACCACGGTAAGCGGCTGTTGGAGCAGCGTGTCGCGCGGCAGCCACGGGGCGACAATAGGCTCGCTGCCTGGACGCACTGGCGGGTGAGTATGTACCGCGCTGTAGCCGAGCACGCCGATGCCGTCGTAACAATGATAACGGCCTTGCTGAATAATCGTCATGCACCCGCCCATTGACTGGCCGATGCCGATCTTTAAAGGGTCAATAATTGGCGGGAAGCCGGCTTCAATTTCGCCTGCCGCAAGTCGGCGCAGAACCTCGGTTTCAGCCCCCATATTGCCCGCGGCGACGGCCGTGTAGTCAAGTTTCCCGGCGGCGTGAAGGCTCGACCCGCCGACGCCAAGATGATCGACGGAAACAAAAATCCAGCCGCGCGCCGCGTGCCAATCTGCTTGCGCGCCTCGCGCCGGGCCGGGCAGATCGACGGTATAATAGCCGCGCGAATAGCCGCCGCCGGGCTTGGCAAAGCAGACAACCGGCGTATGGGCCATTGCGGCGGGATCGGGCAACGTTACCGTGAGCGCGACATGCGCCGCTTCGCCCAAATCCACCGCTGCTGTTACGTCGATAAGCAGTTCGATCGCCTTGGCCATTTATGTGTCTCCTGCCTCGCGCCAACTATGGCGCGGCTCGTAGCCAATGAGTTGTTTGGCCCGCGCGGAAGACAGCAGCGAGGCATTGCCCTCCAGCGGGCCACGGACCGGCACGCCGGGAAAATGCGTGGCCATAAGCTCCGCCGAGGCATGGCTGACAATACTGTCCGCCGCCGCGATGATCATTTTCTGGTGCCCGCGCAAATCGGCTTCCAGCGCCAGGCGGCAGGCTTCTGCGGCATCACGCGCATCGACATAACTCCACAAATTGAACTTGCGGATCGCCGGCTTGCGCTCCACCGCATCGCGCTGCGCATAATCCGCCGCCTCGAAAACATTGGAGAAGCGCAGTGAGACAATGGTGAGTGCCGGATTCCAGCGCGTGAATTCCGCTGCCATGCTCTCGCCGAGTTTTTTGGAAAGCCCATAGGACCATTCCGGCCGGTCGGGGTGTTCCTCGGTCAGCGGTGCGAAATCCGGCGGGGTGGAAAAGGGGAGGCCGAGGATGGTCTCGCTGGAGGCCCAGACGACGCGCTTGATCCCCAGCCGCGCGGCAGCGGAAAATACGTTGTAGGTGGAGATCGTGTTGGTCGCAAAAGTTTTTTGGTCGGTGGCCAGCCCCGGCATGGGAATGCCCGCGAGGTGGAGGATGGCATCCGGTACTCCGCCCATGGTGTCCCCGCCGGAAAACGCGCCCAGCACCTCACCAAAATCCGTGCAATCGCAAGCCAGTGTGCGCACGCCGCCAGCTGTACCAGCCCTCAGGTCGAGGCCGGTGAGTCTATGCCCCGCCGCCTTCAACACCGGCAGTGCCGCACGGCCGAGCTTCCCGGCGCTGCCGGTCACGATGATCTGCATGTTCAGTTTTCCCCAAGCAGTGACACCTGCCCCTTGAAGCGCGGCATTACGCTCATGCCCACCACCTCATGCGGGATATACGGAGATTCCAACCGCTCGATTTCCGTCGGAGCAAGACGAACGCCGAGCGCCGCCACCGCATCAGTGAGATGGCTCGCCTTGGTGACGCCGACAATCGGCGCGGTGATTTCAGGCTTTTGCAGAAGCCAAGCCAGGGCAACCTGCGCGCGTGGCGTATCGCGTTCACGCGCCACTTCGGCCACCGTCTCCACCACTTTGCGGTCAGGCTCCTGCGTGTGGCTATAAAGCACTTTGGCGAACTGGTCGCTGTCCGAGCGTTGCGTGTGCTCGTTCCAGTCACGCGTCAGCCGGCCGCGCGCCAGCGGGCTCCAGGGGATCACGCCAACGCCCATATCCGCGCACAGCGGCAGCATTTCACGCTCTTCCTCACGGTAGAGCAGGTTCACCTGATTTTGCATCGAGATGAACCGCGTCCAGCCATGCTTGTCCGCCGTATACTGCGCCTTGGAGAATTGCCAGGCCGCCATGGATGACGCGCCAATATAGCGCACCTTGCCGGATTTCACGATGTCATGCAGTGCTTCCATCGTCTCCTCAATCGGCGTCTGGGGGTCCCATCGGTGGATCTGGTAGAGGTCGATATAATCCGTGCCAAGCCGGCGCAGGCTGTTTTCCAGGGCATGGAACAGTGCCTTGCGTGAAAGCCCGCCCGCATTGGGCGCATTGCGCCACGGAATATAGGCTTTGGTCGCAACCACGACCTCATCGCGGTGGGTAAAATCCTTCAACGCGCGGCCGGTGATTTCTTCCGATGTGCCAGCCGAATAGCCATTGGCGGTGTCGAAGAAATTGATCCCCGCCTCAATGGCCTGGCGGATCAGCGGGCGGCTTTCCGCCTCGCTCAACGTCCACTCATGCGGCCCCTTGGCGGCGATGCCAAAACTCATGCAGCCAAGGCAGAGCCGCGATACTTTAAGGCCCGTGTTGCCGAGATTACGATACTCCATGGCAGGCTCCTTTTTTATCCCTCCTTGGGTAGCATCATCGCGATGAACCCGGCAATGCCCGCCTCGCCACCCTGCGGGCGCCATGCCTCAATCGCCTGCTCGGAGCCCGCACAGGTGCCATGGCGCATCCGCCCCTTGTCGTCGAAAAAGCGGTCAACGATTCCCCGCGTGGCTTCCTCGATTTCGATCGGCTGAAAATTGCTTTGCAGGAACAGCTCGCGCTGCCGGTTGGCCATCGGCGCATAGGGCGGATACTCAACCGCATGCGCCACGCGCTGCGTCACGGATTCCCTGTTGATCCCGGTGCGCACGGCGCCCGGCATGATTTCCAGGATTTTGATGCCAAACGGCGCCAGCTCACAGCACAAGGTTTCGGAGAATGCCGCCATCGCCCCCTTGGTCGCGCGGTAGGGTGCCAGGAAGGGGATGGGACTGGTAAGCGAGCTGGAATTGATGTTGCAAATCAGCCCCTTGCGGTTTTCGCGCATGATGGGAATCGCCCGCCGCGTGAGTTCGACATGGCCAAGAAAATTCACCTCGAAATAAAGCCGCCATTCATCGAGCGGTATCTCCTCGACGGGGAGGTTCTTCAATCGGATCCCGGCATTATTCACAAGTACCTGCAAATCGGGGGGAAACGCGAAATCACCTGGTTTGGTGATATCCAGCACCTGAATGTCCAGCGTCCCCGGCAGACCGGTGGCGGCACTTTCCAGCGCTGCCCGCTGCCCTTCCTCCAGGATAAGTGCCAGCACTCTATGCCCGCGCCGCACGCATTCCAGCGAAATGCCATAGCCCAGCCCGCCACCAGCCCCGCTGACCGCGATCGTTCCGTCGATTTGCATTGTCCGTCTCCCGGCGTTCTCAGATTATAACGCGCGGACCAGGAAGGTTCGCGTTGTAGGTATGTTCGTTGAGCTTCACCGCGACAGGAATTCGCAGCCGCTCGAACGGCATCGCGCGATCGAGGCGGCTGCTCACATAGGTGGCGTTACCTTCAGGTTCCACCCGCCATTCGCGCCCATCGACCAGCAAGCCGCCGCCATGGCGCGTCTCCAGCGCCGTCACCGGGCCAAGATCGAGCCAGCGCCGCAGATCAATCCCTGGCGCATTCTGCAGCCGTGCGTAGACATCGGGCTTGGCCCACACAATCTTGCCGCGGAACAGCAGCGCCGCATCGAAACCGGTGACGGCTATGGCATCCAGCGCCGTGCCGCAAACCGGCGCGATCACGGCTACGTCGAAGCGCCGCAGTGTTGCCTCGGTGCGCGCGCCGTCATATGGGCTGGCCTCGGCGTTGCAGACAATCAGCCCCATTTTGATCAATGCCCGCTCGAACGGCAACATAGTGGCCGCCTCCGCCAGCGTGGCGATGATCAGTGCCTTGCGGCCGCGCGCGACATCTTCCTCGCGGATAACCCGCGCAAAAAACTCCTCGGCGCGCTGGCATTCCCTGGCTCCCACGGGCAGCAGATGCGGTGCGCCGCCCAACATGTAGCGGGCGATATAACTCGCTGGTGTGGATGTCGCGTTCATTGCTTGGTCACCCTCGGGATTTTTTGTGGCGGTCCGAGTTTCAGCAACTCTGCATTGCTGACGAGCTCAACACGCACAGACACCTCGAAAGCGGTTCCCAACTCGGCGGTGAGCCGCGCGGCCAGTTCGCTTGCGTCCGCCGTGGCTTCCGGGTCGTAGCCGGCGCGCACATGCAGCACCTCCATCTCCGGCTTTGGGCGCACGATCTGGAACAGGCTGGCCCGCGTTTCCCTATGCCGTTCCACAAGTTTCTGGATGTCACGTGGCAGCACCGGCTTGCCCTGCACCGTGGTGCGGTCCCCTTTGCGCCCAACGGGCCAGATGCGGACATGCGTGCGTCCGCAGACACACGGCGCGCGGTTCACGCGCACCAGGTCTTCAGTGCGGTAACGAATCAACGGCGCCACCGGGTCGGCCAATGATGTCACGGTCAGTTCGCCGAGCTCGCCATCCGAAACCTCGTGGCCAGCATCATCAAGACATTCAACGAGCGCGAGATCCTCCCAGCCGTGCATGCCGTCATGCGCGCTGCATTCGGTCATGCCAGATACATCGCCAAGGGAGCTGTGCTCGAACAGTTCCAGCCCCCAGTCTTTCACCAGCGCGGCAAAGCGCGGCGAGAGCGGCTCGCCGCCGAAGGACGCGCCTTTCACCGAGTTGAATATTTCGCGCGGGTCATCGCCGGTCTTCTCGAAATATTGCTCCAGCGCAATCAGCAGCGGCGTGGAGAGCATGTAGAGCACGCTGGGCCGGTAGGTTTTCAGCGCCTGAATGAGAAACGGCAGTTCAGTTGGATTGTGCGGGATCATGATAGGCGTCAGCCCAGCCGCGTTATAGAAATTGTTGCGGCTCTGCCCGCCGCGGAAGGTGAACATCATATGCACGATATAGTCGCCCGGCCGCCCGCCACTGTGCCACAATTCGCGCAAATGCGAGACCTCGACCGCATTGGTAATCCCGTTGGGCACCGGCGTCGGATCGCCCGTGGTGCCGGAGGTGAAGCCCACGGTCTCCACGGCGGAATCATCAACAATCCTGATGCCGCCGTAAGGATCACCGAAGCGGTCGCGATGCGCGCGGATTGCGTCCTTGTCGATGAACGGCACGCGGGCTTTGAAATCTGCGAGCGAGTTGATGTCCTCCGGGCTCACTCCCGCCGCATCCCATACGCGGCGGATCAGCGCCGAATGCGCATAGACACGCGGCAACAACTCTTCCAGCCGCCGCGTCTGCAACGCCTCAATCTCATGGCGTGGCATGGTCTCCGCATGCGGGTCGAAATGATCCGGCGCGCGCAGGGTGAAGGATTTTATTTCGGCGGCCTCTACCATGTACCACCGTCCACCCGCAGCATCGTGCCGGTCGTGTAGCTGGAAGCGGGGCTAGCCAGATACAGCGCGGAGGTGACGACCTCATGCGGCTGCCCCGGCCGGCGCAGCGCGTTGGACGACGTCACGCGCTGCTCTTGTGTCCAGGATTTGGCTATATCGGTGAGGAACGGCCCGGCGGAAAGCGTGTTCACCCGCACTTTCGGCCCGTATTCATGCGCGAAGGACAAGGTCATCGCATTCAGCGCCGCTTTGGAGCAGCCATAGGGCACCACGCCAGGCAGCGGTATGCTGCCACCCGTGGAGGAGACGTTGATGATCACGCCGCCATCGCCATCGGCCATGCGCTTGGCAACCAAGGCTGCGAGGCGGAACGGGCCTTTGAAGTTGAGGCCGACCACCTTGTCGAACAATTCCTCCGTCACCTCATGGCTCGGCGCCGCTGGGCCCATGCCGGCGTTGTTCACCAGAATATCGACGCGGCCAAATTCAGCATAGGCAACCTCCGCCAGCCGTCCCGCATCCTCCCATTTGCCCAGATGCGCCGCCACGGCGAGCGCGCGGCGCCCAAGTGTGCGCACTTCTGCCGCCGCCGCTTCGCAGGCATCCAGCTTACGGCTGGAAATAATCACATCCGCGCCATGGCTGGCGAAGGCGCGCACCATCTCCAGCCCCAACCCGCGGCTCCCGCCGGTGACCAGCGCCACTTTGCCGGAAAGGTCAAACAATGGGTCGATCATGCCGCCACCTCCGGCGCATCCAGGATATGCGCATAGCGTTTCCGCGCGGCTTCGCGCTTGGGCAAAATATGCTCGCTGGGGAATAACCCGCTAGCCGGCTGCACATTCTTCAGGAACGCTTTCGCCACCTGCGCCTTGTGTACCTCGCTTGGCCCATCAGCCAGCGCCAGTTGCGGCACGGCCATCCACATCGCGGCCAGCGGCGTCTCATGCGTCGCACCAAGCGAGCCGTGCAGATGCAGCGCGCGCTGCACGATATCATGGTACACTTTCGCCATCGTCACCTTGCACATCGCGATGTGCGTACGCGCCGCGCCATGCGGCTGGGTGTCGATAATCCAGGCGGTCTTCAACACCAGCAGCCGGAACTGTTCCAGATCAATTGCAGAATCTGCAATGAAACCCTGCACGAATTGATGATCCGCCAGCCGCTTGCCCTGCGTGCAGCGCGAGACGGCGCGTTCCAGCATCATCTCAAACGCGCGATTGCACTGGCCGACGGTGCGCATGGCATGATGCACCCGCCCGCCGCCAAGCCGCGCCTGCGCCACCTTGAATCCTTCGCCCTGGCCACCCAGCATCGCATCCAGCGGCACACGCACATCCTCGTAGCGCACATAGCCGTGGATGCCGGAGTCCAGCTCCTCAACTTCTTCCATCGCCACCACATTACGGATGATCTTGATGCCATGTGTTTCAGCAGGCACCATGAACATCGAGAAACGCGCATGCGCCGGCGCTTCCGGGTTGGTCATGGCGATGACGATGAAGAATGCGGCGTGGCGGGCGTTGGAGGAGAACCATTTCTCGCCGCTGATCACCCATTCATCCCCCTCGCGCCGCGCGGCACAGATGAACTCTTTCGGGTCCGCGCCAGCCTGCGGCTCGGTCATGGAAAAGCAGGAGACGATGTCCCCATCCAACAGCGGCTGCAAATAGCGGCGCTTCTGCTCCTCAGTGCCGAACATGGCGAGGATTTCCGCATTGCCGGTGTCGGGCGCCGCGGTGCCGAACACGGTAGGCGCCCAATAGGAGCGGCCGATGATCTCATTCATCAGGGCCAGCTTCAACTGCCCATAACCCGGCCCGCCCAGCTCGGGGCCCAGATGGCACGCCCACAACCCCTTCGCCTTAACCTGCGCCTGCAACGGCTTCAGTATGGCACGGGATTTTTTGTTCTTGGTGTCATACGGGTCGCCGCCATGGGTGAACAGCAGGTCCAGCGGTTCCACCTCGGTGCGGATGAATTCCTTCATCCAATCCAGTTTTTCCTGAAACGCCCCATCGGCCGAGAAATCGAACATTTGTTTCCTCCAAGAATTTTTTTAAGCGATTTTTGCAAATGCGGCCGCGCGCGCCAGCATGTTGGGAACTTCCGTCTCCATTGCCTTGTGCGCCGGATGCGAGGACTCACCCTTGAGGTGGCGGAAATACCACCCCTCCATGATGACCGCGAGCTTGAACAGCGCCAGCGCCATGTAGAAGGGCAGGGCGCGCACATCGAGCCCGGTTTTCGCCGCATAGCGCGCCGCCATTTCTGCCCGCGGCGGAAAGCCCGCCCAGTCGACATAGGTTGCATGCGTGGTGCCTTCGCCGGGTTCCTGCCAGCCTGCCAGCACCCAGCCGAGGTCGAGCAGCGGGTCACCGATGGTGGCGGATTCCCAGTCAACAATCGCGGCCAGTTTCGGCGGCAGCTCTGGCGCGAACATCACGTTGATGAACTGATAGTCGCCATGGATCAGCGCTGCGCGCTGCATCACCGGCGTATTTTCGCGCAACCAGACGCAGATTTCATCCAGGTATTTCAAATCCCGTGAGCGCGCGCGCTCCAACTGGCTGAGCCAGCGGTCGACCTGACGTTCCAGGAAATTATCGGGCTTGCCAAAACCGATGAGTCCCAGCGCCTGCCAGTCGGCGTTGGAAACCGTGGCAATGCCATCGATCAATTCCTCCGCCATGGCACGCTTGGCCTCGGGCGTTGAAAAGCCTTCAGGAAACGGCGCCTGCGGGGAAAACCCCTCCACCCATTCCATCAGCGCGAAGGGCACGCCAAGCACAGCGTCATCCTCGCAAGCCGCCACCAGGCGCGGATGCGCAATCTCACTGCGCCCAAGCGCCTTCAGCAACGTCAGCTCGCGGCGCATGTTGTTGGAGGTCGGGTCGTTCTTCACCGAAGGCGGGCGGCGCAGCGCATAGGTTTTCCCGGCACGTTGCACGCGGTAGATCACGTTGCTCGCGCCACCCTTTATCTGCTTGACATCAACCGCTGCCGGGCCCCCCGGCAGCACCGTGTCCAGCCATTGGCTGAGTTTCCCGACGTCAATCGCCATCTCGTTCATGTTACGCTCTCTGCGGCAGTGTTGTTGCGGATGTTGCCTTCAATGGCCTCGCGGATGGCGCGCAGCCCGGCCACGGTGCGGGCGATCAACGCCTCGTCCAGCCCCTCCGTCAGCTTTGCTGCCACCGCCAGCCCTCGCGCGTCCGCCTCGGCTTTCAGCGCCTGGCCGGCGCTGGTGGGGACCAGCAATTTGGCGCGCTTGTGGTCGGCATTCTCCCGCGACGCGACCAGACCACGGTCAGCGAGTGTATCGGCGGCTCGTTGGATCACCTGCCGGGGATGCCCCAGGCTGCGCCCGATCTGGGGTACTGTGGGCGGATGCGCGGCGCCGGTGACAGCGCTCAGCACCACCATCTCAAGTTCAGAGAGACCATGCCGCTCGCGTATTTCACGGAAGGCGGCAACCGTGCGGCCGCGCGTGCGGGCAAGTTCGTCGATAAGGGCGATGAGGTGGCGGGAGCGGTCCATCATGACCAAAAAGTGTCATAATGGAACGGTGGTGTCAATTAAAAAATAATTGGCAGCCAACCTGGTGGTCCCTACAGCGGCAGCGTCACGATGACCTTTCCAGGACCCACGGACACGCCATTGCGATTCTCGGACCACATGCGCAGCTCAACCAGCCCCGCGTCCCCCTCGCGCCATTTGCGTTCCACGGTGCCGTAAACCGTCACGGTATCGCCCACCGTATTGAATGAACTCATGCGAAACGCCTTGAGCGCCTTGATGGTCCCGGCCAGGCCGATGTAGCCGCGCACGCATTTTTCCCACATGCCCTGCAGGAACAGCGTATTCGCATACATCTCCGGCGCGCCGGTACTTTTTGCATGTTCGCTGTTGTGGTGGATGGCGTTGAAATCCCGGTTTGCACCGGCTGCCATCACCAGACGGTACACGCTTAACGGAAAGCGGCTGGGTTCCAACGCCTCGCCGATCACCACATCTTCCCAGCGGCGCTGTGTCATCCTTTTCCTCCGGCATGCGGTGTGTACAGAAACAGCCCGCTCGCGATCCGTGCGAGAATTTCGCCCCCAAGCGTTACGATCTCGGTCTCGGTCTTGATGAAGGCGCCTTTGCCGACGCGCGTTTCTTTCACATCGCAGGCCGTAAGTTTGTTGCCGCGGCGCGTCACGCGCTCTCCTAGCACGGCGGGGCGTAGAAATTCGATATCGATATCGGTGGCAAAATAGCCGGTGAACGGCGGGAAGAACGCCGGAAAGCGCGGCTTGGCGGCACTTCGCTCCGGCTGGGCGTCGCGCGCCTCGCTGGTGAAGAGCGGCGGGGCGCCGGGTGTCTACATTGGCGGCATCGTGTAGGTGAGCGTCGCCGTATAGGGCGCGATGATGTCCGCATAGCCATGCGCGCGGGCAATTTCCGCATCGTAATGCAGGGCGCAATCGAATTCGAGCGGTTCAAGGTAGCGCCGCAAGGTTCCGGCCTCGATGGCATCCACTGGCTGGCGCAGCGTTTCACTGCCGATATCCTGGCCGATTGCATCAATCACGGGTTGCCAGGCGGTCTTCCAGTCATCACTCATCGAGAGGTTCCTTCAACTCAACACGTTGGTTGCGCGCAGGCGCGAAATCCGCTCGTCATCGTGCCCAAGAATCTGCCGCAACACATATTCATTGTCGCGGCCATAAGCCGGGGCGGTCCGGCGATACGCGGCTGGCGTGGCCGAGAGCATGAAGCGCGACGCTTCAATGAGACTCTTGCCGCCACGCTCGTGTTTCAGCCAAACGAAATGTCCGCGGCTTGCCAGTTGCGCGTCACTCATCATGTCGGTGCTATTGGCAACGACATGTGCGGGAATCCCTAGTCCCTGCAAGGCAGCCTCGAGAGCTTCCGGGCTTTGCCCTGCCGTCCAGGCGCCGATGATCGCCTCCAACTGGTCCTCTCCGGCCTTGCGCCCGGCCAGGGTAACAAAATCGGGCAGTTTGGCCTCACCGCCAACAGTCCGGGCCAGCAGGCTCCATTCGGCATCATCGCGCACCGCCAGCGCAATCCAGCGATCCTCGCCCAGGGCCGGAAATACCCCGTGCGGCGCCATCTGCGGATCGCGGTTGCCCATCGCCGAGGTAATTCTGCCGGTTGCGGCGAAATCCGCGATCGCGGGAGCAAGAAACTGCATGCCGGCCTCGGCCTGTGACACATCGATCCAGCAGCCTTGTCCCTTATCTCCGCGATGATCAAGCGCCGCGAGCAGGGCCGCCAGCGCAAACCGTGGCCCGACAAAATCCGTGTAGGGGCCGAACGGGCCGATCGGCAGTGCGTCAGGCCAGCCCACGATATTCTGGAATCCAGAGACCGCCGCACCGATATTGCCAAACCCCGCGAAGGCCACATAAGGGCCGCTTTGTCCCATCAGCGAGGTACTCAGCATCACCAGGTGGGGGTTGATCGCGCGTAGAGTTTCATAGCCCAGCCCCCAGCGCTGCATCTGTCCCGGCGCGAAACTCTCGACCAGCACGTCCGCCCAGGTGACGAGGTCACGTACGATTGCCTGCGCTTCCTCTTGCGCCAAATCCAATTCCAGACCCAGCTTGCCGGCATTGTACGTTTCATAAAGCGCCGAATGTTCACGATCGAGCTTGCCGTCCGGAAAGGGGCCCATCAGCCGCGCCGTATCCACGCGCTTGGCCGATTCAATGCGGATCACGGTGGCACCGTAATCCGCCAGCACGCGCCCGATGGCGGGGCCGGCCACAACCCACGCCAGGTCCACGACTTTCAAGCCATCAAAAGGCGCCGTAACAGGCCGTGAAACGGCCGGGGCCGGCCAGGGGCAGGCAGCCAGACCGGTCAAAATGTCATTGTCCTGGCCCAGTGCGGGCGCCTGCGCGAGCGGCGTGAAGCCCTCCGCGATTCCCAGGGCAAAATCTCCGGGTAGAATACGCTCATGGCCCCTGTCATTGACTGTCTGGAAGAAACCGCGTGCACGGTGGTGCGGGCTATTGACCAGGTCCTCCATGGTATAAATCGGCGCGAGTAAAATCTTGCGCCGCATCGCCTCGCCAATGATCTCCGCCTTGCGCCTGGTGGAAAGGAAAGCAGCGGTCGCCTCACGCGCTTCTTCCATGTCCTCTTCAGTAATCAGGCCATCGGTTATCGCCTTGGGAATGGTGATCCAGTCCCAGCTCTGTAGTTTTTCGGGCAACATGCCTTCCTCGCGCATCCAGGCGAAGAAATTATTCGTCTTGCCGCCAGAGGCCGGCCCCATGCCAAGATGCATCTCCACCAGACCATCGACGATTCGCCATTTCGACCGGCGGGTGCGTGCGCCGCTTCCGCTGAGATCAAGTGTCTTTTTCGTTTCCGGTTGTTTTGAGAACGCGCCAAAACTGAAATTTTCATGCCCGAGTGCCGAGGCAACAATGCTGGAAAGTGTGGTCTGCGTCACGCTCTGCTGCACCGAGACATCCACATGCTGGCCCAGGCCGTCGCGCAGCCGCGCATGATGCGCCACCAGCGCGCCGTTCACCGCATCGGCCGCCGCATGCAACCACGCCTACGGCAGGCTGATGCGCAGCGGTGGGCGGCTACCGTCGCGGCTGGGGTGCAACGGGCCACCGGCCGCCCATAAAATCAGGTCGCTCTCCTGCCACGCCGCTTTTGGCCCGGTACTGCCAAACGGGGTGATAGAGACATGGATCAGGCGCGGGGTGAGCTTTTGCAGCTCCGCATACCCAAGGCCCAGAGCCGCAAGCGAGCCAGGTGTTTCCGATTCAAGGAAAAAATCAGCCGTGGCCACCAGCCGCCGCAACGCATCCTGCCCCTCCGGCCTGGCAAGATCCAGCGTCACCGAGCGTTTGCCCGCGGCATAGCATTACAGTTGCACTTTAGATT
>PLSD01000113.1 GCA_003164135.1 Acetobacteraceae bacterium
AAAGTCAATGACGCGACACACTAGCGCGGAGACACCGTCAATATCCTGGTACCGCACACGCACGCGGGCCGGCCGTTCGATGGTCTCGATGGCGCCGGGCATGGAGACACTGCCTTCTTCATGAGCTTTCACCTCGTCGGATTGCCAGATGATCTGAGGATTGACGTATATTCGCACCTCGCCCGGTGCCAATTCAAGAACGGTAATCCGCTGTGATTCGCCAATATGCGGACCAGCGATGCCAATGCCTGGCGCTGCGCGCATGGTGTCGAGGAGATCGCTGGACAAAGCTTTCAGCGCGCAGTCGAAGGCGGAGACGGCCGCCGCTGGTTGCCGTAGACGTGGATTGGGAAACTTCAGGATGTTGCGGATGGTCATTGCACTACGTCTAGCCTGAAACCGCCGCAGCCTGAAGCTAACCTGCACGCAAGACCACCGAAGCCTCTGCCCGACGCACTGTTAATCCTGGAGGTTGGGCCGGAAGCGGTCCGTCTCCATCAGACCAGCAGCAGCTCACGATGCGGACATTAGGGGCTGATGATATCGCCCTTTGGGGCGCCGACGATGCTTTCGATTTTGGTGTTGCATTTTCGCAACACTCCGAATTTGTTAACTGCTTCTTTCCATAATGTGTAAATTTCTCGGCATCTCAAGTGAATATATCTCATGAGAGAAAATTCCATTTTCGGGGATCACCTGGGGGGCTTCAGCGTCTGTATTCACCGCGGTGCACGCCAGATCGGCGGCACGTGCATTGAATTGGCGTGCGAGGACCAGCGCATTCTTCTCGATCTTGGCCTGCCGCTGGATGCGGGAGACGAAGATCCGACATCGCTTCTACCGGAGAATGACGGGCTGAAGGTCGCTGACCCGAGCCTCCTGGCTCTGATCGTTTCCCACGGTCATGCCGATCACTGGGGGTTGGCGTCTCAGGTTTCTCATTTGCCAATCATCACGGGGGCCGCAACCCGCCGGATGCTGCGGGCGGCCGCACCGTTCGTACCTCGGCCGATCCCAGATGGTATTGACGCCCCTGGCGTTCCTGATCTGGTGGATCACAAGACCATCCAGGTTGGCCCATTCTCAATCACGCCATATCTGGTCGATCATTCGGCCTACGACGCCTACGCCATGTTGATCGAGGCAAATGGCCGCCGTCTGTTCTATTCCGGCGATCTCCGGGCGCATGGCCGCAAGGCCGCGTTATTCGAGCGCTTGGTTGAAAAGCCTCCTCAGCCGATCCATGCCATGCTGATGGAAGGCTCCAGTCTCGGACGGCTGCAACCAGACCAGACCTTCGAGACAGAAAGCCAGATTGAAGACCGTTTGGTGGAGCGTTTCCAGCAACCCGGTTTCATCGGCGTCAATGCCTCAGCTCAGAACGTCGACCGGGTTGTCAGCATCTATCGGGCCTGCAAGCGGACCGGCAGGACGCTGCTTCTGGATCTGTACGCGCTGGAGGTCTTGGCTGCGACAGGTAATCAGAATATCCCCCGTGAGGGATGGCCGAGCCTCAATGTGTATGTACCCGAATATCAGCGGTTGCGGATCGTGAAGAACCAGCGCTTTGATATCGTCGATCGGCATAGGGTCAACCGTATCTACCGTGAAGCGCTCCAGGACAAAATCGGACAGGCGGTCATGCTGTTCCGGCCGGCAATGGTGAGGGACATCGATCTGGTGCCGGGAGCATGGGCCGGCGCCAGGGTAATCTGGTCTCACTGGGATGGCTATCTGCGAACCGAGGACATGAAACACCAGCCAACCGTTTCGTTCTTTACGCCGACCGGCAGTTGCAAAGTCCCAAGATTATCGGCGCACTGAAGACGATGTTCGGCCTGAATGCTGCCGATACCGTTGTCAAATGCGACTTACATTACCGTAGCTCGCCAATTTTGAAATGACGGAACGCAGGTATTCTCGGGAGCGAAGGGGATGCCTATGCGGAGTGTTAAAATGCCATAGTTGAATTTCAGTCCCCGAAACCAATCGAGCAACCTATGAAAAAGAAATTCGTACCTTCGCAAATATATCCATTGAAAGAGGTGCTTTACCATAAATATCCGGAGATATTCAGGCAAAGGCACCTCGCGCCAACAGAGAGCTCGATGCACTGGGGCGTGGAATGCGGAGATGGATGGCCGCCACCGTCATACCAGGGCCAACCCGAGCGGATACACGCCGGAGGTAATGGCTGCTACGACTCAGCTCGTTTCAACAATTTTTGCGAAACGCTGGTACAGCAAGCCAAGCACGATTAGCACCACGCCCAAGCAAAACAGCGAGCCCACCCGGGCCATTCCACTCAAATTATAGGTATCGACAAACAGCACCTTCAGCGCCGTCATACCCATGATCAGAATTCCGCCATATCGCCAGAGCTTCTCATGGACCAACAGCCCAAAGAAGATCAGCGCCGCACCGTAGATCATCCACACCGCGGACAGCGCCCATATCTCTGGGTTGACAAAGGATTGAGGATCTCCGGCACCATTAAATATGACATAGATGCTTGTTGACAGCAGAATGAAACCAGCCGCTTCAAGCCAGCAAATTGCCCCTTTCTGTACAATTATCCGCAGGTGATCCGGGATATATCTTAAGTAACTCCTAAGCCCATACGATACGATGAGGATCGGCAAGACATACTCGGCGGTCAATACAAATGCCGGCCATTTGGTGATTCCCTGATCAAGCACAAAAGGATTCACCAGGAGCAAACCTAGCATCATGCCCCCGGCAATTATGGTATAGCCCCATCGCAATACGCTGGAGCTCAGATTAGGCACCTCTGGCTGCGGGAGAAGCAGGTACATGACCCATAATAATAAAGCCGCGCCGAGTGTCTCCAGCATGAATGCGATCGGCATCCAGTAGATATAATCCGCGCCAAATATGCCGTGATAGTAAGCCCAATTGACGGACCACAAGAGTGCGATCAATACCACCCCGCCCGCCGCCGAACTGAATAGATCGGCGTCCTCGAGAGTCGTGTTGATGACAGTGGATTTTTTACCTCTCAATGTTGTTGACAAAAGGCGCAATAACAGTGCTGGCATGAAGGCGTGTATCAGAACAGTTGAGTATGGCAGGGCTGATGGATCGGCATCCAGAAAACTTAAGTCCGCGACACCGCAGATGGCCGCCAGGACATAGAACACCGGTCGGAGATAACGGTAGAAGCCGCTGTCTTCGCCCGTGGTGCCGAGGACGATGACAATGAAGGCAAGCATCGTGTTCGAGACTTCGTGCGGCATGGCTAGATAAGAAATGGCAGCCAGGCCAAAAATAAAGGCGACGATTTTTTGAACAAGCTGACCGGTATTTGTTCTGTCGGTGAAGAACTTTCCAGCCTCATTCAGAGAGGCGCCAAAGTACATGATACCCAGAAGGGAAAACACGAGTGTCCAGGAAGAAAGCTCATGCCCAGGTGGCAATGGGAACGGCGCCGTTCTCGCGTAAACAATGAAGGTGACCCCCAATGTCATAACAGCTTGCAGAATGAGCCACGGGTCGGTCTTCTTTGTCGCTCCAAGCTTTATCAGTGGTAGGGTAAAGCCGACGACGAGTGCCGTGGCCGTCACATATAGATTCGCATATTGCGTCTCGCCCGCGTTCCATGTGCCCAAGAATGCCAGATCCGCCAACCCTAGCAGCGGCGCCAAGTGCCAGATATTCCCCTTCAACCGGGCCAATGCAAGTGCAATCGGCGTAAGCACACCAAAACACGAGAGCCACATCAGACTATTCGGGGATATGATAGCACCAGCAAGCAGAGGCGAGAGAATGATCGCAATGCTGAGATATGATTTGAAATCGGGATGGTTATCTTTTCCTTCGACGCGAGCCGGATCAAGTATAGATGCTGCGATCAAATAGATGATCAGAAAGAGGAATAGGATCGCGCTGTGAGGATCGCTAAAGATCATGGCTCCGCCATCCACGACCGTAGCGGCCGCCGCCATCGCTTGCAGCCAAACTCTCTTGGCCGGCCTGAAGCTGAGATCGGCCGTCACGAAGAGGATGGCTAGGTATAGCAGCGTGCCGGTGGTCCCAAGCGCGGAGGTACTATAGTCGGCGATGAACGGGAGAAAAAATCCGCCTAAAATGCCGATGACGGCTACGGGAACGCCATAAGAGATCGAGGAATATAGCGCAAATGCGCTTATGACGATCATGCCGGCCGAAAATGCCGCGGCCCCTATGAGACCGTAATGTGGGCCTGCGGCGTAGGCACCGGCGCAGAGGAAACTAACGCCGACGGCGTTGAGAACGGGCCGGACCTGGCTCCATCCCACCTCCAGCTTGTTGGTAATCTGGTCAATTACGCTGGAGCGACCAGCCCAAATGAAGCCTCCGGCTATGAAAAAGAGGGACAATGTTCTCGCCACCGGTCCAACCCAGCCATTTAGAACAGCTTCCCTGACAAAAAAGCCAGCCGAAAGCAGCAGGACAAACCCGCCGAGCCAGAGTCCCCAGCGATTGCCAATGATCGATTCAAGGCTATGGCCGGCATATTGTTTCTGACCCGCGGGATCTGGCGCATTCTGACACGGCAGCTCAACGGCAGCTTGTTCCACGACCGGCCTCGGTTCCGGTGTGGGAACAGCGGCCGGGGCTAGGTTTTCGGCCTGATCGGAGATAAGGGGAAGACTGATGTCCGGGACAGACGCCTGCCCTTGAGCTGCTTTTCGCTGAGCTGAAAGCCTCTCAATTTTGGCTTCCAAAACCTGGATTCTGTCTTTCAGCAGCTGGCCTCTCCAGAGAGCCATAAAGGCCACGACACAAGTGAGGAGTATCACAAAATTCATTTCCGCCTCCGGATCCAACATTTATTAAAGCAGATGATAGACATCTGCCGCATTTGATCGTTCTTGCGCCGGTTAAACAGGCGCCTTTTCCACATCCGTCATAGCCATCCCAATCGCAATGATCTTCACTCCCTGATAACCGGTCTTGCCGTTACAAGAACCGGTACGTTGATGATTTTCTTTCGGATTGCCAATCTTTTGGTGCGGACCGGGGACATCGGCAGTTTCCTAGATAAGGGTGGCATGGCAGTATTTACTTGAACGGCGTTCAAATCCACTGTATGAACGATGTTCACAGAATTAGCATGGGCATGAACATGGTTCAAGAAAAAAATGAACGCCGTTCAAATTTATCGCGGGAGCGCCCCGCCACGGCCCTGCGCCACCAGGGGCTGCGGGAGGAATTGGTCGCCGCGGCGGCCATGCTGATCGAATCCGAGGGCCTCGCCCAATTGCGCGCCCGTGACCTTGCGACCGCCACCGGCTGCTCGGTCGGCGCCATCTACAATATCTTCGCTGACCTCGATGAGCTGGTGCTGGAGGTGAATGCCGGCACCCTGCGCGCCATTAGCCGGACCATGCAGGCCATTGGCGGCGCCAGTCCGGCAGCCCAGCTAGCGGCGATGGCCGATGCGTATCTGGACTATGCCGCGGCACACCGGCGCCGCTGGGACGCGCTGTTCAACCATCGCATGCCTTTGGAGGCTCTAGCGCCGGGTTGGTTCCAGGAGGTGCAGGATGCGGCTTTTTCGCATATCGAAAATCCACTCGCGATGCTGCGCCCGGACCTCGACGCCACGGCGCGCAGACTGCTGGGGCGCAGCATCTTTGCTGCCGTCCAGGGCATGGTGGCGCTTGGCCTCGACAACCGGCTGGCACCGATGGACCTGGAGCTCTTGCGAGCACAGATCGGCCTGGTGGTCGGTGCCATTATTGCCGGACTGACGGCCGCCAGCCCGGGCGGCGCAAAATGATGCGCCTGCGGGAAGCCTTTTGGCCCTGGGCCGATATCTGGATCCGTTCGGGCTGGCGGGTACAACTCCATTGCGCCACGGGGCGGGCCCGCCTGCTTGATCCCTCAGGTATGGTCATCGCTGCCGGCACGCCGGATGAATGCACAACACAGGCAAAGAGACTGCCTCCCTCTGCGGGCGCCAGACGGGCTGCAATCCTGTTGCACGGACTGTGGAATTATCCCGGCATCATGCACCCGCTCGCGCAAGCGCTGGAAACGCAGGGCTGGGCGGTGGCGAATCTCGGCTATCCGAGCCTGCGCCTTCCGCTAGCGGCGCATGGCGCGGCCGCCAGTCTTGCGGCCCAGGCGCTGGCAGATGATGGCGCGGTGGAGATCGCCTTTGTCGGCCACAGCCTTGGCGGTCTGGTCGCGCGCACGGCAATGGCAAGTGCCGCCACCAGCGGCTGGAACGCCGGACCGCTGGTGTTGATTGGTTCACCGGCCTACGGCTCCGTCATCGCCGGCCGTGCTAAAAATATTCCGGGATACGAAACATTGGTCGGCGCCTGCGCTCCCGCCGTCACGCCAGAGGGCGCTGCCGCCGTGCCGTTACCGATCGCCAAAGAGGTTCTTGTCATCGCCGGCGGCACTGGCGGCCGCGGCTTCAACCCGTTGCTGCGCGGCGACAACGATGGCCTGATCGCCGTCGCCGAGACCAGGATGCCGGAGCACGAAACCGGATTCCGGCTGGTGCGCTCGATCCACAAGACACTGCCCGTGAAACCCGCAACGATTTCAGCCTGCATCAACTTCCTGACGAGGGGGGCGTAGACGCATGAGTTAGCCGAGTGCCACGTTCCGGAAGCTAAACGTGCCTCCCAGAATGTTCAAAATAGGCGTGAAGAAGGCTACTCGCCGAGCTATCTGAGCGGGACAGGGCGGGCGGTCAGCTTCGCATCGGCGGTGGGGGGGTATGCAAGCAAGGCCGGTGCAGTCGAAATTCGTTCAACTGCACTGGCGCATTGCATTAATCCTCGGACGCGGTATCGACGTCACCTGCCGCCGGCTTATCAGTTTCAGCAGGCGCATCAACGTCGGCTTTGACAGCAGCCTTGCGGCCACGCTGCTTTATCGGCTTTGCCACGGCGGTTTCTGGCTTTGTCGTCTTCGTCTGAGATGCCAGTTTCTTTTCCAGCTGTGCCACAGTTGCTTCCAATTCGGCAATTTGTGCTGCGGATGCTTTGGCAGCGCGGATGGCTTCACGGCTCTTGGTGCGCAACGTGGCGATCGTATTTTGTGCTTTTTCTAATTGAGCCCGGAGCTCATCTTTGCTGACCACCGGCGCTTTGACTGCGGCTGGCTTTTTTACTGGAGCTGCAGCTTTAACGACTTTTGTCGTCTTCGCGGCGGCAGGACGACCCGGCTTGGTGGCCTTGGCTGCAGGCTTGGTGGCTTTCTTTGGTGCGGCTCTCGCCATGATGAGGCATTCCTTTGTTGGAAAAAATATTCACGTAAATGCCGATACGTTTTAAAGAACGTGTTGGCATGGATAGCCATTACAACAAAAAAGGCTGGTTGCCGACAAGGAAGTGTCGAACCTTAGCATTACAGTTGCACATTAGATTTAAAATGTGCCTGTTGTGCAACGGCTTGATGAGCTCGTCGCCACAGTGACCAAGCAATGACGTAGGCGGGTCGGATTCGTTTTTGTGCG
>PLSD01000029.1 GCA_003164135.1 Acetobacteraceae bacterium
AGAAAATTCGGCGGCTGGTATAAACTACCGCCATTGCGAACCCGCGCCAGCGCACGTGAAGAAATCTATTTTTTTGCAATACAACAAATGATTTCGATTTCAGATTATAGAAATTGACATTCCCCATCAAAGTTCTACCGTACCTACGGCTATCCTCAATTGCTTCAGATAATTATCTGCTCTATTTTAGGAGTGTAAAGATGACAATCAAGCACTTTATCGTTGATGAAGGGTATTGGGACTCAATCGATAGCCTGCATGATCATGAAAGGTTCCCTGGAATTTATAGGCTTCATGCTACCGATACAAAAGGAGAATTTGTTCCGCTTTCTAGACTTCTTGGGATCGACCCGGAAGGTATTCTCTACATTGGAGCTTCAGCAGTAGTTCAGGACCGAGCTTCAGAATTGAAGAAGAGCATCTGTGCTGCTTACAAGAAGATCGATCCGGTTACATATAAGAATCAGAAATATTCTGATTTTGAGTGTCACCAAACTGGCAAGAAAATTGTGCGGCGGCCACGATTTGTAGAGAATTTTCCGTTGTCCAGGCTTTGCCTAACGGTTACACGGCATCTCGGAAACCCTGATGAGCTAGAAATCAAAAGTCATGGTCACTTCAAACTAGAAGAAAAGCTCTTACAAGAATACGAGCAAAAATTTGGAGAGAAGCCTGCTTTCAACTCATAGTCTGACAAATTGTCACGAAGCTCCTCACTCCACCCTAATCGCATCCTCAATCCCAAACACCCCCGGCAACCCACCCTTCGGAAACAGCCTGGTAAAATGCCCCATCTTGCGCCCCGGCCGCGCTTCCCCCTTGCCGTAATGGTGCGGAATCAACCCCGGCGTCGCTAAAATCGCCGGCCACAGCGCCATATCCTCCGGCCCCACCAAATTCTTCATCACCGCATCGGAATGCCGCACCGCCGGCGGCAGCGGCAGCCCCGCCACCGCGCGGATATGCATCTCAAACTGGCTGCACCCGCAGGCATCAATCGTCCAATGCCCGGAATTATGCGGCCGCGGCGCAATCTCGTTCACCAGCAATCCTCCGCTCGCGGTCACGAACATTTCCACGCCCAGCACCCCGACAAGTTCCAACTTTTCCGCCACCGCGCGCGCAATCGCCCCCGCCTCTTCCAGCAGGTCCAGCGGCAAAGGTGCCGGCGCATAGGTCAGGTCCAGAATATGGTGCTTGTGGCGGTTCTCCACCGCATCAAACGCCACTACCTCCCCATTCACCCCACGCGCCACCATCACGGAAATCTCGGCGGCAAAGTCGACAAACCCTTCCAGCACCAGCGGCTTGGGCGCCAGCCCCGCAAACGCCGCCTCCAAATCCTCGGGCGCACGCAGCATCGCCTGCCCCTTGCCGTCATACCCCAGCCGCGTCGTCTTCAGCACCGAAGATAGCCCCAACTCGGCCACCGCGCCCGCCAGCCCCGCCTCGTCATGCACCGCCGCCCAAGGCGCCGTCGTAATCCCGGCATCGTTCAAAAACTGCTTTTCCAGCAACCGGTCCTGGCTGATGCGCAGAATCTCCGGCCCCGGGCGCACCGGCCTCAGGCTCGCCAGCAGTGCCAGGCTCTCCGCCGGAATATTCTCAAACTCAAACGTCACCACATCCACCGCCTCGGCAAACCGCCGCAGCGCCGCCTGGTCGGTATAATCCGCCACGGTATTGTGAGCAGCCACCTGCGCCGCCGGCCCAAATACCTCAGGCGAGAATATATGCGTGGCATACCCCAGCCGCGCCGCCGCCATGGCGGACATCCGCCCCAGCTGCCCGCCGCCGATAATCCCAATCACCGCCCCCGGAGCTAAACTCATTCCAGGGGAGACTCCGGCACGGAAGCCGTCTGCTCCGCCCGCAACGCCGCCACCCGCGCACTCAATTCAGGGTCGGAGAGCGCCAGAATGGACGCTGCCAGCAACCCGGCATTAATCGCCCCCGGCTTACCAATGGCCAACGTCCCCACCGGAATCCCCCCCGGCATCTGCACAATGCTCAGCAACGAATCCTGCCCCTGCAGCGCGGTCACCGCCACCGGCACCCCCAGCACGGGCAAAATGGTCATGGAAGCCGCCATGCCCGGCAGATGCGCCGCCCCACCGGCCCCCGCGATAATCACCTTCAACCCCCGCGCCTGCGCGCTGGTCGCGTAATCATACAACCGCTTGGGCGTGCGGTGCGCTGAGACCACTTTCGCCTCATAAGGCACCCCCAGCCGCTCCAGCATCTCCGCGGCATGCTGCATCACGGGCCAGTCAGACTTGCTGCCCATGATAATCCCCACCAACGCCTGGCTCATGCCGTGCGATCCGGGATCAAACGGCTCTCCAGCCTGGCAATTTCATCCTTCAACCCCAATTTCCGCTTCTTCAACCGCTGCACCTGCAGCTGGTCGAGCGGCCCCTGCTCGGTGACACGGGCGATCACGGTATCCAAATCCCGGTGCTCGCTACGCAAGGCATGCAGCCGGCGAAGCAGATTGTCTTTGTCTGTCAGCATGGGGGGAGCAATAGAGGGATTCTCGCAAACCTGAAACCGGAAAATGTAGCCAAGATTTTAGATGACAATCCCGTGGCAACGGGATTAGCCTGGCAACCCCGGAGTTCACCCGGTTGGGCGACTCCGGTTTTGCTAAGGCAACCTATTTAGGAGGCACTATGAACCTGGAATCGCATCTTGACGCCTTGAAAGGGCGGCACGCCAATCTGGAAACCAAGATTGCCGCGGAAGACAACCGCCCGAGCCGGAACAGTTCGATGCTGGCCCGCATGAAAGTCGAGAAGCTACGATTGAAGGAAGAAATAGAGCGGCTAAAGACGCAATAGCCATATAAATCAAAAAGTTAAGGCGGCCACCGGCCGCCTTAACTTTTTAGAACCAGTTTACGCCGCTTCAGTGGACGGCATCGGCGGCGCCGGCGGGGTCTGCCCTTCACGGGTTAGCCGCTCATTGGCCGCAGCCACCGCATCGTTGAGGTCAGACTGCTTGCACAGCCCCAGAATCACCGGGTCACGCGGCTTGATGTTGCTGCTGTTCCAGTGCGACCGGTCACGGATCTTATGGATGGTGTCCTTCGTCGTGCCGAGCAGCTTGATCACCTGCGCATCGGTCAGATGCGGGTAATTGCGCAGCAGATACGCAATCGCGTCGGGCCGGTCATTGCGCTTGGCCACGGGGGTATAGCGCCCGCCTTTGCCCTTCTTCGGGTGCGGGTCAGCCGCCGCCAGCAGCTTCAACCGCAGGTCAGGGTTGCCCTCGCAGCGGGTAATATCTTCCGCGGCCACCTGTTTGTTGGCCACCGGGTCGTAGCCGTTAATCCCTTGGGCCACCTCACCATCGGCAATGGCCTGTATTTCCAGAGGATGCATGCCACAAAAATCGGCGATCTGCGCGAAGGTCAGCGCCGTCTTGTCAATCAACCAAACTGCGGTAGCTTTGGGCATCAGGGGTAGGGACATGATTCAAATACCTTTTAACGTCGCAAGCCGGGAGGCCTGGAACGGACACAACTGTTCTCTTGCTGTTCGCAAGTTAACCTTGCGCGGGGTATGGAACCCGCGCTACCCATCGGTCAAGATCGTTTTATGACAAATCCTGAAGAAGACCTCCCGCGCCCGTCAAAAAAACTGCTGGTCCCCCCGGTGCTGGATATGCTGGGGGTGGATGAGTTGGAAACCTATATCGGCGACCTGAATACCGAGATCACGCGGGTCAAACAGGCCATCGCCGCCAAACAGGCGCATCGCAACGCAGCCGATGCATTCTTCAAAGCGCCTCCCCGCGAATAAAAAATCCGTATCCCCTCCACCGCTTTGCTGTAAGACAGCTGGGCGGCCAATACGGCCGGAAGGGGCTAAACATTTGAAAATCGCCGTTGGCTACGAACTCATCTACCAATTCCCGCAGCCGACTCCGATGGTGCTGTTGCTGGGTGTCCATTACACCCGCGCCCCAGATATCCTCGTCCCCGACGTCATGACCATCACCCCTAGCGTACCCATAACCTCCTATCGGGACAGCTACGGCAACTGGTGCACCCGCCTGGTCGCCCCCGCGGGCCGTGTGCGCATCGCCAGCGCCGGCACGGTCAACGATTCCGGTCTACCAGACCCAATTTTCCCACATGCCATCCAGCACGAGGTGCAGGACCTCCCGGACGAAACCCTCATGTTCCTGCTCGGCAGCCGCTATTGCGAGACCGACGAGCTGACCGCAACCGCCTGGCAGCTCTTTGGCAACACCCCACCCGGCTGGGCACGGGTGCAGGCAGTGTGCGACTTTGTGCACAACCATATCAAGTTCGACTACTTGCAGGCCCGCCCCACCCGCACGGCCCTGCAAGCTTATAACGAGGGCATCGGCGTCTGCCGCGACTTCGCGCACCTCGCCCTTACCTTCTGCCGCTGCCTCAACATCCCGGCCCGCTACTGCACCGGCTACCTCAGCGACATCGGCGAGCCCCCGCCCTATACCCCGGGCGATTTCGCCGGCTGGTTCGAGGCTTATCTGGGTGGCGCCTGGCATATGTTCGACCCCCGCAACAACAAGCCCCGCCAGGGCCGCGTACTCATCGCCCACGGGCGCGACGCCACGGATGTCGCCATTTCCACCACCTTCGGCCCCAACATTCTGGAAAGCTTTACCGTCTGGACCCACGAGGCAATCTGACTCCATAATCATGCGTAAGGCGCGCGGGACTGGTGGGACGGCCGCGAGCTGGACAAAGACTTTCGGAGATTTTGGATGCTGCAGAGCCTCGCTGCCTTTAAGGAGAACGCCACCAGCGCGATCGGCAACGCCGGCCTGCAACGCGCGCTGGCCCGCGCCAAGCCGCATTTCGCCCAAAAGCGCCAGGCCGCCATCGACCTTCTGCCGGAGTTCGAGGCCCTGCGCGGCGCCGCCGCCAACATCAAAAACCACACCATTGCCAATCTGGACTTCTACCTGGAAACCTACGCGGCGGCGGTGGAAGCCTCCGGCGGCACCGTCCACTGGTGCTCCACCGCGCAGGACGCCCGCCAGGCGACCTTAAAAATCTGCCAAAACGCCGGCGCCAAAACCGTGACCAAAGGAAAATCCATGGTCACCGAGGAAATCTCCCTCAACCCCTTCCTGGAAGCCAACGGCATCACCCCGGTCGAGACCGACCTCGGCGAATACATCCTGCAACTGCGCGGCGAGACCCCCAGCCACATCATCGCCCCCGCCTTCCACCTCAACCGCGAGGATTGGGAGGAAAGTTTCCGCAAATCCCACACCGACCTGCCAGCGGACCGCGTCTTCCGCGAACGCCGCGACCTCCTCACTGAGGCACGCGGCAAACTCCGCGAAAAATTCCTCGCCGCGGACGTCGGCATCACCGGCGCCAACTTCCTCATCGCCGAAACCGGCAGCAGCGTCATCGTCACTAACGAGGGCAACGGCGATCTCACGCAAACCCTGCCGCGCGTGCACATCGTGGTCACCAGCATCGAGAAAGTCGTCCCCACTATCGAGGACACCCTCACTCTGCTCCGCGTCCTCGCCCGCTCCGCCACCGGCCAGGACATGTCGGTCTACACCACCTTCTCCACCGGCCCCCGCCGCGCCACGGACACTGACGGCCCCCAGGAATACCACGTCGTCCTGGTGGACAACGGCCGCTCCGCCATGGTCGGCACCCAATTCCAGGACATGCTTCGCTGCATCCGCTGCGCCGCCTGCCTCAACCATTGCCCGGTCTACGGCGCCATCGGCGGCCACGCCTACGGCTCAATCTACCCCGGCCCCATGGGCGCGGTCCTCACTCCCATGCTCACCGGCATCGACACCGCGGGCCACCTGCCCAACGCCAGCACCTTTTGCGGCAAGTGCGAGAGCGTCTGCCCGGTCAAAATCCCGCTGCCCAACCTTATGCGCCACTGGCGCGAGCGCGAGTTCGAGCGCCACCTCTCCCCTCCCGCCCAGCGCTACGGCCTAGCCCTTTGGGCCTTCTTCGCCCGCCGCCCGGCCCTGTACCGCGCCGCCACCCGCGCTGCCGCACTGGCCATCGGTCTCCTTGGCCGCAAACAAGGCCACTTCGCCTGGCTTCCCTTCGCCGGCGGCTGGACCAGAACACGCGACTTCCCCGCCCCCGAGGGCGACACATTTTTCGCCCAGTACGCCGCCCGCCAGAAAGCCCGTGCGCCATGAGCCGCACCGCCATCATCACTGCCATCCAGCGCTGCCTCAAACGCGGCCCGCTGCCCGCTGACCAGCAGGCCATGCTCACCAGCCGCCTCGCCACCCACCCGCGCGGCCCCATCCCCGCGCGCGGCCAGCTGGACCTGCCGGGCCGCATCGCTCTGTTCACCCAATACGCCGAGCGCGAGTTTGCCACAGTGGCGCAGCTTACTTCCCCGGCGGAAATCCCCACCGCCATCGCCGCCTATCTGGCGCGGCTACACCTCCCGCCCACTCTCACAATCTCGCCGCACCCGGCACTGGAAGCTATCCCATTCGCCGCCGCCCCTTCCCTGCAGGTTCGCTTCGGCACCACCCTGCCCGCTGACTCCACGTGCCTCACCCACGCCTTCGCCGGCATTGCCGAAACCGGCACCCTGCTAATGCCCTCCGGCCCGCGGACTCCCACCACCAACAACATCCTCCCCGACAATTCGATCATCCTGCTCCCCGCCGCGCGCATCACCGCCAGCTACGAGGACGCCTTCGACCTCCTGCGCGCCGAGCAAACCTTCCCCCGCCAAACCCTCCCGCGCAACGTCATGCTCATCACCGGCCCCTCCCGCTCAGCGGACATCGAGCAAACCCTGGAACTCGGCGCGCACGGCCCCCGCCGCCTGCATATCCTGATCCTCGATGGCCAGGGCTAAACCCCTCTCCACCGCTGACCTGAAGCTCTGGGCGGCCTACAGCCAAACACTCTCGCGCCTGATGCCCGGTAAAACCCGCATGCCAGTTGAGCCCGAGCCTCCAGCCCAGACTGCCCCCGTGCCAGAACCTCCACCGGCCAAACCACTTCCCCTGGCTGGCCACGCCCCCTATATCAGCCCGGACACGACCCCAACCGGGCTCGACAAATCCACCTGGAAAAAATTCGCCTCCGGCAAAATCCGCGCCACGCAACGGCTGGACCTGCACGGCCACACCGCCGCGCGGGCGCATCACGCCGTCATCCATTTCATCGAACGCGCCTATTCCAACCAGTTCCGCTGCATCGAAATCATCACCGGCAAGGGCGAAATCCTCTCCCGCGAACTGCCCCACTGGCTCAACGCCCCCTCCCTGCGCTCGCACATCCTGGCCATCGCACACCCGCACGCCGCCAACACCGGCTCGGTGCGCATCCTGCTCCGGCGCATGCGCACATGACACCTTTTGGTGAAAAACTCCGCGCTCTGCGCACGGAGCGCGGCATACTGCAGCAAGACATGGCCGCCGCCCTGGAAGTCTCCCCCGCCTATCTCTCGGCCCTGGAACACGGCCAGCGCGGCGCCCCCTCCGCCGGGCTGATTCACCAGATCTGCTCCTATCTCGGCCTCATCTGGGACGACGCCGACGAGTTGAAAGCCCTGGCCAAACTCTCCCGCCCGCGCCTCAAACTGCACACCGCCGGCCTCACGCCCGAACAAACAGCACTCGGCAACCGTCTCGCCCGCAGCCTGCGCAACCTGGACCCGCAAACCGTCGCCGCCATGCACAAACTGTTGGACGAAGCCATCCCAGCTACGCCGGAATCGCCCCCGCCTCCCGCAAAAATCCGAGCAAAGGCAGCAGGTTCAGACCGAGAATCGTAAAAAAATCTCCCTCGATGGCTGAAAACAACTGCGCCCCCAGTCCTTCCAGCCGGTATACGCCCACGCAGCCAAGCACCCCCTCGCCCTCGGCCTCCAAATAGCGCTCAATAAACGCGTCATCGAACATCCGCATGCTCAGGCGTGCCTCCGCCACATGCGACCACAGCAACTTCTCACCCATTTGCACACAAACCGCTGTCACCAGCGTATGCGTGCGCCCGCGCAACCACCGCAACTGCGCCGCCGCTGCCGTCCTATCGGCCGGCTTGTCAAACTTCTCGCCCTCGCAAACCAGCACCTGGTCGCCGCCAATCACCAGCGCATCCGGCGCCCCTACCGCCACAGCCGCCGCCTTGGCCGCCGCCAGCGCCAACGCCAGATCCGGCGCATCGCCCACAAACGCCCGCTTTACCGCCGCCTCATCCACATCCGGCGGCACCGCGCGGCACACCAGCCCGGCATTGCGCAGTATCGCCTGCCGTGCCGGCGACCCACTGGCAAGAATCAGGCGGACTTTCGGCTCCATGAACACTCCTCTGGCGTCAGCCTTCATTATAGAGGTAACCCGCCGCCGACAAAATTCAGGGTCCTTTAAACCGCATTGACTTCTCCGCGCCGCCGCATTACCCCGCTGCTTCACTGCATGGCGGCGTAGCTCAGCGGTAGAGCAGGGGAATCATAATCCCTTGGTCGGTGGTTCAAATCCGCCCGTCGCTACCAGTGAAATTCACCCTTTAATTCAATGACTTATGGAAAAGTCGCGTAACTGCATACGGCGACTCCGTGCGACACGGCCGCAACAACAGCCTCATATTTTCGGAGGGAAGCGCAACTGCCAGCCCGTGGTGAAGCCGCCGGTTGATTTGCGTTGGAATCGCCCCCCAGACGCACAAAAGCCCGCGGCTGATGTGAGCTATGCATTTGATTTAATTGTATTATTTAGTAGGTGCGGGGGGCACGATACCATTTATACCGAACACGACTACCTTATACCAGCCGCCGAATTTTCT
>PLSD01000038.1 GCA_003164135.1 Acetobacteraceae bacterium
GATTTTAAGCCGTGCCGGAATCCTAAATGTCAATGCAATCTAGCACGCCGTAGACGCCGGGAGGCGGGGTGGCACGGGCGGCCATGCCTTCGTTCACGCCGCGCACGTACGGATTCCACAGCTCGCTGGCTTTGGCCGGAGCGGACAGCACAAAGGTGACGGCCAGTACCAGCGCGGTGGCGCCAATCGCCCGACGCATTTGCGGATTTGATTTTATTTTTGCATTTTTGTTGGTACCTGTTGGTTTGTGTTTCGACAGCTTGTTTCGCAAAAAAAATGACAGCAAACGGCATGGCGCCGCCCTCGCCACCGCGCGCGCGATCGCGGTATCTTTTTGATACGGCTTTGAAAGGTCGCGGATCGCGCGCCGTTAACTCAGATCAACGCCGCCAGCTCCGCTTCGGTGAACACCCGCGAGCGGGTGAGAAAACGTATGCCCGAGCCGTTTTCCAAGGAAAACATACCGCCCATGCCGGGCACCACGTCGATGATGAGTTGCGTGTATTTCCAGTATTCGAATTGCGATGGACTCATGTGGAATTTCGCGCCGCCGATTTCGCCAAGCTCCACGTCATCGGGGCTGAGCAGGTAATCGCCGGTGGCAAAACACATCGGCGATGACCCGTCGCAGCAGCCGCCTGACTGGTGGAACATGATGGACCCATGTTCCCCAGCCAGCTTCGCGATCAGTTCGAGTGCCGCCGGTGTGGCGAGCACGCGCGCTGGTTTTTCAAACATCGTTTCAGGCTCTCAGAAAAATCCGAGGGCTTTGGCGCTGTAGCTGACAAGCAGGTTTTTCGTCTGCTGATAGTGGTCGAGCATCATCTTATGCGTCTCGCGGCCAATGCCGGACTGCTTGTAGCCGCCGAACGCGGCATGCGCCGGATAGGCATGGTAGCAATTGGTCCAGACGCGGCCAGCCTTGATGCCACGGCCCATGCGGTAGGCGCGGCTGCCGTCGCGCGACCACACGCCGGCACCCAGGCCGTAGAGCGTGTCGTTGGCCATGTGCAGCGCCTCGGCTTCGTCCTTGAAGGTGGTGACGGCGAGGACCGGCCCAAAAATTTCCTCCTGGAACAGCCTCATTTTGTTGTGGCCGCGGAAAACGGTGGGCTGGATGTAGAAGCCGTCGGAGAGGCCGGGGCCCATCGTCGGGCGGCTGCCACCGGTGAGGAGTTCAGCGCCTTCCTGCTTGCCGATGTCGATGTAGGAGAGGATTTTCTGCACCTGTTCGGAGGAAGCTTGCGCGCCCAGCATGGTGGTCATGTCCAGCGGGTTGCCCTGGGTGATAGCCTGCACGCGCTTCAACGCTTTTTCCATGAAGCGGTCGTAGATGCTCTCCTGGATCAACGCGCGCGACGGGCAGGTGCAGACTTCACCCTGGTTGAGCGCGAACATCACAAAGCCTTCGATCGCTTTGTCGAGGTAATCGTCATCTTCCGCCATCACGTCCTCGAAGAAGATGTTCGGGGATTTTCCGCCGAGTTCCAGCGTGACGGGGATGAGGTTGTGGCTGGCGTATTGCATGATCAGCCGGCCGGTCGTCGTCTCACCGGTGAAGGCGATTTTGGCGATGCGGCTGGAGGAGGCGAGTGGTTTACCCGCTTCGAGGCCAAAGCCGTTCACGATGTTCAGCACGCCGGGGGGCAGCATGTCGCCGATGAGTTCGGCCAGCACCATGATGGAGACCGGGGTCTGCTCGGCGGGTTTGAGCACGACGCAGTTGCCAGCGGCGATGGCGGGGGCAAGCTTCCAGATCGCCATGAGGATAGGAAAGTTCCAGGGGATGATCTGGCCGACAACGCCGAGCGGCTCGTGGAAATGATAGGCTACCGTGTCCTCGTCAATCTGGCTCAGGGCACCTTCCTGGGCGCGCACGCAGGCGGCAAAATAGCGGACATGGTCGATGGCGAGCGGGATGTCAGCGAAGGTGGTCTCGCGGATCGGCTTGCCGTTATCCACGGTCTCGACATAGGCGAGCAGGTCTAGGTTCTGCTCCATTTTGTCGGCGATGCGGTTGAGGATGAGGGCGCGCGCGGCCGGGGAGGTTTTGCCCCAGGCGTCCGCGGCGGCATGCGCGGCATCGAGCGCCAGGTTGATGTCGGCCTCGGCCGAGCGGGCTGCCTGGGTGAAGACGAGGCCGGAGATCGGGGAGACGTTGTCAAAATACTGGCCGCCTACGGGGGCGGTGAATTTGCCGCCGATGAAATTGTCATAGCGGGGTTTGAAGGCAAAACCGCTTAGGGCACTTCCCGGCAGAGGAGAGATGGCTGCATCTAGCATGTTGGTTTCCTCGTTTTTGGTTATTGGACGTCGTCGGCACCGCGTTAGGGGCCATGCAAACCATACTGCAAAGGGTGTGCCAAAACCATGCTTTTAACTCCCCGCCAGGCTTTCCGCCGGGTGGCGCCGCCGCTGCGCTGCAACATGCCCAGCCAGCCGGGACAGGTACGCGCACCAAAGCGTGACACTGTACCAAAACAGGACAGTTGGGGGATTTAACTTGCTACACTTGTCCGGGTTGCCTAGCTAAACAAATACAAGAACCGCCGTTAAAGAGCTTCAAGAAATCTCTCGGGTGAGGAATATGCCAGTCCATGGAGCCATTTGCCGCCTCCGGTAATGCCGGACGTATGCTTCGCAGGCCTGCCGGACCGGTGACGGATCCGGGCGACATCAGCCGCTCCTGGCAACGTTGCCGTCAGGCCGGGTTGATGCCTGAACTTGTGCGCGTTGACGGGCCGCATTTCGGCCAGGCGCAGTTGCGGGCCGCCGCGGAGCGCCGTGCCACGCTCATCACCCAGGCCCGCCCGGTTATAGACTATATCTATTCCCAGATTCGCGATTCCGGCTGTGTCATGCTGCTCTCCGACGAGAACGGCTTTCTGCTGGAATCCGCCGGCGATACTGATTTTTGTAACCGCGCCGCCCAGGTCGCTCTGCAACCCGGCGCCTGCTGGGCCGAGGATAGGCGGGGGACCAATGCCGTCGGCACGGCGCTGATCGAGGGCCGGCCGATTGTGGTGAACGGTAACGAGCATTACCTGCGCCACAACAGTTTTCTCGCCTGCGCTGCCGCGCCCCTGGTTGAACCGGGGGGCCAGTTGCTCGGCGTCATTGATATTTCCTGTGATGCGCGCCGCTACCATCCGCGCACCTTTGGCCTCGTGCGTGCCGCCGCGCAGATGATCGAGAACCGTATTTTCGAGCTTACCTTTTTGAACCACATGAAGCTACGCTTCCACATGAGCAGCGCGTGCCTCGGCAGTGTCATGGAGGGCACGCTCGCGCTGGCCGAGGACGGCCGCATCCTCGGCGCCAACCGCACCGGCTTCAACCTGCTGGGCCTCACCCCGGCGGACATCGGCCAGCGCGGTATTTCCGAGGCGCTGGGCGTTTCCTTGCGCGAGCTGCTGGACCTCAACCGCCGCGCCCTGGGCCGCCCCGTGGCTTTGCACCTGCGCCGGGGCGAGACGATCTTCATCGCCGTTGAGCATATGCGTCTGCACCAGACCGGGCACAGCCTCGCGCTGCTCCCGGCGGTAAAGGCGGATACGGCGGATGCGCTCGATGCCCTTGATACCGGAGATGCCCGTGTCCACGCGGCGATTTCCCAGGCGCGGCGCGTGCTGGACCGCAAAGTGCCGATATTGCTGCGAGGCGAAACCGGCGTTGGCAAGGACGTGTTCGCCCGGGCCATCCACGCCTCCAGCACGCGCGCGCAAAAACCGTTCATCGCGGTGAATTGCGCGGCGCTGCCGGAAACACTCATCGAGTCCGAGCTGTTCGGCCATGCTCCCGGCTCGTTCACCGGCGCAAAGCGCGAGGGCGCATTGGGGCGTATCCGCGAGGCGCATGGCGGCACGCTGTTCCTGGATGAGATCGGCGACATGCCGTTGCACATGCAAACCCGGCTGCTGCGCGTGTTGGAGGACGGCCACGTGACCCCCATCGGCGGCAAGCCGGTGCCGGTGGATTTCCAGCTCGTCAGCGCCACGCATTGCGACCTGAAGGCACGCATCACCACCCAGGAGTTTCGCTCTGATTTATATTACCGCCTGAACGGGCTGACGATTTCCCTGCCTCCTGCCCGTGAGCGTACGGATTTACCGGCGCTGATCGAGCGTATTCTGGCGCGTGAGGCACACGCGCGCGGCGATGGCGTGCAACTGCAGCTTTCTCCCGAACTGGTGGACGCCTTTGCCCGCTATTCCTGGCCAGGTAATCTGCGCCAGCTCGCCGGGGTTTTGCGCACCGCCTGCCTGATGCTCGATGCCGGTGAGTCCTCACTGCGCCTGGAACATTTGAGCGAAGAGGCGCAGGCCGAACTCAGCGGTAAACATGCCGCGAAACCGGCCGCCGCCGCCAGCGTCACCTTGCGCGCCCGCGCCGATGCGCTGATTGGCAATGCCGTCGCCGAGACCGGGGGCAATGTCGCCGCCGCCGCGCGAAAACTTGGCATCAGCCGCAACACGCTCTACCGCCGGCTGGCCGCTGGGCGTAGCGCCGGCACTGAAAACGCAACCGCCGCGCGTTAAGCCGAGCCAGCAGAAAAAACAGTTCCCACTGGCGTCACGCCATGGTTTGATTGCTGTATGAACATTCAGCAAACGCCGAACCACCGCTTTGAAACCATGGACGAGGCTCTGCGCGAGGATACGCGGCTTTTAGGGCGCATCCTTGGCGACACGATTCGCGCGCTTGATGGCGCCGAGACCTATGATCTGATCGAATCCATCCGTCAGCTGGCCGTGCGCTTCCACCGCGACCAGGACCAGAGCGCGCAGACCGAGCTGGAAACGATTCTCTCGGGACTTTCCGAAGGCCAGATCAACAGTATCACCCGCGCCTTCGGCTATTTCTCGATCCTCGCCAATATTGCTGAAGACCACCACCATACGCGGCGCTGGCGGGCGCATCTGGTCGCGGGTTCGCCGCCGCGCGAGGGCAGCCTGGCAGCAGGAATTGCCCGCGCCCGTGCCGATGGTTTTGATACCGCGGCGTTGCGTGATTTTTTCGCCAATGCGTATATCGCCCCCGTGCTGACCGCGCATCCGACCGAGGTGCAGCGCCGGAGTATTCTGGACAGCCTGGATGCCATTGCCGCGCTGCTGAACCGGCGCGACAGGCTGGCGGAAACCAAGGAGGAGCGCGAGGAGATCGACATTTCGCTGCGCAGCCTTGTGCATACCCTGTGGCAGACGCGCATGCTGCGCCCGACCAAGCTCTCCGTGCTGGATGAGGTCGAGAACGCGCTGGCATTTTTCGATGCGACCTTTTTCGCCGAGGTTCCCAAGCTGTATGCGGCGGTTGAACAGGAGCTTGGGGAAGATGCGGGTGATCTGCCGGCCTTTTTAGAAATCGGCAGTTGGATCGGCGGCGACCGTGATGGTAATCCGTTTGTCGACGCCACCGTTTTGACCGAGGCGCTGGCGCGGCAGGCGGAGCGAGCTTTTGGTTTTTATTTTGCGGAAGTACGCAAGCTGAGGCGTGAACTCACCCTCGCCTCGCTGCACGCCGCCACTACACCGGAGTTGCAGGCGCTGGCCGAGCAATCGTTGGGGCATCCGGAGCATCAGGCGGATGAACCTTACCGGCGGGCGCTGGCGGTTATTCAGGCGCGGCTGGCGGCAACTCACGTCGCCTTATTTGGTAAACCACCCGCCGGTGCCATCCCGGCCGGCTACAATGCCGCCACCCAGGCGTATACCACGCCCGAGGCTTTTGCCGCTGATCTGGCGGTTATTGTGCATTCGCTGCGCGCGCACGGGTCTGATCTGCTCACGCATGGGCGGCTTGGGAATCTGGTGCGTGCCGCGCGGGTTTTCGGCTGGACGCTGGCGCCGATTGATCTGCGGCAGAATTCCGAGGTGCATGAGCGCACCGTGGGTGAGTTGCTGGAGATGGCCAACCCTGGGACTGGTTATCTGGAACTTGGCGAAGAGGCGCGCATTAGCCTGCTGCTCGCGGAGCTGACCACCAGCCGCCCGCTGGTCTCGCGCCATGTAACCTACAGCGCCGAGACCGCGAAAGAGCTGGCCATTTTCGACGCCGCGCGGACGGCACATCTGCGCTACGGCAACCGCGCCGTGCGCACCGCCATTATTTCCAAGGCCGACGGTGTTTCCGACATGCTGGAACTCGCGGTGCTGCTGAAGGAGGCCGGGCTGCTGCGCCCCGGCACAGGGGAACTCGACATCAACCTTGTGCCGCTGTTCGAGACCATCGATGATTTGCGGGCCGCGCCGGCGATTATGGAACGGCTGTTCTCGCTGCCGTTCTACCGCAACCTGCTGACCGGGCGGGGCGGGACGCAGGAGGTGATGCTTGGTTATTCCGACAGCAACAAGGACGGTGGCTTTCTGACCTCGGGATGGGAATTATACCGCGCGGAGGTGGGGCTCGTGGATGTGTTTGCCCGGCATGGCGTGCGGATACGGTTGTTTCATGGCCGTGGCGGCTCGGTCGGGCGCGGCGGCGGGCCCAGCTTTCAGGCAATTTTGGCGCAACCAAAAGGGGCAGTGCAGGGGCAGATCCGCCTGACCGAACAGGGTGAGGTGATCGCCGCGAAATATGGCAACCCGGAAGTCGGCAAGCGCAACCTTGAGGTTCTGGTTTCAGCGACACTGGTCGCCACCGCCGAACCCGCGGTCTCAGAGCCCTTGGCCGCAAGTTTTCCTGAATTATTGGGTGAACTTTCTGACGCTGCCTTTGCGGCCTATCGTAAACTGGTTTACGAGACACCGGGGTTTGAGGATTATTTTTGGCAGTCGACCGTCATCACTGAAATCGCCAGCCTTAATCTGGGCAGCCGGCCGGCATCGCGCGCCAAGGGGCGGTCGATTGAGGATTTACGTGCGATCCCTTGGGTTTTTTCCTGGGCCCAATGCCGCATTATGCTGCCAGGCTGGTATGGTTTTGGCACTGCGGTGGATGCCGTCATCACCAAACACGGTTATCGCGGCTTAAGGCTCCTGCAGTCGATGTTTCAGGAATGGCCGGTGTTTTCCACGTTGTTGCTCAACATGGATATGGTGCTGGCGAAGGCGGATATGCGGATCGCCGAGCGTTATGCCGGGTTGGTGGAGGACGAGGGGCTGCGGGAGCGTATCTTCCCGCGCATCAAGGCGGAGTACGAGCGCACGCGCGCGCATTTGCTGGCCATTACCGGCCAGCGGGCACTACTCGACCGCAACCCGGTGATGCGCCGCTCGATCACCAATCGGTTTCCGTATCTCGACCCGCTGAACCACGTGCAGGTGGAAATGTTGCGGCGTTACCGCGACCAAATGGCGCGTGGCGGCGCGGCGGATGTGAGCGATCGCGTGCGGCGCGGGGTGCATATTTCGATCAACGGCATCGCCTCGGCTCTGCGCAACAGCGGCTGATTTTCAGTCCGACCGCCGGTCGCGCAAGGCTTCCAGGCACTCCCGCGCGCGGGAACTGGCGAAGAGGTCTTCCGCCGTCAGCGCGAGCCGGTGGCGCCAGTTCGGCCGCTCAAGATTGGTTCCCGGCAGGTTCTGACTGAAGGTTTCCGCGGCAAGGTCTTCGGGCTGCACCATGAGAAAAGCCGAGGGCGCGCGGGCGAGCCAAGCGTGGATAGTACTCAATGTGGGATCGGCTATTTATTGCTTTTACGTAACGTAAATCTCGAACCCGTCCTGTGCCAGCGCCGTAACCCTCCGGCGAGTGGCGCCTTGCTGAATTTATATAGCCTGTGATGCTGCGCTCTTATACCAACCCGCCCAATGTCTGACTCTCTTTTGGGATTCCCAAGAGAGTGGATTTCCG
>PLSD01000101.1 GCA_003164135.1 Acetobacteraceae bacterium
GCGAGGTGGGGGGCTCGCATCGGTTACGTTGCAGAAAGCGCTGATTATACTTGCGGGCCTTGCCAATGAAGATCGCCTCCACCGCAGTCTTCATGTTGTCGTAGATACCAACCCGGCAGACCCCGCCATAAAAACCAAACGCCTTGTCATGCGCGTCAAACACCAGCTCCTGGGTCTCGCGGTGATACACCCGCACAAACGGCATCCGGCTGTGGGACAGCTTCATATGCGCCGGCTTGATCACCACCGGCAGGCCCTGCAGCGTGATGGTCTCGTGGCTCCAGTCGAACTGATACGCCTCACCAGGCGCAAAGCTCAGCGGCACATAGGCTTTGGCCGGCAGCCGCGCCTGCTCGGCGCGCCACGCCTTCACAAACCGATGCGAGCTGTCATGCGCGCCATCATAGCCGCGGCCGCGCAGTTCCTCGAACAAACGCTGCGTCGAGCGCCGCTCGCGGCGCGGCAACTTCGCCTCCGCCGCCAAAATCGCAGTCAGAACCGACAGCAAGGCGCCAAGCTTGGGTGCCGGCTGCACGCCACGATCATACTTGAACAGGGTCGCCTGGCCATGAACCACCTTGCGCACCGTCGCCCGTGAAACCGACAGGCAGCGCACAATCTCCTTGATCGGCAAATGCTCCTCAAAATACGCACGCCGGATATCGCCAATCAAATCCACCCCGATCATCCCCCAAAATATCCCCCGGCCCGTTAGAGGCCGCAGGAAGAATGCTGACATAAAAACGTTAGAGGGGTCGTTATTGGACGCGAAAACGACCCCTCAGGGGGTCAACATTGCACGCGATTTTACACCTCCGAGGGCGATCACCCCACAGCAATAGTTCGTTACAATTTCGCAATGTCACCCGGCAAGTCGCGCACCTTGAGGATTCGGCCCGTGGCGTCGTAGTCCTCGGAGAGCACCCGGGCGCTCTCGTACACATCGCCGAGGAGCCCTTGCTTCGCGTAGGGCAGCACAATCTCGTCCTCCACCATGGAAGCCGCAAAGAACGCGACGATGGTCTCGCGCAGTGCGGCCACATCGGCCGGCGACTTCGAGGAAAGCAGGATGGCATCCGGATGCTTAGCAAGCAGAGCGATGTGAGCCTCCTCGCCCACCTGGTCGAGCTTGTTGAGGAGCAGGAGCGATGGGACGGCATCAGCGCCGATCTCCCGCAGCACCGTGCGGCTCAGCGCCACTGCGGCGGAACGCGAAGCCCGCATCGCCGAGGCCGTGGTGCTGAAGACGCTCGGGGCGAGCCGGTCGCAAATCCGGCGCGCCTGGCTTATTGAGTTTGCCATCGCGGGCGGCCTCGCGGGTTTGGCAGCGTCGGCGTTCGGCACATTGGCGGCAGCACAGACCATCCGGGAGGTGTTTCAGACCGACAGGCATTTCGAGCCGGTCATGATGGTCGTGACAGTGCTGGCTAGTTCCGGGTTCATGATGATCTTTGGCTTTGTTTCCACCGCTGCAGCCCTGCGCGAACCTGCAGCCGCCCGCCTGCGCCTAGAGGCTAGTGGTTAATAATGTCCAAGTTATGGGACGCCGGTGTGATCTTTGTCATTAGGATGTGCGGATACGTGCCCCCGCTTCCTGACGGTTACGGGTTGGCGAGGATGGAATAGCGCGGCTTGTAGTTGTTGAAATCAGCCGGGCTGGCGGGGCCGTTGCCCAGGCCGGGGGAGATGTTGATGCTGGCTTGGTAGAGCAGCTCCATCATGGTAATCGCCGTGGCCTGCGCCGCGTCGTTCACGGGTAGCCCCTGTTGCTGCACATAAATGGTATCCAGATCCACCGCCGCTGGATGCAGCAGGGTGAAGAGCTGGGTGAAGGCCGCCTGATTGGCGGGGCTTTGCTGCGACCAGTTGTATAGCGTGTCCAGCACTTGGTCGTGGCGGGCGCGCAGCCAGCCGGTCCAGTTGCCGTCCTTGGCTTGGGCGAGCGCCACGCGAGGCATGTTGAGCAGGATCCAGCGGGTTTCCTGTTTGAGATAGGCGGTGTCCTGGCGGTCGCTGTCGGCGAGCTGCGCGGGAGGCGTGGCAGCGAGCGAGTCGACCAGGGCCAGGAATGGGGTGAGCGAGGGCTGCTCGGCGAAAGTGCCCAGCGAGAGCGGGGGCGGCATGATGTAGGTCTCGAACAGGCAGGCGGGGGCGGGCGTGCCCTGGCCCAGCGTGAACAAAGCCGCGGCGGCGGCCTCGCCGGGCGGGGCGGGGGAATTGTAGCCGATGACGTCCGTGAGCAACGCGACCGACTGGCCGTTCAGCGTAAAGGCGTCGATGTCGCCATAATCGCCGGTTTGCGAGGCGTAGGTGGTAAAGCGGCCGCCGCCGTTGGAGGAGCTTTCGACGTAGTTGCCCAAGGCGTCCGGGCCAAGCGTGCCGACTGAGCGGGCGCGGGTCTGGTAGCCGGCATAGAGGGGCGCGCGGTAGAGATTGACATTGATGGTGCCCCCTTGCGGGCTGGGGCCGGAGGCGGGGCCGTGCGAGCCGGCGATTTCCTGCGCGCCGGGCAGTAGCGTGGGGTCGATGGCGCCGTCGTCGCCGAGCGCGGTGGCGCTGGCGGTTTGCAGCGCCGCGCAAAGTGCCGGCTGTTTGCTATCAAGCGATTTGTAGTGGACGTATTTGGCAATGGCGCTGCCTTGCGTGTCCGCGGTTTGCGGTGCGGGCCAGTTGGTCAGGGTTGCGATCTGCGCCCGATAAGCGGCGGCGAGACAGGAGGCGGTGGCGGGGCCGACGGGCGGGACGATGAGCTGCCTGTTGGCGCTTGAGATGGAGGGCGGCACGTTGCAGCTGGTTTGCAGTGTGAGCAGCCAGGCGCGTTGCGTGGCGAGCACTTGGTCGCGCTCGAAAATGCTGCCGATACCGAGGTGCCGGCGGTAGACGGCGGCCAGTTGCACATCCAGCCCCGCGAGTTGCTGGTTGCTGCAGACGGCGTTTTGTACCGGGCTGTTGCCGTTCTCGCAGACGAAGCTGGTGGTGTAGAGCGGCACGGGGGGTGGCGCCTGGACGACAGGTGGCGGGGGCGGGCTGCTGCAACCGAGCAAGGCGCCTAGTGACAGTGCGGCGCAGACGAGGAGAAAATGCTTCAACATGGCTTGGGCCTCACTGGTGCCTGTAAACCAGGCTGCCGAAAACGTCGTAATGGTCGCCGCCAAAATCGGGCGGCACGGGGAAGGGGGCGGAGAGCATGATCGCGGCGCGGGCGGCGGAATCCAGGAACGGGTTGCCGCAGCCGTACAGCTTGTAGCTCAGCATCTGGCCGGTGTGGTCGACGGTGACGCGGTAGCTCACCACGCATTCGTTCCACATGCCTTTCATGCCGGGTGGATAGGTTTTGTTGGCGATGATGCGGTCTTTCACGGCATCGTCAAAATCGCCCATCGAGCCCTTGCCGGTGCCGCTGGGCGGGGGGGGCAGATTGAGGTTCAGTCCGTTGTCATCCGCGGGAGCGAAATGGTTGACCATGGGTGCCGGCTGCGGCTTGGGCGTTGACTGGTGGCGGGCCAGGTTGCGCAGCTGTGGTGCTTTGACCTGAACGACCGGTTTGGGCAGCGGTTTGGGCAGCGGCTTGGGGGTAGGAAGTGGGGCGGGCCGCACCAAAGTAACGGACATGGGCTCGCGCGGGGGCACGTAGATTACGCCCTGTTGGAGCACCAGCCAGACAAGCGCCGCGTGCAAAAGCAGCGAGGCCAGAATTGCAAAGGCTGCAAAGGCCCCGTAGCGGCGCGGGTCCGCCGGCTCAAGGTTTATCGGATTGCTCAGCGACCAGACCCACTTTGTTGAAGCCGCCGTCGGAGAGATCGTTCATCACATCCATCAGCTGGCCGTATTGGAGATATTTGTCGCCGCGCAGCAGGATACGGGTGTCCAGATTCTGCTTGGTCGCGGCGAGCAAGGCGGGGATCAGCTTATCCAAATCGGTTTTGTTGGAGCCGACGAACACGGTGCCGTCGGCCTGGACCGTGACGGTGACTGGCAGCGTGGGCGGCGGCGTGGGGGCGGAGGTGTTCTGCGGCAGGTCCACCGGCACGTTCACCGTGGCGAGGGGGGCGGCGATCATGAAAATCACCAGCAGCACCAGCATGACGTCGACAAAGGGGGTGACGTTGATTTCGGCGTTCTGCGGGTAGCTGTGCCGCCGGAAGCTGACCTGGTCCTCGGCGAGTTTGATGCTCATTGGTGCAGCCTTTCCACATCGCGCGAGGCGAAGACGACGAGGTCTGCGGTTACATTGTCGAGCATGCCGGTGACCTTGCCGACTTCGCGGGCGAAACGATTGTAGAACATGGTGGCCGGGATGGCGGCGAACAGGCCGACCGCGGTGGCCAGCAGGGCCTCGGCGATGCCGGGCGCGACCACGGTCAGGCTGGTGTTATAGGACGCGGAGATATGCTCGAAACTATCCAGAATGCCCCAGACGGTGCCGAACAGGCCGATGAAGGGCGCGGTGGAGCCGACGGTGGCGAGCAGGCCCATCCAGTTGCCGAGTTTTGAGAGGGAACGCTCCTGCGCGCTGCCCATGGCGAGGACGAGACGTTGCAGCAGGCGGTTGGTCTGGTCGTGCGCCAGCTTGGTGCCGGTGGTGCGCAAAGTTAGGTCCCATTCCTGCTTGGCGGCGCGCCACATGCGCAGCGCGGCGCCGTTGGCGACGCCGATGAGCGCGGCATCGGCATTGTCCATGGTGGTGGCGGCCAGGAAGGCTTTGGAAAAGGCGCGGGTGTTGCGCTGGGCGATGGCGATGGCGAAGGATTTGAAAATGAACGCTGCCCAACTGGCGGCGGAACAGAAGAGTAGGAACGCCATGACGCCCTGCACGATGGGGTCCGCGTTGGCGGCCATGCCGAGGATGGTGACTTTCAGCGGCGGCTGGTTGACGGCGGGCGGCGGCGGGGCAGGTTGGGCGGGTGGTGGGGGCGTTTGCGCGGCGGGGGGCTGTGCGGCAGGTGCGGGTGCGGTGGCGGCAGGTGCCGGTGTTGCCTTGGCGGGCGCGGCGACGGCGGGCGGCGGCGCGGCGGGGGTTGTCTGTGCCACGGCAAGTTTGCAGTGTATTTGCAAAAGCGAGGAGGCCAGGACGAGGCATACCGTAAGTTTGATGACCAGTTTATTGCGGCGGCTCGCCATGTTTCGTCCCTTGGTTATTATTTTTTATTACGGGTTGGTCGTGGTGTTGAACTGGGGCGGCACCCCGGTTTGGCCACCATACATGAGATTACCGGCCTGACAAATGCAGTTGCGGCCGGCCGGCGTGGCGGCGACGGGGCAGAAACCGGCGTCGGTGACGCAGGAATCGGTGCTGGGGCCGGTGGGACTGCCCGGCGCGGCGGCGAGCACCCTGCCGGTGGCGCCGGGAATCGGGGAGGTTTCCATGCGCTGGAGTTTCAGGTCGAACTGCGCCGATTGGGAGGTGCCGCCGGGGTCGCCGCATCCGGTGAGGGCCAGCGACAGGCAAAGGACGGCTAATCCTGAGCAAAATTTCCCTGCGCGGCGGCTTGCGCTCCTTGTCAAGGAGAGACGTGGCGGTGTGTTCATTTTTACTCCCTGATGGAACGAGAGCACAGGAATGAGGGGGAGGCAAATGTCCGCGCCCGGTGGCCGGGCAGACCGGTTATTACGCGGGTGTCACATTGATAAGCCCGATTTCGGTCATTCATTTTGGTATCAAAGTGGTGGCAAGCCCCCAATCGTTAATCCATTGCCAATGTAGTTAATTGCTTAGCTGAGCCTGTCCCCTTCTTTGGGGCGCCCGTATATCTTGGATATATTTTCCAGCGTCTGCACCACATCGGCGCCGCGGTAGCTCATCCGGAGGTCGATGGCTGGCGGCAGGCGGGCAAAGTTGTCGACGATCGTCAATATCCGGATCTTGCGGCCATCAAACAGCTGGTTCGACAGAAAGTCCATCGACCAGCATGTGAATCAGCGCGGAAGTGGGACCCCTCGCCGAACGGATTTTCCGTTGGGATATCAAAGTATTAAGGGCGCAGGCAGGCGGGGTTCTGGCTCGGTGCTGATTCACACAGTAAGGCACGATTTAAGTAGGTCGAGACATATGCGGGGGATACAACGAAAATTTTAGAAGGCCGGCTAATGGGGAGACGACCGGCGCGGCCGTGATTACCCGGAAAGCAGCAAATCAAGTTGGCTGAGTGCCCCCGATTTGAACATACTTAACCAATACCGGTCTGATAGGGATTTAGCGTCGCCAAGCTTCCAATCGGTCAAACAGCGTGCTTGGCCATCAGCGAGAGATCTATGGATGAGTATCCCACGGGTTGGTGATCTCAACCCCATATTGTTCGAAATCCGCCACATTGCGGGTGGCAAGCGCCGCACCACGGGAACGGGCGATGGCAGCGATCTGGGCGTCGGCTTGGAATATTGGCCGGCCGGCCCTGACGGCGCGCGGTGGCGATCTCGGCAAAGGCAATGGCGGCTGGGCTGTCAAACGGTAGGATGCGCCCGCCAAAATCCTCCGCCAGCATGGCTTCAATGGTCGCGGCCAGGGTGGAACGGCGTTCGCCGGAGGGCAGGAGCGCCACACCATAGCGTAATTCAGCCTCGGTGATGGCGGAGATGAACACGCTAGCTGCGGGTTGCTCTGCAAGCCACCGTTCAACCGCTGCTTCTGGGGTTGGCCGCATCAGCTCAGAGAGGACGTTGGTATCGAGGAGGATCATTCCTCGAAGCTCGGCGGTTCGCGCATCGCATCCCGCGGTACCGCCGGAAGTTCCACCCCGCCAAGTGGCGCGAAACGGGCAGGGATGGAGGTGGCGAGGTTGGCTTGCCGTCTGGGTTCGTGGTTGAGGGCGGAGCGGATGATATCCCGCGCCTCGTCTTCCATGGAACGGCCGTGAACGGCGGCCTGGATACGCAGGCGCGATTTCAGCGAGTCGTCCAGGTTCCTGATTGTGATGCTTGCCATGGTTTCACCTCAGTCAGCAATGATGCGATTATAAGCAATGATTGCAAGTCGCGCCAGTGTGCCATGAGCGGCGGGCACGGTTCCCGGCCCTAACCGCTTATAATGAAAAGTTTTGTTGACCCCAAAATGCCGGTGTGACACACACATGTGTCACACCTCGGTGGCGCACTAAATCTGGTGGCAATTTTCTGAATTGCCTCAATAGGTTGTGGGTGTTTTGGGTTCCCGTCCCCTACGGGACGCCAACATTTGCAATTTATTGAAAAACAAGATTTATTTTGAGTTGTCCCGTTGTTGTGACACTCCTTTGTGCCACGTGCGGGAAGCCAAATGGCGTGTTGTTCATTCGTCGAAAAGAGGCGGAACCGGTATTATTTCCGCGCGCGGCTACCCGTTGACATAGGCCGGGCCGTTGGTGGTACACATGTCGTCGCGTCGTTGGGCACAGCCGACATTTATGTGACAAAATAAATTCAGCAAGATTGCTTTTCTTGCTCGCGTGTTTTTGTGAGGCGATAGGCTGCAGGACGACACAAGCCGAGCGAATCCGCGCCGTTCGAGCCGTAACGTTAGCCACGAAAAACTTAGCCAGAAGGCCTATTTCAAAAACAACGTGTTAGATAGCGAGCGGCATCTCGAAGTCACTTGGGATACGTGGCAATCCCAGATGTAAAAGAAAAACTTAGCAGGCCGCAGTGGCTTGAATATTACAATCTCATGAATAATGCAGGTAAGAAGCAAGACGCAAGAAGTGAGCGCCAACTTACTCGCTTTAGATAAGAACTACACCGCGGCGCAAGAAACCCTCGCTCGGAACCCTTTTCTCGCAGAGGACTTTAAGCTAACTAAGATGTTACTAACAGTATCATCTGTTGGCTTCGGGGACGTGGATGGTTGAAAGGTCTAAATTTTCGGGATTAGTAGAGTTTATATCCCCCCGATATGCCAGAGGCTGGGCTTGCAACCCAACAGCACCCGATGCGCCTGTTGACGTTGCTGCTTTTTACAATGATGTGATGATTGCTTCAACACGTGCTGACCAATTCCGCCATGATTTGGAGACATCGCACGTCGGCACTGGCCACCATGGGTTTACCCTGGATATTCCTGAAGGAATTCTCATAGATGAAAATCTGCACTTAAAAGTTGTAGGATCTGATGAGACGCTTGAATTCCGCGACGATGCACATCACGCAGGCGTCTACGAAGGATATGTCGAATGCATCAGCACCGCCGGGGTCTTTGGGTGGGCATGGAAGCCGCTCGAACCATCTGAAGTAGTTGATATTGTCGTTAGGGAAAACAGGGAGATCGTCTCCGAGGCGACGGCCTCGATTTTTCGCGGTGATCTCCATTCTGCAAAAATTGGTGATGGCCGTCACGCTTTTTGGGCCAAGCTGAATCGGGAAGTCCATCTTGAATCGATCGTGGTTCAGATTGCTGGGACAGATATTACCTTACCCCTGTCGCTTGACATATCTACGACACCTCATCCGATGTGGTTTGCCATAGACCAGATGGCTAGCTCCGATGAAGCTGGTATTGCTGAAAATCCCGGAGAACAGGGGTACAATCAACCCGCCGATAGCGTGACTTCAATCGCCGAAAAGAATCAGAACACCCCCTCCCTGGCTCCACTTCCGATCCCCGAACATGACTATGACCTGATGTCTAGTGAGTTTGACGAGGTATTTTACCGGGCCCGCAATGCCGAGGTTCTTGACGAGCGTGCGGATCCGCTTCTTCATTTTGCGACAGTTGGGTGGAGAGAAGGACGCAGTCCAAACAAATGGTTTTCCATAATAGATTATATGTCTGACTATGAGGATGTTCTGCTCAGTGGGCGCAATCCATTCATTCACTATTTGCAAGATGGCCGTGCGGAGGCGCGAAAAGTTGAAGCGGCTCGAAGCGTTCAAGACGAAAGGGAGTTCCGGCATCGGCTTCAAGTACTACGCCGGCCCTTTGAAGCCAAGTTTTACGCCGAGCAGTTAAAGGCTATTGACTTTCTCTCTGTAGACCCCTTGTTTCATTATGCCCTTTTAGGCTGGCGGCAGCAAGTTGATCCGTGCCCTTGGTTTAGCATCAGAGATTACGTGCTTTCGTATCCTGACGTGCGGGCGGCAAATATCGATCCGTTTTTCCATTATCTCAACTTCGGTAAGGCCGAAGGGCGTCAACCAACTCGGCGAATTCGTGACGAAATTAACGATGAATTTGATATAAATTTTTACCTTTCACAAAACCCGCCACTTTTTGGGTTGGAGCCGGTCGACCATTTTGTGGCTTTTGGTTGGCGCCAAGGCTACAATCCCAGGGCAGACTTTGACGTCGGGTATTATCTACGAATGAACCCTGACGTTGAAAAGGCGGATCTGAACCCATTCTGGCACTATGTCGTTGCAGGTAAGAGTGAGGGGCGTCCCGCATTTCCGAAAAATAGTCGCAAAATCATGCCCAACATGAGTCTGCCGAAGCTGCTGTTTGTAGGACATGATGCCATTCATGCAGGTGCGCAGGTTGTTCTTCTGGAAGTCGTTAAATGGTTCGCCAACCATACTCGCCACCCTATCAAGGTATTGTTATTTGGGGCTGGCCGGCTGGTTCCACAATATGCTGAGTATGCCGATACGCATGTCATGATTGACAGCCTAGCAGATGTTTCCTGGAATAAGGCGCTCCAGAAGTTTTTAAATGACAAGTTTTCCGCTTGTTATGTCAATACGGTAGCGTCTTCTCGCTTCTGGAAACTTATCGGTCACTTTCCCGCTGTCGCGCAAGCCCCTCTGATTTTGCATGTGCATGAAATGGAGATGGTCATCCGGGACTATGAGGAAGATTTCAATAAGATTATTCCTTATGTAAGTTCAATAATTGCCGTCTCCGCCGCCGTGCGCGATACACTCACTAATATTTTTATCTGCGACCCGAATAAGATATTTTTAAGCAATGCTTTCGTCCACGTTATAGCAAATACTCCCTATGACGCCGCCCTGAGACGGCAAGTCGCCCGGCTCGATCTTCAACTCTCATCATCCGATTTTGTCGTTATTGGCTGTGGTACCGTCTATTCTAGGAAGGGGCCGGATCTATTTCTTGATGTTGCTTTTAAGTGCATGGAACGCTCCTCGATTCCAAATGCAAAATTCGTCTGGATCGGCAGTGGCGATGATCTTGAAAGCTTGCGGGGCAAAGTTGCTTCCAGGGGGCTGAGCGATAGAATCCGGTTCATTGGTGTGCGTGATAATGCCAACGAACTCATCGCCGCCGCGGATGTCTTCTTCCTCTCGTCGCGCGAGGATCCCTTCCCACTCGTCTGCTTGGAAGCTGCACAATACGGGATTCCCACTGTCTATTTCACTGGAGCCACCGGGATATCGGAATTTTGCGGCAAAACGGCTGGCGTTGGTGTCAAGGCTTTTGACACAAACGCGGTATTGCAGGCCATCCACCTTTACTACAGCCAGCCTTCGCGGCTGGAAAAGGCGGGAGCCGCCGCGCGGGCCAGGATTCTCGAGGGATATACCGCAGAGAAGCGCATTCTGGAGGTAGCGCTGCATCTGCAAAAAATCTGTCACCTGCGGCCATCTGTCTCCGTTATAGTGCCCGCCTACAATCATGAGAAGTTTATCCGGGACCGGATCGAATCCATTCTCTCCCAGACCATTCTCGACATTGAGATCATTATTCTCGATGACTGTTCAAGTGACAGCACCGCGCTTATCGCACAGGAATATCTGAGCGACCCGCGCGTCCGTTTCGAGCGCAACGAAGTGAACAGTGGCAGCCCCTTCATTCAATGGTCAAAGGGCGCGCAAATGGCCAACTCCGAGTTGGTGTGGATTGCGGAGGGCGATGACCTGGCAACCGACAACTTTCTGGCTGCAACCTTGCCGGCATTTGATGACCCGCTGGTAAATTTGGCATTCTGCCGTACCGAAATCGTCGATGAATTCGGCGTGGGAAAGCCAGGTGCCCTGGACCCCTATTACAAGATGTCCGACTTTCCCTTCCACGGCCCAGGCGTGAAGATGGACGGGCTGACGGCGATCGAGAGCGGATTTGGCTCGATGTGCCTCATCGTGAATGGTAGCTCGACCATTATTAAACGGAAAAATTTGATCAGCGGTGCAGCCGTCGCGCAATCGTACAAAATGTGTGGCGATTGGTTTGTCTATCTTTCAGCAATTTCCGACGCGAAGCTTGTGTATGTCACGGAAGCCACCAACTTCTTCCGCCGGCATTCGGCATCGGCTGTTCATAAGGTGGAAGGTACGCCGCAGTATTTCGATGAGCGTGCCCGCATTGCCAATTATGTCGTGGATACGTTCAGCCTCTCGCGCCGAGCCTTCAGGCTCCTCACTGCGTTGCTCGACGGTGAATGGACGCGTTTTGCCAACCGGAATCCTGGCCGGACGAAAGATGAGATGTTCGATGCCGTGGAACTTCTCAAAAAATACTCCCTGCGACATAACAAGCCTTTTCTGAAGATTGGTTTTTATGTTCACGGCATGCTGTTTTCAAAGGGCGGTATCGAGCGTTTAGCTTCCCAGCTGGCAAATGGCCTCGCCAATCTCGGTCATTCCATCTATATTTTCTGCCGGGAGTGGGGCGGGGCGCGGCCGGTTTATAGCCTGAATGAGAGCATCACGGTCATTGACGTCTTTAACGAAGATGACATAAGCCAAACGGCATCGGCGCTGCGCATCGAACTTGCCAAGAGAGATCTTGATGTGTTCGTGCCGATGCTGTCTGAATGGCTGTTCGAGCCGCTGGTGGATGCCTGCCACGGGCTAGGGATTCCGATCATCGCTTCCGAGCACAATGATCCGGCCAAGATAGAAGAACTATGGTGGTCGCGCCCGGGCCGCTTGGCGTGTTTTGAAAAGGTTGACGCCGTGCATTTGCTGCTGGACCGGTACAAGACATCCCTGCCAGAAACGTTCCAGGATAGGATATACACCGTTCCCAATGGCGTTGTGGTAACTGAAGACGTTCCCGATCTGTTGAAGCGGGATCGTCCCAAGCGCATCATCGGTGTAGGCCGGCTGGAGCGGCAGAAGCGGTTTGATAGGCTGGTTAAGGCGTTCATCGCGGCTTCAGCCAACATGCCGGGCTGGCGGCTCGACATTTACGGCGAGGGCAGTGAGCGGAATATGCTCCAGGGACTTATTGACCAGAGCGGCCTCTCGGAATCCATCGCCATGCGGGGGACGAGCCAAATAATTGCCGCTGAATTGGAGGTGAGTTCGATTTTTGTGCTCGCCTCGGAGTTTGAGGGCCTGCCGATCGTCATTCTGGAGGCGAAACAGGCTGGCCTGCCCTGTATCAGTTATGCCGACTGCAATGGGCCAAGCGACCTGATCCGCCACGAGGTCGACGGTTTGCTCGTGGAACCCGATGAGGATGCCACCAGCCTGGCCGCCGCACTGAGCTATCTGGCCGCGCATGACGACATTCGCCAGGACATGGGAATCGCCGGGCGCGAGGATGCCAAGCGGTTCGATATACGCTTGGTTGTCCAGCAATGGGAGAAGATGCTCATCGCCGTGGCAAAGCCGAAGGTTGGTGACGCCGTTGTTCAGGAGTCGGTTGCTCTAGAATCAGAATGTTCAGATCGAGATGAGTTAATGCTGGCATCATCTGTTGCGGAAGATGCTCCTTTGCCAAAAGATGCTGCTTTGACGGGCAAGAGTGGTCGGGATGCCGGTGTAAAGAAAAAGGCACCCAGGCAGGCTCTTTCAAAAATAGAATGATATTGGTTGTGTAATTGGCGATTTTGGCGATTTGAAGGGACTAACATTGGAGCACACGTTCGTAGGAATACATATTCCAAAATGCGCTGGTACAGCAATGCTGGATCGGGTTCGGTCTTGTTTGCCCTCCGACCAGATTTTTCAGAACACGAGTGTTTATAGGAACTATCGCGAGCAGAAGCAGGACTTTTTGTACATTCGTGAGAAGGAGCGGCTTCGTTTCGTGTGGGGACATCTCATTCACGAAGAAATGTTAAAGTTCTTTGGGACAAACGCAATACTTGTAACTGGCTTGCGAGACCCGATAGAACGCTTCAAGAGTGAGCTGAATTATGCAGCCCGCCTCGCGAATCACCTTTCGAATTCTCGTCCAGATATTGAGGCAATAATAAAAAAGACCAGGAATCCAATTTGCTGGTTTCTTATAAGGCGCTTTCCAACCATAGCTGGAGAAGCGGGTTCTCCAGCTGACCGAGCCATGAATGTTATCGATGCTTGTCATTATGTCTACTTCAGCGAAAATTTTGACGACACAGCTGGAGCAATTTTCAAAGCAATGGGAATTAACCCAAAGCCCCTCAGAAGCAACGTGGCTCCAGATCGGAAGAGTGAGGTATTCGACATAGATGTTAAACGCTTCACTTATGACATAGAATTATACGAGCGTGCCCGGCAGAAATTTTCTGATATGTCGCCCGAGAAAGCATTCTCCAGGGCGAGCCCTGGTCTAACTAAATTATTATCGACACCACTAAACGAAAAAGTGCTAAGAGATTTTTTGTATGATACCGCGTTCTACGAATACAAGAACTGGAATGTTCTAACACAGGTACTTGCATACAAGAAGAGTCAGGTTGATGAGCTAAATTATGAGATCGACTGCTATGAAAAAATGCGTTCTCGTCAACGTCAAACAGATTAGATAGGGTCTAAGAAGCATGTTTTTGGCTCACCCAAATAAAATCATGCGCACCGCTCTTGTTGCAGCCATTGCATTTGGATTATGCTTCGAGAGCATTCCTGCTTCTGCCGAGACAAAGCCCCAAATATGGTTTTCGTCTCCCCCCACAAAAGACTACATGAAGCTGTTCTCTTCCCCGTCTGAATGGCCGCAATCGCTCAGCCAAGTAGATGTTTTCGAGCTCCAAACTCAATTCGCCGTTAAGGCGGGAGACCCTATGCTTCGTACAATGTTTAATTTTCTTGGCGAGCATCACATCGCATTGGCTTTGGAGATGCCAATCCTAACGGCTGAACCAAATCAATGCGGCTTCGGCATCGAAGGCAACCGGCCACAGGGCGTCGACAAAGCATTGGCCGAGCGGCTTCACCGGCTCGGTGCGCCACTTAAATATGTGGCCATGGATGAGCCGCTTTGGTTCGGGCATATGTCCAACGCAACGAAGCCGAATGGCGCGTTTCCTTGCCAGGCGACGATCAACGATGTCGCCGTTAATGCCGCGAACAACATTGCCGCGATCCGATCCTACTACCCGGATGTTATCGTGGGAGATGAAGAGCCCCTGTTGAATCCGTATAGAAGAAACGATATTCCGCCAGATTTCTGGGACCAGATGCAGGCATGGACAAAATCTTTTGGCAGCGCGACAGGGTATCCGCTCGCATTTATACATTTTGATATCGGTTGGTTTCCGAGCGGGTCAGCTTCTGAAGATGTCAAGAATCATGCACACTGGCTGGCTCAGTTGCAACAGGCGCAGACTTTCACGAAGTTAAATGGCATTCGGTCTGGCATCTTTTATAATGGCAATCCCGGCGACAAGAGCGGTGTTGCCTGGGACGAACACGCTGAGGCGAGGTTCGAGGAAGTCGAAGGAATTCATCACTATCAATTTGACGATGTCGTTATTCAGTCGTGGATGCGGCAGCCGAGGCTGGACTTACCAGAAACAACGCCGGGGACGATCTCGAACTTGCTCATGCAATATATACAATTCAAACATTTTCAATAGAACACGGGTTATGCCAATTAGCAACTGAAATCCGGCCATAGTTCACGCTGCTTTGTGATAAGCTCCGCAGCTAAATCTGGAGGCTCTTTCCTAATTTTTTCGGCAATGACGTCCTTAATGTTGAATTTGGCCATTGGCGTTGGGGCCCGGATAAGAAACCGTTCCGCGACCTCATAAATGATAAGGTCTGGCTTTTCCTTTAGGGCAAATGAAGCGTCGATAGGCGTGGTATGCACATACACCAGCCTGCGAAACCAGCGCGCTAGAAATTTAGCTAGATTTGTCGAGAAAGAATCGCCGTAAAGCAGGCAAACCTGGTCCAAGATTGCTGCTTTATTCTCATAAATCCAGACCCGGCCATTATTCACAATTTTGTTGTCGTATATCCTGAAATCCCAAAAATTTGATTTATGAGATATGGTGTCCGCTGAAACTTGCGGGTCTAGCTTGTTGCCAAGGTCACCAAAATGTCCTGGCCTTACCTCAAATTCATCCCTGGGTATTTCTGGCACCTTACGTTCCACACGTTCCAGAATATTCCTGATGCTGACATAGGCACCCCAGTCGTTCCAGTGCGTATTGGTCTTTGGATAGGTCGGAAAAACATTCCGCGCAGAATGAAGGAGGTCTCGCTGGTAGACGCAATGTGGAAAA
>PLSD01000017.1 GCA_003164135.1 Acetobacteraceae bacterium
CTTTCCATAATTAACATTCTGCGAGCAATATTAACTATTGAATTTCCTCAAGAATTTACGACTTTTGCTTATTGAGTCATGGATATCCGTTTAAAAATAACCGTGCCCTCGCTGCGTTTGATGAACCAGATAAAGAAACCCATGGTGATACCGACGTCAATAAAAAAATCAACAAAATGCGGAAGCCATGCGTGACTGGCGGCATACGTGCCAGTATTGTCAGGAGTTGGCAGGTCGCGGGGGTTCGGTCCAGACTGGCATCAAACAGTAATGCTGGCCGTTTGCGTCGGCGGCTGTGGATTTTTTGCAGGCAGCGAGCGCTGAGACCGGATCGTTATAGGCCATGAGCAACGCCCAGTCGGCGGCGGCGTTCGGACCGAATCTCATCGCAGCATTTGTTGTGTTGCCGATAATCTCGCCTTGCCACGGCACCATTTATCAAGACGCGGCCCGCAACCATTCGGGTCCGAATGGCCGAGAAATTCGCGCAACCCGGCGATGGACCGCAGCTCCACCGGCATACTCAATTGCCGGGTTATCGCACGGTCCAGGCGCTTTTCCTCATCCGGCGAGAGCTGACCTTTGCCGTCGCTTTGAATCAACCCGATGATCCAGGCGCGCAGAAAATCCGCGTCGGCTTTGGTATTCTGAAGGCCCCGCAGCGGGGCCATACCCGATGCCTCACCCCGGCGCAGTATGAGATATGTCCCGCCACTGGCGCGTACCAGCAATTCGCCGCCTCGGTCCTTGTCGAAGAAAACGACTGCCCCCCGGACGCCTGATTGGCGGTTTTCATGCAGCATCGCTTGCTCGAACATCACGAGAATAAACATGAGGAAGGCAGTTTTGCCGGAGCCGATGGGGCCAAAAATAATCGTCATCGCGACATCGGCAACATGGGGCACATATCTGATCAACATGCCAATGCCGGGGGACGCCTTCATCAGCTGGTTCACGGAGGCTTTCCCACGCGATTCCGGGCTAAATTAATTGAAAGGGCGGCGTTGGATCTGGATCCGCAGACTCTCTTACTGACCATGATTCTCGTGGTTCTTCTGGCCGCGGGAGGCTGTTTGCTAATTTTGTTGCAGGATCGCAAACAGACGGCGATGTTGTGGATGGCCGTAGCCGCCGTGTTGGTCTGCGTTGCTGTTATCGGGCGCGTTGCGTTGCCATTCCTGGTGGGCGTTGCGTTTGTGAATTCCGCGTTGCTAATCAGTTTCGGTTTGATCTGGACCGCTTTCCGGTCCTTGCGGGATCGCCCGCCGCAGCCTGTTGTGATCATCCTGCCTGCGGCGATCTGGCTCGGTCTTTGTTTTGTCCCCGAGTTCAGGGCAAACATGGATCTTCGCATTGGCCTGGGTCTTCTGTTGCTGTTGATCCCGATCGGTCTTGCCACACACGAATTATGGCTGAAGCGGCAAGGGTCTCGCATCATCCGTTGGCCGGTGCTGGCTGTTCTGGGGATTCAGGTGGTTCTCATGCTCCAGCGAGCGGTTCGTTCGCTGGTCTGGCCCGATGTCGCCTATGCACCGTTCGAAGCGGCGCCCGGGTTCGACGTAATGATGATCGACGTGATGACGATCATGCTGGTGCTCAGTTTCAGCATGATCGCCTTTGTAAAGGACCAGTCGGTTTCAGCAACAGAAGCAGCGATTACTGCGGCTGCCGTGGTTTCCCTGCCGACTCCCAGGTGGTAGGTTAGCAGTACGCAGTGCAACTTCTGACGGCTGGCCGTGGTTTCCCTGCCGACTCCCAGGTGGTAGGTTCGCGGCGTCTAAATCCTCATCATCGGCACCGCCGTGGTTTCCCTGCCGACTCCCAGGCGGTAGGTTATTTACGCCGCTCCACCGCTGTCGGATTTCTTTAATTCGTAGACTCCGCGGAATTAACGGCAGTTATCCCGTAATGAGTAGACTCAACTGATTTAACTATTTGAAATAGCTAAGCTTCCTTCGAAGACCGAGTCTACTATTTAAGCGGACCAGTCTACAGATTACGGGAAATTGCCAGTTGGCAAAAAGTCGCCGCATCAGACAGTTAGGTGAGCGGCGAGTCTACAAATTAAAGGAATTCGACAACCGCGAACTTGTGTTGCTCTATTGGCAGATTGGCCGCGACATCCTCGCCCGACAGGCCGAGCAGGGCTGGGGTGCCAAGGTCATCGACCGGCTGGCGGCGGACCTACGCACGGCCTTCCCCGACATGAAGGGCTTTTCGCCACGCAACCTCAAATACATGCGTGCCTTTGCGGAAGTGTGGCCGGACGAGTCATTTGTGCAAGAGGTGCTTGCACAATTACCCTGGTATCATCAGCTGGCGCTGCTGGATAAATTGCCCGGTCCAGAAACCCGGAAATGGTACGCTGCCCAGGCCATCGAACACAACTGGTCGCGCAATGTACTGGTGATGCAGATCGAATGTCGCCTGCTGGAGCGGAGCGGGGTGGCCGTCACCAATTTCCCGGCCACGCTGCCCGCGCCGCACTCCGATCTGGCGCGTGAATCCCTGAAAGACCCGTACCGCTTCGATTTTCTCGGACTGGGTTCGTCCCGGCAAAGGTACGTATCGCGACATAGGATTTTAGAGAATGCACTGAAATATCTACAAAATCATGAATTTTACTCCCCCCAGAACGCCGAGATTCAGAGCCGCGCCGTTCCAAAACAAATTGGCA
>PLSD01000037.1 GCA_003164135.1 Acetobacteraceae bacterium
AATCTTTAGGGCTGCTGGTATAAGTGGTTGAAACGGCCTTCAAGAGCGACGAATCCCTAGCCGAATGTCATTCGCGATCAGGGAGTTTCATCGACGAATAATTGGCGTGCCTTTCGTTCGGCAAGTGCTTCGTAGGCATTTTTGAGCGCTGGCGTATGCGAATGGTAATCACCGACGGCGGTTGGCAGATCGCCATGGGCTTCCGCCAAATATGAACGAAGAATCAGGGCGGATGCCGCGATGTTGAAGCAAGGGTCCTGGATCAAGCGGCTCCTGGTCTGTGCTTGTGATAGCTGCGCCTGAGTGGCGAGTGCTGGAATCCAGATCGTATTCACTTGCATTACGCCAAGGTCCGCGGTTCCGTTGCTATCGGGCGTGACCATGCCGGCAGCACCACCCTCGATCGACTGGATGACCGGCAGCACGCGCGGCGGCAATCCGGTCGTGGCGGCGACGATCAGCATGCATTTCAAATAGGCGATCATTCTTCAACTCTATCAACATTTAGCGGGCGATTCACCAACTGATTGGAAGCAACTGATTGGAAGCGCGGCCGATGCCTATCCGTTGGATCGCACTCTAGTCCCGCATCAGCAGTTTCGCTGACTGTAGCAAGCTGTTATAGCAGTGTGGCAAGCGGAGCATAACAGGTAACCATGAGCGACACAGAATTGTCACATAATACCGAGGATTTTCTAAAACCGGATGACGGGGAAGGCGGCTTCACTTTGTTGGAGTTGCTTGTCGTTATCGTCATTCTGGGGCTTTTGATCGGCCTAGTGGCGCCAGCAGTATTGCGCCAGCTCGGTCATGCGAAGGATTCGATTGCGCGTCAATCAATCGCGCAGGTCGGCTCGGTGCTCGATCTCTACAAGCTCGATGCTGGAAGCTATCCCAGCACGCAAGACGGCTTGCAGGCCTTGATCGCCAAGCCGGACGATGTTGATAGCTGGGCGGGGCCGTATCTGAAAACCAATAATTTACCGCTGGACCCATGGGGCCATCCGTATTTCTATCAGCAACCATCAGCACGCCAGGGGCTTGAGTACGACCTTTGTTCGCTCGGCAGTGCGGACAAATCCGGGCAGCCGGGAGACCCAGGGATGATCTGTAACAAATAGCAACGTGTGACTCGAATCTCATGCACGGTAAAGGTTCAAATAAGCGCCGCTGTTGTTACGGGTTAATGTCGGAACTTGTTGCGCCGCCGTCATCGGACAGCGACAGCACTTGGAACGGCGGCGCCGCGTCCGCGCCGGCGAGGCTGACGATCGCGTTGCGGCCGACGGCGAGCTTGCCGGGACCGTCGACCTGCGCGTCGATCGACACTACCGGGAAATTGCCTTCATATGCTTTGCTGTTGGTGCCGGCCTGACCGGAGAGGCCGAGGGCTTGGCGCACGACCGGGTCAGCCAGAGTGGGATCCGGATCGCCGGATTGGTAAAGGCTCATATGCGGCAGTCCTTTCGCCAGCAGAGACGGCGGCATGCCGATCACGTCGGCGAGTTCGCTGAGATCAGCGAAGGGCTGACCCGGCGGGCCGTAGGGCAGGTTGGCGCGCCGGTAAGTGGCCAGCAGCGCCTGTGTATCGCTTTTTGAAATAGCGATGCTGCGCCATGCGATGATTGAAATCGCCAACTGCTTCGCCTGGCTTGGCTCCGCGCCGCACGCCTGGAACAAGGCGGCCAGCAACGCGGTTGAGGCGAGATTGGGGTTGATCTTACCGGCCAGGCTGTTGATGCGTATTGTTAGGGTGATGTCGCTGGTGCCAAGCACGTGCGGGCTCCCATCGGCCGGCCAATGATCGGCGCCGCTCGAGAGCAAATGAAAGATCGCCTCGTTGATCGCGCCGTCGTCGCTCGCACGCGCCTCGGCCGCATCGCGCAAATTGCCAGCCAGTGTCAACGCCGTACGGCCGGAGGCCAGGATCTGCGTGGTCAGCAGCGTGATCAGCACCAGGCTCCACAGCACCACCAGAAGCGCGAAGCCCCGGTCGCGGGTAGGCTTCATGGGGCCGCGGCGGCGGCGAGCGCCGCGTTGGGATCGGCCGAGCCGCCGACCGGGGTGGCTTGCAGCACGTCCGGCGCCTGCGCCGCGTTGGGCAAATGCTCTTCCAGGTCCGCCGTCAGATCGAGTGCCTGTTGCTGGCTGGTTATGACATGCGGGGTGATCAGCACCAGCGTCTCCTCGCGCGACCGGTTGTTATTTTGCGATCCTAACAAAGCGCCCAGCAATGGGATGTTTTTCAGGAACGGAATCCCCTGGTTATCGTGCGAATCATTGTCGGAGATCAGGCCGGCGAGGCCGACTGTCTGGCCGTCCTGGATCGCGACGCGCGAGGTGACTGCACGTTCGGTGAAGGTCGGCGAATTAATCCCTGCGGTGGTGACGGTGGGGGAAACGCCGCTGATCTCCTGGTCGACATCGAGCGTGACCAGCCCGCCGCTGCCGACATGCGGGGTGACACGCAAGATCACGCCGGTCTCCCGGTAATCGATCGAGTTGATCACCGGTGCGCCAGCAACGGTCGTGTCCTGCGAGGTTTGGGTGAGATAGGGCACCAGATCGCCGACCTGCAGGTTTGCGGCCTGGCCGTCCAGCACCATTAGCTCCGGCGACGAGAGCACCCGCACCTTGGTCACGGATTGCAGCGCCGAGATGGCCAGAGGTGCGGCATCGCTGCCATGGCCAGACAGCACGAAGCCGGGGAAGTTGGTGGCCAAGGAGTCGCTTGTCGAGGTACTCAGCACCGCATTGATGCCGCCGGATTTGAAGAAGAACTGCGTGCCATATTGCAGAGCGCCGGTCAGGTCGACCTCGGCGATGGTGGCGTCGATCCGCACTTCCAAAGGCATGATGTCGACCTTGGCGAGCACGCCCTCGATTTGCTCTTCTTCCTGCGGAGTGGCATCGACGAGCAAGGCGTTGTTCTGGTTGTCCGGAATGATGTGAAGACCCGATGCGGCGCTGCTGGACGAAGTGGCGGACAGCGGGCCAAGCAGCGCGCTTGCGCCGGCTGTCGAGCCCTGCGAAGTAGTCGGCGAGGCCGTGTCCGTGCCCGTGCCCGAAGCCTGCCCCGCGCTCCCATTGTTTGTTACCGATGTGCCCAGCAGGCCGCCCGCCCCGTTCGAGTCACTGGAAGACGCGGAGCCGGTGATGCCAGCGCTTGTCGACGCCGCCGAGCCGCCTGCATTGTTTGTGCTGCCCGGTGTGCCGGAGGCGGCAGGCGAGGTTGCCAGGGTAGGCTGCGCGGTGACGTTATCGGGCGTGAAGGCCTGCTGCAGCAGATATGCGGCATCGTTGGCGCGGCTGTTGCGGAGGTAGAGCACGTGCCAACTGCGGACCGTCTCGCGCTGCACCTGGTTGAGCACTTCGTAAACGCGCGTGGCATCGCCGAGATAGCTCTGCGCACGCGCGATGACGAGCACCGCGCTGATCCGTTGAAGCGGTATCACCGTGACCGCGTGAGCGCCCTCTGTATCGCCCTGTTTGGTGAGTGCCGCCGAGAAGGCGCCCGCGAAATCTTGCGCATTGCCGTCCGTGACGGGGAATAGCTCGTAAGATTGATTAGCCAATGCATCGACATCGAACGCCTGCACGAGCGCGGTTAATGCGCTGCGCGTGGGGGGATCACCCTGGATAACCAGCGCGTTGCGGTCCGGATCGGCGATGATCGAGCCGCCTTTCGTGATATATGGCTTCAGCAGGGCGGCAAGTCGCGGGGCGGACGTGTAACGCAACGGCAGCACCGAAGCACCACCAAGTGCCGCATCCGCGGCGAGTGCCGGCGCGGACGCCTGGTCTGCAGGCATGATGCGGTACAAGTCGTTCGACTGCACCAGCACGGCATTGTGCTGGGCGAGTAGCGTCTGCAGGGTTGGGATCAGGGCGTCGCGCGTCAGCGGCGTGACCGTGCGCAAGGTCACCGTCCCGCTTACCGACGGGTCGATCGTATAATTCACGTGCAGGATGCCGGCGAGGATCTGGTCGACCACGGTTCGGATGTCGGTATCCGCGAAGTTGAGAGAGATTGTGCCGTTGACTGAGGGTGTCAGCGTTGCTGCTTCATCCGCGGACTGGGGTAGCGTGCCGTAACTCGCGCTGGGGCGGGGCGTAGAATTCGCGCTGGCCACAGGCCCGCTGATACGGCTTGGCGGCTCTGTCAGAACGGTTGGCGCGCGGGCAATCGGCGGCATGGGGGCTGCCGGTTCGCCAGCCGGTGGTGGCTGGGTGCAGGAACCAAGCAGCAGCAGGCCAAGCAAGGTTAGGAAATGGGTGCGGCGCATCAGTTAATTTGCCGCGGGTGCCGGGGCGGCCGGCATGCGTTGGGGGTGCAGCGTGACCGTTCCGTCCGGGCCGAGCATCTCCACTTTGTCGGGCGCGATGGAGGTGAGCCGGTAGGGGCCGATCTCGCCGCCTTCAGCCACCAGCATTGGCTTTTGCCCGGGTGCCGCGAAGATCGCGCTGCGCGTTCCGCCGATGACAATGATCGCCGAGAGGCGCGGCAGCGTGAAGCCAGTTTCCGGGCCGGCCTGATCGGCCGGCCGGCGGCTGGCGTCGAAAAGCGGTCGCGCCAGGATTGTGCCGCCCCATTGGAGGATGGCGGCGTCGGCGCCTTGATCTGGTGTCGCGGCCGGAATGGCAGGAGCCTCGCGCGCCGGAGGTGCTGCCGGCCCTGGCAGCAGCAACTCGGCGGCGAGCAGCAAGGAGAGCGCGGCGGCAAAAGCCGGCTTGCCGAGCGCCGGCTTCATAACAGCCGGCATTGTGCACCATCGGAAGCGGATCATGGCGTCCCGGCGCGAAAGCCGGTGACGGAAAAAGTCGCCTGCATCGGCGGCTCTGCGCCCGCCGCCTGCGAGGCATTGGTGACGCTGAGCTCACCGACAATCATGCGCGGGCGCACCGTGCCGATCGCTTCGAGCAGCGCGATGAGTACGGGCCATGTCGCCGTAACGCTCACCTGCATGCCGATGCGCCGCAGCGTGCCGGCCGGCTGCACGGGTAGCAATTCCGCGCTGTCCAGGCTGGTGCCGGCCTGGGTGGCCAGATCCTGCAGCGCCGATTGAAGATTGGCGCCGGCAATCGCATCCGTGCTGCCTGCCAGCAAGAGCTGATTATCCGCTGATTGCAGGCCCGCAGCACTAACCGATGCACGCAGCGCCGGGATTTCCTGGCTTAACGCCGCCATCCGCACGGCCAATGCCTGTTGCTGGGCAAGTGCGGCCGCACGGTCCTGATACCAGCCGATCAGCGGCGCCACCGCGGCAACCCAAAACACCGCGGCGGCGACGAGGGTGAGCGCGATGGCGAGCGTCTGGCCTCGCCTGCCGTCTGGTAGCGTGAGAGTCCCGGCCATCATTGCGCGACCTCGGCGTGCAGGGAGAACTGGTCGGCCTTGCCGTCGGCGGTGCGGGTAACGGGCGCGGTAAAATTCGGGTCGCGCAGGCCCGGCACCGCGGAAAGCAGCCCGATCAACTGGGCAGCGTTGGTTGACTGGCCGTCAAACGTCAGGTCGCCCGATTTGAGCGCCAGATCGCTGAGCCAGGTGCCGTCCGGCAGCGCGGCGGTGAGGGTGGCAAGCACCTGAAGCGCATCGCCGGTGCGCCGTGCCTGCGCGATGGCCGAGCGGCCGGACGCGGCAGTGACGAGCTGCTGGCGCAGGGCCAAAGCGATGTGCGCCGCGGGCGCGTTCGCCGCGATGACGCGTGCCGCCGCATCCAGCGCCACCTGCTGGCGCATAAAGGGAGCCGCCAGGCAGGCGAAGGCCAGAATGCCGCAGAGCGCGGATAGGCCCATTTGCATGAATCGGTTCGCACGCGGGCGCGCCCCCGCGAGTTCGATCCGCCCGCCCGGCACCTCGATGAAGGCGGGAGCGAGCCGGATTGGAGCCAGTGCCTGGCAGAAAGCATCCACCTGCGCACGGAGCACGACGAAAAGCTGCAGGTTAAGTTTTCCGCGCGCGTGGTCCGGCCGGAGTCCGGCGACGCCCCAATAGACCTCGTCGGCCGAAAAGGGCGTGAGCCGATCCATCTCAAAGCCAAGCACCGTTTGCAGACCCTTCGCCGCGGCCAAAGGCAGCACGACATCACGCTGGAGCACGGTGCCGGGCGGCAGCCGCAGGCCGGTGGCCAAATGCGACGCTGCGGCAGGCTGCGGGCGGTCCAGATCAAGCGGTCCAACGGGAGTCTCCAGCCCGCCTTCGCGGAGGAGGATTGAGCCGGTTACGTTGTCGACGGGGTCGCCATCCGCAAATCTGTCAATCACGACAATCAGTGCATCGGGTTGCCGGCTGGCATGGGATGCGCCGCCAGGGACCAACGAGCGCATCTGGTCCACCCACCAGACAGCAAACTCCATCAGCACGAGGGCTGGCCCCGTACGGTCTGTGACAACTTCATGGCGGGTGGTTAATCCTTTCCAAGCAGGCCGAACAATGAATCTTTTAAGTCAGTTACCAGGATCGATCGGGGCTGCGACGAGGTCGGGCCAGCTTTGGCCGCCGGCGAACTGGAGATGTATCCGGACCAGAAGCGGCAGGCCGCTATCTGACCAGGCATTGGACCAGGCGGGCGGCCCGCTCGGTTGCGGCATGAGATAGGAGACGTTGAGCGCGGTCACGCCTTGGGCGAGAATTTCGATGCGGGGCGCGGGGGCGCGCGTGAGGGGGATCCCAGGCGGGTGCGCGGCATAGCGCAGTATGAGGGTGCCCCCCGGCGCGACCATAATGGCGGCATCAGCGAGCCCTCCGTTGAGACCCGCGCCCGCAGGCAGCGGCGTGGTGAAGGCCAGCTGATCCGGTAACCCTGTTAGGGTGCCGGGGACCGCTTGCGCGATCATTCGCGTCAGCGCCGCATCCGTTGCCGCCAGGTTCTCGGGACCAACCGCGCGCCGCGTGGTTGCCGACCACGCGGTGAGGCCGAACCGGAAGGTCTGAGCGAGCCCGGCCATCACCAGCCCGAACACCACGAGTGCGACCAGCATTTCCAGCAATGTGAAGCCGGCGTCTCGCCGCGAGGCGCGCCGTATCACGAGCTTGGTCCCAGCCGTTCGGTGGCGAGCGTCACCTGACGGTTACCAAAGCTCTCGATGACCTGCACACTGTAGAGCGTCAGCGTGCCGTTGGATTTTTCAGGCGCGATGGTGAGCCGCCAGTGGAAACCGCCGCCATCATCGCCGCTCAGCTGCGCCGGCCGCAGCGCCGTCAGCGCACCGATGGAAGTCAGCCGCGACTGCGCGCGTACCACCGCCTCCTGGTAGCGGGCTGCGGTGGCGGTTTCAGCGGCGCCGTTGAAACCGGCCTGGTAAAGCACGATTGAAGCGAGCGAGGCGATGACGAAGGCGACCATCACCTCAAGCAGCGTGAAACCCGCGTCGCGCTGGCTCTCAGTTCGCATCGATTTGCACAGCGCCGGTCAGCCAGTCGGCGGTGACATCAACATGCCGCCCATCGCCATCGAGCAAAACGCGCCCGCCGCTGGCGCTGCCATCGGGCGCGAAGACAATGCCGCCGGGCGGTGCCTGAACGGAAACGGCGAGCCACGCGGGCAGGTGTGGCAAAGTAAACGCTACCTGGTGGCCTTGCGCGATCGCGCGGCCACGCGCGTCGCGCATTGCCTCGGCCACCTGCTGGGCGGCCGCCTGCGCCTCCACCCGATGGCTGCGCGGCGGGCCATATCCCGTAACCAGCAACAGAATCAGCCCCATCACCGCGATGACCACGAGCATTTCCAGCAAGGTGAAGCCTGACTCGGGGACGGGATTATTGGGCCCCTTCTGCGGAGCAGAACTACTGCGCAATGTCATTGAGGCTGAGCATGGCCAGCATGAGCGAGGAGACGATGCCGGCCACCGCCGCCCCCATCAGCACGGTGATGGCCGGCACCAGCAGTGCCACCAGGCGCTGCAGCGCCAGCCGCGTGCGCTCCTCATGAATATCGGCGGCGCGCAGGGCCAGCGGGCCGAGCTGGGCGGTGGCCTCGCCCAGCCGCAGCAGATGCACGAGGCGCGTGGGGAAAACGGCGGCCTTGGCTAGCGACGGGGCGAGGCCCTGGCCGGTTTTGACACTCTCGGCCGCCGCCAGCACCGCATTTTGCGCGGCGCGGTTGCCCAGAACGTCCTGCGCGATGCCCAAAGCGCCGAGCAGCGGCACGCCGTTGATGAGCAGCATGCCCAAGGTGCGGGCCAGGCGTGCGGCCAGGATCTCGCGCAGCAGCCCGCCAATGATGGGCAGGCGCAGGAGCCACCGGTCCGCCGCCAAGCGCGGCCCTGGTTTTCGCAGTGCCTGCTGGGCCGCGAGTGCCAGCACGGCAAGGCCGGCCAGCACGTAAAGTCCATAGGCCGAAACGGCATTGCCGGCGGATAGCAGAAAAGCGGTGGAGGGCGGCAAGGCCGCGCCATTCTGGGCAAAGAGCGGCACGAATTGCGGCAGCACCTGGGTCAGCAGCAGCACAACGGAGCCGACGGCACCGATGAGCAGGATCGCCGGGTAGATCATGGCCGACTGCACGGCCGCATTCATGCCGCGCTGGCGCTCCAGCAGGCCGGCCAGCCGTTCGAGCGTATTGGCCAGATCGCCCCCGGCCTCGCCGGCGCGAATGAGGCCGATATAGAGGCGCGAAAAACTCTTTGGCTCGCTCTGCAACGCGGTGGCCAAAGGGGTGCCGTTGCGCACCAGCTCGCGCACCCGGCCAAGCACCGCGCCGACCCGCTTATTTGGCGCCTCCTCGGCCATCAGGCGCAGCGCGCGGTCGAGGTCCTGCCCGGCGCCGAGCATGGTGGCGAGCTCGCGCGTGACATCCACCAGCTCCGTGCGGCGCAGTGAGCCGGCACCGCCGATTTGCAACGAGAGCAGATCATGCGCGCGTCCGGCCGGGCTGATGGCCAGCACCATGGCCCCGCGTTTTTGTAATTGTACTGCAATATCAGCCGTATTAGGGCCGTCGCTAACACCCTTCAGCAGCTCACCGCCGCTCCCCAGCGCCCGGTAGCGGAAGCGCGCCATTATTCCTCGGCCCGGACGGCGCGCAGAATCTCCTCGACCGTCGTCTCGCCGCGCGCCACGGCCTCCATGCCGGTTTGCAACATCGTTTTCATGCCCCCGGCCACGGCGGCGCGCTCGACCTCGGCCTGGCCGGCGCCGGTCATGATCAGCCGTTCGATCTCGGCATCGGGGACCAGAAACTCGGCGATGGCCTGGCGGCCGCGATAGCCGGTATTGCGGCAGGCCGCGCAGCCACAGGACCGCCAGATATTCGTGCCGGACAGGCCATAGCGCTGTGCGAACTCGGGCGGCATTTGCAGCGGCGTTTTGCAGGCATCGCAAAGCCGGCGGACCAGCCGCTGCGCCAGCACGCCGCGCAACACTGCGGAGAGCAGATAATCCTCCAGCCCCATATCGCGCAGGCGGGTGATGGCGGCGGCGGCCGAGTTGGTGTGCAGGGTGGACAGCACCAGATGCCCCGTGAGGGCCGCGCGCGCGGCAATTTCCGCTGTCTCCAGATCGCGGATTTCGCCGACCATGATGACATTCGGGTCGAGCCGGACGATGGAGCGCAGCAAGGTGGGGAAGCCGAGTCCGATTTGCGGGCGCACCTGGATCTGGTTGATCCCCGGCAGTTGATACTCGATCGGGTCCTCGACCGTGATGATTTTGGTCTCTTCGGCATTGAGCGAGAGCAATGCCGTGTAAAGCGTGGTGGTTTTGCCCGAGCCGGTGGGGCCTGTAACCAGCATGATGCCGTTAGGGGCGGCAAGTGCGGTTTTGAGGCGCTCGATCACCTGCGAATCGTGCCCCTGGGCAGCAAAATCGAATGACACGGCGCTGCGGTCGAGCACGCGCAACACAATAATCTCGCCATGAAGGCTGGGCGCGGTGGCGATACGGAACACCACATCCTGGCCGCGCACGGCGATGCGGATGCGTCCATCCTGCGGCAACCGGCGCTCGGCGATGTCGAGCTTCGCCAGGATTTTTAGGCGCGAAATGATGGCCGGGGCGAGCCGGGCGGGCTGGGTTTCCGCGTCCTGCAAATCGCCATCGTAGCGGTAGCGGATCCGTACCCGGTCTTCGAACGGCTCGATATGGATGTCCGAGGCCATGGTCTCGACCGCTTTTGCGATAATCTGGTTGACCAGACGGATGACCGGCGCCTCGCTCGCCATATCCTTTAACCGTTCGGTATCGTCTTCCGCCGCTTCCGGGTCTTCCTCGGTATCCGGTGCCGTTTCGGCCTCGGGATAAAGCCGGTCCAGTGCGGCTTCGAGCTCGATGGGCAGGGCGACCTCGATTCGCGTATGTAGTCCCGTGGCCAGCCGGATGGCGGCTTGCGTGAAATGGTCGAGCGGGTCGGCCATCGCGAGCACCAGCGTGTCGCGGCCGGGGCGGCCCCGCTCGGCACGGCTCCGTTCGGCGCTACCAAGCTCGATTGCCACCGGCACCGCGCGGGCGCCCCGCAGGAAACGCGCGCCCAGCCGCTCAAGCAACACGGGAGCGTCTGGATATTGTTCCGGCATCATCATGGAAACACCGAGCATGTCGGCCCAGGCTTCCGCCAGTGTACGCTCGGAGACAAGGCCGAGCTGCACAAGCGCTTGTGAGCAACCAATGCCGGTCTCGCGAGCGACGGCGCGCGCGCGCTCGACCGCTATCGCATCGCAGATGCCGCGGGCGATCAGCAGGTCGAGAGCAACATCCGCCATCGACGCGGTTTCCGCCGTTGCGGCAAGGTCGATCGGCACGGTATCCATCAGCCGCTATTTCACTGCGGCGAGCACTGCTGGCAAGTGACAGTATGATGTCACTCATCCGGCGGCGGCGTGCCCCTGGCTTGCGCCGCGCCGGTTGCGGCCATCCACCCAGTAAATATCGGTGCCCGCGCGTAGGCGCTAGGGGGCGGCAGGCGGGCGGAGTTACGCGCCATGGGCTGCTCACGGTCGCATAACGAAATCATAATTGAGTCACACACAAGGCCAGTGAGCTCACCTAGAGAGGCCACGGACTTAATAAAATGTTAACCGCTTATACAGGATGAATTAATATGAGCTTACGCAAATCGCTTCTTCTCGCCTCCGTTTGCGCTTCCACGGTTGTCCTCGCAACAATGCTGGCCGCCAATGCCCACGCCACAGCCCCCGCCACGGTCGGCGCAGTGGCCCCTGCGGACTTGGCCTGGGACTCGCTCCAGGAGAACGCTGTGTCCACCGCGACGCCGGTCAAGCATCTCGTCATCATCTATCAGGAAAACGTGTCGTTCGACCATTATTTCGGCACCTACCCGGTTGCCACCAACCCGGCCGGCGAGCCGGTGTTCCACGCCTTGGCGCACTCCCCGACCACGACGAACCACGGAGTGAACGGCCTGACCCTGGCCCTGCTGACCTCCAACCCGAACCTCAGCAACCCGGCGAATGGCGTGAATGCCGCCAACCCGTTCCGTCTGGACCGCACGCAGGCTGTCACGGCCGACCAGAACCATTCCTACACCCCCGAGCAGCAGGCCGAAGACAATGGCGCGGCTGATCTGTTCCCCGAATTTACCGGTAACGGCATCACCGGCGGCGCCGGCGCGTTCGGCACCAAGGGCCAGGTTATGGGCTATTTCGACGGCAACACCGTCACCGCGCTTTGGAACTACGCCCAGCATTTCGCCATGAGCGACAGTGCCTTCACCGACACCTACGGCCCCTCGACCCCCGGCGCGCTTGAAGTCGTGGCGGGCCAGACCAACGGTTTTAGCACTGTGGTGAACACCGCTAGCAAGACCTCCAACTATGTCAGCGACGGTCAGGGCGGCTACACGCTGATCAACGACATCGATCCGGCCTATGACACCTGCTCCAGCACCACCGACACTGGCATGATCAACGCCAAGAACATCGGCGACCTGCTGAACGCCGCCAAGCTCACCTGGGGCGGCTTCATGGGCGGCTTCAACCTGAACGCCACCAACGTCAACGGCACCACCGGCTGCGGCCGCACCACCACCAACCTGGCGGAAACCTATACGGACTATGTCCCGCACCATATGTGGTTTCAGTATTTTGCCTCCACCGCCAACCCCACCCATGCCCGCCCGGCCAAGCTGTCCGCCATCGGCTACAGCTTCGATCATAACGGCGCCGCCGATCCCGCGAACCATCAGTACGACCTGAGTGATTTCTACACCTCCGTTGCCGCCGGCAACTTCCCGTCGGTCTCCTACATCAAGATGCCGGCCGGCCAGGACGGCCATGCCGGCTATTCCGACCCGCTCGACGAGCAGGCCGGCGTGGTCAAGCTGGTCAACTTCCTCGAGAATCAGCCGGGCTGGAGCAACACCGCCATCATCATCACTTATGACGACTCCGATGGCTGGTACGACCACGCCTTTACCTCGGCGATCCACGGCTCCTTCGACGCCACCGCCGACCAGCTCAATGGCGCTGGCAAGTGCGGTACCGCCGGCTCGCAGCCGGACGGCATCTCCGGTAACCCGGTGAACGGCCGCTGCGGCCCTGGCGTTCGTATTCCCTTCCTGGTCATCTCCCCCTGGGCGAAGACGAACTATGTCGACCACACCGCCATCTCGCAGGCCTCCATTGTTCGCTTCATCGAGGACAACTGGCTGGGCGGTGAGCGCCTGGGCGGCGGTTCGTTCGACGCTACGGCCGGCTCGATCATGACGCTGTTCAACTTCGCCGGCACTGGCACGGCGCCGAAACTGTTGCTCCAGCCGGCGACCGGCAAATAAGACCAAGCCGTAGTAGGACAGACGCCATGCGTATATTAGCCGGCCTCGCGCTTGTTGTGGCGCTTGGCGTCTGTTCAGTCACCGTGTTTTTGTTACAAAGTCCGGTACCGGTAGCGGACTGGTTTTCCAACCCTGCCGCGAGTTTCCAGCTCGCGCAGGGCGAAAATCCCAACCCGGTCACGCTCGTCCGGCCCGATGTCCAGCCGCTTTCAGCCATGGCGCTGCTGGGCCAGCAGATATTCAATGATTCCAGCCTCTCCTCCTCCGGCCGGCTCTCCTGCGCCTCGTGTCACAGCGCGCAGAACAGCTACGCCCCGGCCAATGGTCTGGCGGCGCAATATGGCGGCCCCACAGTTTCCATCCAGGGCGCGCGCGCCGTGCCCTCGCTGATGTATCTGGCGCAGCAGCCCAATTTCTATATCGGCCCCGACATCTCAGGCGATAATGATACGCCGGTGGCGCTGCCGCAATTGGCGGCGGCCGGCAGCAACGCGGCGCGCGCCACCAAGACCGCCCAGAGCACGGCGCAGAGTGCTGCCAACATCGTGCCCGAGGGCGGGCTGTTCTGGGACGGCCGCGCCAATACGCTGCAAAGCCAGGCAATGGGGCCGCTGCTCAGCCCGTTCGAGATGGATGGCGGCACCATTGCGCGCGTCAGCGCCAAATTGCAGGCGGCCCCCTATGCCGGCAGCTTCACCCAGCTCTTCGGTCCAACGATCTTTAAGACGCCAGACTTGCTGGTGTCCGAGGCGCTGTTCGCCGTGGTTCGCTACGAGGTGGAGGATCCGAGCTTCCATCCCTATTCCAGCAAATACGATGCCTGGCTTGAAGGCAAGGCCAGGCTGAGCCAGGCCGAGATGCGCGGTTATGTGCTGTTCAACGACCCGAATAAAGGCGATTGCGCCGCCTGCCATCTCGGCCAGCCGACGGTGGACGGGCAGCCGCCGCTCTTCACCGACCATCAGTTCGAAGCACTCGGGGCGCCCCGGAATCCGGACCTCGCCGTCAATAAAGATCCAAACTATTACGATCTCGGCATATGCGGGCCGTACCGCAAAGACTTAGCGAACCAGGCGCAGTATTGCGGCATGTTCCTGACGCCGACTCTGCGCAATACAGCAACCCGCCAGGTGTTCTTCCATAATGGTGTGTTCCATACTTTGCAGCAGGTGCTGGATTTCTACAATTTCCGCGACACAGATCCGGGAAAAATCTATCCCAAGAGGGCCGATGGCCAGGTTCGGAAATTTGACGATCTGCCGCAAAAATATCTGGCCAATATCGACAACACTGACCCGCCTTTGGACCGCACGCTCGGGCAGAAACCGGCGCTCAGCCGTGGCGAGGAAGAGGATATCATCGCCTTCATCAAGGCCCTTACCGATGGCTATACGCCAAAGGGCGAAAAACCCGGCGCGTGAGCATTTGTGCTGGCAGGGCAGCGTGCGCTAACTGACAGAATGGTCCTGCCTGTCTGGATGATTTTACTGGTCGCGCCGATCATCGGCAGCTGGCTTGGCGTGCTTGTGCGCCGCTGGCCGCAGGGGCGGCCCGTAGCGATGGCGCGCTCAGCTTGCGACCATTGCGGGCACCAGCTCGGCCCGCTCGATCTTGTGCCGCTGGCAAGTTTTGCGTTGTTGCGCGGGCGTTGCAGGTATTGCGGCGCGCCGATTGGCTGGTTTCATCCGGCAATTGAGCTTGCCGCACTCACCATTGCGGTTGCCGTATTTTGCGTCGATGCCGGTGGCTGGCAGAGTTGGATCGATGCGTCCCTTGGCTGGGCGCTGCTTTGTGCCGCCTGGATTGATGCGGAAAATTTCCGGCTTCCCGACCTCATCACCCTGCCGCTCATCCTTGCGGGCCTTGGGGTTACGTGGCTTTACCAGCCTGCGGCGCTTTATGACCATGCGGCTGCCGCGGCGCTGGGATATCTTGGCTTCCGCCTGCTCGACCAGGCCTATCTGACAGTCAGGCGTCGCCATGGTCTTGGGGAAGGCGATGCAAAATTGCTGGCGGCGGCTGGCGCTTGGCTGGGGCTGGCGAGCCTCCCTTACGTCATCATGACCGCAGGCCTGATCGGAATTGGCATGGCAATCCTTAGCCGGCGGCCAGGCGGCCTGCGCCGGGAGCAACTTGTTGCCTTTGGCCCGGCACTGGCTCTGGCGTTTTTCCTGTGGCGGCTGTTTGGGCACTACGCCGCAGCGCCGTTTTAGTGCGTGGTTCAAGGCTTAGAGCCCTAAGGCGCTGTCTATGCCGTGAAGAAGAGGCGGCCATCGCAAGATGGCCGCCTCTTCTTCAGCGGTCAGATTTTAACGATTAGCGGCCGGCGTAGCTGGCGCAAGTCGTTGCGTTATTAATGTTCAAGTTGTAGCCGCTCGCGTTGCCCAAGAAGTCGTTCAAGAGGGCAGTCTTGTACGGCGCGGCAGAAGTGTTGACGAGCGGCGCGAAGCCGTTGTTCTTGATAATCGTCACGTAGGAGGCGGTGGTATATTGAGCCTTTAGGATGTTAACGATGGCCGTGCCCGCAGTCTTGTTGGCGTAGCAGGTGCTGAGTTCCATCGTGCCGTAGCCGACGATGGAATAGCCGGTGGTGGTCTGCGGGACGGTTGGCACCCAGTTCAGGGGGTCCATGGCGGCCGTCAGGGTGGCGGGCGGCGTTGCGTTGGTTGAGCCTGGGCCAGCATGCGACAAGCCAAGCTGCGTGTTCGCGACGGTCGGCGCGTAGGCCACGCCACTGATGCCGTTGACGACTTTAGCGACCCGGAGGGTGGTCGTGTTCGCCGACAGCGGCGCGATCAAGGTGAAATCCGGGCTCAGATAGCCGAAGCTGCCGGCGGTGGCGACCAGGCTAGCGGCAACAGCGGAGCTGGCGTTTTCACCCGTGAAGTTCGCCGGCACCGGATAGGTGGTGTTGAACACCGAGGCGAAGGTCTTGGTGATAGGAACCGGCAGAACCGGGAAGTTGGAGTTGGTTGCGTTGCAGACAGCATTCAGATGCTGCGTGGTCAGGAAGGTGGTGCCGCTGCTGTTCGAAAAGTAGATCACCTGAATGGTCGTGCCGGCCGGAATGGTGGCTACGAGCGTGTGCCAGTCGGTGATCTTGCCGGACAGAATGCCGCAGATCTTCGCGTCGGTCAGGGTCAGGCCGGCAGTCGTCGGCACCTTGCTCTCGTTGTACGCCATGGTGATCGGCACCCCGATGGTCGGGATTTGGATCAGCGGGCCGTCAACAGCTGAATTAGCGTAGCTGCCAGTGGCTGGGTTCGTGAGCTGCGACGCGGAAAGGACTGCGTCGCTGGCGCCGATATCGACCTGCGTCCCGACGATCGTGCCATAGGTGAGTGTGCCTGCCGGGGCTGTCGTGAACTGGGTAATATCGTTGTTCAGAAACGCCTTCTGACCAGCGCCGCTACCGGCCGCTGTATAGTCAAACAGGATCGCCGGATGGGTCGTGCTATAGGCCTGAAATTCGGCGATGTAGGTCGGGCCAGCCAAGCTGGAGCCGCCGGCGTTGATGGTCGTGGTCGCGGCATGCGCGGCGCTGACCGACAGCGCGGCTGCCAAGATTGTGCAAGCGAGATGTTTGCGGATCATAGTTTGTCCTTATTGAGTGAAGTTGCCGGGTATTTGTAAGGTCCCCCTGGGACTTTTGCAGACTTCATGCCAAGCGCTTTTCCAATGTGTACAAATACTTACAAGATTTTTTTAGTCGCCGCTGTTGTAAATGCAGCAGCGGCGGGTGGTGGGTTGATGCATTGGCAACAATCGGGGGGGGGCGCCTTGGCGCCGGAAAAATCGACCGCACCCGAATGTGATGTCGCCAAAACGTAATCAAAGTGATGTCGACAAAAGTAGGCAAAATATCTATCGTTACCATAGAGATAATATTCTGTAGTGTTTACCGATAGGTATCTCGCGGCTTTGGAGACAGGCTCGATGATCATCGCTCAGACGGCCTTAGCGGAGGCGGCCGCCATGTCGACCGGGCTGGGGCTGAACGTTCCGCCCGAGCGCTCGCTGCCAGCGGTGTTTGCCGACCCGGCATCGCAAGCTGTGCAGGCGATGCTGGACCGTCTGGCGCCGACCGACGCCATGCTGCTGATCATCGGGGAAACCGGGACGGGCAAGGAAATGGCGGCTCGTTACGTCCATGCGCAGAGCCGCCGCCGGTCGGGTCCCTTTCTCGCGGTGAATTGCGGGGCGTTGAGCGACACGCTTGCCGAAGCCGAGCTGTTCGGCCACGAAAAGGGCGCGTTCACCGGCGCGGTACGGGCGCAGCGCGGCTGGTTTGAGGCCGCCTCTGGCGGCACCTTGCTGCTTGATGAGATCGGTGACCTGCCGCTGCCTTTGCAGGTCAAACTGCTGCGGGTCCTGCAGGAGCGCGAAGTGACCCGGCTCGGCTCCCGGGTTGCGACCCCGATTAATGTCAGGGTGATCGCTGCCACCAATGTCGATCTGCATTCGGCGATAGCCGAAAAGCGCTTTCGCGAGGATTTATATTTCCGGCTGAACGTGGCCACCATCACGCTGCCGCCACTGCGTGAGCGCAAAGGTGCGCTACCGATTTTGGCGCAGCATTTCGTAAAGCTTTACGGCGACCGGCTAGGGCGGCCGAACATCCGGATCAGCAGTGACGCGCTCGTCAGGCTCGCTTGCCACGCTTGGCCGGGAAATATTCGGGAGCTCGAGAATGTCATCCACAATGCGGTGCTGCTGACGCACGGCGAGATGATTCAAAGCGGTCATTTGCAACTGATGCCGCCGCCGCAGGAGATATCGCGCGGTGCTGACCCGCTCGAACCCTCGCTGCGTGTCCTTTTCCAAAAAGCCATACAGGATGGCGCACCAAATTTGTTCGCGAGGGTTGAGCGGACGCTGGTGCAATCGGCGTTCGATCTGGCGGACGGCAATCAGGTTCGCGCCGCCGAATATCTTGGTGTCAGCCGCAACACGTTGCGCAGGCAACTATCCCATATGGGCATATTACCGTTGCGCCGCCGGGTCGTATCAGGATAGGCGGCGAGTCGCTGTCTATGCCATAAAAAAAGCGGCCATCTTGCGATGGCCGCCTCTTCTTCAGCAGTTAGATTTTAACGATTAGCGGCCGGCGTAGCTGGCGCAAGTCGTCGCGTTATCAATGTTCAGGTTGTAGCCGCTCGTGTTGCCCAAGAAGGTGTTCAAGACGGCTGTCTTGTAGGGTGCGGCAGCAGTGTTGGCGAGCGGCGCGAAGCCGTTGTTCTTGATGATCGTCACGAACGAGGCGGTGTTATATTCAGCGGTCAGGAACTTGATGATGGCCGTACCCGCGGTCTTGTTCGCGTAGCAGGTGCTGAGATCCATCGTGGTGTAGCCAACAATGGGATAGCCGGCGGTGGTCTGCGGAACGGCCGGCACCCAGTTTTGGGGGTCCATGGCGGCCGCCAGGGTCGCCGGCGCCGTTGCGTTGGTCGAGCCCGGGCCAACATGCGACAAGGCAAGCTGCGTGTTCACAACGGTCGGCGCGTAGGCAACATTACCGGCCAGGGGGTTCTTGACTTTAGCAACCCGAAGGGTGGTCGTGTTCGCCGACAGCGGCGCGATCGAGGTGTAATCCGGGCTCAGGTAGCCGAAGCTGCCGGCGGTGGCGACCAGGTTAGCGGCGACATTGGCGCTGCCGCTTTCACCGGTGAAGTTCGCGGGGGCGGTCGGGAGCGCCCCAGTGGTCGTTCCGGTGGTAATGAAGTATTTGCTGATCGGAACCGGGAGAACGGGGAAGTTGGAGTTGGTTGCGTTGCAGACAGCGTTCAGATGCTGCGTGGTCAGGAAGCTCGTGCCGCTGCCATCCGAACGATATGTCACGTTAATGGTGGTGCCGGCCGGAATGGTGGAGACGAGCGTGTGCCAGTCGGTGATCTTGCCGGACAAAACGCCGCAGATCTGCGAGTCGGTCAGGGTCAGGCCGGCAGTCGTCGGCACCTTGCTCTCGTTGTACGCCATGGTGATCGGCACCCCGAAGGTTGGGATTTGGATCGCCGGGCCGTCAGCAGTCGAACCATTAGGGGCCGTGCCATAGCTGCCAGTGGCCGGGTTGGTGAGCTGCGACGCGGAAAGGGTTGCGTCGCTGGCGCCGATATCGACCTGCGTCCCGACGATCGTGCCATAGGTGAGCGTGCCGGCCGGAGGGCTAGAGAACGTGGTGATGTTGTTGGTCAGGAACGCGCTCTGACCGCCGCCGCTACCGACCGCTGCGAAGTTGAACAGCACCTTCGGATTGAGCTTCGTGTAGGCCTGAAATTCAGCGATGTAGGTCGGGGCCGCCAGGCTGGAGCCGCCGGCGTTAATGGTCGTCTGGGCATGCGCGGTGCCGAACGACAGCGCGGCAGCGAAAACGCTGCAAGCTAATTGGTTGCGGGTCATAGAACGGTCCTTTTGTGTGAATCTTACGGGTGTAGTTAAGGCTGCTGCGCCGGTTGAACGACAAGCGGGCACTCGATAGCAGATTTGGATGGAAAATCTTGTTGCAACATTAAGAAACTTTTAAGTCAGTTGTGTCGCGAGTTTGTGATGGCCCCTGTGATCTTCTGGGGGATATCTGTTGCGGTGCGGGTCCGTTGCGTTGGAAACTGCGAGGGTGACGCGCATGACTTGGCCGCCCGCCAGCGGGCTGGGGTCGTCTTGCTGATAACTTACAGAGAGAGGGAGAGACGGGCGTAGATCGCCGGTGCCATGCCGAGCACGTGGTTCAGATCGCCAAGCGTGGCGAAAGGCTGCGCCACCGAGCCGGCGGCATATGTTCGCTTGGCGCGGGCGCGCATCGCGGCTGGCGGCGTGACTTGCACCATCAACAAGCCGTCGCAAAAAGCCTTGGCAAAAAGCGTTGGAACGCCAGGACCTAGAGCACGAGCAGCGCATAGCCGCACTGATCGTGCTTGTGCATCATTGCTGGATTTGAGACCGCAGGCGGGCATCTGGGTCGGCCGAGCTGGACGCGGGTTGCGCTGCGAGCGACGCCGGGACGTCGGCGGCGTCGGGCAATTCTGCGCGCAGGTCGGCGGTGAGGCTGGCGGCGTCTGATTGCGTGCGGATGACATGCGGCGTGATCAGCACGAGCAATTCCGTGCGGGTGCGCTGATTGTTCTGGGTGCTGAACAGATCGCCCAACAGCGGCACGTTCTTGAGGTACGGAATACCCTGATTCTGGTGCGAGTCCGAATCCGAAATCAGACCGGCGAGGCCGATGGTCTGGCCATCCTGGATGGCGACGCGCGAGGTGACGGCGCGATCCGAAAAGGTCGGGGAACTGATCCCCGCGGTGGTGACGGAGGGCTGCACGGCGCTGACCTCTTGGCTGACATCCAGCGTCACCAGCCCGCCGCTGCCGACATGCGGTGTGACCTGCAGGATAACGCCGGTTTCCCGGTAGTTGATGGAATTGATGACGGGCGAACCGGAGACCAGTGTACTCTGCGAGGTTTGCGTCAGATACGGCACCAGGTCGCCGGCCTGCAGGCTGGCGGCCTGGCCGTCGAGCACCATCAATTCGGGCGAGGACAGCACATTGACCTTGGTGACCGATTGCAGGAGCGAAATGGCCAGAGGTGCCGCGTCCCCGCCAGAACCGGAGAGCACGAAGCCCGGGAAACTGGTCGCCAGCGCGGCGCTGGTGCCCTCGCTCAGCACCGCATTGATGCCGCCGGATTTGAAGAAGTACTGGGTGCCGTATTGCAGGGCGCTGTCCAGATCGACCTCGGCGATGGTGGCGTCGATCCGGACTTCCACGGGGGAGCTGTCGATCTGGTCCAGCATGGCGCTGACGCGGTCGTCTTCCTCGGCGGTGGCGTAGATCAGCAGCGAATCGTTTTCATTGTCGGGGATGATTCGGATGGTGTCCGTCTCGGTGCCCGTGCCGCCGGAGGATAGCGGGCCGAGCAGCGCGCTGGCGCCGGCCGTTCCGCTCTGGTCCGTGGTTCCAGTGCTGGCCGGGGACGCGGTGCCGGAGTCGGTGGTACCGCTGGAGCCGGTGCTGCTGGTGCTACCGGTGGTGGTGGTGGTGGTGGTGCTCACCCCGCTGGTGCCGGACTGGCTGGAAAGCGTGGTGTTGACCTGACCAGTGGCCTGCGGCGTTGGCTGCGCTGTCACGTTATCAGGTGTGAACGCCTGCTGCAGGACATAAGCGGCGTCGTTGGCGCGGCCGTTGTGCAGATAATATACGTGCCAGCTGCGCAAGGACTCGCGCTCCACCTGGTTGAGCACGGCATATACACGCTGCGCATCGGCCAGCAGACTCTCGGTCCGCGCGATGACCAGCACGGCGTTGATGCGCTCAAGCGGGACCACTGTGATCGGCCCCTGCTGGCTGGGGTCGGTCGATTTGTTGAGCGCGGCGGAGAAGGCCGAAGCAAAATCCTTGGCATCGCCGCCGGTGACCGGGAACAGCTCGTAGGACTGGCCAGCCAGTTCATCGACGTCGAAGGCCTGGATGAGATCCACCAGCGCTTGGCGGCTGGATGGATCGCCCTCGACGATCAACGCGTTCTCGTCGGCTGCCGCTACGATTTTGGCAGTGCTGGTCACGTAGGGCTGCAGCATGGCAGCGAGCGGAGCGGCTTGCGCATAGTGCAACGGAATCACCGCGGCACCTCCCAGCGCGTCGTCGCCGGCGAGATTGGGCGTGGCCGCCGCCATATCCGCCGGCATCACGCGGTAGATGCCATTCGAGCGTACCAGCACAGCGTTGTTCTGCGCGAGCAGGGTCTGCAGCGTGGGAACCAGCGCATCGCGCGGCAGCGGGGCGACGGTGCGCAGGCTGACCGTGCCCTGGACGGCCGGATCGATGGTGTAATTCTGGTGCAGGATCGTGCCGAGGATCTCGTCCACGACCGTGTGGATATCGGTATCGGCAAAATTGAGTGAAATATCGCCTTGCGCGGACCCGGCGTTTGGCGCCGCAACACCCAGCGTTGCCGCCGGGCTGTAGCTGGCGATGGGTGGGAGCAGCGCATCGCCATTGTCGAGCTGGCCGTTGACGCGCGCGGTTTGTGGCACTGTTGGCAGGCTGATTTGCTGGACCAGGGGTTGCGGTTGGCGGGCGTTCATCGCTGACGTAGCCGGCAAGGTGGAGTGCGGTGCGGCGCAGGCGGAAAGGATGAGTGCGACGGCGGGGATGTAGCGTTTCATAATTGGCCGTCCTGGTCGAGTTGGGGCAGTGGGGCCGGTGCCGGCATGGCGGCAGCCGGGGCAGTGCTGCCGGTGAATGCGGGATGGGCTGCTGGAAACCGGGCTGCCAAGCGGCGAAACATGGTCGATGGCGACGATGAACGCATCCGGCTGCGCGGGTTGTCCGGGCGGATTTGGGGCCAGTGCGCGCAATTGGCGGAGCCACGACATGAAAAACGCTGTGTTCATTATGGCTGGTTAGGCAGGATTTCTGGCCGAGTCATAACCGGTGGTTAAGCAGGTCGCTGGTCCAAGGATAATGAATATTTCGCGTCAATGACCGGTGGCGGCCGGAGCGGCGACCATCTCCGGGCAGATTTGGCGCCAGCGCGCGCAATTGGCGATGCCACCACGTGAAGCACGCTGTGCCCGTTATGGCTGTTTTTAGGCAAGATTTCGAGCCGAGTCATTACTCGTGATTAAGCAGGTTGCTGGTCCAAGGATAATGAATATTTCGCGTCAATGACCGGTGGCGACTGAAGCGGCGGCCAACTCCGGCCAGATACGGGGGCCCTTCATAGTCAAATGTTTTAAGTACTCGACGTGCTGCTCGGCGGTGGGGCCCCGCGCCGAATTACGTGGATTGGGTCCAGCATTTAATTGCTGACCAGCACCATAAATGTTCTCACAAACCAAAAGGATAGGTATCAGGAAGCCCTGCAAGTTCTTTGGTCTCGAAGGGGGTTACAGCCTGGGTTGCATCGAACCAGACGTACTCGTCGAATTGCTCCGGCAGCACGGCTTGGAAGTAATGGCTGCCGCGCTCGGTCTCTGGCCGGTAAATGACCCCGATTGCCCGCTCAAGGTGGGGAGTTAGCAATTTAGCGCGAACATGCGGGGCTGCATCAGCCCGTAGTGGCAGCAGGAAGCGGGGATGGCCGGTTTCGTGGCAGAGTCTCTCATAGCTTTGCGCAAGCGAGGGGCGCACGGTTTTAACCTCCATCGCGCCGTCCCAGTCGGATGCCGCGGCGACCGTTCCCGAATGGGTGCCAAAGCCGATGGAATAGGCATCGTCGCCAAATTCCTTTTTGCATAATTGGCCGATATTGAACTCGCCGCGTGTCGACATTTCCGTCGCCGCCGCATTGCCGATGTGCGAGTTATGCGCCCAGACGATGGCCTTGGCTTCCGTACCGTGAAAATGAAGCAGAGCCTTCAATGTTTCGAACATGTGATTGTCGCGCAGATTCCAGGAGGCATGGCTGCCTTGATACATGATCCGGTAATAACGCTCTGCATCCGTCACCAGCTTGGCGTTTTGCACCGCATCCATGAAGCGCTCACCGTCATGGGTTGCGTAGTCGCTTTGCTTGCGAAGGATATCTTCCAGCATACGGGCGACTTCTACTTCGCAGGTACGGAAGCGGCTATTCAGCGCCGCGCGGCCATATGTTGCGGGATCGGTTTGCCAGGGTGTCAGGCAACCGTAACGCTCGCGTGCAATGCGCGCGGATTCGGGGTCTATCTCATCAAGATATTTTAGAATCGAACCGATTGAGGTGTAGAGGCTGTACAGGTCAAGACCGTAAAATGCGACCCGCTGCTGCGGTGTGTATTCTGCGTTATGGGCGTGCAGCCAATCCACGAACGAGCGGACCTCGTTGTTTCGCCACATCCAGGTTGGGAAGCGGGCAAATGCTGTCCACTCGCTTGGTGGAAACTCAAAGTGGCGGACGTAATGGTCGAGGCGCGCCACGTCAGGCCAATCGCCTTCAATTGCGATAAAACGGAAGCCTTTACGTTTAATCAACTCCTGGGAAATGCGTTGGCGCATCAGGTAGAATTCGGAGGTGCCGTGGCTTGCTTCGCCGAGCAGCACGACTCTTGCGTCACCGATACGGTCCATAAGCCTGTCGAGGTTGGCATCGCCGATCGAGTCGAACGGCTCGGCCGCGGCGGAGATGGCGTGAACAATATCCGCCTCGGCCAAGCGGCGCCTTGCCGGGCCAGGTGATGGCGGGGGTGGCAGCCCTTCCTCGGCCCAGCCCTCCTTGCCGATAAGCGGCACAAAACGAACATCGGCGAGGTCTTCGGTTTTGAAAATGCCGTGCGAGACGCGGGTGACACGCACAAGCTCCTGCGCGCGCGGATCCGTGCCGACGGGGATCACCAGCCGGCCGCCAATTTTCAATTGTTCTTTAAGCGACTCTGGAACCTCGGGCCCTCCCGCCGTGACGATGATCGCATCGTAAGGTGCTTCTAGGGGCCAGCCCTGGCTGCCATCGGCATGCAGGACGTGGATATTTTTGTAGCCAAGAGATTTCAGCGTGGCGGCGGCGGTTTCGGCTAGTTGGCCAATGCGCTCCACGGTGTAAACTTGGGCGGCAATTTCGGCCAGAACGGCCGCCGCGTAGCCGGAGCCGGTTCCGATTTCGAGCACTTTTTCGCGCCCGGCCAGGCCCAGCGCCTCCGTCATCAGCGCCACGATATAGGGTTGGGAGATGGTCTGCTCGGCTGCGATGGGAAGCGGTGAATCTTCATAGGCAAACTCCTGAAGACGATCAGAAATAAACGCCTCCCGCGGCACCTTCCGGAGTGCGGCTAAAACCGGTTTGGATTGGATGCCGCGCGCTTCTATTTGATTTTCAACCATATCAGCGCGAAGCTGTGAAAGATTGTCCATAAGGCCTCCATCTATATGCGATGTAGAGAAATTCCCGGCGGCAAAAAATTTTGAGAGAATGTTTCGAACGGCGTAGATCGTTATCCAGGATTAGGAATTTGAACCCAATAATCTCCTGCTTTCATATAGGACCGTTTTACGGCTGCCCACGCGATCCGGTGCGCGATTTCCTCCTGCCTTGCGTCCCCGGCATGTGCCGCGAAGGCGTGATTAAAGGCTGCACGATAAATATCCTGCGCATGTTCCGGCAAATGTTCGCGGACGGGAGGAGGAAGATCGCTGTTTGTACGATATGGCATAATTACTTTAATCTAAACCGGCTTTGATTCCGGTCGGGATCACCCTTCTTCAAGGTCATTGCAAGACAGGTCGAACTGGGAGAGCGCTTCCTCCAAATAATCGGCGAGGAGCGGTATGCCGAGTACATAGGTTCCCGTCCGGGTATTATGGTCACGGGCGGCCTCGGCGCGAAGCTCACCCCAGCTATCAAGATCGCCGTCGCCACGGCCAAGCCAGATCATTGTGACCAGGTCGATCTGCTCGTCGTCGTTCAAATCCGAGATGACACTGGTTAGCTCAGCGTAAACCGGATCGTTGCTGTGGTCCTCCAGGACGGAGCGCATATCGTCATCCGTTGCATTTGAACTATCGTCCGGGTCGGTCAAAACGTCCTTCCCGTCAAACTGACGCGCCTTGGCGATGATGAAACACAGCTTTTCAAGCGGAATAGAAAGCGTCGGGACTTTGGCCATTTTTGATCCTGCGTGAATATGAGGTTTGGTAAAACGTGCGTGCTAGCGCGATGTCCGGAAAGAGGATGAGTGACATATATGAGTGCAGCAGGAAATGAGCGAAATCAAAAGAGAAGATAATTTTTTAGACATCCGGATCGCGCTTTAATATTCCAAATATTTCAATAAGTTACTGCCGGGATGCCACATCCGGAGGAAACACCAGGGCCACCACATGCGCGACTTGCTGGCGCAGGGGTCTTGCATCGCCCTGGTCGTCGGGATGCAGCCGGCTGGTGAGGATGATGAGAAACGTATCGGCCGCCGGATCGATCCAGAGCGCGGTGCCGGTATACCCCGTATGACCGTAGCTGCCGGGGCTGAATTCCGTGCCCAGCCCGGTGGCATAAGGCGAGGCCATGTCCCAGCCCAAGCCCCGTTGCACCCCACCCGGCAATGTGATGGGCGAGGTCATCAGGGCGACCGTATCTGGGCGGAGGATTTGGACGCCATCCAGGCTGCCCCGGTTCAACAGCATTTCGCAGAACCGCGCGAGGTCATCAGCGGTTGAGAACAGACCGGCATGCCCGGCGACGCCGCCCATGCGGTAGGCGGTTGGGTCCTGCACCTGCCCCCAGCGCAAGGTGCCTTGTTCGATATCGGTCGGCACGACGCGGGATAGCTGTTCAGGCGGCGGGTTGAAGCCGGTGTCGGTCATGCCCAGCGGCGTGAAGATATGCTGTTGGGTGTAGCCGTCGAGGCTTTGCCCACTGAGTCTTTCAACGACTGCGCCAAGCACGATAAAATTAAGGTCGCTGTAAACAAATTCGCTGCCGGGCGGGGAGAGCGGCCGCTCTGCCGCGATTCGCGCGAGGGCGCTGGATTCTCCTGACCATGTGCCGCTATCGGGGAGATCCGGGCGCAGCCCGGACGTGTGTGTCAGCAATTGCCGGATGGTGATCTCGTCCTTGCCGTGTGCGGCAAATGCCGGCCAGTAGAGCGCCACCGGCGCATCGAGGCTGAGCCGCCCCGTCTCGGCCAGTTGCATGACGGCAATTGTCGTGGCGACGACCTTGGTCAGCGAGGCAAGGTCGAAGATCGCATCAAGGCGCATCGGCTGGGGCGTAGGAACAATTGAGCTGGCGCCGTAAGCGGCCCGTAAGACAACCCGGCCAGCATGGCCAACGAGAATTACCGCGCCAGGGATATGTCCCGCGGCGATCTCATTCTGCGTAATGGGACCGATACTGGCGAGTGTGTTGCCGGCTTGTTTGCGTGCGATATTGTTTTCCGCGGGATGAAGCCCGCAGCCGGCCGTGAAGAGAGGTGTCAGTAACAGGCTAAAGACGACAATGCGGCGACTTTCATGTCTCCGGCTTGCGCCGTCGCATTGGCCAGGCCGGTATTGTCGTAATTGTTGCGAGGGTTCCACAGCATCCATCCATCCGAGCCGAAATCTGTTGTTGCCTTGATTTGTGACGCAACCTCGTTGGCATCGAAGCTGCGATGGTCGAACGCATAATCCGCGAACGCCTGTAGCCAAGGGCGAAACCGCTTCGGGGAAATATTCAACCGAAGTTGTGCTTGTGCGAGAGACTGATACACGATCTGGTAAGAATGATTGATAGGATCAGTGTACCCCGGAATACCAAATTGGAAGCCGGACGGATACAGCATGGGAGAGAGGTAATCGACATTCGCCTCAAGTGCATTGAGATTTTGCCCGATGCCAGTGTCGTTATGGTTCCAGCAGACATAGCCAAAAAAGTCCGCCGAGAGGTAAACGTTGTAGGGCAGTAGCTGCCGGCGTGCCTCGGCCAGAAAGCCTGAGATCGCCGCGACTCGTTGCTGCTCATTTGTCGGGCCGGCGAATTTCAGCTGCTGCGAGGCGTCGGGGAAGCGGAGGTAGTCGAACTGGACCTCGTCAAATCCGGCATGGGCGGCTTCAACGGCGATGGCGATGTTATAGTTTTGTACCTCTGGTTGGAACGGATCCGTCCAGGCAAGATGTTGGCGGTCGCGGAAGAGTGTCCCGTCACTCAGGTGAACCGCCAGATCCGGGCGGTAGGTCGCCAGAGGCTCATCTTTGAAGGTCACGATACGGGCGATCACATATATCCCTTTCTGGTGCAGCATCTGCACGAGTGCGGCGAGGTCGGGGATGGTTGTGATCCGCCGGGCGCCGTCCTGTTGGACGAGCGGCACCGCGCTTGGGTAGGGCACGAGGCCGCTGTCGCCCTTGATGTCGATGACCAGCGTGTTGACGGTGCCAGCCTGGACGAGGGCAAGAGCGGCTTGGCGCAATTTAGTGGAGCCGATGCCGTAGACGCTGAGATAAACGGCTTGTGGCACAAATGGCGGGAGGCTCAGTTTGGCGCCCGAGGCTGGTATTTTCGTAACATCAACGCTTTCGGCCCGATAGCCGGGGGCGCGGGCGAACAGGACGCCCGTTGCCGCCTGGAATTGGAAATTTCCGGTCGCGCCGGTGGTTATGAGCTGGTTGCCGATGACGATCGTCGCACCGGGAATGCCGGTTCCGGTCGCCGCGTCTGTCACCTGCGCCTGGGAGGCGGTGGCGGGACCCGCGGGTGCGAACCAGAGGCAAATGATAACGAGTGGAAGTAAAAGGAGGCGATGCATTAGTTCGACTTGTCCTGACAGGGCTGGGCCATGAGCGATGCAAATACGTCAGCCCGCATAAAACCGGAAACGGGAATACGCGGAATGGCCAGGAGGTCGCCACCGGAACACGCCACCCCGCCGGCGAAGGCAAAGGCATATTGGTAGCCCGCCTGCCTGGCCGCGGCCTCAAGCTGCGGGTCAAAAATGCCATATGGCCAAGCCAGCATGGTAACTTTTATGCCTAATTTCTGTTCCAGCACGGCCTTCGAATGCCCAAGCTGGAAATCCACGAAGGCGCTATAATCCGCCGGCGTCCGATGCGCCCGCTCGGTACGGAAATTGGGGTGCCAATAGGTGTGGGACTGCACGTCGACCAGCCCGGATTTTTGCATTTCCGCAAGCTGCTCCCATGTCAGCGCATAGGAGGCGTTCGAAATCACGGAAGGGTAGATAAACAACGTTACGTGCAGATGGCGCCGCAGAACAATTGGATAGAGTTGCGTGAAGACCGAGACATTGCCGTCGTCCACCGTGATAACGACAGCTTGGGGGGAGGGGGCTGGCCCGGCTCCGCTGAGCCATGCGGTTACCGTTTGTAACGGTACGACTTGGTAATGATGCGCGTCCAGCCAATCCAGCTGTTGCTCAAACGCGGGTATTGTTATTGTCGTGAGACCCGGCTGCGCGGGAGCGAACCTGTGGTAAACTAGGATAGGAATGGGTTGTGCCGCGCTTGCCGGGGCTGCCCAGAAAAACACACCCAAAAGTTGACAAGTAACAAGTAGAACGGCGAACGCGCGAATCTGCATGATGAAGACAATACTTTACGGCAGGCGGAGACCTGATAGCATGATGACCCGGCGGAAGTGCTATTAATCTTTCCTAATGGGGGAATTAATTCATAAGGTCGTTCGTGATGGCGAACTCATGGAACTGGTGGCCCGAGTCGTCGGTGCAGGATAACGCGGTCTTATAATGACTGACGGCTAGAGAATCGCATCTTCGTTGATATGGATCATGGGCAGATGATTCAAGGCAGATTAGCATGAACGTTCGTTGCGAACTTTAATCTTCTTCGCGTGGGGAGTGGGGGCACGTGTGTCGAAACCGTAATGATCGAACTCCTATGATGGCTAGGAGGAGGTGTAGGTCGTGCATGGATAACGGGGTGAGTTGATATCAGTAGGTTGGGGATGGAGTCGATGAAAGCTCTTTACGGCCGGCGTGCGGCACGTGCTTTTACGCAGAAAGCGATTCCCAGGGAGAGAGTCGAACAGCTGATTGATGCTGCGATTCAGGTGCCGAATCGCCTACGCGCCGATGAATCACTTCATGGGCCGCAACATGATTCACAATGCCCTGGCGCAGGGCGGCGCCGCTTATTTTACGCTCAAGAGCGACATGTCCACGCTGTTCGAGGACATCCGCATCGTCCGCCCGACCACTCTCCTTTTCATCCCCCGCGCCTGCGAGCTGATCTACCAGCATTACCTGGCGGAAGTTCAGCGCATGGTGGCCGAAGGCGCAGACGCAGCCGTGGCGGATACGCGCGTGCGGGTGGAAATGCACAAAAACTTCCTGGGTGACCGGCTTAATGCCACCGGCGTCGGCAGCTCTCCCACGGCGCCGGAAGTGCGCCAGTTCATCGCCGAATGTTTTGATATCCCGATCATCGAGGGCTATGGCTGCACCGAGGCCGGCGGCGGGGCCATGACCTTCCTCAATCAGGTGGTCCCCCGCGTGGTGAAGGATTACAAACTAGCCGACGTGCCGGAGCTCGGCTATTACAGTACGGACAAACCCTATCCGCGCGGCGAGCTGCTGGTGAAAACCTCGTTGATGATCCAGGGCTATTTCAAACGCCCTGACGCCACCGCCGCGATCTTCGACGAGGATGGTTTCCTCATGACCGGTGACGTCATGGAGGAACGCGGACCGGGGCATCTGGTCTGGGTCGACCGCCGCAACAATGTGATCAAACTCTCGCAGGCGGAATTCGTCGCCATCGGACCGCTGGAGGCGATTTATCTCGGCCACGGCAAGCTTATCAGCCAGATCTACGTCTACGGCAGTTCATACCGTTCCTTCCTGCTCGTGGTTGTCGTCCCTGCCATCGAGCTTGCCGGGAAACGGCTTGGACATGCGCCGAGCGACGAAGAATTACGCGAGCTGGTGCTTGCCGATTTGCAGGAGGCGGCGCGCGCTGCTGGGTTGAAATCCTTCGAGGTGCCGCGCGACGTGCTGATCGAGCGCGAACCTTTTACATTGGAAAACGGCCTGCTCTCCAGCGTGCGCAAGCCGCTGCGGCCAAACCTGAAGCGCCGCTACGGCGACCAGTTGGAGGCCATGTACCAGGAAATGGACCGGCAGCAGCAGGAGCTGGCGTTGTTGCGCCAAGTGGGCGAGCCTTCCACGCTGGAACGTGTCGCCGGCGCGTTTAAGGCTAATCTCGGTCTCGCAGCACTCGATCCCGTCAGCCCGCAAAGCTACGGCGATCTCGGCGGCGATTCCTTCGGTGCCGTGGCCTGTCGCTGCTGTTCGAGGAGATGTTCAGCATCGCCGTGCCGGTCAGCTTCATTCTGCATCCCGCGGCGAGCGCCACACGTCTGGCCGCCTATATCGACGACGCTCTGAGCCACACCGGCGCGCTGCCGCGCTATGAACAGGTGCACCCAGACCCCACGCGCGTCCGTGCCTCTGACCTCAACTTTGAGGCGCTGTTCGACGCGCAGACGCTGGCGGCGGCGAAAGTGGCGGCGCCGCCCGTCGGCAATATTAAGACGGTGTTGCTGACCGATGCCAACGGCTTCCTCGGCCGCTTCCTGTACCTGGAGTGGCTGGAAAAGCTGGCGAAGGTCGATGGCAAACTCATCTGCCTGATCCGCGGCGCCGACGCGGCCGCCGCGCGGGCACGGCTCGACGAGGCTATCGGCAACGCGGACCCCGAGTTGGCGGCGCACTTCCGGACGCTCGCGGCGCGGCACCTGGAAATGCTGGCCGGTGATCTGGCCTCGCCGAAACTGGGACTGGACGAAGCCAATTTCGCGCGGCTGGCCGATTAGGTGGACCACATCGTGCACCCAGCGGCGCTGGTTAATCACCGCCTCTCCTATCGCAACCTGTTCGAGCCCAACGTGCTGGGCACCGCCGAGTTGATCCGCCTGGCGCTGACCGAGCGGCTCAAGCGTTTTGATTACGTATCCTCCGTCGCGGTGCCGCATATGAGCCCTGATCTCGCGCACGGGCCGGAATCAATGGATGTGCGCATCGGCGCGCCGGAGATGCCGTTGCTCGACATGTATGCAACAGGCTATGGCGCCAGCAAATGGGCGGGCGAGGTTATGTTGCGCGAGGCCCACGAAAAGTTCGGCCTGCCCGCCAACGTGTTCCGCGCCGACATGATCATGCCGCACGCAAGCTATCGCGCCCAAATCCTTCTACGCGCTCGGCCCCAATGGCGAACCCCAGCGGGCGCATTACGACGGACTGCCGGTCGACTTTATTGCAGCCGCCATGCGCCAGATTGGCGAGAAGCCCTATGACGGTTTCCACAGCTACAATTTTATCAATGTGCACCGTAATGACGGCATCTCGCTCGACACCATGGTGGACTGGGTGCAGAGCGCTGGCTACGCGGTGCAGCGGATTGATAACCATGCGGAATGGGTAAGGCGCTTTGAGGAGAAACTGCGCAACCTGACCGAACAGGATCGCCAATAATCTTCTTTGGCCATCCTTGGGCATTTGGAGCATCCCCACGCCGCCGATCCGGAACCGGTCAGCAGCGTGGACTTTGAGGCCGTGGTGCGGACAATCCCGGCCGGTCCCGTGATTCCCCAACTCAGCGAGGCGTATATCCACAAATATCTGCGGGACATGCAACTGCTCGGGCTGCTTGAACAGCCAGTACGGGCGCGGCAAGACGCATCCGGGTCAGCTGTCGCTTCGTGTGAATAAGCACCAAAGTGGGACCCCACGCCGAGTAACACCTATCGCCACATGCCGCGCATGCGGGCGGCGACATCGACCCGCGGGCCTTGGGCGGCAGTCCGCATTGCCATGGTGGTGGCGATTGGCCAAGCCGTGCAATGGAACAGGTTGAGAAGCTCATTGGGGATAAACCGGGTGCGCGCGGCGTAGACATGGCGATCGCCCATCGTGTTTTGGCCGTAGGTATAAAAGCGCTGCGGCACCATGAGGTGCAAATCGTCCTTGGCACGCGTCATGGCGACATAGAGCAAGCGGCGCTCTTCCTCGATCTCGTGCGATTGGCCAGTGCCGAGGTCGGAGGGCATACAGCCATCCACCACGTTCAGGACAAAGACGGATTTCCATTCCTGGCCTTTCGCGGAATGGATGGTCGAGAGGTTCAGGTAATCCTCATCCAGCAACGGCACGCCGGCCTGGTCGCTGGTCGCATCCGGCGGGTCGAGGGTCAGCTCGGTCAGGAAGCGTTCTCGCGACGGATAGCCGCTGGCGATCTGCTCCAGCTGTAGCAGGTCGGCCCGTCGGGTGATCGCGTCCTCATGGTTGCGCTCCAGATGCGGCTCATACCACAGCCGCGCCAGGCCAAGTTCCGCTGGCCAGCCGGCGCGGCCTGATTTGATCGCCTGAACCGTATCGACAAAGTTGGGCCAGTCCTCGCTGGCGCGGGGCGGGGCTGGAGCCTCACGCAAGGCGGCGATGGGGTCGGTGGCGGCCAGGATGTGATCGAGTACGCGCGCCGCCGAGGTCGGGCCAACGCCGGACATCAGTTGCATCAAGCGGAATCCGGCGACGCGGTCACGCGGATTTTCTACCCAACGCAACAGCGCCAGCATATCCTTGATATGCGCGGAGTCCAGAAATTTCAGGCCGCCGAATTTGACGAAGGGAATATTGCGCCGGGTCAGTTCAACCTCCAGCGCGCCGCTGTGGCTGGAGGTGCGGAACAGCACCGCCTGCTGTTTCAGCTGCGTCCCGGCTTCGCGGTTTTCCAGCACGCGCTCGACAATGTAGCTGGCCTGATCGGCATCATCGCGCACGTTCACCAGCAAAGGGCGGTCCGTGCTGGCTCGCTGTGTCCACAAATCCTTGGTGAAGCGCTCCGTGGCCAAACCGATCACGCCATTGGCCGCGGCGAGGACCGGCTGGGTGGAACGGTAATTCTGCTCCAGCGTGATGATCTGCGCCGCCGGGCTGAACTGCGCCGGATAGTCCAGGATGTTGCGCACGGTGGCACCCCGGAAGGCGTAGATGGATTGCGCATCGTCCCCAACAACGGTCAGACCCGTGCCGTTTGGCTTGAGCGCCAGCAGGATGGTCGATTGCAGCCTGTTGGTGTCCTGGTATTCGTCGACCAGCACATGGTCGAACCGGTTGCCGATATCCTCGGCAATGCCGGGATCGCTCACCATTTGCGCCCAGTAGAGCAGCAGGTCATCGTAATCCAGCACGTTTTGCCGCTGTTTGGCCTCGACGTAGCCGGCAAAAAGCTGCCGCAGCTCGGCCTCCCAGGTGGCGCACCAGGGGAAGGAGTCCGGCAGCACCTGGTCGAGCGGTAGCTCGGTGTTCACGCAGCGGGAATAGATCGAAAGGCAGGTGCCTTTGGTCGGGAACCGGCTCTCTGTTTTGGAGAACCCCAGCTCATGGCGGACAAGGTTCATCAGGTCGGCGGAATCCTCGCGGTCGTGGATGGTAAACGCCGGGTCCAGGCCGATCTGCTCGGCGTAGTCGCGCAGCAACCGGGCACCGATGCCGTGAAAGGTGCCTGCCCAGTTCAGGCCGCCGGTGAGAACCCCGGCCTTGTCGCCCAGGGCCTGCGCCGATATCCGCTCAACACGCCGGGTCATCTCCGCCGCTGCCCGGCGTGAGAAGGTCATCAGCAGAATGCGCCGTGGGTCGGCGCCATTGACGATGAGGTGGGCAACGCGGTGGGCCAGGGTGTTGGTCTTGCCCGAGCCAGCCCCAGCGATGACCAGGAGCGGACCAGAACGTCCCGCGCCAACACCGTACTCAACGGCGTGCCGCTGCTCGGGATTGAGTTTGGAGAGGTATGCCGCCGCAGCCGTCACTTAAGAATCTTTCCAAAAAACAGGGGGCCAACTTCCGATTTTCTTGTTTTGTTCGCAAGGGGTTTTTGCCGGTTTCTCATCCAATGTGCCAGTTCGGAGGTACCGCTTGCCCGATTCTCCGCTTGACTCTTCCCCGCCACAGTAGAACAAAGAAGGAACAAAGCAACCCAATTTTTAGGATACCATCGCCGTGGGGTCACCTCCCGCCATTGAATTTTTGCGCGAAAAAATCCGTCGAATTGAAGCGGGTAGCCGCCCCGCGGCGGTGGCGTTGCCGTTCGGGCTGCCGGAGATGGACGCGCGCCTGCCGGGCGGCGGTCTGGCTTTGGGGGCGCTGCACGAGGTGGCGGGCGGCGGCAACGGGGCGATTGACGGCGCTGCCGCGCTGTTCACCGCCGGGATTGCCGCGCGCACCAAAGGTCCGGTGCTGTGGTGCCTGATCCGGCAGGATTTGTTTGCTCCGGCCATCTCCCAGGCGGGTCTGGCGCCTGATCGCGTCGTTTACGCGGAGGCGGAGGATGAGAAGGCGGTGCTGGCCTGCTTCGAGGAAGGACTGCGCCATGGCGGGCTCGGCAGCGTTATCGCCGAGATCGGCCGGTTGAGCATGACCAACTCGCGGCGGCTGCAACTGGCTGCGGAAAGTTCCGGCACACTTGGCATCGCGCTCCGCCGCGGGCGCCGCCAAAGCGATGCCGTGGATTTTGGCCAGCCGACGGCAGCGGCGACACGTTGGCGAGTGACGGTGCTGCCCTCGGTGGCTTTGCCGGTGCCAGGCGTCGGGCGGCCGCGCTGGCTGGTGGAATTGGTCCGGTGCCGCGCCGGCGAGAGTGCGGATTTTGAAGTGGAGGCTTGCGATGCCCAGGGTCGTCTCGGTCTTCCTGCCAGCCTGGCCAACCGACAGGCTGATGCGCCAGCTGGGGGCGTCCGCGCCGCCGGTTGAGGCGCCGCTGATCCTGAGCAGTCGCATTGGCAGCCGCCGTGTGGTGTTTGCGGCGAATACGGCCGCGCAGGCCGCCGGGCTGCGGGTGGGGATGGCGGTGACCAAGGCGCAGGCGCTGGTGAACGGTTTGGTGATCAGGGATGCCGAACCAGCCGCCGATGCCGAGGGGCTGGAGAAACTGGCTCTATGGGCGTTGCAGCGGTATTCGCCGATGGTTGCGGCTGATCTGCCGGATGGGCTGGTGATCGATGCCACGGGGGCCACGCATCTGCATGGCGGTGAGGCGGCCATGCTCACCGATATGGTGGCGCGGCTTGCCAGCGCCGGGGTGACGGCCCGCGCCGCGATGGCCGACAGTTTTGGTGCCGCGCATGCCGTTGCCCGCTACATGACCAGGCCGGCGGTTGTTGTGCCGGAAGGCAAAAGTGCTGAGGCAATGCTGCGGTTTCCGATTGGCGCCTTGCGCTTGCCGGCGGATATGGTGGCCCAGCTACAGCGGCTGGGTTTTGCGCGGGTCAATGATCTGGCGGACAAACCCAGAGCCCCGCTGGCGCTGCGGTTTGGCCCGGAACTGCATCGCCGCCTGGACCAGGCCATGGGCCGGTTGCGCGAGCCCATTGAGCCGGTAAGGCCACTCGAATTGCTGGAAGTGCGGCGGCTGTTTGCAGAGCCGATTGGGGCGCCGGAGACGCTGGCGCGCTACACCGAGAAACTGGTCGTGTCGCTGTGCGAAGTGCTGGAAGCCAAAGGGCTCGGCGCGCGGCGGCTCGACCTGCTGTTTCACCGGGTCGACAGCCAGATGCAGGCGATCCGGGTTGGTACGGCGACACCGGTGCGCAATGTTAAGCGCCTGACCCGGTTGTTGTGCGATAAAATCGAGACCATCGATCCGGGGTTTGGCGTTGAGATTATGAGCCTCTGCGCCGCGCTGGCGGAGCCGTTCGAGACCAGGCAGGTGAAAACCTCCTTGCTATCGGACGACATGGAGACGGATATTTCCGGGCTGATCGACATTCTGACCAACCGCGTCGGCGAAGCGCAACTCTACCGTTTTGCGCCGGTGGCCAGCGATGTGCCGGAGCGCTCCGTCTGCCGGGTGGCACCGGCGGCACCCCACACCGGGCAGGACTGGCCGGAGCAATGGCCACGGCCATCGCGCCTGCTGCCTACGCCCGAGCAGATCGAGACCGTGGCGTTGTTGCCGGATCATCCGCCGGTCAGTTTCAGCTGGCGTGGTATTCGCCGTCGGGTGAAGCGCGCCGATGGACCAGAGCGGGTGTTTGGTGAGTGGTGGAAGCGCGATGCCGAGCTGGCCACGGTACGGGATTATTTCCGGGTTGAGGACGAAGCCGGCGAGCGCTTCTGGATTTACCGCGCCGGCGATGGCGAGGATGCAGCGACCGGCTCGCATCGCTGGTTTCTGCATGGTATTTTCGGATGAACGGGGCAGAATATGCCGAGCTGCAATGCACCTCGCATTTCAGTTTTTTGCGCGGGGCCAGTTCCTGCGAGGAGTTGTTCGCCCAGGCCTCGTATCTCGGCATCAAGGAGTTGGCGATTACCGACCGCAACAGCCTGGCCGGCATTGTCCGCGCCCATGTGGCGGCGAAGGACGCCGGGATACGGCTTATCGTTGGCTGCCGCCTCGATCTCACCGATGGCATGGCGGTGCTGGTTTATCCAACCGATCGCCCTGCCTATGCGCGGCTGTGCCGGCTGCTCTCGCTTGGCAAAAAGCGCGGCGGCAAGGCGCAATGCAGGCTCGATTGGGCCGACCTGGTGGCCTACGGCGAGGGGCTGATCGCCATCCTGGTGCCGGATGACGCCGACGATACCTGCCGGATGTATCTGCGCCGCATGCGGGACGCTTTTGGTGACCGCGCCTATATGGCACTGACCTTGCGCCGTCGTCCGAACGATCAGCTGCGCCTCTTTGAACTCTCGAACATGGCGGCGCAGGCGCGGGTACCCACAGTGGTCACCAACGACGTGCTGTTCCATGTGCCGGCTCGACGCATTTTGCAGGACGTCGTCACCTGCATCCGCCACAACTGCACCATCGACGATGCCGGTTTCCGCCGCGAGCGCCATGCGGACAGATACCTTAAACCCCCGGAGGAAATGCACCGCCTCTTTAGCCGCTACCCGGAAGCTTGCGCCCGCACCGCCGAGATTGCCAACCGTTGCCGCTTTTCGCTGGATGAGCTGACTTACCAATACCCGGAAGAGCTTCTGCTTCCCGGCCTCACTGCGCAGCAGGCATTGGCAAAGCTCACCTGGGAAGGCGCGAAGGAACGCTACCCGGACGGTGTGCCTGATGACGTGATCGCCATTCTCAAGCACGAGTTGAAGCTGATCGAGACGCTGGAATACGCGCCCTACTTCCTCACCGTGAATTCCATCGTCCGCTTCGCCCGCAGCCAGGGGATTCTCTGCCAGGGCCGAGGTTCCGCCGCCAATAGCGCGGTCTGCTATGTACTCGGCGTCACTTCCATCGATCCCGCCCGCAACGACCTGCTGTTTGAGCGCTTTGTCTCCGAGGAGCGCCGTGAGCCGCCGGATATCGATGTCGATTTCGAGCACGAACGCCGCGAGATCGTCATGCAATGGGTTTTTGATACCTATGGCCGCGACCATGCCGCCCTTTGTGCCGTGGTGATCCGCTACCGTACACGCGGCGCGTTGCGCGATGTCGGCAAGGCGCTGGGCCTGCCGGAAGATCTGATCACCATGCTGAATTCGCAGGTTTCAGGCTGGTCGGAAGAGGGGATAGACCCAGCGCAGGCCGCCGAACTGAACCTGAACCTTGGCGACCGGCGCCTAAAACTCGCCATCGACCTCGCCCGGGAGCTGATCGGCACGCCGCGCCACCTCTCGCAGCATCCGGGCGGCTTCGTGCTGACCCGTGATCGGCTCGACGAGCTGGTCCCCATCGAGCCCGCCGCCATGGACAACCGCCAGGTCATCGAATGGGACAAGGATGACATCGACGCCCTGAAATTCATGAAGGTCGATTGCCTGGCGCTCGGCATGCTGTCCTGCATGAAGCGTGGCTTCGACCTCCTCTCCCAGCACAAGGGCATCAAGCTTGATCTCGCCACCATCCCCGCCGAAGACCCGCGCACCTATGCGATGATCCGCCGTGCCGACACGATCGGCACCTTCCAGATCGAGAGCCGGGCGCAGATGTCGATGCTGCCGCGCATGAAACCGCGGACGTTTTACGATCTGGTGATCGAGGTCGCCATCGTCCGCCCTGGGCCGATCCAGGGCGACATGGTGCATCCTTATCTGCGCCGCCGCGAGGGCAAGGAGAAGGTTGAATACCCGACGCCGCAACTGGAAAAAGTCCTGGGCAAAACGCTCGGCGTGCCGCTGTTTCAGGAGCAGGCCATGCGCGTTGCCATTGAGTGCGCCGGCTTCACTCCCGGCGAAGCCGATCAGCTGCGCCGCGCCATGGCGACGTTCAAGCACACCGGCAGTGTGACCAACTTTCAAGAAAAGCTGATCAACGGCATGATTGCCAATGGTTATGAGCAGGATTTTGCCGAACGGATTTTCAAGCAGCTTGAGGGCTTCGGCAGCTACGGCTTCCCGGAAAGCCACGCCGCCTCCTTCGCCCTCATTGCCTATGCCTCTTCCTGGCTGAAATGCCATCACCCGGATGTCTTCTGCGCCGCTTTGCTCAACGCCCAACCCATGGGTTTTTATGCGCCGGCGCAGATCGTGCGCGATGCCCGCAACCATAATGTCGAGGTCCGGCCGGTCTGCATCAATGCCTCGCGCTGGGACTGCACGCTGGAGCCAACCGGCGACGAGGACCGTTTTGCCGTGCGTCTGGGCCTGCGTATGGTGAAGGGGCTATCCAATGCCAATGCCGCCACGCTGATTGGTGCGCGGGCGGAGCAGCCCTTTGTCTCGGTCGATGATCTCTGGCGGCGTGCCGGTATACCGGCGGCAACTCTTGTGCAGATTGCCGAGGCCGACGCCTTCCTGCCCTCGCTGAAGCTGGCCCGCCGCGAGGCGCTCTGGGCCATCAAGGCATTGCGCGATGAGCCTCTGCCGCTATTTGCGGCGAGCCGTCCGGCGGAAGTCATGCTGGAGTATCATGAACGGGCCATTGCTTTGCGGCCGATGACCGGTGGCGGGGAGGTCGTCGAAGACTACGCCCATATTGGCCTGACATTGCGCGCGCATCCCATGAGCTTTCTGCGGCCCGAACTAAGCCACCAAAAAATCGTCACCTGCGCCCAAGCCATGCAGGCCCGCGACAACAAATGGCTTGAAGCCGCCGGTATCGTGTTGGTTCGGCAAAAGCCGGGCTCGGCCAAAGGTGTGATGTTCATTACCATCGAGGATGAGACCGGCATCGCCAATCTGGTGATCTGGCCGAGCCTCTACGAGAAACAGCGGCAGGTCATTCTCTCCTCCGGCATGATGGCGGCCTATGGGCGTATCCAGCGTGAGGGCGATGTGGTGCACCTTGTTGCTCATCGCTTGACAGATTTTTCAAGCGTTTTCGCCAGTATCGCAGAGCGCGAACTTGCATCTTCCGCGGCCAGTGGTCACGGCACTCAAGCCGCGCAGGAGACTTTTAGCGGCAAACCACCGGATGCATATGTCCGGGATCAAAACGTTGACCGAATCAGGGGGAAAACGCGCGATTTTCGTTGATAAGCGGCATTATTTAGCCGTCGACCAGGAAGTTTTCGGATTGCATGCCAGAGGGCGTCGTATTTATTGCAGAGACAGGGGGGAGGAGAGGGCGCCAGGCTGAAGTTGACCCACCCCGATTGAGCCAGTGTGGCCATGACGTTACGCAGGAAACGCCGGTTTTGCCGGCGAGAACACGGTGGTTCATCAACGGTCTATAGATTAAAGGTGGGAACCAGAGCAAACAAAACCCAGTGCCAGCCTCCCTCGCCGGGTCGCTTGGCGCCGAGTGCCGCGAGGGAGTATTCATGCCGCCGATCCTGTCAGTTGCCGCCGTCACCAAGACCTACAAATCCGGCCCCCGTGCTCTCGATACCATCGACCTCGCAATCGAGCGGGGGGAGATATTCGCGCTGCTCGGCCCCAACGGTGCCGGCAAGACGACGCTTATCAGTATCATCTGCGGGATTGTGACCGCGACCTCTGGGCAGGTGCTGGTCGATGGCCACGACATTGTTCACGATTATCGCGCCGCCCGGGCCAAGGTCGGGCTGGTGCCGCAGGAGATCTCGCTCGATATCTTCACGACGGTTTGGAACACGGTTTGCTTCAGCCGTGGCCTGTTCGGGCGCCGGCCGGATCGCCCCTACATTGAACGCATTCTGCGCGACCTCTCGCTGTGGGAAAAGCGCGACAGCCGGGTCATGGAGCTGTCAGGGGGCATGAAGCGGCGGGTGATGATCGCGAAAGCGCTCAGCCACGAGCCCGACATACTTTTTCTGGACGAGCCGACGGCCGGCGTTGACGTCAACCTGCGGCGGGATATGTGGGCGCTGGTCCGCGGCCTCAGGGACAAGGGCGTCACCGTGATTCTGACCACCCACTATATCGAGGAGGCCGAGGAGATGGCCGATCGCGTCGGGGTGATCAACGGCGGCCGCCTCATACTGGTCGATGAGACTGCGGCGCTAATGCGCAAGCTGGGCAAGCGGCGGCTGACCTTCGTGCTGCAGCAGCCGCTGCAAGCCATCCCCGCGGAGCTTTGGGTGTGGCCGCTGGCGCTGGAGGAGCAGGGCCACCGGCTGACCTATAGTTTTGCCGCCAATGCGGAGGACAATGGTATTGCCGCACTGCTCCGCCGGATGAGCGAACTTGGGATCGGCTTTAAGGACCTGGAGACCAGCACCAGCTCGCTGGAAGATATTTTTGTCAGCCTGTTGGAGCCCGCCGCATGAGACCGTTTGCGTTCAACCCCGTCGGCGTCTGGTCAATCTACCGCGCGGAAATGCTGCGCATGGTGCGCACCATCTGGCAGAGCGTGGCAACGCCGGTGATCACCACCGCGCTCTATTTTGTGGTGTTCGGTGGTGCCATCGGGTCGCGCATGCAGCATGTCGGTGGAGTCGGCTATGGTGCCTTCATCGTGCCCGGACTCATCATGCTTTCGCTCCTCACGCAAAGCATCGCCAATGCCTCTATTGGCATCTATTTCCCAATGTTCACCAAGACAATCTTTGAGATACTGTCGGCGCCACTTTCCAACGTGGAAGTTATCTGTGCGTACGTTGGCGCGGCCGCGACTAAATCGATCTTGCTCGGGCTGATCATCCTCGCAACGGCGACCTTTTTCGTGCCGGTTCACATACTGCATCCCTTCTGGATGGTGGCTTTCATGCTGCTAACCTCGGTCGCGTTCAGCCTGTTCGGCTTTATCATTGGCATCTGGGCGGAGAACTTCGAGCAGCTCGCGATCATCCCGGCCCTGGTGGTGACGCCGCTCACCTTCCTCGGTGGCGCCTTCTATTCGATCGACATGCTGCCACAGCCATGGCGGATGCTGAGTCTGTTCAACCCCGTGGTCTATCTCGTCAGTGGTTTCCGGTGGAGCTTCTACGGCATTGGCGATGTCGGGGTTGGCGCCAGCCTGGCGTTCACCGCGTTGTTCATGGGCGTGTGCCTCGCTGTGTTGTGGTGGATTTTTCGCACAGGTTACCGGCTGAAGGCGTGATCGGGCCGGCGGATTTTTTGCATAATTCCAGAAATTTTTTGGCTAAACCGGCAGGGAAGCCGAAGGGAGCAGCGGTGCGGCCTGCGCCTGTGGCGCGACCATGCGGCGCCGAACTTTGGCGATCATGTACAGGCTGGCGATGCCATACCAGCAAAGCCAGCAGAAATACGGAAAGTAATAGCTGCCGACACCATCCCAGGCGAAAGCTCCGGTGGTCATAACGCCAGTCAACGACGCAGGGAAAAAGCTGGTGCCGCAGATGATCGTGAGCCAGCACACCCAGCGTGGGAACAGCGGCTTGGCACTTTTATCAGCCAGTCCCACTGCGGCGGCGGCATACATCTGTAGCGTGGTGCAGGCATATTGCAGGTCAATGCTGAGCCAGCCCAGATCATTGAGCAGCTGCATCTGCGCCGGATCGCGGTCCGGCCGGAACAACGCCACCGCCCAGAACATGGCGCTGAAGGAGACCACCACCACAGTCAGCCCGCCGCCGAGCAATTGCAGCAGCGAGAGCACGGGAAAGCGCCCCTCGATACGGGCCATCTGGACAGTGAGCAGCGCCGTCCATGGCAGATACAGCACTACCGCGATCAGCGAGAGACCAAAGCCGACCCGCATCTCGGTCCAGGACCCCATGTAGCGCGCTGCCACATCATGCGGGTTCAGCGCCGGTGATACTGGCGCCGGCAAGTTAGTCCCTAAAACACCCCAGAAAATGATGAAAGTGATCAGAAAAAGCGGCCCGCTCCAAGCGCTCCAGAGCTGGTAGCGCAGGCTTAGTTTGTCATCCATGGTTTCGTTTCCTTGTCGCTAAATTCGGTTGATTATACTTTGTTTCAGGCGCTTGCCCGCAACGCTACGGCAGGCTGATCAAAAGACTTGATGGCCTTTCGCAGCAGATTATCTAGCTGCACGAACTCCTCCGCGCTCAGGCCGGAAAACGCGCGCTGTAGTGGTTCAGACATCCGCGGCACGGCGCTCGATGTCACCTCACGCCCCGCCGCGGTGATTTGAATCGCATGCCGCCTGGCGTCCCGCGCTTCGATGGCGCGGGTCACAAACCCGTCGCTCTCGAGCGACTCTAGAATGCGCGTCATATTGGCGCGGCTGATACCGACCAACTCGGCAAGTTCACTGGGCGCGGCACGGCCGCCGTCGGCGGCCATCAACAAACACAACACATGGAAAGAGTTTTCGGTCAGACCGATGGCGCGAAACACAGGCTAGAAATACTGCCCCATGCCGGCGATGGTGGCACGAACCAGCCGGACCATCACCGTTTCAGGCATGGGCAAATCTGGTAACGCTTCCGCCATCGCGGGCGTGCTGCGTTTCACCGCCAAAAGTCGTTCAATTCCGCGCATGACAGCACCTATAATACCATTATAGTTTAACTTTAAACTATAATATGAAGGGAGTCTCTCGGAAATCCAACCAGCTTGGTAGTCCGCAGCCAAGGCGTGGCGTCCGTGCGGGACCCGCCGGACGCACCCCGAGGCCTACACGCCGTCTTCGCTCAGGCGTGCAAGCCCGGCGCCTCGTGCCCGGTTCGCGCCACATACTCGGTGTAGCCGCCATCATATTGGTGGATGCCCTCCGGCGTCATCTCCAGCACCCGGTTAGAGAGCGCGGCAAGGAAATGCCGGTCATGCGAGACAAACAGCATTGTGCCCTCATACTGCGCGAGGGCCGTGATAAGCATCTCCTTCGTCGCGATGTCGAGATGGTTGGTCGGCTCATCCAGCACCAGGAAATTTGGCGGGTCGTACAGCATCAGCGCCATCACCAGCCGCGCCTTCTCGCCGCCGGAGAGCACGCGGCAGCGTTTCTCAACCTCGTCGCCTGAAAAACCAAAGGCACCGGCCAGCGTGCGCAAGGCGCCCTGGCCCGCGTGCGGGAAGGCCGCGTCCAGCGTCTCGAACACGGTGCTGTTGCCATCGAGCAAATCCATGGCGTGCTGGGCGAAATAGCCCATCTTCACGCTACCGCCCAAGGTCACGGAGCCCGCATCCGGCGCGGTCGTGCCAGCCACCAGCTTCAACAAAGTGGATTTGCCGGCACCGTTCACGCCCAGCACGCAACAGCGTTCCTTACGCCGCACCAGCAGGTCCAGCCCCTGGTAGATCACCTTGTTGCCATAGCTTTTATGCACGCCCCGCAAATTCGCCACGTCCTCGCCCGAGCGCGGCGCCGGGCGGAAATCGAAGGCCAGGGTCTCGCGCCGCTTGGGCGGCTCAACCCGGTCGATCTTCTCCAGCTTCTTCACCCGGCTTTGCACCTGGGCGGCGTGCGAGGCACGCGCCTTGAAGCGTTCGATGAAGCTGATTTCCTTCGCCAGCATCGCCTGCTGCCGCTCGAACTGCGCCTGCTGGTGCTTTTCGTTTAGCGCGCTCTGCCGGGCGTAAAATTCATAATCGCCGGAAAAGCTCGTCAGATTGCCGGCATCGATCTCGATCACTTTATTGATGATGCGATTCATGAATTCGCGGTCATGCGAGGTCATCAGCAGCGCGCCGTCATAGCCGCCCAGGAATGTCTCCAGCCAGATCAGGCTCTCAAGGTCGAGATGGTTGCTCGGCTCGTCGAGCAGCATCACATCGGGGCGCATCAGCAAAATACGGCCAAGTGCGACGCGCATCTTCCAGCCGCCGGAAAGCTTGCCGACATCGCCGTCCATCATCTCCTGCCTGAAGCCCAGGCCGTCCAGCACCTCCCGCGCGCGGCCATCCAGCGCGTAACCGTCCAGCTCCTCAAAGCGGGCCTGCACTTCGCCGAAGCGTTCGATGATGGCATCGAGCTGGTCGATCTGCTCCGGGTCCGCCATCGCCGCTTCCAGCTGTGCCAACTCAGCCCCAACCTCGCTGACCGGGCCGGCGCCCGCCATCACCTCGCCCACCGCGCTGCGACCGGCCATCTCGCCCACGTCCTGGCTGAAGAAGCCGATGCTGACGCCGCGATCGACCAAGACCTGACCCTCGTCGGGGTCCTCCTGCCCGGTGATCATGCGGAACAGCGTAGTCTTGCCGGCGCCATTAGGGCCGACCAGGCCGATTTTCTCGCCTTTCTGAAGAGCAGCGGACGCCTCGATAAAGACCAGGCGGCTGCCGTTCTGCTTGCTGATGTTGTCCAGGCGAATCATAGGTCCTCGGTGGCCAGAGTGGTTGGGGTTCTCTTAAACCAACTCTCTGAAGCCGTGAACCGCCCGGGGTTTGTTGGAGGCTACTTAGCGCGCTGATCGGCGTTGGGACCCCACGCCGAATAACATTCCAGTGGAAGTGTCGCCGTCAATCTTCCGAATTTGGGAGCGGAAGCTCGTCGAAAACGAACTCAGCGCCGATTTGCTTGCCGGCGACCCAGCACCGGCGCACCCGAAAGAGCAAGTCTTTAAATTTTATAGAGAAAAATTCTGGAACAGGAATCGTCACATAAGTTTCCACGCGAACGCCATATTCCGACAGATCGACGATCTGGCAGTCGACCAAGCCCGGACTCGTACCACCATAAGCCAACTGTCCAGTCGTGGACGTCAGCCCCCGCGGTTTGCGTCGCCTTTCGCTCCGGCCGCCGTTGGATAAAGGTTCCACAGGAAGTAAATCTGAATTTGAGTTTGATGCATTCAGGGAATGCTCAAGTGATTCGTCAAAAACGAACGCAAGGCCAATTTCATTGCCGAAAGCCCAGCACCGGCGGACCCGGCACTTAAGGTTTAAAAAGCGTATCGAAAGAAATTCGGGGACAGGCGTATTCTTGTGAGTCTCGATACGAACACCGGTTTCGGACAAATCAATGATCCGGCAATCGACCACTTCTGGATTAAGTTCGCCGTAAGACAACTCCGCGGAAATCGATTTAGTCATGCGCTTGTTGCGCCGCCTTTCCATTTGAACGTCGTCGGAGAGCGAGCCCGTGGTGAGTAAATCTAATTTTGAGTTTGTAAAGTTCATGACTTATCAGAATACCCGAATGACCGAACTATGCCAGTCACAAGTTGTTGATACCCGTTTCACCTTTGGCTAACCTTGATTGATATGGGTGAATTCATGTGAAAAGTCAGAAGCTTAAGGCTAGAATTTCATTTAGCATTTCAAGTGCCCGTCCGGCGGTATTCAGATCGTAAAAAAGACAAATTGGTTCAACCGCCGCCGCCAAATCAGGACACTACCGTACATGGCGACTTGTATGAGCGCGCCATTATGCTAGCGTGACGGATACGGAGGCATCAGAAATGGTTGAAAATGTAACTGAGTCGACAGGGTCTTCGGCTCCTACAGAAGCCGTTGCCGCGTTGCTCGAACCAGTGCCGCCACAACTTCCGGTGGCCGGGGAAACGACACAATGGACGGAATGTAGCGGCGAGGCCGTCGATCCGCTTTCGCTTTACTGACACGGTCACGGAGAGTGTAAGTCCATGAATGTTTTGGGAATATCGTATAACTATCATGATGCCGCCGCATGCATCGTGAGTGACGGCGTGGTGGTTGCCGCCGCCGAGGAAGAAAGGTTCAGCCGGGACAAGCATGACTCCAGGTTCCCGGCCCAGGCGATCGGCTATTGCCTGCGCGCTGCGGGGCTTGGTACCCGGGCGCTCGATGCCGTTGCGTTTTACGAAAAACCGGCACGCAAGCTTGAACGCGTGCTGCAAATAGGCAAAGCCTACGCGCCCCGCTCGGCTGAAAATGTTGCGGCGCAGTTTCCGTCGTTGATCACTGACGGAATGAACGTGGAGACGACGATACGCGATCGGCTCGATTTTCAGGGGCCGGTTTATTTCAGCGAACATCACCTCTCGCACGCAGCTTCAGCATTCTATGTGTCGCCTTTCGAGGAATCGGCAATCATGACGGTGGACGGGGTTGGGGAATGGGCAACCTGCATGCAATTTTCAGGTAGTGGTACGCACATTGTGCCGCGGCGGGAGATCCGGTATCCGCACTCCCTGGGGTTGCTTTATAGTACGTTGACCGCGTTTCTTGGTTTTTGCGTCAACGATGATGAATATAAGGTCATGGGGCTCGCCTCTTACGGCACGCCGCGGTTCCGCGCTGAGCTGGACCAGTTGATTGCCTTGCATGAGGATGGCAGCTTTACGCTGGCGCTGCCGTATTTTGCCTATATGTATGACCGCGAGACGATGTTCAGCCCCGAAATGGAACGTTTGCTGGGCCCGCCCCGGCGCAAGGGAGAGTCGATCACGGAACGCCACAGCGATATTGCCTCCTCGCTGCAAGCACTGACCGAAGATGTAATGGTGGGGTTGGCGACTGCCCTGCGGCGGGAGCAAGGCAGCCGCAATTTATGCCTGGCGGGCGGGGTTGCGTATAATTGCGTGGCCAACTCCAAGATCGTCGCGCGCGCGGGATTTGAGAAGGTGTTTATACAACCCGCGGCCGGGGATGACGGTGCCGCTATGGGGGCCGCCCTTTGGGCAAGCCACACGTTGCTGAACCAGCCGCGCCGGATAGGCCAGCACAATACCCTCCTGGGGCCGGAGTTTAGCGCAGCCGAGATAGAGCCAAGGTTGGTGGCTTTTGGCCTGAAGTTTGAGGGGCTGGATGATGAGGCGTTATGCCGCAGGGTGGCCAGCTTGATAAATGATGGATTTGTCATTGGCTGGTTTCAGGGACGTATGGAGTTCGGGCCGCGCGCTTTGGGCGGCCGCAGCATTCTGGCCAATCCTTGCCTGCCGGACATGAAGGATATCCTCAACGCCAGGGTAAAATTCCGTGAGGAATTCCGCCCGTTTGCGCCGGCGGTCACGGAAGAGGCTGCGGCGGATTATTTTGAACTCGATGGCATCAGCCCGTTTATGTTGATGACGCCGCGGGTGCGCCCGGAACGTGCCGCGGAAATACCATCGGTCACGCATGCTGATGGAACGGCGCGCGTGCAGACCGTATCGCGCTTGCACCAGCCGCTGTTTTACCGGTTGATCGAGTGCTTTGGTGAGGCTTCCGGCACGCCGGTGGTGATCAATACCTCGTTCAATATCCGTGGCGAGCCGGTTGTGTGTGCCCCGGATGATGCGATAAAATGTTTCATGGGGACCGATATCGATTTTCTTGCGATCGGGCCGTTTCTTGTGTCGAAGGTGTGATGATGAGTGAAACGGATGACGTGCGTAGTTGGGAGAAGTTGCTGGACGATGCTGTCGTGAAACTGGAGCACACACCGGCCGCGCCGCCGTGGCTGATGGAATGCCTGCGTGCGGCGCGGCGCAATGCGCCGGGCCTTGCCCCATCTGAACCGGCCGAGTTCGACCCGCCGCCCTTTTTCTACCCGCACTGATCCGCCCATGCGCGTGCTAAATAGCCGTGGCGATTGGCGGCCGGCGGCGAAGATCGAAACACTGAAGCGATATGCGGTTATTGGCGATTCCACGGCCTTTGGCGCGGGCGTGGCGCCCAATGAAACCCTGGCGGCGTACGCCGAGCGCCATATGAACGAAGCGTTATCCGGCTGGCCGGTTGAAGCTGTTAATTTTGGGGTGAGCGGATATAATCTGTGGAACAGCTGGCTAGGTTTTAAACATTCGCCGCAGGCCTACGACGGCGTAGTGATTGTTTTATGCAACAATGATGCGGATCTGTTTCAACGCAGTTTTAGGGTTGAGGCCAGCGAGCCTTTCCATAAAAAATGGGACGAAACACATGCGTTCGGGCAGGAGGTAAAACGCTGTTTTGACGATGTGGCGGCTTTTTCTCAGGCTGCGGGGCTCCATGTAGCCGTTTGCTTTTACAGTCCGTTTGATAACCCAAACCAACGGCGCATCAGCGAAATTATCGCGGCGCTTTGCGCGGCGCGTGGCTTGGTATTTGTCGATACATTTTCGTTGTACAAGGAGCGCCATCTGCCGTTTACGGACGTGATCGTCAGCAAGGCTGACCTGCACCCCTCCGCTTTAGCGCATGAGGCCGTCGGCCGGCATCTTGTCGCAGCCGCTTCCCGGCTCGGCTGGTTTGGTGATTATGATGTAAAGTCGGTGGAGGCTGCGCCGGGGCGCATTATGGCCGCCGCGCAGGCGATGATTGAGCAGGACAATTATCCGCTGGACGCTGCCCTGCGCTGGGCGTTGCGGACGCTTGAAACGAAAGCTCTTGTTGCGCGCCGTGCCCGCGCCACAGGTGTGGCGCATGATTTCGAGGGGGCGGCGGGACGGGCTCTCACCGTGCTAAAAGAAGCAAGCATGCGCTGGCATGCCACCCAGCGCATGAAGGCATTTATGTTGGAGCTTGGTATGGGCGGGCACCGTGTCGCCGGGGGGCTGTGGCGTGCGGCGGAAGTGCGGATGCGGTTGGAGGAGTTGCTGTTCGTGCTAGCGGGTGACAATGCTGCCCGGCTTATGGAACGCATCCGGCCAACCGGGGGCCCGGCGTCGCCAATGGCAGCGATGGGAACGCGTGACTTCCTGCGCCGTTGCGAGGCTGCTCTTGAGGAATTTCATGGCGCACTCGCCGGGCTACAGGCGTTAACGACGCCGGGCGAAATCTGGCCACGCGAGACCACTGAGACAATGCAGCCCGAGCTAGCGGCGTTTGCAGAGCTTGCCCGCCGTGGGGCGCATGAGTGCAAGGAGTTGGAGGCCTTGTTCACGCGCGTGGAACCATGGCTGTCCGAAACAGCGGTAGCTGGTGTGACGAATGTTGCTGATTTACTCCGTAACGAACTGCAAGTGTGGCAAGTGGCGCTTTCTTTCCTGCTGAGCTTGAAAAAGGAGATCGATTGCATCGGGGAGTCTTCCTATGCGCCATTTACATCAATAGAGTTGAACCTTAGCGCCACGGTGGAAGGTGCTCGCCCGTGCCAGGTAGCTGTGCAGGCGGACTATGCCGTGCCAACCCGGCTCGGGTTTAAGGATGCGGGGTATTTCGTGCCTGATGGGACGACCCAAGTGGTACGTCTCACCGTGCCTTTGTTTTACGCGGGGCGTGTGACGTTTTCGCACTGGGCGCCGGGGGCCAGTGATGAGCGGCTAGAGGTGACGTTGCTCAAGGTGGAACTGTATAATCAGCCGAATTTGCGCCGTAGCATTGATCCGAAAACATTTTTCCGGAATGCCACGGGGGACTTCGTCTCACCACTCGTTTTTTTAATGTAACGGGCCGCTAAGCACCCATGAATAACGCGCGGTAAGCGTTAGCCATGGGTGTGGGCGGGTTTTGTTGGAGTGTCCTTCTGCTGGTCGCGAACCACCCGCCGCCGGGAAGGTGTTTCTTCGGCGGATTGCCTTGCCAGTTCTTCCTCCCGGTAGCGCTTTTCCCAGGCTGCGGAGCGTGCATCCGCCTGGCGTTGCAGCTTGGGCACGGGCACTTCTTCAGGCAGCATCTTAATGCCGAGGAAATCCAGTACCCGCGCTACCGTACCGCGGAAATCCGCGTCCAGTGTTTCGTAGGTGACTTGCATGGTCAGCACCCCCGCGCCGTCGAGGAAATTGCGCCAGCCTTCGTCTTCGGCCTCGGTGGCGCGAACGAGAGTTTGGATTGCCTCGAAGTCAAATACAGGTTCTTTTTTCGGGGGCTGCTGATTGTTTTTGCCATTGCCGATGACCTGCCAGGTACCGGTCTGGATGGCCAGATAATGTGAGATCGCGCGCGCCACTTTGTTTTCCCGAGTGATCCAAACGTAGCGCAGTCCTGGGAACACGGCTGGCAGACCATCGGGTAGAATGGCTTTTTCAGGAATTTTGCGCTGTAGTTTATACTCCACGGCGGCGAGAAGATATTTCAGGTCCCACCAGTGGACTGTCATGCCGAACAGGCCATTAGGAGTCGTGCCCGCGCGGATGATCTGGTCCAGCCGGGGACCAAACTCAGGCGTGCCAACGGTACCGGCGGCCAACCCGAGCCGTTGCAGCATCGTATCCTGGTTCATCGAGGCGGCGTTGAAATATTCCACCGGCTCTCCGGCTCCGGCGTGCCGCAGGGCGGTGGCCAGCAGATTACTGCCGGTGCGGGGGGCGGCGCAGAGCATATAGGCACGTTGCATTACGTTGCCCGTTGCAACGGCAGGGGCCGGCAAAGCCTCGGGATTATTGGACTCCATCACCCAGATTTCATGCCAGAACGCATGGCAAAAATACACGTTCGGCGCATTTACCACGCGTGTTGCCAGATAAATATCGAGCGGCTCCGGGCTTGTGTGCGCCAGGCGGAGATTAAACACCTGATCCGTCAAAGGCTTTTTGATGGCGATCCAGCCGCTGAAATTCTCGGCCTCGCTTAAATCCCCGGCATCCTTAGCTCGCTGGGAGGCGGGGCGGACCCAGACACCGAATTCGATTGGATGTGCGTCGGCATGCCCAACCGAGACGATACAGCGCAGGCCTTCAGCGTGGGGCGGTAATGCTCCCGGTATGCGCACCAAGGCGAGCCGGTCGGTGAGCGGGTGCAGTAAGGTTTTTGCGCCAGGAACAAAGATTGGGAAGTTAATGTCAGACACATCGGTCAGAACCTCGCCTCGCGCGATCTCCTCCAAACTCAGCAGCCGTGGGCTGCTGGTTAGTTCGATAGCGCTTGGCGTGATGTCACCGTTCAGGCATAGTTCCACACTGATTTTCTCCCAAATCACGCGAGGCACCCCTGCCTGGGGATCTTCGCATTGGCTAAGAAGATACAGGTCGAGCAATTCAGCATTTACTTTGGGCAAGCGGATTGTCAGGTCACAAGGGCTCCCTGGTTTGGCGTCTGTCCAGCCTGACCACCAGACATCACTGTTGGGGACGATCCCGCCATGTGATAGCAATGGACGTGCCCAGGGCCCGCAGAGCACTGCGGAAAGCTGCACCGTGGCATCGCCTTCGCATGACGCGCGAACATGCAGCGCGCCAGTTCCCGGTGGGCAGGCGCCAGCGAATTTGACGATACAATTGGGTACTGGCACGCGATGAGCCATGGCCCCGGCGGGCAAGGCGACGAGATCTCTTTGCGTCAAACCGTAAAATGCGCGCCGTCGCGGCTGAAGCGTGGCGGTCAGTTCAGTCAGATGGCGAACATCGAGTTGGCGGGTATCGATGGCACGCAAGGCTTGGCCGGTAGCGTTTTGGCGCAGGGTGGTCAGGGTTTCGGGTAATAGAGAGACATCATTATACAGAGAGAAGTCGATAGCGAGTTCCACCTGGCGCCGCTCACAACAATATTTAACGAAGAGCTGCCGTGCCTCCGCGTTATTTGGCTCGAGGGCTGCAAGTCTTGTAGCAAGCTCACGCGCTGGCTTGCTGGCATCCTGCAAGGCAAGCTGCATGGTTTGCTTGGCTTTTTCGTTAATCCGCAAGGTGGTTTCGAACAACCGCTCGACGGTGGCGAAAGGCGCCCCGGCATAGAGACGCAGAATATCGCGCCGGTCCTCGACGGTTTTTTCTCCCCCGTCGAATGTTGCCGTGCTCTCTCGCAGATGAATCAGTGGTGCCGGCACCACTTCCAGTGTCGCACCGGCCAGCACGGCACCGGCCAGGAATAGCCAGTCCAGCACAGCGGTTTCGCCGTTGCTCGCAAATCCAGGCAGGTTGGCGAAGCGGGAGGCTTTGACCATGTAGGCGCCTTCGCCAAAGCAATTTTCGATGGAGCCAAGCTCGGTGAAGGCGCCGACGGGCAGTTCCCAGCTGCGCTGCTCAGGACGGGGCATGTTCGTGCCGGGGGCGATTTCGCGAAAGCAAGTTAGAATATCCACGCCGGTGCGGAAAGCTGCGGCGGCGAAGGTGTCTATCGCGCCGGCTTGTAGCGTGGCGTATTCCTCATCGACAAACAGCAGATAATCACCCTTCGCGCGCCGTGCGGCGGCATTGCGCGCGGCGCCGCGGCTACCAAAGCGGCCAAACACGCTGATAACCTCCGCACCCGCAATCCGGCTCAAGTCAGCCGCGAAGGTTTCCTCTACGCCGACTATGATTTCCAACTCCGGACCGGCCTGCTCCGTTAGCGCGCGCAGGCAGGTGGCAAAATGCGGCGACGCCGACCAGGCAAGGCACGCAGAGACGCGGACCGGCGGCACCGAAGTGACCGATTTGACGTTTGGCCTGGGGGTGGTGAGCAAGGCAACCCATTGGGCCAGAGTCTCATTTTGGGGGATCGCCATCTGCGCCGGGCGATGCCCAGAGCTCAGAACCTCACCCAGGCGTTGCGCCAATGCAGCAGGTTCCGGTGTGAACAGGCAAGACTCTTGGTCACTTTGCGCGATGAGTTCCGGGGTTCCGCCACGGTTAGAGGCGAGAAAGAGGATGCCAAGCAGCAGGCACTCAGCAACCACGCAAGGCGAGTTTTCCGCGCGCGATGGAATGACCGCGAGGACGCCGGGGCGGCGAAGATAATCGAGAGCCTCCTTCTGGTCGAACACGGCAATGATGCGTGGCGCCGCGCGCCAGCGCTTTGCCCGTTCCGCGATATACACCCCGGTGTGGGCCGCGCCGATGCGGCTGAACTTACCAAGAAAAGTCACCCGCACGGTGCTGAGGTCGGTTGTACGGTCCAGCAGGTCGAGTGCGTCGCAGAACAGGGCCATGCCCTTGCGCGTTTCCTGCCGGCCAAAAAACACAATTTCATTTACGGGTTTCAGGCCGCGCGACGCGTCGTAAACGGCGGTTGCCGGTACGTCGAGCAGATTCTGAATGACTTGGCCATGCTCGGGCGGCACCCAGCCGCGCGCGATCATCCAGTCCAGCAGGTAGCGGCTTGGGCTTACCAGTTGTTCGCACAAAAGCGCTGAACGCTGCTCCAGCCAAGTTACGGCAATAACTTTGCGTCCACCGTATTCTTGGGCGTTAAGCTCATGCACCCAGTCAACCGGGCCGTGTGCCACCACAATGAGCTGCGGCGGATTTTCGAACACACCGGTATGGCTGGCCAGCAGCGTATAATATCCTTGCCCGCCGTTGTCATTGAACAGCACGGCATCAAAATCACAGGCGCGCAAATAGAGGTAAACGCAGTAGCTGGCGGTGCGGGGGTCGTCGAACGATCCAGCGATCTGCGGATGCGCCGGCACATAATCGAGCGTGATGCCACGTGCGGCATAGTACGACTTTAGGTCACTAAAATTGCCCATGGCCAGGCGCGGTCCGGACTCGTCGGCATTGGCAATCGCCACCGTGACATCGAAACCCTCTGCCGCCAACGCCAGCGCCAGAGCGGTATTGGCGGTACCAATGCCGCCATTTTTAAACAAACCATGAAACTCCACGGTCACCAGGCAGATACGTTTACGCTTGCTCATACAATTTTGCCTAAATCTGGTTCACGGCGGGCATCGGCCCGTAACCTTGTGGCGTAGGTTTCGTTCAGAGGGGTGCCAAGTTTGAATAGCCGGCGCGGGGCAGGGGAGGGGAGCATGGCAAGTCCCGCGCGCGCGAGCAAAGGCGCCATATATTGGGGATATTCCGCAACGGCGTGTTCATAATCGATCGTTAGCGGTTTAATCCCATACCAACCGAAAAAGCGAGACCATTGCTCGCGTTCGGCAACGAATTTGCGCAAATAGGACAGCATCCGCGCGGTATCGTAAGGCGGAGGAGGCGCGGTTGATGCGGATGTAGCCCCGCCGGCGCGATCTTCCCAGACTTGCGTGGCTTCTGCGAGATACATCGAAACGGCCTGCGCGAAAACATCCTGGCGGCGCACATGGACCCAGATCGCATCGGCAAAAAATAAGGCTAGGTCTTCGAAATCCGCCGGGACAAATTTTGACGGCTGGGCCGGTTGGCTGGTCGGCAGGCCCACGATATGGTGCGATATCTGAGGTGCATAGCGAAACATGATTTTCGTTGCGGGTACGCTGCCAGGCGGCCATTCCGCTTCGATCTGCTTCCAGAGCGCCGGCCAGGCGAGTGGCTCTTTTTTAAGGATGATTTCCTCATACAGGCGTTCACTGTAAATCGGCTCACAACCGAGCAGATTGCGGAAATCATCGAAGATCATGGTCGAACCAGTGCGCTGCGTGGCGCAGAAGACGATGCAACCACGCGGCAGCTTAGAGGATTTGGCCGGGAGGTCATACGGCATTCTTGGTCCAATTAGCGGACGGTTGAGAGCATTCCTGGAGTGCGACGAGATCCAAAAAGGCATCTCTATCTAAAAACAGCAAACTCATATCCCTGGCGGTCCAATTCATACCCTAAGGTTGAATGCCTTTTGTTACTTACGTAATGGCAAATCTACTGTAACATGGTGCTGACAGGCAAGGCAAATACTGATAAGATGTCAAATAGAACAATGAATTAGTGTGATTTATGCCGCCTGGTCAGCTGGATGCGCGGAGCGTATTGTTTGTAACATTGGATTCATGCCGTTACGATAGCTTTTCCGCGGCACATGCGCCAAATTTGAGATCCCTGGCACCGGTGCACCGGGCGATGGCGCCGGGGCATTTTACCTATGGTTCGCATGCGTCTATGTTTGTCGGCTTTACGCCAAGCCTTCCTGGGGCGGCGGAGCCCTTTTTGGACAGCAAGTTCGCCAAACTGTTCAGGCTGGGCGCCATCAATCGCGGCCGGCCCGATGACCGCGCATTCATACTTGAAGGCCGCTCGATTATCGAAGGCTTCAATCGGCTCGGCTACCAAACCATCGGCTCTGGCGCGGTACGGTGGTTCGACCCGCAGACGCCGACCGGGGGACAATTGATCCAGGATTTTTCGGAATTTTATTATTCCGATGTGAGTTGGAACCTTAGCGGCCAACTGGATTGGATCCAAAACAAAATTGACGAAGCCGGCGAGCGTCCAGTCTTCGTGTTTCTCAACATCGGCGAGACCCATACGCCGTATTTTTTTGGGGGTGCACCATGGGATGCGAACGATAATCCTTGTCTGCCCTTTCAATGTATCGACCGGGCGGCCGAGTGCCGAACCCGCCAGATTGCCTGTGTGGAATTTATTGACCGGATGCTGCCCCCCTTATTGTCGCGATTTAAAAATGCAACGACCTTGGTCTGCGCGGATCATGGTGACTGCTGGGGGGAAGATGGGCTCTGGGAGCATGGCGTGAGTCATGAAATGACACTGGCCGTGCCTCTTTTGTTGCGTGTGCGGGGTGTGCCAGTGGCCCGCCGGCAGGGCTAGAAAACACTACATGATAGAACGTATATCGTCTGTATCCAATTCTCGCGGGACATTTTATGCAGAGCAATCCTTTCCATGAGAGTGCGCACAAGAGCCGTGAGCCGCGGGCGTATCTTATGATGATTGGAAATGATGGAAACCTGTCCCCAGCGTGAGGAGTAATCGTGAGGCGTAATCATGAGCACGATGTCTCTTCCCCATGAAATGAAGGCAGTCATCCTGGATATGGATGGCACGCTGCTCGACACGGAAGCGGTGTTTCTCGCCGGCGTGCGGCAGGTGGTGGAAGAGCTTGGTTATGCAGTGAGCGAAGAGCTTTGCCATTCGCTGATCGGCGTCCCTGGCTCGCAGGGGGATAAGCACGTCAGGGCATATTTCGGGCCGGCATTTCCCTTCGCGGACTACAGGTGTTAGCGCCGGTCACGATCCGT
>PLSD01000025.1 GCA_003164135.1 Acetobacteraceae bacterium
TATAGTAATTTCAATTAAGAGTGTGACGAAATTAATTCATCGAGGGACAGGCCGGAGAACTGGCGCAAGCGCTTGAGGACGGCGAACTGCTGTTCGATGGGATTGAAGTCGGGGGAGTATCTTGGCAGCGGCAACAGAGTGTGCCCGTGGTTGTCAAGAATTTCCCTGATCTTGGGCTTATTATGAAAGGGCGCATTATCCATGATCACCAGACTGTTTGGGCGCAGCGCAGGTAGCAACATCTGTTTGACCCAGGCGAGCACGGTCAGGTGCGTGCAACTGGCCTTAAACAGCATAGGGGCAACCCACTCTGACCCGCGCTTTGCCATAATGAGATTGGTTTGCTTTCGGTTATTGCCACTGATCCTGCCAAACACTTGCTTACCGCGGATGGCCCACCCGTGAGGACGGTGCGTATGGCTGACGAAGCCGCTTTCATCGAAATACACTACGTTTGCTTTGCCATGGCAGCCTATCCAGTGCCGCAAGGCGCGCAGGAACGATATTCTTTCTTCGTAACGACTCTCAGCATATTTGGTCGTTTTTTTTAGTGATCTTGAGCTTTTTCAGCGCAACCCAGATCGAGTTGATCCGTACACCGAAATGGGCTGCCCGCTCTCGCAACAATGCGTCCGGAAAGTCTCGAACATGAGCAGCAAGTGCTGCCTTATCCAACTTGCGCCGACGTTCTTTGGCAGGTTTCGGGCGCAAATCTGAGGCGCCAAGCCAGCGGTATAAGGTCACTCGGCTGATTTGAAACAATCGCGCAGCTTGCGTCGGGCTGCCGCCCCCACGCACATAGCCGACAACACGCTCACGTAAATCAACACTGTAGCTCATCATTCACCCCCACAAGGTGGCAAATATTAACACGTAATATTGTTAATGTGAATCACTATAGGAAAGGAGAATTTTTCCAGAAAGTGGAGCGGGCGAAGCGGTCCAGTGGAGCGGGCGATGGGATTCGAACCCACGACCCGGACCTTGGCAATGGGTCTAAGCGCTCTCTGCGGGGGCTGGAGGTGGGGCTTGCCCGCGGCGATGTCATCCTCAACGTGCGGGCCGGAAGGCTGCAACCGGTAACCGGGGGATTTCCCGATTACAAGAACCACGCTTATGTGTCTATGTTTCCTGCCCCCGGCAAACGCCGCGCCTGGGGAATTAACCGCCGATCAGGACAGTGAAACAACCGAGGACTATCGAGCCGCCGTGGGCGCAGGGGTCGAGCATGCGCGCGGCCGGACGGCCGCCGATGAGAACTGTCATGGAGCCCATGGCGATGGCATCGGGCGGGCCGACGCAGGTGACAATATCCCCGACACAGGCGGCGGGCAGACCGCCGATGAGGACGGTGGGAGCGCCGGGCGCGGTGATCGGGCCGCCGACATGGGGAACCAGAACCGTTACCATCGGGCAGACATGCATGTCGGTAAGGCGGGCCGCGGGAAATGCCATGCCGGGAGATTATCAGTTCCAATCGCAGGCGTCATCTGATATACGATTTAGAAACGAAGAAATTACGAAAACGCCTTTAATTTTAAATAATTAAAGGGGTTGGAGTGGTTTTAGACCGAATTCCTGGTGGCGGGTGGGGTGGATGCGAGAACCGGACGTATTTCCTTTACGCCTATCCAAGGCTGCCGCGGCGCTTTCCGGGGCCGCGCTGCTGGTATTGGCCGGCGGGCACGGGGCTACTGCCCAGACCGCCCAGCCGAATGCTCTGCTGGCATCGCCACTGCCGCATATCATGCCGCAGACGCCGCCGCAGTTGGGGGCGGGGCTGCCGAATTTTCAATCTTCCGGCACGGGCGCGGCGTTGCCGAGCGCGGTGATCGCGGTTCGGTCGGTCACCATTGTTGGAGCGACGGCTTTTCCGGCGGCACGGTTGGCGGGGTTGACCGGCGGGCTGGCCGGGCAGGCGGTGCCGTTGCAAAAAATCGAGGCGGCGCGCCGCGCGTTGCTGGATTTATACCGTGGCCAGGGGTTTATTCTCACGACCGTTTCGATGGATATCGATGCGGCGGGGAATGTGCGGTTTATTGTCACCGAGGGGTGGATTGCGGAGGTAAAGCTCTCGCAGGATATTGGCCCCGCCGGGACGATGGTGTTGCGGTTTCTCGGCCATCTGACCACCGAACGCCCGGTGCGGGAGGCTTCACTGGAGCGGTGGCTGCTGCTGGCGCAGCAGATTCCAGGTATTTCCGTGCATGCGGTACTGCAATCCAACAACGGCGATCCCGGCGCGCTGACCCTGGTGGCGGAGGTAAGCAAGCAAAGCGTTTCCGCTCTGGTGACCACCGATAATCGCGGGTTTAACGAAGCCGGACCGATAGAGGGCCTGGCGGTGGCGGACCTGAACAGCGTTACCGCGTATGGCGACCAGACCGAGGTTTCGGTGTTCCATACCGAAGGGGGCACGGACAATTTCGGCCAGGCGTCGGAAAGCTTTTTTGTTGGTGATGATGGCTTGCGGCTGAAATTTTACGGCGGCGCCGGGCACGGTACTCCCAACGGCACGCTCGGTTCCGTGCGATACCAAAGTTATATCACCGTGTTTGGCGGTCTGTTGAGCTATCCGCTGATCCTGCGGCGGAATCAGGCGCTGAATTTGACGCTGCATTTCGATGGCATTGAAAATACGATTAATATTGCCGGTATCCAGACAAGTTCCGACAGCCTGCGGGTGGCACGGTTTGGCGGGCAATATGCGTGGCAGGATTTGTGGGCGGGTAACACGCGCGATGCGCTGAATGTGTTGAACCTGCAGGAATCCCAGGGGATCCCGTATTTTGGCGCCTCCGCGGACGGCAGGATCGCGCCGCCGGCAGGCCGCAGCAATGAGAAGATCGATTTCTGGAAAGTCAGCGGCTCGATCAGCCGGACGCAGAACTTGTTCTCGCCGTTCGATGACGCGACCGTGGCGCTGCGCACCGAAGCTGGTGGCCAGTACGCCACCGATGTCCTGCCCTCGGAGGAAGAATTCTACCTTGGTGGCAGCCGGTTCACCCGGGGCTATTATTCCGGCCAGGTGGTGGGCGACAAAGCGGCATATGCGACCGCGGAGCTGCAACTTAACACCGGCTATGATTTTTCCGTTCTCAAACATGATATTGATCTGGGAACGCAATTCTACGGGTTTTACGATTGGGGTGAGACTTGGTCGAATTTGCCGAATGTCCTGAACCCCAAGATTGAGAACCACAGGATTGAGTCGTGGGGCGGCGGGGTCCGGATGGGGCTGACCAGGTATTTGGAAGTGGACGGCGAAGTGACGGAGCGGTTGACGACGCAGCTGCAGCCTGCGTCGTCAAAGCTGCGGCCACTGGCTGATACGCTCGTTTATTGGGGTGTTATCGCTCGCTACTGAATGGCTGCCGGTGCCTTTGGGACCGGTTGAGCGCGTAATGTGAGCGCGTGATGTGAGAGGGTGTGATGGAACGGAAAACGCAGCGGTTGGTACGCGAAAGGTCTGCCGGACGCTTCCGGCGGGCGGCGTGGCTGGCGACCACGGGGCTGACGGCGATCCTGATCAGCCCTGGCTCCTTGATGGCACAGACCACGCTTGCGCCGGACACCACGCCGCAAGGTGGTGTGGTCGTGGGCGGCAATTCCACCATTACGCAGGGCGCCGGCACCACCACGATCAACCAGACCAGCCAGCTTACCGCGATCAACTGGCAGAGTTTTAACGTGGGCAGCGCGGCGGAGGTGCAATTCGTGCAGCCCTCGTCCACCGCGATTGCGCTCAACCGGGTGGTTTCCGCCGACCCTTCGGTCATCGCGGGCAAAATCAACGCCAATGGGCAGATCGTGCTGGTCAATCAGTCCGGTGTTGTGTTCACCAAGGGCTCGCAGGTGAATGCCGAAAGCATCTTCGTCTCGACTTCCAATGTGGCGACCAAGGATTTCATGGCCGGGCGCATGGTGTTTTCCGGTACGCCAAACCCTGGCGCGAAAATCATCAATGACGGGCAGTTGACCGCGCGGCAGGCCGGGCTGGTGGGGCTGGTGGCGCCGCAGGTGGAAAATAACGGGGTGATCACGGCGCAACTGGGCCAGGTGGCGCTGGCCGGCGCCAGCGCGTTTACGCTGGATTTATACGGCGACAGACTGATCTCGCTGGATGTGACGCAGGCGGTGCGGGCGGTGGATGTGGGCGGCAAACTGGTGCCGGCGCTGGTGACCAATAATGGGGTGATTCTGGCCGATGGCGGTAAAGTTACCCTCACGGCGCAGGACGCGGATGCGCTGGTGACGCAGTTGATCAACGCCGGCGGCACGATCCGGACCAACACCGTTGGCGCCAATACGGGAACGATTTCGATCCAGGGGGTGGGCGGGGATATTCAGATCGCCGGGAATTTGTTGGCGCAAGGGACGCAGCCTGGTGGCACGGGCGGCGCGGTTGAGGCGGTGACCACGGGTAAGGTGAGCGTGGCGCCTGGGGCGGTGATCGATGCCTCGGGCGATGCGGGCGGCGGCGTGGTGGCGCTGGGGACGGATTTGCAGCGCGCCCGCATGGGAGCGGCGGATACGGCGGCGCCACGGGCGGCGGCAGTGGTGGTGGCGCAAGGTGCGGTGGTGAAGGCGCAAGCCACGGGCAAGGGCAATGGCGGCACCGTGACGCTGCTCAGTGCGCGGAGTACCGAATTTGCCGGGATGATTTCCGCGCAGGGTGGGCCGGGGGGCGGCAATGGCGGGCTGGTGGAGATTTCCAGCGACGGTGTGATCGCTTTGGGCGGCACGGTGGTTGATACCGCGCTCAATGGCCAGCCGGGGGAGATCTTGCTCGACCCGCAGACGCTGATCGTCAGCAGTTCGGGAGCCAGCAGCGGGCAGACAACATATATAGACCCGGCGTCGCTGATCAGCATGACGGGCAGCATTGTGCTAAGTGCGAATAAGTTGGTTGACGTGGCAAGTGCGATCAACCTGACAGCGGCGTCTTCCCTGACGCTGGCTTCCGGCGGCGATGTGACGATTGGCGCGTCGATTGATACGCACGGTTCGCTGGAGATAGACGCGTTGGGGTCGCTGCTGGTTGGCGCCGGGCTGACGGCTGGTAACATTGCGCTGCTGGATAGTGGCGGTGGAGTGGAAACAATTGGCGCGCCGGTGGTGGCGGGAACGCTGGTGGCACTACAAAGCGGCGGCGGGGTCACCGAGGTTTCCGGTGGCATGATTTCAGCCGGCACGCTGGTCAGCGGCGTGTTGATCGACAACAATGTTTCGCTCGGTAATGCGAATAGCATCGGCACGCTGGGCAACTTTGCCGCACTCGGTAATATTTTGCTGAATGACACGGGCCCGCTCGACATTATTGGCGCCGTGAGCACGCCCAAAATTATGACCTTGAAAGATACTGGTGCTGTCAGTGAACTTGCCGGCGGCACGATTGCGGCGGCGACCCTGAATAGCGGTGGCACGACGATCGGCGGCGCGGTGTCGCTTGGCAACGGCAATATCATTGGCACGCTGGGGGCATTTGCGGCGGCGGGGGATATTCTGCTGGATGATACGGACGCGCTGGCCATTGCTGGGTTGGTGCAGACGCCGGGCGTACTGACGTTGCAGGACGGCGGGGCGGTGACAGAGCTTGCTGGTGGGACGTTGAACGTGGCAACGCTGACAAGCGGGGCCGGGACCATCGGCGGCAATTTATTGTTGGTAAACAGCAACAACATTGCCGCGCTGGGAAACATCAGCTTGAGCGGCACGCATGGGTTGACGCTGATCGACGCGGGCTCGCTGAGTGTGGTGGGTGCGGTAAGCGCCGCGAGCGGAACGCTGAGTGCCGCCACGTTGAGTGTGGCTGGGCCGGTTTCAATAACGAATGGGCTGGTGCTGGAAGCGGGAAGCGGCGGAATTGCCGAGACGGCGGGCGGCACGATTACGGCCGCGACGTTGAGCAGCGGCGGGACCACCATCGGCGGCGATGTATTGCTGACGAATGGCAATGGCATCGGCACGTTGGGGAACATAAGCCTGGGCGGCACGCATGTACTGGCGGTGACCGATGCGGGGTCGCTGAACGTGGCGGGAACGTTGAGTGCCGGCAGCGCGACGCTGAGTGCCGCGACGTTGAGCCTGGCGGGGCCTGTATCGGTGACGAATGCGCTGGCGCTGGAAGCGGGTAGCGGCGGGGTGGCCGAGGCGGCGGGGGGCACGATTGCCGCCGCGACGCTGAGCAGCGGCGGCACCACCATTGGCGGCGCGGTGTCGTTGGGCAATGGCAACAGTATTGGCACTCTGGGGGCGTTCGCGGCGGCTGGTGATATCCTGCTGGATGATACAGGCGCGCTGGCGATTGCCGGGCTGGTGCAGACGCCCGGAATGCTGACGCTGCTGGATGCCGGCGGGGGGTTAAGCGAACTGGCCGGCGGGACGCTGAACGTGGGGACGCTGAGCGGCGGCGGCACGGCGTTTGGCGGCGATGTGTTGCTTACGAACGGCAACGGCATCGGGGCGCTGGGGAATATTAGCGTGGGCGGTACGCATGTGCTGGCGGTGACCGATGCGGGTGCGCTGAATGTGGCGGGGACGCTGAAAGCCACCACCGCGACGCTGAGCGCCGCGACATTGAGCTTGGCGGCACCTGTGTCGGTGACAAACGGGCTGGTGCTGGAAGCGGGCAGCGGCGGCATTGCCGAAGTGGCGGGCGGCGTTATTGCCGCAAACCGGTTAAGCAGTGGTGGCACCACCATTGGCGGCGCGGTTTCGCTGGGTAACGCAAATACCATTGGCACGCTGGGCGCGTTTGCGGCGGCGGGGGATATTCTGCTCGACGACAGCGGCGCGTTGAACATTTCAGGGCTGGTGCAGACGCCGGGCCTGCTGACGCTGGAAAGCGGCGGCGCGGTGAGCGAGGTGGCCGGCGGAACGCTGAATGTGGGTACGCTGGGCAGCGGCGGGACGACCATCGGCGGCGATTTGCTGCTGGCCAATGGCAATAGCATCGGCACGCTGGGCAATCTGCTCGCGTCGGGGAATTTTACGCTGGATAATGCCGGCAGTTTGACCGTGGCGGGGCCTGTGCGGGCCAGCACGGTGACGCTGGTCGACAATGGCACGGTGACGCTGGGTGGTTTGGTGCAGGCAACCGGCGGCCAGGCGGTGCTGGTCGCGGACGGGCTGCTAGAAGGTGTGGGCGGCGCGGTGAGCGTGGGGAGCGGCGGGACGATTGCCGTCGCGCCATTTACCAGCGGCGGGGGGATTGATCTGGGCGGCACGGCGGCGGGAGGGCTGGAACTTTCCAGTCTGCTGCTGGGGGCGTTGGACCCTGCCGGAAAAATTGTGATCGGCAGTGCTGGGGGCTTTACCGCTGGCAGTGTCTTCAGCGAGGGTGCGCTGGCGTTTGCCAATCCGTTGCTGGTGCTGGATGCCACCGGCGGTATCACCCAAACAGGAAATTTGAGCGGCAATGCCATCGACCTGAGCGGGAGCAGTCTGGCGCTGGATGGCAATTTGACCGCAACATCGCTGAACTTGGCGAGCAGCGGCGGGGTTACCGAGCCCGGCGGTGGTGTGTTGAACGTTGGGACGCTGGGGAGCGGCGGAACCACCATCGGCGGCGTGGTGGCGCTGAACGGATCGGCGAATACAGTGGGGACGCTGGGCGGTTTTGCCGCCGCGGGGAATTTCAGCCTCGGCGATGCGGCGGCCCTGGTGGTGGACGGGCCGGTGACCGCCCCGAATATTACGCTGGTGGACGGCTCGGCGAGCGCCAGCAGTCTGGCGATTGACGGGACGCTGGCCGCCGGATCGGGCGGCACGATCAGCCTGATCGCGGACAGTATCACTTCCGGCGGGGCGAGCCTATCGGCGCCGGGCGGCACGGTGGCGATCGCGCCTTATACGCCGGGAACGGCGATTGACCTGGGCGGCACGGCGGCGGGACTGGATTTGAGCGGGGCGCTGCTGGGCGCGGTCAGCGGTTCGACGGCGCGGCTGGATATCAGCACCACGGGGAGCATTGCCGCCGATGGCGCGGTGAGCGTGGCGGCGGGCGCTTTGCGGCTGAACGGCAATGGCGTAACGTTTAATGGCACGCTCGACGTACCGGGGGCGCTGGAACTGGCGAGCACAAACGGTGTAACCACGTCTTCCGGCGAGACGTTGACGGCGGGCACGCTACTGGCGGGCGGGGGCATCAGCGGGCCGGTGAACATGGCGCTGGGCAGTAATTTCATCGGCACGCTCGGGGCGTTGTCCTTGTCCGGCGGCGGCAACGATCTGGCGCTGAATGATCAGGGCGCGCTGGATGTGATCGGGCTGGTGAGTGCGGGGAATATCACGCTGAGCGCGGCCGGGTTGACCATTGCCAATGTGATGAGTGCCAGTTCGGCGGTGACGCTGGGCAGTGGTGCGGGCGTGGTGGAGAGCGGTGGCGGCGCCATTAATACACCAAGCCTGAGCAGTGGCGGCACCACGATTACCGGCGCGGCGTTGCTGGGCGGAGGCAATAACATCGGCACGCTGGGCGGATTTATGGCCAGTGGCAATTTGCTGGTGATTGACACCGGAGCACTGAGCGTGACCGGCCCCGTGACGGGGGCGAATATTACTCTGGCCGCCGACGGCCTGACATTTGGCGGCGGCATTACCACGCCCGGCCTGTTGGCGCTGGCGAGTGGTGCGGGGATAACGCAGACGGCCGGCACGGTGAGTGCCGCGACGCTGAGCAGCGACGGCGGGACGATTACCGGGGGCACGGATTTGTCGCAGGCGGGTAATGCATTCCAGACGATTGCCGGGTTTGCCGCGAGCGGTGACGTGACGCTGGTGAGCGTCGATCCGTTGAGCATGGACGGGCCGTTCAGTGCCGCGAATATTACGCTGGGTGCGTCCGGCATCGCGGTGAATGGTGGGATTTCCACCGGTGTGTTGCAGTTGGCGAGTGGCGCCGGTGTGAGCGAGGGTGCGGGCGGCCAGGTGAAGGCGGCGACACTGACCACCGGCACCTCCACCATTGCCGGCAATGCCGTGTTGAATAACGCGGGCAACCAGATCGGCACGCTGGGCGCTTTCAAGGCCACGGGTGGCCTGACTTTGAACGACGCCACGGCGTTGACGCTGGCGGCGCCGGTGGTGCTGGGGGGCACGCTGGCGCTGCTCGACACCGGGAGCATTACGCAGACCAGTGGTAGTGTTACCGCCGCGGCGCTTACCAGCGATGGCGGCACCATCGGCGGTGACGCGCTGTTTGGAAGCGGCGGCAACGTGATCCCCGTGCTGGGCGATTTTGCCGCGCTGGGGAATGTGTTGCTCAACGATACGGTGCCGATCAGCCTCCTGGGCAACATCGGGGCCGGTGCGGCGCTCAGCCTGGATGCCGGTGGGGCGATCACGCAGGGCAGCGGCATTGTTTCCACCCCGCTGCTGAACGCGAATGCCACGGCGCTCACGTTGCCGGATGCAAACCAGATCGGCGCGCTGGGCGCCGTGACCACCACCGGTGATATTGTGGCGAGCGGCGTGGGCGGCATCGCCGGGCCGGTGAGTGCCGCGAATGCGACGCTTTCGACCAATGGCAACTTCACTGAGACTGGCAACGCGCAGATCAACAATACGTTGGATGTGACTGCCGGGGGGAATGTGGTGCAGAGCGCGGGCAGCTTGAGCGCGCAGACCGCGACGCTGTCATCGGGCGGGAACATGACGCTTTCCGGGACGACGTCAGTTGCCGATCAGCTCGATTTGATTGCCACGGGGAACATTACGCATGCTGGCGGCGCGCTGAGTGCGGGGACTCTGGTGGGCTCGGCGGGCTCGCTGGCGTCGTTCGGCGCGATCACCGATATCGGCACGCTGGGCAGCTTTATTATGGCTGACAGTCTATTCATGCTGACAAATGCGGGAGATTTGACAATTACCGGGCCGGTCGTCGCCAATGCGGTGAGTATTTCCGCGCAGGGGGTTATTACCCTGGCGGGCAGCGCCAACGGCGGGTTGTTCATTACGGGGACCATTGCGTCCCCAACGGCGACCAAGCCCTCGGCGGTTGACTCGGTGATAACTTCGACCGGCGCCGCCGGGGCCACGCCCTCGATTGTGCAAAATGGCACCTTCCTGGTCAATTCGGGTGCGAACGCCGCGACCTATCTCGGCAACGCGAGCCAGCCTGGGACTTTGTTCCTTTATACCTCGCCCAGCGGCACGATGAATTTCGCGGCGAATACGAACGGAAGTATTTTCGCGCCAAGCATCGACCTGGTGCTGGCGGCAGGGCCGGCGGGGGTGGTGACGGGCAATCTCGACCTCAGGCACCTCGAAGTGTTGAGCGCGTATTCAGTCAACCTGAATGGTACGATCAACAATGTTCCGGGGCCGACGGCGGCGGGCGGCGGTTCGGCCTTTCCGTTCCCGCAACCAAATTTCAGGTTCAATGCCTGCCCGATCGGGTCGGTCAATTGCACGATCCTGCCGATTGAAGCCCTGCCGGAAGGCAATCCTCTGCAGAATTTTGACATCACGCAACGCAAGCGCAAGCGGCTCGACCATAATGTCGAGCTGCCCGGCATTGCGACACGCGATTTTTAGGGCAGGGCCGCGAGATGACCGGAACGAGGGTGAGCGTGGTTAGGACCGGGTTGACGATTTTGGTGGCGCTGGCCCTGGCGAGTTGCGCCAAGCCGCCGAATTCCGCCTACGACAATCCCGAAGGTGTGACGAATGCCGCTGCCGCCAGCCTCCCGGTTGGGCTGAACACGGCGGGGGAGAGCTGCTCCATACAGCGCAGCGGCAATTCGGCTGATGTGTATTGCGGCTCGTGGGACCAGCCGAGCGCACATGTGCAGAACGGCGCGGCGGCGGCGGCGGCTGATTTGCCGGGGCTGGCCACAACCAGTGCTTGGCGGGGGGCGTTGGACGGCAGCTATGCCTGCAATGCGTCCAATGCGACGACAATTCTGGATGGGGTACCGGCCGAGGTGCTGGCCTGCACGCAGCGGTTCGGCGGCTGGCCGCACGTGGCGCTGGTGAGCGTGATTAACGGCACGGCCTATTATGCTGACGGTGTGCTGCCGGCGCTGCCGCCGATGCAGCGGGCGATCGGGGTGATGAGCGGCAGAATCGCGCCGAGCGACGCGGGCCAGACGCCGGTTGCGGCATCTGACCAGATATTGGCGCAGCGGTTGGCGGCGCAGGCATTCAGCTCGGGCGATATTGGCCATTATGAGGCGCTGATGGCGCTGGGGACCAAAGCGAACCAGGAGGAGAATTTCCCCGCCGCGGTGATTGCGTATCGTGCCGCGCTGGCCTTGCAGCAGAAGAAAATCGGCCTGGATAATCCGGGCACCATCGCGCCGATGCTGGAACTGGCGCTTAATCTGTCGGATCAGGCACAATATCCGCAGGCGGCGAGCATGTTCGCGGCGGTGGCGAAGCTGGTGCCGGAGTCCAGTGATCCAACCGCGCCGGCCAAGCTGTTGCATTATGAGGGGCTGGACCAGTTGAACCAGAACCACCCGGCGCAGGCGCTGGCGTTGCTGCGGCAGGCCGAAAGCCTTTACGCGGCCTTGCTGCCGCCTGAGTTGTTGCAAGCACAGCCCGTGGAAAATACGAATGAGGCGCTGTCCAATATCAGCGCGCAACCGGGAACGGGCGGCCTGATGGCGGCGCAGGTGACGCTGAACAGCCCGGTGACGCAGAGCGCGCTGCTGGGGGTGATCGAAACCTGGCGGTATCAGGCAATCGCGCTGAATGCCAGCGGTGACAAGGCGGGCGGCGCGCAAGCGATGGCGACGGCGGACCAGATCGCGCAGGCCAATGATATTGCGCCGCCGATGCTCAGTGCCAGGCTCAACCGGACCAATGGCGCGCTGGCGGTAACTCTGGGACAGACCGGCGCGGCGGCGGACTATCTGCAAGGGGCGGCTGTGGATTTTGCCACGGCGATTCCGGGTTCGCGCCCGGTGGCGGAAACGGCGCTGCTACAGGCGGCCGTGCTGCACGATGCCAAGAACGATACGGCGGCGCTTGCCTCCTGCCGCAACGGCATTGGGCTGTTGAAGACTTTGCAGCTGGGCACGTCGGCGGCGTTGATTGGGCCGTGCCTGGATGTGTTTGCCGCGGTGGCGGCGGCCGATCAGGCGGATGCGCAGGCGCTGCATGGGGAGATGTTCGAGGCGGCGGAACTGGCGCAGGGCAGCGTGACGGCACAGGAAATCGCGGCGGCGGCGGCGCGGCTTTCCACCAGTTCGTCCGACCCGAAAGTGGCGAATGCAATCCGCTTGCAGCAGGATGCGCAGGCCTCGCTGGTGCGCTTGTATCAGCAGCGGGACGAGTTGACGCATGCGCCGGGGGCGAACGGGGCTGCGGCGGCATTGGCCGCGCTGGATAAGAATATTGCCGCCGCGAATGCGACGCTGCAGCAGGCGACGCTGGCCGAGGAGGCCGCGGCGCCGAATTTTGGACAGTTGGTGCAGCAAGTGGTGCCGGCGAAAGCGGTGCTGGCACTGTTGCGTCCCGACGAGGCGTTTTTGGGCATTACGGCGACGCCCGACCACACCTGGCTGTTCTTTTTGCACGATGGCAGCGTGCAGGTGGCGCGTAGTGCGGCCAATGATTCCAGCATGGCCGGGCTGGTTGCCGCGGTGCGGGCCAGCATCGAGCCGACAACGGCTGGGCTGCCGGCGTTTGACATGGCGGATGCGGCCACGATCTATCAGGCGACCGTTGGGCCTTTTGCCGCCGATATGACGAGCGTGCATGAATTGGTGGTGGCGCCATCCGGGCCGCTGCTTGCGTTGCCGTTTGCCTTGCTGCCGACGGGGGCGGCGAGCGCCACTGATCTGGTGGATGCGCCATGGCTGGTGCGCGAGACCACGCTGGCCTATGTGCCGGCGGCGGCGAATTTCGTTTCCTTAAGGAAAGTGGCGGGGACTTCGGCGGCAACACAGCCCTGGTTCGGGTTTGGCGATTTCCGGCCGGTGAGCCTGGCGCAGGCGCAGGCAACGTATAACGTGGCAACGTGCCAGGACAGTGCGGCATTGTTCGCCAATCTGCCAAACCTGCCTTACGCCAAGCTGGAGTTGCAGGCGGCGGCGGCGATTTTTGGCGCGGGGCCGGACGATGAGTTGCTGGGAACAAATTTTACCGTCCCGAATGTGGAGAAAGCGGATTTGAAGAATTTCAGGATTCTGCATTTCGCCACGCATGCACTGCTGCCGACCGATCTGCCGTGCCAGACGCAGCCTGCGATTGTGACCTCCGCTCCGCCGGGCGCAACCTCGGCCGATGGGGCGCTGCTGAACACCAGCGACGTGACCAACCTGCATCTGGATGCCGACCTTGTTTTGCTTTCGGCCTGTAATACGGGCGGTGGGGCGGATGGCGGGGAGGCGCTTTCCGGCCTGGCGCGCAGCTTTTTCTATGCGGGGGCACGGGCGTTGATGGTGACGCAATGGTCGGTGAACGACCAGGTTTCGGCGTATCTGGTGGCTGACACGTTGAGCCGGATTCATGCTGGGGCGGACGGCGGCGTGGCGGGTAGCGTGCGGGCGGCGCAACTGGCGTTGATCAGCGGGGCGGGGCATGGCTTTCCGGCGGCAATTGCGGATCCGTTTTATTGGGCGGCGTTCGCGGTAATCGGCGACGGTGGCAATGCCGGAGGTTTAGGGGAAACAGCTCTTTCCGGTTCGGCACCGGCCGGACTATAAGCGTTTATGGTTGATACGCTTGGAAAGTATGAGCTGCGGCACGTGCTTGGCAAAGGCGCCATGGGCACTGTGTATGAGGGGTTCGATCCGGTCATCGCCCGGCGTGTGGCGATTAAGACCGTGCGGCTGCCCGACCCGGAAGATGTGGAGGCGCAGGAGGAACTGGCCCGCTTCAAACGCGAGGCGCAGGCCGCCGGGCGGTTGACGCACCCCAATATCGTCGGCGTGTTCGATTATGGCGAGACGCCGGAAATCGCGTATATCGTGATGGAATTTGTCGACGGCACGACGCTGAAGCATGTCGTCGATAAAAAAGAACGGTTTGAGCTGGCCGAGATTGTGCGGATCATGGAAGCGCTGATGGCCGGGCTGCAGTTCAGTCATGACCGCGGTGTCGTGCATCGCGATATCAAGCCGGCGAATGTGATGCTGACGAAAGCTGGCGAAGTTAAAATCGCGGATTTCGGGATCGCCCGGATCGAGAGCAGCAGCATGACCCAGGCGGGGACCATGCTCGGCACGCCGTCGTACATGTCGCCGGAACAATTCATGGGGCAGACGGTGGATTCTCGCACCGACATCTATTCCTCGGGCGTAATGCTGTACCAGTTGCTGACCGGGGAAAAGCCTTTCGAGGGCGGACTGACCGCGATTATGCACAAGGTACTGAATACCGAGCCGCCGCCGCCGTCGGCACTTTCAGTCACCGTGCCGCATGCGTTTGACGCGGTGGTGAAGAAGGCGATGGCGAAACGGCCGGAGGACAGGTTTGCCACGGCCAATGAGTTCGCAAAGGCGCTGCGCGAGGCGTTTGCGGCAAAGCCCGCGGCGGAGGCTGCTGGCTTTGGCCTGGGCGTTGGTGAATTTGGCGATGGAGATGCCACCATGGTGGCGCCGGGCCGCGCGGCGGCGCCGTTGCCGCCACCCGCCAGACCGGCGCCGCTGCCGGCTCAGGTGGTGGCTCCCAAAAAGGGTCCGAATCTGGCGCTTATCTGGGGGGGCGCTGCCGTGGTTCTGGCTCTGCTGGGCGGCGGGGCGTATTTTTTCCTGAGCGGCCATTCATCCAAGCCGCCGGTGCAAGCCGTGGCGACGCCGCAGGTTAGCGCGCCGGTTACACCGACCCCGCCACCCGCGCAGCCCCCCGCTCCGTCACCGTTGACGCAAGCGCAACGCGAAGCAGCGTTCACTGCCACGCTGGGGTCGTTGCCCTGTACGCTGCTGAGTGGGAACGATAGCGGTGTTGCGCCGGAAATCTCGGGCCTGGCCGGGGCGGGGGCGCCGGCGGCGTCCTTGAGCGGAGCGGTGCAATCTCTGCCCGGCGCGGCAATGCTGACGAATGATACGCAGATGATCGCCGGCCCGTATTGTGACGCGCTGAATGCCATTCGTCCGTATCATCCGCTGTATGACCCCCCCGCCGCGGTGTTGGGGTTGAGCCTGGCGGGCGGCAAGACCACGCTGCACGACGGTGACCTGATTACCGTGGCGCAGACGATGCCGGGTTATGCCGGGTATCTGGAGACGGATTATTTTTCCAGCGACGGCACGGTGCTGCATTTATACCCGACGCCGGCGGATGCCCAAACATTGCTGGCGGCCGGGGCAGTGAAGACGCTGGGCGACCCGAGCCATGGCGGAGCCAACTGGCAAGTGAGTGCGCCCTATGGCACGGATATGATCATTTCGATCGCGTCCTCGGCGCCGCTGTTCGCCAAGATGCGGCCTCAGGATGAAAATGCCAGTGATTATCTGGCGGCGTTACGCACGGCGCTGCAGACGGTGGCGTCATCAGGAGGGAAATTGTCGGTGGCGGCGCTGCCCGTGGTGACGTTACCGAAGTAATTTGGGCCGAAGTAAGCTGGATTACGCGAGGTGCGTCCTACGCACAGAAAAGCCCGCGATTTTCCCTGATGACCGCACATATCTGGCAGGTGCCGCGCGGTGTGGTGGCGCGTGCCTGCTGGCACTGTGCGGTGCGGGGCGGCGTGGGCGGCAGAATTGCGTTGGCCAGGGGACGTAGCCAGAAATCCGGCATGTTGGCGATAAACCCTTCGCGTAGCTGGGCGATGCCGGCATCGCTCATGCCGACGGCCTGTGCGTTGAAGAAACGCGGGTCGCGGGTGAAAATGAGATAGGCCTGGGTCTCGTTGAGCATCAGTTCCGTGTTGGTGGTGTCGTAACCCTGGCGGCCGAGGAAGCCTGTGAAGGCGGCACGGGCGGCATCGGTGAGGCTGTACCAGAAGGATTCCGCGTATCGGCGGTAGGTGGCATTGGTATAAAAGGCGCCGTGGGAAATTTCGTGGTGCAGGATGACCGCGCGCATGTCCGGCGTGACCGGACCGCTGGCCGCGGGCACCGTGATGATGGCGCCGACGGCGCCTGGTTTCAGCCAGCCGAGCTGGGCGAGCAGAGCTTTAAGCCACAGCTCATGCGGGTTGAGCTGGATGTTTTCCTGCGCGGCGAGGCGGAAGAATTTGGCGAGGTCGGCCGCCTGGTAGTCATGGCCGTAGTAGTAGCTCTCGATGGTGTCGCCGCTGCCGTGGATCGCCTGGATGAGTTCGGCATCGGAGAGGACGCGGTCGCGCGGCAGATGGTCTTTTTCCACCAGGGCGGCGACGCGGTCTAGCGCGAGGCCCTGGGTGGTGAGGTTCTGGAAGTCGATGACGATCACCGCCGCATCCAGGGCAAAGGTGGAGACCATGGTGGCGCAGGGTTCGCTGGCGTCGATTTGCGCCTCGGTCTGCGCGCCGATGGGGATCGGGGCGGATAATAGGTTGGTGGGTTTGAGGGCGAACCAAATACCACCAAGTGCCGCCGGCACCAGGATAATCCCGGTGCCGGCAAGCAATGGCTTTAGCAGGCTGCGCCGTTTGAGTGGGACGCCGCGCGGGATTCTGATGGTGTCATCATTGTCGGGCGCGGGCGGGCGCATGTTAGGGGCCGAAGATTACTGGCCGAGATTGATAACCTGCACGCGCCGGTTGCTCTGGTTGGGGGTGTCCGGCGGGGTTTGGACCAGAAGGTCGGACTCGCCCACGCCTACGGATTGCAGCCGCGTATCGGCAACCCCGAATTTGGTTTCGAGATAGGATTTCACGGCGGCGGCGCGTTGTTTGGAAAGGGTTTGGTTCGTTGCAGGGTCGCCAACCGTGTCGGTATGGCCAACGATTTTGAAATTATAGGCGGCGAGCGCTGAGTTGGTCAGTGCCTTGCCGAGTTGGTCGAGTGCCGCGGTGGCCTCGGGCGTCAGCGTCGCGGAGCCGGAGCTGAAGTCGATGTCCAGGTTGGTGGACGGGGCGGCGGCTTGCGTGGGGCTTGCCGTTGCGGCGGCGGGCGGCGGGCTCGCGCTGCCCATGCCGCTCGCGGCGGGGGTCACGGGTGCGGCGGGCGCCATTGTGGCGCTGCCGGAGGCGGGGGGCAGGGGTTTAATGCCGCGGGTGGTGTCGCTCAGCGTGCCGCTCGGCTTCAACTGGTTGATGATCTGCTGCGCCGACGGATTGGTCTGCGCGGACGCAATGCCAAACAGCGCCGTCGATGCAAGCAACGCGCCCGCCAGGGCCGCATGAAGTGCCGGGATTCGCATGGTTAAACCTCCTTGGTATTTAACGTGATGATTAGCATGGATTCAGATAAAGGGATACGCATTCGCATTGGATAAGCCTTGGGTTTACCGTTGCAGCGCCTCCACCAGCGTGGCGCTGAAGATGGCCTCGTCGGCGCTGTCCTGGCCACGCAGATTGGTGGTCTGCGATGGAAGCCAGGAGGTCCAGCCAAGCCGGGGGGCGGCCCCGCCACCGGCACCAGCCAGGCGCAGCGGCGGGATTTCCGGGGCGGCGAGAACGAGATTGATGGCGAAATCCGCTTCCCAGCCGACATAGGCGCGGATGAGGGAGACCAGCTCGCCCAGGCGCTTCTGGTCCGGCAGCAATTCCTCAAATTCCCGGCGGTTCAGCGGCCCCACGCGCACGACGAAGCGGGCTTGCTGGTCCCAGGCGCGGGTGCCGATGGCGGCGTTGACCCCGAGTTCGTGAAAGGCGCCGGGCAGCCGTCCGCGAGGTAGGCGGCTTTGCTGGTCGGGCGGCAGCGTGAGCCAGGCGCCGGCGAATTCGATGACATCAGCCCGGCGGCCGAGATAATCGGAGATCATGTTCGCCAGGCGATCGGCCGAACGTGGCCAGGCGGCGAGGAAGCCGGCGTAATGGCGCAGGACATCGGAGCCCGCGGGGAGCCGCTCGGCCAGATGCGCGGTGCCAAAGCCGGTGAAAGCGAGCAGGGCGGCCCCGATGGGCTCCTCGGGCATGTCCTCCAGCAAAGCGGTCTCGGCGGAGCGGTGCAGCCGGTATTTGATACCGGCCCTTGCGAAGGCGGTGATGAAACGTTGCGCCAAAAGGTCAAAGAAATCCACGATGCCACGGGATTTGGCGCGGGCGGCCTGGGCCACCAGCTCGGTGTACCAGCGCGGCATGACGCCCGAGGGGCCGATCAGGCCGATCAGTGGCGTGGTGAGCTGGGCTCGCTTACCGCCGGCCGGGGGTTCGGCGGCCGTGACCTCGGCGGCGGGTTGCGAGAGCAGCGGGGCGGCGATGAAGGCGATTTTGTCGTCGCGGTACGGCGAGGATTTGGAGGCGGCCAGGAGCAGCCGCACCGCGGCGTCAAACCTGAAGGCCTGCGGCAGCGATTTGAGGCGTTCGAGTGGGGTTTTAAGCGCCATGGCGGGGCCGGGTTACAGCAGCACGCGCGCACCGGCGCGGGCGGGGAAGCGGATTTCCGGGTCGGCCTTGCCGCGCAGCTTTACGGTGGTGCGCACGAAGGAGTTGACGCTGGCGTGCAGGGCGAGAAAGCGCTCCAGCACCGAGCTGAGCAGGTATAATCCCGCCCCCTGGAAGGCGCGTGGCTCGAATTCCAACTCCACGTCCAGCCCACGGCAAAAGGCGCCGAGGCGTGAGCCGGGCACGCGCGCCGTGCCCGGCTGGGCGTTTACCGCCAGCAGGGCTTCGAGGGCAGCTCTGGTGTCGGCGGTGTCACGCAGGTCGTAGAGCCTGAGCACTTCCTTAAGCGCGGCGGCACCGGCGGCACCGCCGGTTACCGAGAGATGCCCGAGCGAGAGGTGCGAGATAAGCCGCCAGGCGCCGCGGGCGCGAGATTCCGGCCGTAGCGTGGAGGTGGGCGGCGTGATGCAGGCAATGGTGGCGACGCCAGCGTGAGGGTTGAGCGCTTTAAGCGTGGGATGGCCGCCGCCGAAAGGCAGTTCGGAGGGGAGATCACGGTTCAGGCAAAGGGCTTCAACCGCGAGGACGCTGTCGATTTTCTGCGCGGGGTCGAAACCGGCGTCGAAGGTTGTGAGGAAAGTGTCCGTGCCGCCCAGCGATGCGTTGGCGGGGCGGCGGACCTCGTGGAAAGAGCCGCCCTCGGCATTGGCGGCGGGGTTTGTTTCGCTCAGCCGGTAGAAGGGTTTCCAGGGACGGGTTGTGGTGTCCTGCCGGACTTCGGTCACGCTGGTGACGCCCCAGACTTCCATGACGCTGGAGCGGCGTGCATCGGGCAGGACGCGGTATTCCACAGTCGTGTGGTCAAGGTTGATCGGCTCGCAGCGCTGGGAGAACAGATTGACGATCGGCGTGCAGCCCAGTTCGAAAACCTCGGCGTTCACGGCGCGCTCCAGTTCACCGGAGCTGCGGTCCAGGTAGACGAAGATTTCCATCTTGTTGGACTCTTGCAGCAGGGTTTTCGCGGCCAGACCGGCAATGTCGAGGAACATGAATTTTTGCGGAAAGGCGAAATATTCGCTGAGCAGGCGGAAGCCGGAGAAGCTGCGGGCGGGCCAGGGAAGAAGGGCGTCCCCGGGGTCGAAGCCGACGTCGCGGATCGCGGTTTTGGGCAGCAGGATCGGGGCTGGGTCGTTGGGCGTGTCGGCCAGGGCGATCCCGAGCGTGTGCCCGGCGAGAAGCTCGAATAACGGCAGCGACGTGGCCGGGCTGCCGCAGAGGAACAGACGCAGGCGGTCCATTCCCAGGGCGCTGAAATTGACCTCCGGGTTGAGCGTGGTGAGGACCAGGCGCAGCACGGCCGTCGCGCCGTTGGCGAGCGTGTTGGCTGGGGCGGTGAACGGCAACCCCATGAGGCGGGCGGATTCAATGCGGATGGGCCACAAAGTGAGCTGGCTCGTGGTGCGGTAGCGGCAGGACTGGCCGCGGACGGATTCCGTATCGATCGCGAACCCAGGCGGGACTTCGACCATCGCCTGCAGGTCAGGCTTGGGAGTGAACCGGGCGATGGCGCAGGAAGGAAATGGGGCCAGGTAGTGGGGGTAAAGCACGCCGAGCAGCGTGTCCGTCAGTTCGGGGAATTCGTCGTCCAGGCGGGCTTGCGCGCGCGCCGAGAGGAACGCCACGCCGTCCAGCAGGCGGGCAACGTGGGGGTCATCCACGGCATCCGGGCTGAGGCGCAGCCGGCCGGCGATTTTTGGATGGGCCTTGGCGAACTCCGCAGCAAGCTGACGGACCGCGACGAGTTCCTGGTTGAAATAGGGGAGCAGCGAGTCAGCCACCGAGACCTCCCGAGACTTCGATATCGGTGGTGGCGGCGTTCACCACCGTGTCGAAACTGATCGGTTCAGGGGCGGGGTCGGCGTGCAGCAGGGCCTCGATACGGAAGTGCAATGTGGTGTCCAGCTCATCTTTCGGTTTCACCATGATGACGGCAACCTGCACAAGGCGCGGCTCGAACTGGCGGATGCAGCGTTCGATTTCCTTGCGCAGCACCTCGCGCGAGGATAATTCGCTCATGGCGCCGGAGGTGTAGTCGGGCAGGCCGAAGCTGAAGCTGGAATTGGCCAGTTCAGGGTAGGCCGGCGGGACCGAGGCGAAGCGGCGGCGCGCGTTCAACAGGGCCTCCAGGTCGCGCCGGACCGCGCGGCGCAGCACGGTGAGCGCGTCGGTGGCGGAAAGGGGCCGGTCCCGCTCCATTTCGGGCGCATCGTCGAGCAGGCGGTCAAGCACCGAGAGTTTCACCCTGGCGCCGGAATCGCGCATCCGGTCCAGGAAGATATTGGCGCCGGCAGCGCGGTTTAAGGTTTCGTCGCTCATTTTGCCGCTCTCATTTTGCGGCGGCGTTATCGTGGGAAAGCTGGTTCATTTGGTGAATTCGAGGGTTTGCAGGTCCATGATCCCGACCGCTTCCTCGCCCACCAGGAATACCCGCTGTCCGCTGCCGCGCACGGGGCTGGCGGTGTCCTCGCTCCAGGAGGTCGCGCGGCCCAGCCGGTGGGCGTCGTCGGTGGTGTCGGTTTCGGCGAAATAGGTAACCGGGATGTACACATCGCCGTCCGGCCCGCTGATGACGCTCATCGAGCAACGCCGCCAAGCCAGGTCGCGCGGGCGTTTGGGCGGATGGAAGACCATCGATTCAATCCGCGAGACTGGAATCCAGTAGTATTTTCCGGTGGTGGTCAGGGTTTCGATAAAGCCGGGGAGCATGTCATCGGCGTCGCGGAAATCGTCGAAGACGCTGCCGTCGACGGTGCCGGGCGCGCGGGGGCGTAAGGTTTCAGCCTCTTCGGCCATGGCTTTGGCGGTGGCGGCATCACCAGCGCGCAGGGCGACGAAGGCGGCCAGCGAGGCGCGTTCCGTTGGCTCGGGCTCGCCGAGGAACTCGGGCACCCTTCCGTCGCGGTAGAGTTGGCGGCGCGCGGTTTCGGCGCGCAGCAGCTGCCGGAATTCAGAGACCACAATCAGCGCCGTGGGGTCGATCTGGCTGGCGGCATCCAGGATGACATCCGCGCGTTCCAAATTACCGCTGAACAGCAACAGTTCGGCCAGCAGCACCCGCCGGCCGAGGTCGGTCGGCGCCTGTTTCACCGCGGCGGTGGCGGCGGCGATGGCATCGGTGAGTTTGCCGGCGCGGAAGAGGTCTGCTGCCTGAAGATCGGTTTCTACCATGTTCGGGTTCCCATTCCAGAATGACGTGTTGCGTTGTAGGGCTTAATGTTTTCCCGGCGCCGAGAGTTCCGTCATCAGACGGAACGACGCCGTGACATCGTCGAGTTGGAAATGCGGTTGCAGCTGCACGATACAGCCAAAGACGCCGGGTTTTCCAGGGGTTTCGGAAACCGTGACGGCGGCGCTGCGCAGCGGGTAGCGCGCCATGGTTTCCGGCCCGGCATCGGCATTGGCATTGGCAAATTTCATCAACCAGTCCTGCAGAAAACGTTGCACCTCGTTGGTGGTTTTGAACGAGCCGACCATGTCCCGCCCCATGATTTTTACATAATGGGCGAACCGCGCGACACAGACCATGCTGTTGAGCTGCGCCGAAATCTGGGCATTGGCCGCCGCGGCGGAAGCATTGGCGCCGGCATAGCGGGTCGCCGGCGCCTGCAGGCTGCGTGCCGCGCCCACCAGCGCCTGCCCGCCAAAAGGGAGTGAGCTCACCGGGAGCAGGCCGGCGGCGACGAGGGCGCGTTCCTGGCGGTCGGTCAACATGAGTTCAACGGCCGGACGGTCCAGCCCGTCCGCGGGGTCGGTGGTGAACCAGGGTTCGGGCAGGTCCTCGATAATGCCGCCGCCAAGCCGGTCGATATCGTAGCCGCGCATGTCGGCGGGCCAGGAATATTCCTCGAAAGCACGAATGACGCAGGCCGCCACCAGATAGCCGGCATTGCTGAAGACGCGGTCCGACGCGGTGAGAACGGTTTCGCGAAAGCGGAAGCCTCGGTGCCGGTCGAGAGCTTCCTCCCAGGGGAGGCGGGCCAGCGTGCGCGGCAGGGTAACCGCGACGAAACGAGAGTCTTCCAGGGTCGAGAGGCGCTTCCAGCGTTGGTACTCGGCGGAGGACATGGCTGCGGCCGGGTCGGCGACACCGCTGAGTTCGGCGAATTCATCGACCCCCAGGAGGGCTGGAGAGGCGCCGACGACCATGGGAGCGAAGGCGGCGGCGGCGACAGCGGCCAGGGAGGTGAGGGCGGAGACGTCGTCGGTTATGGCGCCGGGGCCTGGGCGATGGCGGACCTCGTGGTCGACCACGAGCAGGCCGTAGGGTTCGCCGCCGGCGATGCCGAATTCGTCCTCGTAGATGGCGCGGAAGAGCTGGCTCTGGTCGAACTCGGCGGCGCGCTCCAGGTCGCGGCAAATCTCCGCCCAGGAGACGTTGAGGATGCGCAGCTTGACCCGCCCGGTGATGTTGATGCGCGAGGTGAGCCAGGCGAGGCCGCGCCAGCTACCTTCCAGCCTGCGCAGGCGCGGGTGGTGCAAAATGCTGTCGAGCTGGCGGGAAATTAGGATGTCCAGCGCCGCGATGTCGCGGTTGAGCAGCGCGATCAGGCGTGCCGGGTCACGCGCGAGGGCTGGCGCGGCATCGGACCCGAACCAGGCAAGCAGCGTATCGGTCTGCCCGGCGATAAGGCTGGCGAGGCGTTCGGCTACGGCGGCGTGGGCGGCGGTGAAATAGGCGCCGCGCAGCACGTCATCGCGCAGAGGCGCCACCGGCGGCGGGGCGGGAGGCGGTTCAGGTTCCGGTTCAGGTTCCGGGGGCACGGGTGCGGCTGCGTCATCAGCCGGCGGCATGGCATGCGCTTCCAGCGCCGGCGCAAGCGGCTCCGCCGTGGGCGCTGGCCGCGCCACCACTCTTATGATCGTCGCGTCAGAATCATCGTCATCGCCGGTCATGCGCTACTCCATCCTGACCGCGCGCCAAATATGGCGCGCGGCTGGGCGCGGACTCAGGCTTTTTGCGGAATACGCGCGACCATGCGCATGCTGGTCGTGAGTTCTTCCATTTGCAGCCAGGGCCGCAGATAGGCCACGGCATTATAGGAGCCGGGCTTGCCGGGGATTTCCTTCACCTCGATCTTGGCCTCGCGCAGCGGGTACTTGGCCTTGGTTTCCGGTCCGGCATCGGCGTTGCCGCTGACGTAATTGTTAATCCAGCGATTCAGCCATTTTTCGCATTCATCGGCTTCCATGAAGCTGCCGATTTTGTCGCGCGCCATGACTTTGAGGAAGTGCGCGAAGCGGCTGGAGGCCATGATGTAGGGCAGACGCGCCGAGATGGCCGCGTTCGCGGTGGCATCCGGGCGATCGTACTTCTTGGGCTTTTGCACGGTCTGCGCCCCGAAGAACACGGCGTAGTCGGTGTTCTTGTAGTGGCAGAGCGGTAGGAAGCCGAGGTTTGACAGCTCGAACTCGCGGCGGTCGGTGATGCCAATTTCGGAGGGGCACTTGCCGTCCATGTCGCCATCGTCGGACTGGAACAGATGGGTCGGCAGATTTTCCACCTTGCCACCGCCCTCGGCGCCGCGAATGGCGACGCAGAAGCCTGATTCGGCAAAGGCGGTCGTCATCCGCACGCCCATGGTGTAGGCGGCGTTCATCCAGCAATACTCTTTATGGTTGAGCGCCTGGGCGGCACCCGCTGCGTCGAACGGGGCTTCCTCGTAGCTGAAATCCTCGACCGGGCTGGTGGCGGCACCATAAGGGACGCGGGCGAGCACGCGCGGCATTACGAGGGAGACGAAGCGGGCGTCCTCGGTGTCGCGGAAGCTGCGCCATTTCATGTACTCGGCGGTGTCGAAAATCTTCGCCAGGTCGCGCGGCTTGCTGAGCTCGGTCCAATCGTCGAAGCCGAACATGCCGGCACCGGCGGCGGAGATAAAGGGCGCGAAGGACGCGGCGGCGACGTTGGAAACCAGGCGCAGAGATTCGATGTCGTCAGGGTGGTTGACCCATTCGTAATCGCCAATCAGCGAGCCGTAGGGTTCGCCGCCGGGGGTACCAAACTCGTTCTCATAGATTTTCTTGAACAGCTGGCTCTGGTCGAATTCCACGGCCTTGGTCAGGTCGCGGTTCAACTCGCGCTTGGTCATGTTCAGCACCTTGATCTTGAGGCTGGTGCCGGTTTCCGAATTCATCACCAGATGATGCAGGCCGCGCCAGCTACCTTCCAGCTTCAGAAACTGTTCGTTGTGCATGACGGCGTTCAACTGCGCCGACATTTTCCGGTCGATTTCGGCAATGGCCTTGTCGATCGTGCGGGTCAGGTTTTTGTCGAAGGTGATGGTGCCGGCGAGAGCCTGCTCGACAAGGTTTTTAACCAGGTCCTGCGCGCGATCCGGTTCGGTCTGCTTCGTTGCGGAGACAACCTGGTCGAGAAAGCTCACGCCCTCGGTGGTGGTTGCGGCAGCACCTTGGGTATTGGTCTGGGTTCCGGACATGGTTCAGTCCTCCTTCTTGTCAAGGCCGAGTTGGCTAGAAAGCGCCTTCAACTCTGAATCGTTCTGCAGAACTTTCTCCAGCAAGCCTTCCAGCTCATCGGAACGGTCAGCCTTGCTCATCAGGTCACGCAACTTGTTGCGCGTTTCCAGCAGGGATTTCAGCGCCGGAACCTGCTCGACCACGCGGGCGGGGTCGAAATCATCCATTGAGTTGAATTTGAGGTTCAAGGCCATTTCGCTGCCATCGTCGGCCAGTGTGTTTTCAACCTTGATGTTCAGGCCGGGGTTCATGCGAGCCATCACATCGTTGAAATTGTCGCGGTCGATCTGGGTGAATTTGCGGTCCGCCATTGGCCGCAGCGGCTGGGTGGGATCGCCGGAAAAATCGCCCATGACACCAACCACGAAGGGCAACTCGCGCACAATCTGTGCGCCGTCGGTTTCCACTTCATAGGTTATATGCACGCGGGGTTTGCGGACGCGGTTTAGCTTGCTGTGTACGCTGCCACTCATTGTTACGTCTCCTGAAGATGCTTGCGGTCAATTTTACGTAGAGAAAGTCCGGCGCCACAGTCAGGGAGGACGATTGTGTCCGAGCATCAACGCCCCCTTGAAATTCCGCCGGATTTTCCGGTCTATCACTCGATCTGCAATTAGCTGCTAATCCCCAGTCTTGATGCCAAGGCTGGTAAGAATATTAGTCCGGACCTGATCATCCCTGACCAACTCGGCGATTAACTCCGGCCAGGTCATCCGGCCGCGGCGAATCGCTTCCTCGATCGTGTAAGCCAAAGGAGATTGCGGTTCAGTACGGCGGAAATAGTCGGCGATTTCGGTCAGGCTGGCAAGAGCATCCTCCCTGGTGGCCAGCCGCTTGGCTTTTTGCGGGCCGCCGCCGCCCGCGCCGCCCGGGGCCGCCTCGGTTTCCACCCCGGCAGGCACATCCTCGCTGCTCGCATTCGCGGCGGCAGGCGCTGGGCCGTAGCGGTTGACGATGTCCGCAACCTTTTCCAGTGTTTCGCTGATTTTGCGGGTCGGCGGGCTGTCAGCGCCCGCGACTTTCTCGAATTGTTCACCCATGGCGGTCCAGGCGGTCCGCGCCGCGTCCAGGTTCTGGCGCAAAGCCACATACACGCCTGGAGAAACTGCCCGCGCAGTGTTTTTCATTGTATCGTAAGGAATAACGCCGGCTTTGATGCGCGATTCAAGGCGCTTGGCATCCGCGATGGTTTCCAGCTCGGCGGATTGCTCATATTGAAAGAGCATCACCGGCTCGCCATTGGCATCGTTGAACAGCGGCAACTTAAGCAACGGCTGGCTGAGGGTGCCGTCCCCGCCTTCGCCGTTCAGGCCCGTCACCGGGGAGACACGGGTTTCCATGCCGTCTTCATCGGGCATGGGGTATAGCTTGTCCCAGTACCGCTCAACCAGACCACCGATAAGGCTCGCGCCAAAAGCCAAGCCGGCCAGGCCGTCGCTGCGGACCAAAGCCTCGGTGAGCCAGGCGGCGGCTTCCAGGTCCTTGGCTTGTTCCGTTAAAATTTTAACGGCCAAATTGCGCACATTGCGCCAACTGTCGGGGGAAGCACCCTCGCCGCCCGGATTGGCGTCAGCGGCACGCTCAGCGGCCCGGGCCTCCGCACGGGCATCACGCAGACGGAAATAGTTCGAAGTGGGCGAGAAATCGGTCCTGACGTCCGTTCCCGCAGGCGCCTCCTCACTGATGGGCGCTAACAACGCTTCGAGATCCAACCCCTCTATGGCCATTATTTAATTCCCAAATACCAAAATATTGTACTGGCTTTATCCAGTCCCCACAATCATTAAAGTTAGTTTGCCAATTGTTTCAACCCGGTCACGAATCTATCGCTGGACAGGAGTGGTTACCTCAAGGTATCGATGCGGCGGGGAGTGAATCAGTGTCATTCTGCGCGCATATGCATGTTGCGCTGCAAAAAGCACTTGGCCCGGCTATGGATTGCTGACTATCAATGACATAATTGTGGGCCGCCCACATGGAGAGGCTAAATGGTCGCCATTGATCTGAAATCTTTGATCAACCGGCTGGATGATCATTGCCGGCGCGCGTTGGATGCGGCGATCGGACTGACAGTGTCGCGGACCCACTACAATGTTGAGATCGAACATTGGCTGGTTAAGCTGGCCGAAGGGACGGATACCGATGTCGCGGCGATATTCCGCCAGTATGACATCGATCATGGCCGGTTTCTCAGCGATCTGAACCGCGGCCTTGATAAAATGAAAACCGGCAATTCGCGGGTGCCCAGCCTGTCGCCCGAAATTGTCGACCTGAGCAAACAAGCCTGGTTGATGGCATCTGTCGACCAGGGGTTGTCGCGCATTCGTTCCGGGCACCTGCTTTGGGCGCTATTGGCCGATGAGACGCTGGCCCGCCGCGCGCGGGAGGCATCCGGACAATTACTGAAAATTCAACCGGATATTTTAAAACGTGACATGGCGGTGATAACCGCCAACAGCATCGAGGCACAGAGCGCGCCCGCGGCGGTTGATGGTCCCATACCCAATGCCCCAGGTGCGGATGGGGTGGCGCGCCCCGCGGGAACCGGGGCGCTGGACTTGTACACCTATGACCTGACCGCGCGGGCGAGGGCGGGCAAGATTGACCCGATCCTGGGCCGTGATTTCGAAATCCGGCAGGCGATCGATATTCTAACGCGGCGGCGGCAGAACAATCCAATCCTGACCGGTGAGGCAGGTGTCGGCAAGACGGCTGTGGTTGAAGGGCTGGCCCTGAAAATCGCCGAAGGCGATGTCCCCGAATCGATGAAGAACGTGACGTTACGCACGCTCGACCTGGCGTTGCTGCAAGCCGGCGCTGGCATGAAAGGCGAATTCGAGCAGCGGCTGAAATCCGTCATCGATGAAGTCAAGGCAAGTCCGAAGCCGATTATCGTGTTCATCGACGAAGCGCATACGCTGATCGGCGCTGGCGGGCAGGCGGGGCAGAACGATGCCGCCAATCTGCTGAAACCGGCGTTGGCGCGTGGCGAGCTGCGCACCATCGCGGCCACGACCTGGGCGGAATACAAGAAGTATTTCGAGAAAGACGCGGCGCTGACCCGGCGTTTCCAGGTGGTGAAGGTGGAGGAACCGTCTGAGCCGATGGCGATTGCAATGATCCGCGGCCTGACGGATACGCTGGAAAAACATCATAAGGTCAGGATTCTCGACGAAGCGCTCTCGGAGGCGGTTCGGCTTTCGGCCCGTTTTATCCCCAGCCGGCAACTGCCCGACAAGGCTATCAGCCTGATCGATACCGCTTGCGCGCGCGTGGCGATGAGCCAGGCGGCAGTGCCCGCGCCAATTGAGGATTTGCGGCGGCGGATTGACCTGCTTGATACCGAGTTTGGCATTCTTGACCGCGAGATGGCGACCGGTGGCGCGCATGAGGCGCGGGTCGCCGAGATTACCGAGGAAAAGGCGAATATACAGGCGCAGCTTGCCGAACTTGAAACCCGCTTTGAAGCGGAGAAGAAGCTGGCGGCGGAAATTGCCGAGGTTCGGGGCAAGATTGAAGATAAAGAGAATGCCGAGGATAAGGGGGAACTGCGGACCCGCCTCAATGCGCTGCATGAAGATTTGAAGACATTGCAAGGCGAGACGCCGCTGATCTTTCCGGTGGTGGATGGGCAGGCCGTGGCCGAGATTGTGGAGAGCTGGACCGGCATACCCGCCGGGCGGATGCAGTCCAACGAGATCAATACGGTGTTGAACCTCAAATCGGCGATGGAGGAGCGCATTGTTGGCCAGCCGCATGCGCTGGAGGCGGTGGCGCAGGCCATCCGCACGTCGCGCGCCAAACTAACCGACCCGCGCAAGCCAATCGGTGTGTTTTTAATGGTTGGCACTTCGGGCACCGGCAAGACAGAGACCGCGCTGACATTGGCAAACCTGCTGTATGGCGGTGAGCAAAACCTTACCACGATCAACATGACCGAGTTTAAGGAAGAGCATAAGGTGTCGCTGCTGATGGGCAGCCCGCCTGGTTACGTAGGGTATGGCGAGGGCGGTATCCTCACCGAGGCGGTGCGGCGGCGGCCTTATTCGGTGATTCTGCTGGATGAAATGGAGAAAGCGCATCCCGGTGTGCAGGATGTGTTCTTCCAGGTGTTCGACAAAGGCAACATGAAGGACGGTGAGGGGCGGGACATCGACTTCAAGAATACCGTGCTGATCATGACGTCGAACGCGGGGACGGAGCTGATAGAGAAATTGTTTGCCGATCCGGAGACCGCGCCTGATGCCGCTCAGCTTGCCGAGGCCTTGCGGCCGGAGTTGATGAAGTACTTCAAACCGGCGTTTCTGGGCCGCGTGACGATTGTGCCCTACTTCCCGCTGTCGGAGGATGTCATCAAGCAGATCGTGCGGTTGCAACTTAACAAAATTGTTAAACGTGTGCGGGATGGGTACAAGGCGACGTTTGTCTATGCGCCCGAACTGGTGGAAGTGATTGCGGCGCGCTGCAAGGAATCGTCGTCGGGTGCGCGCAATGTCGAGAATATACTCTCGCGCACGCTATTGCCGGAATTGTCGTCCGAGGTGCTCAGCCGCCTGGCGGTGGGAGATGCGATCTCGCATGTGTCTGTCGGGATCGGCCCGGAAGGGTCATTCCAGTACGAACTGAGCTGAAATTCTTCACTTAAAACCACAAGGAGCATAAGACATGGCTATTTATATGAAGTACACGGCCCCGGGGATCACGGGTGGGGTTACCACTCAGGGATTTGCCGGGCAGATCATGCTGAATTCCTTCCAGTTCGGAGTGGGCCGCGGCGTTGGATCGCCAACGGGCAGTTCATCAAACCGCGAGGCTTCCACACCGTCCGTTTCTGAAATTACGGTGACGAAAGACCTTGATGAGGCGACCGGCGGCATACTGAAGGAAGCGTTCAGCGGCGCCGGAAAAGCGACGGCGGTGATTTCCTTCGTGCGCACCGATGGCGGGGGCGGCGTGTGCTATCTAGAATATACCCTTACGAATGTGATGATCTCCGGTTGGAGCACGTCCAGCGGCGGTGATAGACCGAGTGAATCCCTCTCACTCAACTTTACAAAAGTCGAGATCAAGGACACGCCGCAGAAAGATGATGGCACACCCGGCACGCCGTCCACGGTCACCTATGATCTGGCGACGCAGAAGCTGACCTGATTTTGGCGTTACAAACCCGGCGCCGCTGGCGCCGGGTTTGTAAATTACTTTTACGAGACAAATAGTCTGTCCGCATCGAGGTCAACATGAACGTATTTATGCAATGGGTGCAGTATTATGGCGGCACTTGTGTAGCGGAATTTGATCAGACACCGTATTTGCAGTCGTTCCCTGAATTTCTGCGGGGCGGGTGCTGCATGACGCTATGCTGCAACTGGATTGCCAAAGACGGCAACATGAGCGCCTTTCTGACCCACATTAACAGCAGCGCCGGAAAAGCGCAGGTACGCGGGTTCCAAGGTCTGGCCAACAAAGCCTCCGGCCCCGCTTCCCAGTTGGGCGGTTATTTCGTGGGTTATGTCACCGAGGTTCTGAAGATATATAAGTGCAGCTTCAAGGGGGAAATTGCGATGGGCGACACCCGGACGCCATTTTCAATTTCTGAAATTGCGCGGTTTGTACGGGCGAAAGACGCATATTATCAATATCACTTCAAATCCAGTACCGATAGCAGCGGCCATGCCATCGCCTTCAGAAAACGTGGTACTGAGCTTGCGATCTTTGATCCGAACTACGGTATGGCGAGCTTTACCGGCGGGTCTGCCGGGGACCAGTTCACGCAGAGCCTGACCAAGTTACTGACTGACTTTTACACGAATCTCGGCGGCCACTGGGAGTGCATGCGCGTCTATCGCGGCTGAGCAACACAGGCTGGCGGTTAAACTTCCACCACCACCGCCGTCACATTATCATTCACCCGGTGCGCCAGCGCCGCCGCGACCAATAATTCAGGCGGCGGCACGCCATCCGGTGCGCCGAGCAGGCTGGCGATTTCCGCGTCCGAAAGGGTTTTACTCAACCCGTCGCTGCACAATAAAAACCGGTCGCCGGGCTCAATCTGGCCGATCACTTTATCCAGTTCCAGGGTCTCGCAATCCGAGCCGACGGCGCGTGTGATAACATTGGCATGCGGGTGGTGTTCGGCGTCCTCGGGGGCAAGATTGCCGCCGTCGACCAGTTCCTGCACCAGGCTGTGGTCCCGGCTGATTTGCTGCAACACGCCGCCCCGCAGCAGGTAGGCGCGGGAATCGCCGGCCCAGAGGCAGGCAAAATGCCGGTCGCGGATAATCAGCGCGACAAAGGTGGAGGCGATCATGGAATGTCCGCCGCGCTGGGCGGCTTGCGCGCGCAGGGCGGTATGCACGCGGTTGAGCGTGAGCCGTACCTCGGACAATAATTCGGAGCTTGAGAGATGCGCCGGCAGCCGCGCCAATTCGTCGACAATCATGCCGGAGGCGACTTCGCCGGAATCATGGCCGCCCGCGCCATCCGCCACAGCCCAGAGGCCGATATCCGGCCGGGAAAGCATGTTGTCCTCGTTATGCTTACGGACGGCACCGACATCGGTCATCGCCCATGATCTGGTTCTCAACATGGCTGCTCAAGGCTCCGCCGGTTCGGGGTCACGCAACATCGCGCCGGCATGGCTGGGCGGCAGCATGCCGGAAATTTCGAAACGCCTTGGTTTGACAAGGGGGCTGCCCTCGGTCCACCAGCCGGGCGCTGGTAAGGCGGCATCGGCGACCGGCATTTGCAGTATTTGAGCAATGGCTTCGTGGGGGGTGTCTTCCACGATACAAGACAATCCCGCCGCTTCAGCCGCGTCGGCCCAAACGCCGCCGTCTTCCAGGTCGACCGCAGAGGCTGCCAGGGCGCAGAGCACGAAGGGGAAATGCCGGCCGACTTTGTCCGTGCTGGGTAGCCATACACCCAGCACGGCCTGCGGTCCGCAAGCGCCGGGGGGCAGAAAAAACCGCCAGATCGGCGCGGTCATCCAGGCGGCTTCCCAATCGCCCCCCAGTGCTTGGCGGGAGGCGGCGAGGCATTCGCGGCACCACGCGTCGAGCGGTGCGATGAAATCCTCGGGCAGGTTGGCGCGGACGAAATCACCTTTGGTTGGCAGCTTGCCGAAGAAGCCGGTGACCGTGGGGTGGAAATGGCCCATCATCTCATCCTTGCAGGCTCGGGCAGTGGAAATCAGTCAGAACACCGGGGGCAAAGGGGTTGAGCACGGAATCGGCGCTAATGTTGAAGCTGGCGGTATGGCCGCCCTGGCTGAAGGTCAGCGTGTATTGGTCGGACGATCCGGCCTCGGCCAAGCTGCCTTGCGCGAACAGGCGGAACAGCGCCCAGGGACCGGAGGCATCGATTTCCACCGGATTGCCGCCGGTGGCGGGGGTAATGATCAGCCGCGCCGTCTGCATGCCGTCCGCGCCGGGCCAGGAGATTTGCGTCGGCACCGGCGGGCCGTGCGCATAGCTTACCGTCAGCGCGCCGAGTTCAAGCGAGACCTGGGCAGCGCCCGCGTCCAGCGAGGTGGGCGTGATGCTGAATTGCACCTCCGGCTGCGCACTGTTGGCGAAGAATAGTTGTTTGATGTTCTCCGCCCGCTGGAATTCAGCCAGAGCCCCCTGGCTGATCGGCGGCGTGACGCCGTTGACCGCCTGGATCCGCCAGGTTGGGCGCGACATGTCGACAAACTGGCGCACCTGCTGCGAAAAGAACGTATCGATCATGCCGTTCGGCGCGAACAGATGCGAGAAGTCACCCAGCGGAATGTCGGTGCTGGATTCTGGCTCGAACGGATAGCGTCCGGCCACCGCCTGCACGCAAAGCTGCCCGGGGCCACCCGCGCCGTTAAAGGCCGCCGCCGCCGCCTGGGCCGCGCTGCCGCCACGCAGAGCGTTGGCGTTGGCCACCAGTGTTTGCAGCCAGCGAGACACAGGCTGCGGGTCATTCACGGCCTCGCCCTGGAGCAAGGAGGCCGGGTCGCCCCCGGCGGCGGGCGCCGCGGGCGCGCCGCTACCAGGTACGCTGGCGGCCAATTGCGCCATTTGCTGTTGCAGGCTGTTCATCAGGTTGAGCGTGAGCGAGATCGGCGCTCCGGTCCCGGTGCCGACGTAGTTGATCAGCGGCGCGTAGTAGGCATCCACTTCCGCACCGGGCAGCGTGGGGGCGGCACCGGTGGCGGCGGGGGTCATCAGGCCTTGCAGGGCGGCGGTTTCGGCGCTTACCGCCGAGGCGCCGGGCAGGGCGCTGGTGGCGGCGGCCTGCGCGCCGGCCGGCAGGGCGGGAGCTTTGGAAAGTTGCAACTGAGCAATGGCGCTGCTGAGCAGCTTCTGCATCGGCGATTGCGGCGATGACAGCACGTACAGGTTTTGGGTTGCCTGGCCGATGTTGCTGGCTGGGGCGAGGTTGAGGTCACCCAGCATGTTGTTCCACTGCGTCTCGTAATCCTGCTCATAGAGCTTGATGACGTTTTGTTCGAGGTTGACCATGTCGGGGCTGCTGGGGTCGACCTGTTGCGTGGTGCCTAGCACCCAGCTTTCATTCGCCACGTCCTGCGCGGCGTGCGTGAGAGCGGGCAGCAGTACGAGGTGAAAACCGTTGATCGTGTAGAAGCCGGGTACACCCTCAGTCAGTGGTTTGCCGGAGGCGCGGGTGAACAGCCCCGCGCCGGCGGCACCCATGGCGTCGCCCGGCACCCAGGGCGGCACTTGCGCGGCGGCGGCGGAGTCACGGATGCGCGAATACACACGCTCGGCCACGGAAACGCGGCTGAACGTGGCCCGCGCGGATTCAACGAGCGCGCCGTCCAGCGGCACGGGAGGCAATGGCGCGTTCAGCAAGGCGATGAGGTGCTGCATCAGGTCGTCACGCACCGGTTGCGCCGCGAGACCGGGATACAGCCGCTGCCAGTCAAGATTCATCCAGGCTTCGACGAGGGGTTTGTCCATGGGACCCTGGCCGCCCAGCATCAGGTAGACGCGGGTTGCCTGGTAGAGGAATTCCGGCCGGTCGAAGCCGCCGCGCATTTCGGATTCCAGTTGCAGGATCAGGCGGGGCAGCATCGCGTTGTCGAGCGCGTTGAGATACAGCGTCGCGGCGCCGGTGCTCAGTTTATCGCTCTGGTTGAGCCCAAATCCCATGCCGCCATGGCCGCTGGTGCCGCCGGGGCCAAAAGGCATGTTCCGCGCCTGGTCGAGCATCGGCAGCACGGCGAGCATATTGGCGTCCTGCACCGGGTTCAGCGGCAATGCCTGCGCGGTGGTGGTATAGGCCGCCACGGCACTGTTGCTGGCGGCGATGGCATTGGCGTTGTGACCGCGGCTGAGCACCAGCCCGGCGAGCAGGCCCAGGAACACCACCCCGACGGCGGCGAAGCCCCCGGCGCGCAGCAGCATCTGGCGGCGGCGGACGGCCGGGTTGGTGCTGCCCAGCATGGCCTCGTTGAAAATGACGTCGCGCAGCAGGCGGGTGAGGAAATAGCTGCGCCCGGAGGCGGCGCGCAGGCTGGGCGCGCGGCGCTGGTCAATGCCGAAGGCGCGCGAGAGGGCGCCGGTAAGGCGGTCGATCGGCGTGCCTTCCTGCGTGCCGGAAGTCATGTAGACGCCGCGCAGATATGGGGCTGGGTCCAGCGACGAGCCGCCGAAAGCTTCCTGCATGAACTCGTTCAGCGGTGCCGCGAGGCTTGCCACCTGGGCCGGGAAACCCGCGATCAGGGCGCGGCGGTCGGGGCTGCGCTCACCTTGGAGCAGGTCGATCAGGCGTTCATCCAGCCGCGCGACCAGGGCGTTGAATTCCCCGGCGAACCCGCCAACGGGGCCAGCCTGGCCGCCACCCTCGGCGGGGAAAGTGACGCCCCAGACCTGGCCGCGTTTTTCCGCGTCCAGATTGTCGAAAAACTCGGTGAAGCCGGCGAGCAGGTCGGCCTTGGTGAGCAGCGCGTACACCGGCAGCTTCAGGTTCAGCCGTTCGGTGATCTCCTTGATGCGCTTGCGGATGGCGCGCGCATGGGCCAGCCGCTCCTCGCGCGGTGCGGCGGCGATATCGGCAAGGGAGACGGCGACCAGCACACCGTTGAGGGCCTGACGCTCGCGGGTGCGCTTGAGCAGGTCGAGGAAGCCTTCCCAGCCGGCTTTATCGACGCTCGCATCGGAATCCTGTGTGGTGTAGCGCCCGGCGGTGTCGATCAGCACCGCGTCCTCGGTGAACCACCAGTCGCACAGCCGCGTACCGCCGACACCGGCGACAGCACCCTGGCCAAGCTCCGCCGCCAGCGGGAATTTAAGACCCGCGTTGAGCAGCGCCGTGGTTTTGCCAGCGCCCGGCGGGCCGATGATGACATACCAGGGCTGTTCGTAAATATAGCCCTTGGTGCCCCGCGCCTTGCGCAACAGCGCCAGGGAAGTCTTGAGTTTCTCGCCCATTGCCGCCAGTTCCTCGGCGGCGGCGGCGTCCTTGGCCGATGCCCCGGTGGCGGCGACACCGGCTGCCAGCTGGGCCTCGCGTTTTGCCCGGCGGTGGCTGAGCAGCAGGTTCACCCCCAGCCAGACGGCGAAAATAACCAGGATGATGACGAGGCGGATGATCCACCCGGCCAGCGCCGCGATGAACGGCGCGAAGAACCACACCAGGGCGGCCAGCACGGCGGCGCCGATAAAGCTCAGGAACCAGCGGGCGACGAAGAAACTCAGGACTTTGCTCATGGGTACGCTCAGTTCTGGATGGCGTGGTTAAGCACGATTTCGATCCGGCGGTTCTGCGCCCGTCCGTCAGCGGTATTGTTCGCGGCCACGGGGTCGGCATCCCCCATGCCCTTGGCGGTGATGCGGCTCTGATCGCCGATGGTCTGGTCCATGATCGAGGCGGCGGCCTGGGCGCGCGCGTTGGAAAGCTCGAAATTCGAGGGGAATTGCAGGGTATGGATCGGCTGGTTGTCGGTATAGCCGGTGACCACCACGGTGCCGGTCTCGCGGCCCAGGGCGGTGCCGATTTTCTGTAACAGTGGCACGTCGTCGTCCTCAACCACGGCGCTGCCGCTGCCGAACAGGCCCTTGTTGTTGATCCGCACAATGGGTTCATTGACGGTGCCGAGCACGCTGACCTTGCCGGCCGCGATTTCCGGCGACAGGAAGCCGCTGATGCGGTCCAGGATTGTGGGGCCGGGGGCGACTGGCTCAATCGGAGCCACCACGGGCTGGGCGCGCACGATCGTGGGTAGTGCTGCCGGCGGGGCGGTAACGGCAGCCTCGAACTGCGCATCGGACTGACGGCCGAGCGAGAACAGGAATACGCCGTAGAGCCCGCCGAGAACGCCGAGTGCCACCACCCCCGCCAGCCACACCGGCACCGAGAAACGTTTGGCGCGGTAGGGGGCAGCCACACCCTGCCAGTGCGGTGAAAGGGCGGCTTCCCCGGCCGGGCTGAGGCGGCGGATAACCTCGTAGGTGTCCTCGCGCAATTTGTCGATTTCAGCGGGGCCGCGCGGCGAGAGCCGGTAGCGGCCCATGTAGCCGAGCGAAAGGCAGAAATACATCAGTTCCAGCACCGGCAGGAAGTTGCCGGGGTTTTGCCGCAACTGTGTCAGCACGTCGAAAAACCGCTCGCCGCTGCGTACCTCCTGGTGAAAGGTGGAAACCATCGAGCGCGTCGCCCAGGCGCCCTGGCTGCCCCAGGGGGTGGCCAGCACCACGTCATCAAGGCTGGCGCACAGCGCGTAATGCGCCGGGCGGAGTTGCTCCATCGGGATATTTTGCGCGCGCGCCACTTCTTCGAAACGGCGTATCTCGCGGGTCGCGCGTTCGCGCAGATCGCCGGCATCCGGTGCGCTCAAGGTATTGCGCAGGCGCGCCAGCAATTGCAGCAGCGGGCCGGCGGCGGCGATCAGCGGCGAGCCGCCCATGCCGATGGTCTCCGGCGCATCGCTGGCCGCGCGGGGGGCCGGTTGCGGGGCATATTGCGGTGCTGCCGGCTGCTGCGCCGCATAGGGCGCGGCCGGAGCATCGAACGGCGATGGTCCGGGCGGCGGCGCCGCCGGGGCGGCGGGTTTCTTGCCGCCGGGCATCGGGCGGATAATCGTGCGGTCGGAATCTTCCGGTTCGGAAAAGGGATTGTCGGTCATCGTCTCGGTCCTCGTCGATGCACGCGTTTATAGTTTGTAAAGGCTCAGCCTTTGATCGCCCAAAGCTCCATGCGCAGATTGGGGAACTCCCCAGAGATATGAATGGCAAAGCCCCCGGAGGTTTGCATTTGCTGCCAGTGCGGACTGTTGCGATCCAGCTCGAAATAGGTGGCGCCAGCGTAAAACGGAATTTGCCGGGGCGCCACTGGCATCGGCCGCACGGCGATGCCGGGCAGCGCAACGTTGACCAGCTCGCGGATATGTTCAACCGCGCCAATTTTCACCTGCGCAGGGAACAGCCTGCGCAGGGTCTCGGTCGGCACATCGGCCTGCACGCTGAGCACGAAATTCGCCGCACGGAGTATGTTGCGGTCGTTAATCGGCCCGACATGCACGCCGTGGCGGCGTTCCTGCAGCGGGATCGCCACCGCATTCTGTTCGATCACCGACGACAGTGAGCGCCGCAGATCGGCGATAACCGGCGCAAAACTGCGTTGCAGATCCTCGTGGCGATAACCGGGATAGGTGCTGGGGCGGCGGTTCGCATCGGTGAAGGTGGCGAATTCCGCCGCCATTTCCACATACGCCGCGTACAATGTCTCGGGGTGAATATTCGCGGCATCGGCCCAATGCTGGAGCAGCGCCTGCCAGCGGTTGATCGCCTGCAGCAACATGAAATCCGCGACCTCGGCCACGCCGCGCGCGCCCGGTGCATTCACCCGCGCCGCCAGGGCCTCGCCGCGCTGGTTGATCATGCCGGCAAATTCAGTGATCAGCCCGGCCAGCGCCGGCACCGCGTTGCACACCAGCGCCGGGGGTAACCAGTTGTCGTCCAGCGTCACCCGTTTGTCGGAGGAAACCTCCATGATGCGGGCGACCGGAATGCACAGATACCCGCCGCGGTCGTCGGTATCGAGCAGGTAGCGAAGCTTGAGCCGGCCGATAAGCAATTCCGATGCCTGCGGCGAGGCGGAATGGGTGTCGTAGGCTTCAAACGATTGCGCTCTGTAGCGGCCTTCGGCACTACCGTCGGCGGCGGCGATTTCCACGGCGCCATTCTGGCGGATCGGCAGGGCCAGGTGGATCAGCACGCCGCGCGTGTTATCGGGCACCTCGAACGGCGGTGGATGCTCGGTTTCGCCCGGCAGCGAGAAGGGCGTTCCGTCCTCGAACACACCCGCGGCGGCGGCCACGGCGAAACGGCCGGTGCCGAGCAGGTCCTTGTCCAGCGTGATCTGCGTTAGCCCCCAGGGGTGCGGGCGCAACGCCGCAACCCGGCCACGCACAAAAGCTTCCAGCCAGCGGTCCTGCTGTTGGAAATGCTGCGAGCGGAGGAACATCCCCTCCTGCCATACAACGCGGTTGGTCCAGCTCACGGGCGTCCTCGCATGAAGTTCAGATCCCCATAATCTACCGTTCAGCCGGCAGATTTGTTTACTATTGCAGTGTCGCGGTTAATCCATTTATCCGCAAGGTCAAAGCCGTCGTTCCGCTGGCGGCGACCGGTGCCACCAGCTTCCACGTTGAATGATTAATGTCCCGGAACAGCACCGCCACCCCGACGGAGGTGACCGTGGGCTTGAGGTTGCGTGTCTCGCTCAAGCTTTGGCCGGGCGTCAGCAGAAACTGTTCGGAGCTGCCAGCTTCATCGGTACCCAGCACGGCGGCTTCCTGCCCGGTGAGCGAATAAAAATCGGTCGACTGGAATTTACCCGTGGCGGCCAGCTGGTACAGCCGCACGGCCACGGCGGTGCCATGCCCGGCGGGGTCCGGGTTCTGCCCCGCGCTGCCGGTAATGGTGAGCGCGAGCACAGGTGGCGGCGGCGGCGGCGCGGCGCAGCCAGCCAAGGCAAGGAACACGAGGCCGGAAAGGATTTTTTTCATGACGGCTCCTTGGCGCTGATTTCGCGCAGGGCGGTTTCATAGGCGCGGGCAAACGTTTTGCCAAAAACGCTGTCGAAATCGTCGGTGAGCGCCCGTGTGACGCTGTCGTGAAGTTTTTCATAGGCTTCGAACGCACGCGCCTTTTTCTGCGCGGGCAGCACGGTCATGCCGCCCTGCTGCTCCGCTTCGGCACGCAGGCGGGCTGGGTCCAACTGCGCCAGGAGGGCACGCACGGCATCCTGCATGGCAGCCATCGTCGCCAGTTCGTGCAGCCGCATGTCGCGCAGGGCGTCGGCCACGGCGGCGTCCGGCTTCATGTCGATCCGGCGGCCGACGCCGAGCAAGGCGCTCAGTGCGTCGTCGTCATCGGCGGAGAATTTCAGCGGGTTGTTGCCGCGCGAGCGGATCATCGTCTGCTCGATACGGAAACCGCCCTTAATTTCCGCGCGCGCGATAAGCGCCTGGCGGATACCCGAGACCGTGGCACGGAAGGCGGCGCCAATGGCCCGCATGGTGCTCTCGGGGTTCTCCGGCCTGGCGCCGCGCATGCCGGCACCTTCGAGAAAGGCGGCAAGGACGGCATCCGGCGCGGCCGGCGAGATGGAAGCCGGAGGCGGTGGCGCTGCCGTGGCAATGGGCTGCGTGAGCGTGACGAAGGGCGGCGCGGGCTGGGCCGGTACCGCCTGCGGTGCCTGAACTTTGGGGGCGAAAGGGTCCTCCTCGAACGGATTGGGCAGCGGCGGCGCCGATGGTGATGGCGGCGGCGATGCCGGGGGCGCGGGTTCCGCAAAGGGGGATTCACCGGTATCCAGCGAGGTGAACATACGCTCAGCCGGCGGCCGCGGCGCGAATTGCGGGGCCGGTTGCGGGGCTGGTTGCGGTGGGGCCTGGGCAGGCAGCGGCAGCGGCGCAAAATTCTGTGCCGGTGGTGGGGTTGGCGTCGCGGTGGGGAAACCAAGGTCCCAATCGTCATCAGCCGGCAGTTGCTGCGTGGCTGGCGGCGGCTTGAAGGCATCGCTGAAGGATTGCGAATGATCAGGTTGCGTCGGCGCGCCCAGGAAATCGTCGTCGGCTGACGGCGCGAGCGGGTCGAACTGGTCTGACATTGTCACCGAATTGCGCGGCGGCGGTCCACCGAACAACGGGTCGTTGCCAAAGGCCGACGAGCTAAAGGTCTCGGCCGGCGCCTGCTTCTCGGCAAATACGTCGTCACCAAACGGATCATCGAACGGCGAGGAGGCTTTGGCGCCGAAAGCGGGGCCGGCGCCAAAGCCCTGCTCTTCGGTGATCCGCACCTCGATCTCATAGGCGCCGAGCCTGATGCGGTCGCCATCGGCTAAATTGCGGATCTGGCCCTGGCCGATCGGATCGGCCTCGCGATTGAGAAAGGTTCCATTGGTGCTGATATCGGCGATCGCCCAGCCGCCGTTACGGTAGGCGATGACGCAATGTTTTTTGGAAAGCATGCGGTCCGGGTCCGGCATGATCCAGTCGTTATCCGGGCCGCGGCCGATCCGCAGTTCACCTCCGGTGATGCGCTTGGTTTCCGGCGGCACCGTGTCCGGGCATCGCAAAACGCTGAGTGTCAGGGTCATTCAGCCTCCACGGGTAGCCGGCCTGGGCCGCCACCGGCGATATCATGTGCCGACTGCAGGAACAGTGCAAGCCGTTGTTTTTGGCGGTTCGGCGCGCCGCGCACGGAAGCCAGCGCGACCGCCCCGGCGACGGCCACACCGGTGAGATGCGGCGGGGCGGGAACGGGCGGCGTGTTCAGCGGTGTGACCGAATCCCCGCTCCAGAACGCGGCGACGGCGGCCCAGGATTCCGGGCTCTGAAACCCGGCGCGTTTGGCTTCCTCCATGCCGGCCCGGCGGATTTCGTCGCTTTGCTGGCGCACCCAGGCCTCGGCAAGTTCGCGCATTTTGGCGTCTTGCGCCGGAATTTTGTCGGGGGGCGTATGGGTCGCGCACATGCACGCCCACCATACGGCTTCGCGCTTGGGCAGCGCGTGGGCGAACACCCTTGTCGCCTCGACGAGAAAACCCGCATTGGTAAGCGCCTGGATGATCCCCATGAGATCACCCTGGCCGGCGGTCAGTTCCTGGGCTTCGGGCGGCAGGCTGCAACGTTGCAGCACACTGGAGACTTCGGCGGCGGAGAGCTTGTTGGCTTTTGTGGCACTCATGGCGTCCTCAAACTGCTATCGTCATGAATTGATATTTACCAGGCCGCCGGTCAGATTCAGCATGCCGGTGCCGGTAACCCCGGTCGAGGCCGAACCGGTGATATTCACCTGGATGCCATTGATGGTTACCCCTGATTCCGAAAGTGCCACCGAGTTGCCGCCGACGGTGAGCGTAATGCCTGAGGTGTTGATGACCAGCGTATTGGCGCCGACCTGCAGCGTAATGGATTGCCCCGCCGTATGCGAAATCGAACCCGTGCTGACGGTCAAGGATTCGTTGCCCTGGCTGACCGTGGTTGAAAGATTGCCCTGGCTGACCGTCAGCGAATCATCGCCCGTGACCGTATCGGTCTTTTTTCCCTTTATGGTTACTGTTTCATCTTTGGTGACGGTGACATTGCGGTTATTGCCAATCGACAGCGTCTGATCGTTTTCCGTTTCCAGCAGGTAGTCTTTCTCGGCATGCAGATAGAACTTCTCGCTGCCCATCGTGTCGTCGAATGACAATTCATGGAAATTGCTGGTGCCGCCATTCTTGGTCGAATGCGTCCGCCAGCCAGTTTTGTTTTTGTCGGCGACGGCGAAGACCGGCGCATTGGCGCTGTTGTACATGCAGCCGACGACAACCGGGTGATTGACGTCACCTTCCAGGAAGGCGACGGCGACTTCCATGCCGATGCGCGGAATAAACTGGGTGCCCCAGTTGTTCCCCGCCCAGGATTGCACGACCCGCACCCAAAGCGTTTTCTCCGTGGTGATGTCACCCTGGCTGTCGGAGGGAAACTGCACTTGGATGCGGCCGAAGTCGTCGGTGTAGATTTCCTCGCCCGATGAGCCGATGACGATCGCCGAATACAGCCCGCCCATCACGGGCGCCTCGGCCGTGGGCTCGCCACAATAGGGTGTCGCCGCCGGAATGGCATTGCAGTTCATCGAGACCGAGCCGCCACCGCCGCCAGTGGAACCGTCGGAGGAATCACCCGCCTGATAGGAGACTGAGTGGATGACGTAGTCACCTGAACTGCCGCCGTTAATCGGGTCGTTGGTGAGTGAAAACTTACCCCCGGAGACAAAATGCAACAGTTGCCCGCTGCCGTTCAGAGTCTGCGCCGCCGCCTCCGCCGCCAGCATGCGCCATTTGGCGCGCGTTTTGGCATCCTGCGTGGTGCCGCGGATCGCTGGCCAAGTGTAGTGCGTGCGCTGGCTCGCGGCACTGGCCGCGAGCACGGTGGTTTCCGTACCCGTAATGGCGCCGGGTGCCAGATCGTCAGTCTCCATGTGGTAGTCGTCAACCCGGAACGAGCCAACCGCCGTGCTGTCGGTCTTGTCCCAGGCGTTCATCGTGCCAAGCCCCTGGCCGGTTTGGTCCAGTATGACCGAGGGCTGGCTGAGAGCCTGAAACGCCGTGTTGCTGTCGGCCAGAATCAGCGTGTGGCTGCTGCTGTCATGCGTGAAGAAGTAGAAAATACCCTCGTCTTCCAGCATTCTCTGGAAAAAGTTGAGGTAGGACTCGTTAAACTGCACGGTATAGTCGCGCGCCGTGTAGGTGTTTTGCAGTTTCGAGGAGTAGGTGACGCCGAACTTGCCGAGAATCGCCTCCAGTATGTCCGGCACGGACATTTTTTGATAAAACCGGCAATCCTGCGTCTGCCCGAGGAACCACAGCTTGGGCACGACGGTAAGCTGGTAGCGCCACAGGGATTTGGACGTGTCGGGCATCTGCCGGACCGAGGAGACGATGCCGCTGATATACCGGCCATGCCCCGTGGGGTCGCCAAGCGTAATGGTGACAGGCTTGTCCAGCAGGCTGTTGGGGTCGAGCAGCGCTTTTCCCGAATGCAGGTCGACGGTGTAGACGAACGGGCGGTTGAGCCCCTCCTCGCCGCTGACGGAGGACACGCCGAACGATGTATCGGGCAGCGGTGTGGAGATTGAGAGAAAGTCTATGGTGCTGCTCATATCTTATCCCTGCGTCCAAGTTCTACCGGGGGCGGACGGCCTTTTCCTAATTTTACAGCAAACTCCTCTAAACACAGGCATAAAGCAAGACAGGACATGGCCATGGCCCGGTGCGCGGCCATCACCCCGCGGGGGGCGTGGCCGGCGGGTTGAGCAAATTCCCGCGCTTCACGAACTTCCCGTTCGTCACAGTGCCGAAATCTCCAGGGACCATGCCGGCCGGACAGGCGCCCAGCCATTTCGAGTCAGCCACCATGCTACTGGACATGCCGGTGCCAGTACTTTGTGAGACCATGTGGTAGGCCGTATCACCCTGCGGCGTAATCGTGCCGTTGAAGGTGATCACGCCGCCTTTGCCGCCCAAGGGGTCCGGGCAGGAGCCCGTAATGGTATAAACGCCGCCGGTTTTCTCGATGTCCATAGGGCCGCAATGCGATGAGCCGCCGGTGAGCATTTTCATCGACTGCGCATCGGTCGCGGCATTCGAGCACAGCTCGTTGATGATCGGCGTGTCACTGTTATCGTTGATCGTTTGCCCGTTCATGAGCATTTTCATGTGCATGACCATGGTTGTCTGCCAAAGGCCGGGTTTGCGCGGTGGAAACGTCGCCGAGGCCTGTGCCGTAGCGCAAAACAGGGCGGTTCCCGCCGAAACCAAAGCCGCCGCACGCAGCCATTTCGATGCGGATATCCGTTTACTCATAGCCACCTCCCCGTTGCTAAAAAACCTATTGCGCCGTTACCTCACCGATCGGGAATGAATTCAACTGGCTCTGCGCGGCGGTGAATTCCGCGTCCTGGGTGTGGTTGCGCGCCCGCGCCAGCGCGCCGATCTGCTCCGACATATATTCGCCAAGCGAGAGCGCCCCGACGATGCCGTGCGAATCGTGCGGCGCCTCACCGGAAAAAGCCTCGCGCAGCGCGTATATAAGCACGCCGTCACGGCCGTTGTAGCTATCCAGCGCCTCCTGCGCGGAACTGGAGGCGGAAATAATATAGCGCCCCGTCTCCTGGCCGACATTGGCGAGGCTCGCGGCACTCACGTTGCCCGCGTAGCAGGTGTCGATGAACAGCAGCGTGTCGCGTGCGCGGATATTCGCCAGCGCCGAGATCAGCGCATTTTCGGTGATCGCGCCGTCCTCGATGCTCTGCCATGAGGAAAGGTTTTTGATATCCTGTGGGATCAACAGGAACCTTCCGTCGTTCGTGTTCACGCCGCCATGGCTTGCGATGTAAAACAGGAAAGTGTCACCGGGCTGCGCCTGTCCCGCCACATTGGCCAGCGCCGCAAGAATCCCGGCGCGCGTGGCTTGCGCGTCGGTGAGCAGCGTAACGTGCACATTGGCATAAACCGGGCTGGCGGCCTGTTTGACCAGGCTGGTGAAGCTCTGTGCGTCGGAAACGGCAAAATTCAGCGTGAGGCTGGGGTCCGCGGCGAAATGGTCGATGCCGATGGCCAGCACATACAGCGTCCCCGAGGCCAACGGCGCTGCCGCCGGCGCGCCGGCGCGGGTAATGAGCAGCGGCGGGGATTCCGCGTAAATCGCATTGCCGCCGTCGTACTGGCGCAGGATCACCTCGTTGGCGCCGGGATCGAGCGGAACGGTGAGGTGGGTCTGTGCGCCGCCGTTGGTCAGGACCGGCGCCGCCTGGCGGCCCGTGTTGCGGCCATTGACGAAAATATCGGTCGCGCCGACGCCCAGCCCGTGGTCCTCGACTTTTGCCGTCAAGTCCAGCGCCGTTGCATTGGCGGGCAGGGTGATGCTGGCGGTGCTGGTGAGCGCCACCGGGTTGCATTGGCCGTTGACCGTTGCGCAAGCCCTCTCGATGCCGATAACGGGCTCGTGCACCAGGCGGTCGTGCAGATCGCCGATGGCGGCCAGGGCAGTGGTTTGCGGCGCGTTATTGCCCGCTAGCGCGGCGCGGACCACGTCCGGCGCATGGAACAGGCGGAAGGCCTGCGAGAAACTCACCCATTCGGGCTGCTGGTTGGCGCCGAGATTAACATGGAACCCCACCAGATTCTGCCCGCCGACATCGGCTTCGTCGAAAAAACCGGCGGGGGTGAACAGCACCCAGCGCGTGTTGTCGGCGGCGGCGAACAGTGTGGCGCGCGGCAAGAGTGTGCCGTCAGGGTTCACGCCGTACCAATGCAGCGTGCCGTCCAGCAGCGCCGCGACAATGGTGTCGCCGCCGGCGTTGATGCTGACCGCCCAGGCGGCGGCGTCCACCGGGGTGCTGCCAAGCAATTTGCCGCTGGCGCCGTACACCCTCAACTGCGTGTCCGTACCCAGCAGGAATTTCTGGCCTCCTGGAAAAATCGCCAGACTGCGGCTGTATTCCTCGCGGTCCAGTTGCAGGTTGACGCCATTGACCGAGGGGGCATCGGTGTCCTGCCAGTTGCGAATGTTCAGGCCGGGCGCGGTGGTCCGCGCGGTGGCAAAGCCATCATCCAGCGCCGGCACCGCAGCCAGCGTGCGCGCATTGGCATCGAATTTCAGCAGCGTCGCGGAGGACTTGAATTCCACAGCCATGCCGTCTGCGGAAATGCCTAGGGCACCGCCGCGTGCCAGGCGTAAATCAGCAACCGCTGGCGCGGGTTGCATGGCAATGGCGCCATCCGGCCCGATCCGCCCCCAGCCGGGGTCCTCGGTGGCGTACACCGCACCGCCGCCGGGCACGGCTTTTATATCCCGGATGGTGTCGTGCGCCGCCGCGAAATCCTGATGCGCGCCGAGGCCGAAGTCTCCCCAGCGGCGGATCACATTGCCCTGGGGGTTGCGCGCGTAACCTCCCGCCAGCAACGAGGTGCCGCCGCCTACGCCCGCCCAGTCTACCGCCAGCAGGCCTTCTCCAGTCAGGCCGGTGGTATCCGGGGCAAAGGCTTTTTTCAGTGTCGCGGCTGCCAGTACGTCGACCACCGGCGTACCGGCCCGGTCGTTTTCAAACGTGACGGCCACAAATCCGCCGTCGGGGGAAACCGCAAGCCCCCAGGGGCGCAACCCGGGCTCGGGCGTAACGCTAGCAAAACGGTGGCCGGTGGCGCCATAGCCGCGCACATGTCCATCGGCGCTTGCCGTATAGAGATCATTCTGATTGTCGAAGCGCAGGCTGCGGACCGGCGCGGCGTAGTCGGTATCGGTGAACAGGGAGCGGCCGGTACGGGCGTCCCACACCAGCACGCCCCCCTTGGCGAGGCCCGCGGCCAGCCGGGAGTCGTCGGGTGAAATATCCAGGTCATAAACCGGTGAAGCCAACCCAGGCAGCCGCGCCAGCAGCCGGTTCTGCGCCACGCTAAACATATAGATGCTAAAGCTGCCGTCCCAGGTGCCGCCTGTCGCCCCCGCCGCGAACACAGTTTTGCCGTCCGGGCTCAGCGCCACGGCATACAACTCGCCTTCCTGCCGCACACCGATCGGCGGCCGCAACACCGCGCGTTCGATGTCGTCAGGCAGGGAATAAAGCCGGATCGTTTTGTCGTAGCCGGCGGCGGCCATAAGGGTACCGGCGGCATCCACCGAGACATGCGCCACCGCTCCAGTCGGGCCACCGGCCTCGATCCGCAAAAGCGGCTCCTGCGGAGGCCCCGCCGTGGCCGCACCGGCGACGCAAGGCGTAAGGGCCAACAGCAGGGCGAGAAAAAGCGGCTGGCTCCCGCTAACTCGCGAGCTGGAAGCCATTTGCCACCGCACTTTGGCTCACAGACACGTTTTGCGCAAAGGCATCGCGGCTGGCGGCGTTGCTGCCATCCAATTGCTGGATTTGCGAACCGCCGCTGGGGGCTGCCGCGGTAGAGGCCGGAATGTGCAACACATGGTGACTGCCCGGCTTGCCGACATCATCCATCGGCGCAAACCCGCGTGTGCCGTCATCGGCCTGCACCAGCGCATAGCCGTTGCTGCTGCCGGTCACGGTCACCGGCTCGTGTTCCGTAGCCTGGCCAACGACGGGGGCTGAAGGGTCCGGGCGCAGATATAGCGGGGTATCCTCGCGGATTGCCGCCGGTTCCGAAATGGCGGCGGTTCGATCGCTGCTGACAGCCGGGGTGCCGTTGTTCAGATTGGTAACGGCGGTATCGAATTGCGCGCCGCGTGATTGGATCTGCCCGTTGATGGTCTGGGCCAGCGTCAGATCGCGCTGCGCCAAGCTTTTCACCTGCGCCATCTGGGTCTCGGCCTGGGCCTGGGTGATCTGCCCGGCGGCATACTGCTGGCGAATGGCCTGCGCCTGACCGAAGCGGCAATCCATGTCGTTGTTGAAGGCCAGCTGGGTCTGGTTGATCTGCGCGTTTTCCGTGGTGAGGTTATTGGTCACGGTGGCGTCCATCTGGGACTCGCTCTGCTGCTGCTGCTGCAGCGCCTCCCAGTAACCACCAGCCGCACCCACCGTACCGCCGACCGCCGCGCCGATGAGCGCACTCTTCAGGTTGCCCCCGGCCAGCGCGCCGATCAGCCCGCCGCCCACGGCACCCGCAGCGGCACCGGTCAAAATGTCCTGGCCGAAGAAATTCCCGGTTTCATCCAGCGCCACAGCCTGAGCATGGCAACTATCGGAGCCGTCATTCGGCCCGACCCGGCCCTCCTGGGTGAAGGATGTAACACCCGAGCCCATACCGCCGCCATTGGCGCAACCGCTGAGAATAAGGCCAAGAGCAAGTGCGGGAGCAACCGGCCGGAGATATGACACCGAAATTCTGAGAATCATGGCTGTTCCACCCTATTTCTTACGGTTCCGACATCCTTATAATGGGTTTTAATGCAATTTGTCACGTCGGCAGAATGCTTTCGCTTACCCGTGAACATTGCTGACTTGGCTAATGATCATTTAGTGCACACGCAGCCGTGTTCAGTGTAAGTGGTTGCGTGCCCCCGATGGAACGCGCGGCTCCGGATCGACGGATAAATTTACAATGATTTCAAGGCGTTCCAGTTATTACTTTCGTGGCATTTGGCACGCCATTCTCGAACAAAACTGGGCACCATGGCGCCAGCTGGCGGCAAGTCAGTAAGTGACGGGAGTGTAAAAACCCTGGGCTGACGGTCGATATGGTGCCAAGATTTGTGCCTTGGCAGTGGGAGACGGTGAAATGGAGTGGACCATCAAACTGGAGGCGCGCACCGGGTGGGGCGAGGTCCATACCCACGAAATCGCGGTTGTAACGCGCCGGCCTGTTGGTTTGACGGCCGACGAAGTGGGTATGTCGCTTGGGGAAGCGAAGGGCTTGCTGGCGGAAATTCAGCGTTGCATCGTGAGCAGTCAGATCGATGAGCAGGTGATGTGCGCTCGTGTCTGCGCCGACTGCATGGGTTTGCGTGAGATTCGGGATCATCGAACCCGAACGATACAAACGCTCTTTGGAACGGTAGTGGTCGATGCTCCCCGGCTCAAGCTTTGTGTCTGCGTCGATACGAAGGGGTTCAAAGACATTTCGATTTCGCCGCTGTCGGAGCTTCTGCCAGATCGCTGCACGCCGGAATTGCGGCGCACGCAAAGTGAACTGGGCGCGCGCCACTCGTTTCGGGAAGCCGCCCGGCTGCTGGCCACGTTCTTGCCGTGCTCACCACAAAATCAAAGCAGTGTGCGCAACCGCCTGCATCGGACATCCGAAGAACTCGAAGTGGCCGATTGCCGTTCGAAGGCCAAACCTGTGTCAGCCTCAGGCGCTGGCGAGATCGTCGTGTTTATTGACGGCGCGCATATTCGGGCCGTTCCCGGCCATCAGAGCCGTCATCTCGATGTCACGGTCGGCAAGGTAGAAGCGCGGGGTCGGCCACCCCGACGCTTCGGCCTAGCGCCGAAAGGGGCCGAGCGGCCCCTTTCGAATGTTCGTGCGGCACTGGTTGAGCAAGGTTGGCAGCCAGGGCGGCCCGTCACCGTCATAAGCGATGGCGAGCCTGCCCTCCCCAACCTGGTGCAGACTGCCATCAACGAGCCGGTAATACACATTCTCGACTGGTTTCATATCTCCATGCGGATACGGCATATTGAACAATCAATGGCGGGCCTCTACGCCATGAAGCCGGCAAACACCGCACCTCTGGATTATTTTGCCTGGTCCATCGATCGGCTGCGTCATGTGCTCTGGAACGGCTATCATGAAGAGGCGTGGCAGTCGCTATGGGACTTGCAGAACGTGGCGGGCGGGATCCCGCAGCTTAACGGGGTTAGATTTGAGCGGCCAGTCCAAGGTTTCCTCCGCCTGTGCGCCGAGCTTCGTGGCTATATCCGCAACAATGAGGACGCGATTGTATGCTACCATCAGCGCTACCATGACAAGCGCCCCGTCTCGACCTCGCGGGCTGAAGGCTGCGTGGATGAAATCGCCAATGCGCGAATGGCAAAAAAACAACGCATGCGGTGGTCACCGCGAGGCGCCCACCATGTCGCTCAGGTCAGAGCTGCCACTCTCGACGGGCGCCTAATGCCTTTGGGCGTCCAACTTGCCGCCTGACTGCCCAGATTTTTTACACTCCCCATTTTCCTCAATGGGGGCACACGCAACCCTTTGATTTTGGCCAATGCGGTGTCGAGCGATCTAAAAGGCGCGACAGGCAGGGCGCCGGGAAAAATGGCGGTATCCCGGCAACCGCCAAAACACAACATCCACACCGCTCTTTAGGGAGAAGAAACCCATGGAAAAAGTCACGATCCCCCTGAACCTGACCGATGACGAGGCGCATGGCCTGGCGCAGCTGGTCAAACGGTTGGGCCGGCGATCGCTGGGCAAGGATGACCTGAACCTCGTCACGCCGGAAGAGGCAGATCAGGCGGATGCGGCCGTGATCATCCTGCGGGATGCACTTGCCGCAGCCGGATATGCACCGCGATGAGGCAAATTCTTGAAAGCCGGCGAGCTCGTCGTGGCTGAGACGGCGCTGGCGGTCATTGAGCGGGATGCGGCGGCGCGCGCCACACGCCGGCTGATGGAGCAGGCCCGCGAAGCGCTGCCACCTGAACTGGCCTATCTTGCCGATGGGTTGATGGCGGAGGCGATCGTCAAAGCCGTTGAATTCTCGCGGCATTCGGTTTCTGAGACGACCGAGAAAATTTATGCTGATGACTGGACTACGTTTCGCGCCTGGTGCGCCGAACGCAAGGCGCCGGCACTCCCGGCACACCCGGTTGTGGTGGCGTCATACCTCTCGGAATGCGCCGACCGGATGGGGCGCAGCGGGCTCAGGCTGATCCTGGCCGCAATTGCTTTTTATCATCGCCGCTCCGGCCATCCCTGGACCTCGGCCGATCCGACAATTTCGACCGTGATGCGGAGCATTCTGCGCAAGTAGCAGCGCCCGGTACGGCCTGCCGCGGCGCTCGCCTCCGACGAAATCATCAAACTGCTCCGGGTCTGCATTCCTAAAAAGGGCGCTGAAGCCAGCCTGGCGGATCTGCGTGATCGGGCTTTGCTCCTGACTTGCTTTGCCGGCGGGCTGCGGCGCTCGGAATTGGTGGCGCTCGATGTCGAGGATCTCAAAATTACCAATGACGGCATCAAGCTCAAGATTCGCCGGTCCAAGGCCGACCAGGAAGGGGAGGGGGCAGTTGTGCTGATCGGCAGCGGATCGCGTCCCGAAACTTGTCCGGTGGCGGCAATGCGCGCCTGGCTGAAAGCTGGCGCCATCACCTATGGTCCGGTCTTCCGGCGCATCACGGCCGCCGGCGCCATCGAGGGACGGTTGACCGGCAACGGGGTCTGGCGCGTGCTGCGCCGGCGGGCCGCGCAAGCCGAGCTGACGGTCGAGGACGGCGAACGCCTCTCGCCGCATGGCATGCGCGCCGGCTACATCACCGAAGCCTACCTTAACGGCGCGCTGGACGAGCAGGTCATGGCGCATGCCAGGCAAAAGAGCATCGAGACGACCCGCCGCTACCGTAACCGCGCCAAAACCGTCGCCGCCAGTCCAACCAAACTTCTCAACCTGTAACCTCATGGCATCCCCACCTTCCGAAAGCCCAACGCGACGCGCCAAGACCGGGGCAGGGCGTCCGGAAGGTGCAGGGCCCCATGCCGCCGGAAACGCCAGCGGCGATGCGCTGACGCTACCACATACGGATTGGCTCCGCCACGAACTGGTTATTATCGGACCGGCCATCGAAATCGCTGAATTTTGCGCGGTGGCGGCCGGACCCGGCGGCATTCCTTGGGCCTATCCTGACCTGGATTACGAAGAGGACGACCGCTATCTGGCGCTGGTCAATCCGCCAGATGGCTCCCTTGGCTTGCGGCCAGCGGCGGCGCGAATACTGGCCCGCGAGCTGCGCGAGGCCGTGTTTCAGCATCAGGGGAAAGTCCGGGCGCAGGCAGGCGTCGGCAGGATTTGCCCCTTCGATCTGCACGCCCTGATCCCCATTCCGGCGGAAATTCTCGATCTTGGTCCGGATCATAAAAACGCCCATGCTTGGCTGCGCGCGCATTGGGGGGTTGTCATGGCGCTTCGCAAAATCCGCCTCGTTGCGGCCGGCTGCAAAAAGCTGCGGGGCAAAAATGAACAGCTGAGCATCGAATTCTGGTCGGCGGACTGGACGCCCTGGCCGGCGGTTACCGCGCTCCGGCAGCGTTTTCCGGGACTGATTTTTTCGGTCACGCCGGATTATGAGGGTGGATAAGCCCATCGACGACGATGCCTGGGACGACGCGCCAGCGGAACGGCGCGCTCCGCTGGCCGCGATCCCGGTCCTGCATCTCGACGGATTCGACGGCCCTATGGACCTCCTGCTCGATCTGGCGGAACGGCAGCTGATCGATCTGGGAAGAATGTCGATCCTCGACCTGGCCGAGCAATTCGTCGCGGCGCTGCAGGAGATGGCGGCGCGTGTGGCGATCGAGCGGCGCGCAGACTGGCTGGTGCTTGCGACCCGGCTCGTGTTGTTGCGGACCAGGCTGCTCTTCCCCGTCAGCCCGGAACAGGCGGCGGACGCGGCGCGTGAAGCCGAATACGAAATCGAGCGTCTCGACGAACTGACGCGGATGCGCGCCGCCGGACAATGGCTCGCGCGCCGGCCGCAATTGGGAATGGACGTTTTTGCCCGGCCGCGGCCGAAAGAGGTCCATGAAAGCGGCTACGTGGCCTTAATGGAAGCGTGCCTCGTCGTTTTACGGGGGCGGCCGGGCGACGAGACGTTCGAGCCGGCCGACATCTATCGTGTCGAGGTTCCCGATTTCTGGCGAATACCGCAAGCCATCGAGCGCGTGCGAACATTGCTGGCGGCGCATCCCGAGGGCGGCCCGCTCACGGGCTATCTGCCGGCAATCGGCCGGGAGGAGGCGGGCCGGACGATGAAGCTACGGGTCGCGCTGGCCAGCACCTTTGCGGCCAGCCTGGAGCTGGCGCGGCAGCAGGCTTTGCAGGCCGAGCAGAGCGGGAATTTCGCGGAAATTACCCTGCGCGGTGCCGCATGACGGCGCGAAGCTGCGGCGGGCGGGCGGCAATTTGCGCGGCTTTCATCATTTGCGGGTTCGTGGCCCAATTCGGTGGTGCGACGGCTCCCGCTTAAGCCGCGCCGCAATGGACCATTGGGCGCAAATGCGCATGAGCGAGGGGCGGCGTCTAGGAAGTTTATCAGCGTCGACGATAAACTTCCTAGACGCCGCCGGTCACGCGGGGCTGGTTATAACAAGTTTATAGACAAAGCTGATAAACTTTTTATAAGCCTCCTGTGAACCCAGATACCAATCCCTATGCGCCGGGCGCTGGCATGCCCCCACCGGCTCTGGTGCAAATTTTTCGCGGTCGATAATATGGGTCTGATGACTGCAAAGGGTTGCTGAAATGGCGAAATCACCGGGCGGCCTTGATGAGCTATTCAAGGGCGGCACTTTGAACGCGAGATAATCG
>PLSD01000022.1 GCA_003164135.1 Acetobacteraceae bacterium
GCCGGTATCCACGACTTGCTGGCCCAGACAAATCCGCGATCGTTTCTTGCGCCCAATTTTCGGGGGGGATGGCTTGATTTGATTTGTTACGCTACGGTCCATCCATCCGACGCTATTTAGCAAACTGACCGTGGCAGTACCAAACACCAGCCCTTTAAGGAAACTCCAAGTCCGCCGACGGAGTCAGAACGTACATGGGAAGACCGATCTTAAGCATGAAATGGGGCCGAAATGGAAGATACTAGTCGATTGAATTCAGCTCGGCGCCATTTACACGAGGGCCGAGTAGCTGACGGGATACGCGAATGCGTTGAACTGTCTGATCAAGGCTCCGCCGAAGCTCCGGACTATCTCGGAATAATATATCTTTCAGGATTAGGTGCTCATAAGGATGTAGTGAAGGCTAAAAATTATTTTTTACTGTCTCACACAAGAGGTTATGCTTTAGGAACTTATCATCTAGCGGGCGTTTACCACGGGGAATCAAATATAACGGCGGCCCTGGAATTGTATAAATTAGTCGCCGACAAAAATCCTTCAGCCGCGTATTGGATATTTCGGTGCCTCGAAAAGTTAGCCCCGTGTCAAAAAGAGTTGGAAAACGAGTCTGAGAAATACCTTATGCAGGCCGTAAAGTTGGGCCACATAGAGGCCCTCAGAGCATTAGCGATTAGAACTATCAAAGGCCGTTATGGGCTAAGAAAAGTTCCTGATGGAATATCAAAATTCTTGGGGATTGTGGAAGCTACCGAGGAAAGCATCAGAAAAAGAGAACGATTAAAATATATCGATTCATTGCATAGATGGGGATTTAGACTGTTTTACAAGCCTAATCGTCAACCGAAACAATAGCTGCAGGCATACCCCCTAAAACAACGTCACATCATCCGCCAACGGCTCGCTTTCCATCTGCAACACATCCCAATGCTCAATCATCTTGTTCGCATCATTGATCCGGAAAATATCCGTATTCGTGGACCTTGCCCCGGCGTTGCGATTAATCCCCGCCATGAAAATACTGTAGTAGACAAAAATCAAATCGCCCTCGGCCCCCATCAAATGAATATCCACCGGAAAATCCCCGCCGGTCGCAGCGATGTATTTCGGAATCTCCGTCTCCATGATCTCCTTGATCCGAAAAAACCCGCCGGGCATGTCAGGATTATGCTGAATATATGATTCCTCGTAATAAACCGGCACCAGCGCCGCGTTGCCCTTGCCCCACATATCCAGCAACACGCGGGTCAATACCGCCTTCATCTCCGCACGGCGTGCTGCAGTCACCGGCAAATCCGCATCACCACCACCGGCAAACCGATCCACGCCGCTCGCAAAATCCTGTGGAATGCGCTGCCGCGAATTCCAATGCTCAACAATCCGCCCGGCTGCATCAAAGCGGAAAATATCCGCGCCGGAAACCGGCATCACGCCATCATACCTAACCTGCGCGAAAACATACTCGCCATCGGCAACAATTCGAAAAACCTGGTGCGGCACCGCCCCGCGCGCCGCCAACCGCCGCCGCAGCGCCTCTCGCCCAGCCTCCAGCACCGGCACGCCCGCCAGTTTCGCGCAGTGCGGCATATAGCCTTCCGCAACCAACCCCTCAAGCGCACTCACATCGCCACCAGCCAGCACGTCAAAAAATTCCCGCACCTTCTCCTTGAGCATGGCCGGCCCCCTACCGCGGATAAAACTTCATTTTTAGCGAAGGTATCGCCCGGAACGCCAGAATATTGGCAAATTTTATCTCATCATCCAGCACATCCGCCCCGGCAAAATTCTCCGTCAGCGCCGCGAAAAATTCCGTCAGCTGCATTTTCGCCAGCAGATGCCCAATACAATGATGAATCCCCGGCGCGAACGTCAACGACTGATCATTGCTCCGCGACAAATCCAGCGCCTCCGGATTCTCATAAGCGCGCGGATCACGATTCCCCGCCGCATACATCAAAAATACCGTATCGCCCTTTTTAATCTGCTTGCCGTGCCACTCAAAATCCGCCGCCACCGCCCGGTTCTGCGCGGCGGACATTGCCGAGTAGCGCATCAGCTCCAGCACCGAGTTCATCATCTGCTCCGGATGCGCCGCCATATACGCCCAGGCTTTCGGGTCGCGCGCCAGCTTCTCAATCCCCAACGTCATGGAATTCGCCGTGGTGTCATGCCCCGCGATCACCGCCACCTGCAGCACGCCGACAATCTCATCCTCGCTCAACCCGTCCTTGCCGTCCTTCGCGTACACCAGCGAGGATATGAAATCATCCGGCCGGTGCGGCGTCTCGCGCCGGTCCTTGATAATCGGCAACACCGCCGCGGTGAGTTCAGCAAACGCGCGGTCTGCGGCAATCACCCATTCCGCCTCCGGGTTTGGCGTGCCCAGCCCCACCATCACATCATTCGCCCACACCCGCAGGCGCGGATAAAATTCCTCCGGCAACCCCAGCAGCTTCAAAATCACATTGCCCGGCAGCGCCAGCGCAATATCGGCAAACTCCACCTCCCCCGGCTCACGCAATTTCTGCATCAACCCGGCGATAATCCCCTTCGCATAAGGTCGCAGCGCCTCCACCACATTGCGGCTGAAAGCTTTGGTCAAAAGCCCGCGCATCCGCGTATGGTTCGGCGGGTCCATGTTGGTGATCTGGTAGGGGGAATATTTAATCAGGTTCGGCAGCTTTTCCGCCCATTCCGCCTGCGGGATCGCCGAAATCGACGCCTGCGCCAAGCGCACATTGCTCACCGGCACCCGCCCGTACAGCGCATCCATAATGTCCGCATGCCGCGTCACGATCCAGCAACGGGACTTCGCATCCCAATGCACCGGGTCGCTCTCGCGCAGCTCATTGAGGATCGGGAACAGCCGGTCCCCAAGCTCGCCGGCATGGCTGAAATCAAAATTTTCCAGTGTCACGGCTTGGTCCATCGCAAGGCTCCTCCGGCATTATTTTACATTCTGGACACCCCGGCCCCTCACGGCGCCAGCGGCATCTCCCCATTTGTACGCTACAACACATTTGCGGGAGAATAAAGTTAAGTAGCGCACCAATACCGGATTCGTTGTTTTTTCGACACAAACCCGCACAAATTGGGGTGCAAGTAAAAAATTAAGCCGCACTAACAGCGGCTTACAAACACTTCCTCACAAGTGCTCCACGTGGAACACCCCCCGCGGCCATAAAAAAAAGCGCCGTGCGGTTTCCCACACGGCGCTTTAATTTCACCACTGAAAAATCAGCGGCGCAGGCTCAACCGGCCGATCAAGGTCTGGTAGCGTGAAACACTCTTGCGCTTCAGGTAGTCCAGCAGCGAACGGCGCTGGCCAACCAGCACGAGCAGGCCACGGCGCGAATGGAAATCCTTCGCGTGCGTCTTCAAATGCTCGGTGAGGTTAGCAATGCGCTCGGAGAGCAGGGCAACCTGCACTTCGGGGCTACCGGTGTCATGCTCGGCGGTCTTGTATTCAGAAATCAGCACCGTACGGCGCTCTGGCGTAATCGACATCGTGATATCCTTCACGAAAATTGTTGAATCAACCGCTCCGGCTTCAGCCACCCATCAGAGAGTCGGGCCAGCGCCAGAACGCGCCCCGCCGCCAGTACGCGAACCAGCCCTTCATCAGGATTGGCGGCATCTGGAATCCGCCCCATCAGGTCAACCAGGTTAATCGGCTGGCCTTGAGACAGGGCATGAGCCTCCGCAGCCGTCAGGGCCAGTGCCGGGATGTCGTCCAGCGCGGTCTCGAGCGGCCGAACAAGCTCGGCAAGTGCGGAGGGCGTATGCGCCGGATCGAGGATTGTGTCCATACTAACCGCCATGTTTTCCAGGAATGGCCCCACGCGCAGCCGCCGCAGCACCACAATATGCCCCACCGTGCCGCAGGCGGCGGAAAGGTCACGGGCCAGGGCGCGCATGTAAACCCCCTTGCCGGACTCCACCTCAAACTCCGCGGTATCGGCATCGGGCCGCCCGATCAGCTCAAAGCGGTCCACCTGCGCCGGGCGCGGCGGCAACTCCGGCGGGGCGCCAGCGCGCGCCAGATCGTAAGCGCGCTCGCCATCCACCTTAATGGCGGAGAACGCCGGGGGTATCTGCATAATAGCCCCCCGGAACACCGGCAAAGCGGCCCGTATCTGCTCATCCGTCGGCCGCACGTCAGAGATCGCCGTCACCGCGCCCTCGGCGTCATCGGTATCGCGCGCCTCGCCGAAGCGGATGGTGAAATGGTAAAGTTTGGTCCCGTCCATCACATAAGGCACGGTTTTGGTAGCGTTGCCCAAAGCGATCGGCAGCAGGCCGGTGGCCAGCGGGTCCAGCGTGCCGCCATGGCCCGCCTTCTGCGCGTCCAGCGCCCGCTTCACCTTGTTCACCGCTTGCGTGCTGGTAATGCCTTGAGGTTTATCAAGAATCAGCCAGCCGTCGATTTTGCGGCCCCGCTTTTGTTTAGCCATAACAAATCCAATCCAGAATGAGACACGGCTGATAGCGAATGCGGCGCACGGCGGAAAGCCATGCGCCGCAAAACAGCCCGGCATAATATTTCCATCCAAGGTTGAGATATTAACGGCCCAGCAACCTGACCAGGATGAAATAGGCACGTCTGGCAAAAAGCCCGGCGCCCGCTTTCCCGGAGGATTGCCCCCATGTCAGACATTCGCGTGCCTACCGCCTTCAAGGATCCGGAACCCACCCAGGAGGCGCGCGCCTACAGCCCCAGCTTCGCCCGGCCGGCCACCCCGCCCGCCGCCGCCGCCAAACGGGAAGAATTCATCGGCTTCGCCAAGGACCAAGCCAGCGCCGCCCTGCTGCACGCGGCCCTGGCGCCGCATTTGCACGGCAACAGCCAGATCCATGTGGTGAGTTTCCGCGCCAGCCTGGCCATCCTGGCCGCCATGACCACGCCAAAAATCGTGTTGATCGACCTCTCGGGCGAGGACCAGCCGATGAACGCCATGATGGAGCTGGCCGAGGTGGTGGAAGCTGGAACCACGGTGATGGCCATCGGCGAGACCGTGAACGTAAACTTCTACCGCACCGTCACCAAGGGCATGGGGGTCAAGGAATACCTTCCCAAACCCCTCACCCAAGCGGCGCTGGAACAAAACTTCGTCCCCATTGTCACTGATATGGAGCGCAGCATCATCGGCCGGCGCGACGGGCGGTTCGTGGTATTCGCCGGCACCCGCGGCGGCGTGGGCACCTCCACCATCGCCACCAACCTCGCGTGGCTCATCGGCGACGGGCTGCATCGCCACACGGCACTGGTGGATGCCGAGCTGCACACCGGCACCATCGCCCTCAACCTCAACCTTAGCGTCAACAATGGGCTGGGCACCGCGTTGGCCGTGCCCGAGCGGGTGGACCAGCTGTTGCTGGAGCGCTCCATGCAGGTGGCGGGTGACCGGTTGCACGTGCTGGCCGGGCAGGAAATGCTGGACCAGGATTTCAGCTACAGGCCCGGCAGCGCGGACATGCTCATTAACGCCCTGCGCTCACGCTATAACTTCGTGCTCATGGACGCCGGCAGCCGGCTCTCCCCCTTTGCCCGCGACCTGCTCGGCATGGCGCAGCAGCGCATTATCGTCATGGACCCCAGCATGATCTCGGTGCGCAACCTGGATCGGCTGCAAACCCTGCCGGTGGGCCCCACGCAAGCGCCGCGCCCGATGGTGGTGCTCAATAAGGCCCATACGCCAGGGGGAATCTCCCAGGCCTATATGGAACAGACCCTGGGGCTGCGCTTTGACGCGGTGATCCCCGATCTGCCCCGGATCGTGCCAAAAACCACCGAGTTCGGCACGCCGGCGGCCTCGCTGCGCGGTCCGTTCCGCGATGCCATCGCCGCGCTGGCCAAGGCACTGGGCGCCACCCCCTCGGGGGAGGCGGCTTAAAGGGGCCGCGCGAGGGCGATTAGGTTTTTACGGTCAAATCAGGTATAAAGCGCGGTATTCTTGACGATTCTGGAGCATCCGCTTTTATGTCTGACCCGCTGCCGCCGACCCCGCCCGAAACCCCTAAGGACGACGCTTATGACGCCGCGTCGATCAGCGTACTGAAGGGGCTGGATGCCGTACGCAAACGCCCCGGCATGTATATTGGCGACACCGATGACGGCTCGGGCCTGCATCACATGGGCTTCGAGATCATCGACAACGCGGTGGACGAGGCGCAGGCCGGTTATGCGAACCGGGTGGAGGCGATCCTCAACGGCGATGGCTCGATGACCGTGCGCGACAACGGCCGTGGTATCCCCACCGACATCCATGCCGAGGAAGGTATTTCCGCGGCGGAAGTGGTGCTGACCAAGCTGCACGCCGGCGGCAAGTTCAACCAGAATTCCTATAAAGTTTCCGGCGGCCTGCACGGCGTGGGTGCTGCCGTGGTGAACGCGCTCTCCGAATGGATGGAAGTGCGCATCTGGCGCAATGGCGAGGAGCATTTCATCCGCTTCCAGCACGGCGAGACGATGGCGCCGCTGGCGTTGGTCGGCCATTCCGACCACCCCAACGGCACCGAAGTCATCTTCAAACCTTCCGCCGGGACATTTACGCATACCGAGTTCGACTACGCGGTGTTCGAGCGGCGGCTGCGCGAGCTGGCGTTCCTCAACTCCGGGCTGGCGATTATTTTGCGCGATGAGCGCCATGACCCGGTGCAGGAAGCGAAATTCCATTACGAAGGCGGCGTCGCGGAATTCTGCGCCTGGCTGGACCGCGCGAAAACGCCGGTGCTGGCAACACCTATCACCTCGATCGGCGAGGCGAAGGAACATGGCATCCGCGTTGAGTTCGCGATGACTTGGAACGATTCCTACCATGAGACCATGCTCTGCTTTACCAACAACATCACCCAGCGCGACGGCGGCACGCATTTGGCCGGTTTCCGCGCGGCGCTGACCCGCGTGGTCTCGAAATACGCGCAGGGCATGAGCAAGAAAGACAATCTGGAATTCTCCGGCGAGGATATGCGCGAAGGCATGACCGCCGTGCTTTCGGTGAAAGTGCCGGACCCGAAATTCTCCTCGCAGACCAAAGATAAATTGATTTCCTCGGAAGTGCAGCCGGTGGTGCAGGCCGCCGTGGCTGATGCGCTGAGCCATTGGTTCGAGACGCATCCGAAGGAAGCGAAAAACATCGTCGGCAAGGTGATGGACGCCGCCGCCGCACGCGAAGCCGCACGCCGGGCGCGCGAACTCACACGGCGCAAGGGCGTGCTGGACATCTCCTCGCTGCCGGGCAAGCTGGCCGATTGCCAGGAGCGCGATCCGGCGAAATCCGAACTGTTCCTCGTCGAGGGTGACTCCGCAGGCGGGTCCGCGAAACAGGGACGTGACAGGAAATTCCAGGCGATTTTGCCGCTGAAGGGTAAGATCCTCAACGTCGAGCGCGCGCGCTTTGATAAGATGCTGGGGTCTCAGGAAATCGGCACGCTGATTACCGCACTGGGCACCGGCATCGGCCGGGGCGAGCCCGAACAGGGCGGGTTTGACGAGAGCAAATTGCGCTACCACCGCATCGTCATCATGACGGACGCGGATGTCGACGGTTCGCATATCCGCACGCTGCTGCTCACGTTTTTCTATCGCCAGATGCCCAAGCTGATTGAGCACGGGTATTTGTACATCGCGCAGCCGCCGCTCTACCGCGCCAAGCGCGGCAACGAGGAACGCTATTTGAAAGACGACGACGCGCTGGAAACCTACCTGCTGGACCGCGCGCTGGCCGAAGCCACGCTCACCGCCGCCGACGGCACCGTTTTTTCCGGCGATGAGTTGCGCGGCGAAATGGCCTGGCTCGGCCAGGTGGTGCACCGCTTCAACGCGCTCTCGCGCCTGCTGCCGATTACCTACCTCGAACAAATGGCCATCACCGGGCTGCTGGCGACCGACGCGCTGGGCGACCCGGAACGCGACCAGGCGCTGGCGACACGGCTGAACAGCTACTCCGCCCCCACCGAACGCGGCTGGGTCGTGACCTCCAGCCCATCCGGCGTGACGCTGGGCCGCATGGTGCGCGGCGTGGCTGAACGCTACAACGTGGATGCCGCCGTGCTGCGCACCACCGAAGCCCGCTACCTCGCCGAACGCGGCGCGCGGCTGGCGCAGTTGTTCGGCACGGATGCCACGCTGAGCATCGACGGACCACCCAAACCGATCCACGGACCGGTGGCCCTGTGGGACATCATGCTCACCTACGGCCGCAAGGGCCTCGCCATTAACCGCTTTAAAGGCCTTGGCGAGATGAACCCCGACCAGTTGTGGAAAACCACGCTGGACCCGCAAGTGCGCCGCCTGCTGCAAGTGAAAATCGCCGACGCGGAAGATACCGACCAGATCTTCTCCACCCTGATGGGCGACATCGTCGAACCCCGCCGCGACTTCATCGTCACCAACGCCCTGAAAGTCGCCAATCTGGATACCTGAGGCGGGTTACGGGACGCTGGGTTACGGGACGCTGGGCGGGGCAAACACCCCGGCGAGGCGGGCACCGACGATCATGGTGGCAACGAAGATGAACGCGCCGCGTGCGCCAAAGCCAAGCAGCACCACGCCGGGGCCAGGGCAGATGCCTGCAAGCCCCCAGCCGAGGCCGAAGATGGCAGCGCCGAGGACGAGTTTGGTGTCGATGAGCTTGTCCTCCGGCGCGGCGACGCCGCAGCCCAGCACGGCGCGGCGGCGTCGTTTGGCCAGGTAAAAGGCCGGGGCGGCAACGGCGATGGCGCCGCCCATGACCAGGGCCAGGGAGGGATTCCACGCGCCGGTGACGTCCAGGAAGGCTTTGACGCGGTCCGGGTCGGCCATGCCGGAGAGTACCAGCCCAGCGCCGAAGATGAGGCCGAAGGCGAAGGCGGAAAGAATGGGGAGGAAGCGCATCAGCCCTGCCCCAGCACGTGGCGCGTGACGAACACCGTGATACCCGCGGCGAGCATGAACACGGCCGTGGCGGCCAGGGAGCGCGGGTTGAGCTGGGCGATGCCGCACACGCCGTGGCCGCTGGTGCAGCCGTTGCTCAGGCGGGTGCCAAAACCCACCAGAAGACCGGCCACGGCCAGCAGGGGCAAGGACTCCTGCCCCAAGGCCGGGGGCACCGCGTGGCCCAGGCGGGTGGCGGCAAATCCGGCCAAGCCCAGGCCGAGCAGGAAGGCCCATTGCCAGACGCTGGCTTGGCGCCCCGTCGCATCAGCCAAAATGCCGCTGATGCCGGCGATACGGCTGTTGACCAGCAATAATCCGGCCGCCGCGATGCCGATGAGCACCCCGCCGGCCAGGGCCTGTTCCAGCACCGCTGGTTCAATCACGATAGACATGTAACCTCAGTTCAGAATGAATAGCCTACGCCAACGCCGACCACTTTTTCGGTCAGCTTGATGTTGGCGTTGCCGCCGCCGAAGCCGCCCGGGGGGAAGCCGGCGGGAATGGAATTGGCACCCTTGACCGTCTGCGGCAAGGCATAGGTGCCGTAGATGCTGAGCTCCAGCCCTGCCGGCAAATTGCCGCCGGGGGAAGTGTAGCTGGCGCCCAGGCTGAACTGGTTCTGAATGGTGCCGGGGGCAAGGATGTTGAGGAAGGTCTGGGAAGAGGGGATCGGCTGGGTGGTGTAGCTGTAGCCGCCACGCACCTGCACCGTGGGGGTGAGGTGATAGTTGACGCCGAATTTGATGGTGGTGGTGTTCTTCCAGCCGAAACCGGGGCCGTTGTTGACGCCGAGCGGCGTGCCGGAGAGCAGAGATTGGAACTGGTCGCCGACCGAGGTGACGCTGCGATAGTCGATGCGCTGCACGTCCACGGCGGTGTCCAGGCCGGGGAGCGGTTTGACGTCGACGCCGATGCCGTAGGTGGAGGGAACATCAAACCCGCCCTGGTTGGCGAACAGGCCGGCGTATTTGTGGAAGCCGCCGGCGTAGGTTTTGGACTGCCAGGAAGCGCCGACGGAGAGCCAGGGCGTGATCTGGCCGAGGTAGCCGACGCGCACGCCGTAACCGAAGCTGCTGTCCTCGCCCTGGTGGTTGACATGGGTGGGGTCCGCGGAGAAGCCGGAGAAGATGGCGAGGCCGCCGTCACGGAAGAATTCATCGACGATGTTGAAGGAGACGCCGACGCTCTGGCCGGGGGCGAATTGCCAAGCCACGGTGGGGGAGATGAAAATTTGCTCCAGGTCCACGCCGGCGGCGCCGGTGGCGCCGAAGCGGGCATAGGGGTTTTTCAGGTAGTTCGTGTCCAGCCCGCCGTTGCCGTAGATCGCGAGGTCGAAGGCGAGGTTGTGCGGGAGCTGGTAGGCGACGCCGCCCTCGGGGATGACGAAGATTTTGATCTTGTTGCCCGCAAAGCCCTGGTCGGCGCCGAACGCGTTGCCGGTGATGGTGGAGCTGCGCTGCGGGACGAAGAAATCGGCATCGAAATCCGCGCGGTTGCCGACGAAGACGGCCGAGGCCGGGTTGGAGGCGACGGAGAGGCTGTCTTCGGGCAGGGCGTAGCCAACGCCGGCCATGCCTTTGGACTGGGTGCCGTAGCCGTCGGCAAAATAGCCTTCGGTGGCGAAGGCAGGCGGCGCGAGCAGGAGGAAGGCCAGGCCGCCGGAGAGGATGGTCGAAGATGAAAGTCGCATGAAGCCCCTGTTTATTAAATTGTAATCCGATATGTATAATAGAGTTATCGGCGTTACAAGAGGTCCGCTATTTCAAACGCGGGCTGGTGCTGAAATTATTATACGGCGGCAGAGGGTTGCGAGCTAACCGCCGTCTGCCTCAAACCCCGCCGCCAGGATGCCGGCAATGGCGGCGGCTTCGTCGTTGTCGGAGGTGTCGCCGGAAATGCCCACCGCGCCGATTATTTTGCCCGCGGCTTTGATGAGCACGCCGCCGGGGACCGGGACCAGGGCGCCGCCGATGGCGGCGGTGGCGGCGGTGATGAAATAGGGCTGGAGTTCGGCACGCTGCATGAGGGCGCGTGAGCCCATGCCGAGCGAGAGCGCGCCGTTGGCTTTGGCCAGCGCGATTTCACCGCGTTTCAGGCTGGTGCCGTCCTGCGCCACGAAGGCTTTGAGAGCGCCACGGGCATCGAGGACGCCGATGGCCATGGGTTTGAAGCGGTGCTCAACCGCGTAGTCCAAAGCTGTGGCAAGAATCTTTTGGGCCGCCGCGAGGTCGAGCATTAATTCTCCAGTTCGGAATCCCAGTATAGAAAATCGCGCCAGCTCTGATGCAGGAAATTTGGCGGGAAGCCCCTGCCCCGGTCCTGCAGCTCCCAACTCGTCGGGCGGCGGGGTTCCTGGCGGGGGATCATGTTGCATTCGCGCGGCAGTTTGCTGCCCTTGCGCAGGTTGCAGGGGCCACAGGCGGTGACGACGTTTTCCCAGCTGGTGCGCCCGCCGTGGGCGCGGGGGATGACGTGGTCGAAGGTCAGCTCGGGCGCCGCGCGTTTGTGGTTGCAATATTGGCAGGTGAACGTGTCGCGCAGGAACACGTTGAAGCGGGTGAAGGCGGGGCTGCGCGCGGAGGGGATGTAGTCCCGCAGGGCGATGACACTGGGCAGGCGCATGGTGAAGCTGGGGCTGTGGACCTCTTTCTCGTACTCGGAGAGCACGGAGACACGGTCCAAGAATACCGCTTTGACGGCATCCTGCCAGTTCCAGGTCGACAACGGAAAATAGGACAGCGGACGAAAGTCCGCGTTTAAAACAAGGGCGGGAAAGTTTGACCCGCCGTCAGGCATTACTGAACCTGTCCCAGAACGGGACCAGATTTTGGGGAGTAACCGCGAACTCCAGCCAGATATGGTGGTTAGTGCGAGTCATGTGCACTTTATGACAAATGCGGCGACGGGCCGCAAGATGGTGTATTTTTTGTCAACCGCCTGTCACATAGGTACGGACCGCATGAAAATCATCTCGCGCTTCGCGCCCAGCCCAACCGGATACCTGCACCTTGGCCACGCGTTTTCGGCATGGAATGCCTGGACACGGGCCGATGTGTTTTTACTCCGGCTGGAGGATATCGACACGGCGCGCTGCCGGCCGGAGTTTGCCGCCGCGATTTTGGAGGATTTGCGCTGGCTGGGGTTGGACTGGGATGGGGACGTGCGCGTGCAGTCCGCGCATTTTGCCGAATACCAGGCGGCGTTGGAGATTTTGCGGGGGCGAGGCTTGCTCTACCCGTGTTTTTGCACCCGCGCTGAAATTGCCCGCGCGCAAGCGGCGCCGCATGGGGTGGAGCTGGTGTATCCGGGCACGTGCCGGCACTTGAGCGAGGCGGCGCGGGCGGAGAAAATCGCGGCAGGAGTGGCCTATGCGCTGCGGCTGGATATGGCGGCGGCGGTGAAGCAGGCGGGCGCGGGGCGATTTTTTGAGGAGAGCCGGGGCTGGATCGAGGCCAACCCGCTGCCCTTTGGCGATGTGGTGCTGGCGCGAAAGGATACGCCGACCAGTTATCATTTATGCGTGGTGCATGACGATGCGTTGCAGGGCATCACCCATGTCATCCGGGGCGAGGATTTGTTTGAGGCGACGCATGTGCATGTGCTGTTGCAGGCGCTGCTGGGGTTGCCGGTGCCGGTTTATGCGCACCATCGCCTGCTGCATGATGCGCAAGGGCGGCGGCTGGCCAAGCGCGATTTTGCCGCTACGTTGCGGGCCATGCGGGCGGCGGGGATGGAGCCGGGCGCAATATTGCAGCAATTTGAGGAAGGCCGCGCCGCATGAGGATTTTTCTGGTCAGCCTGGCGTGGCTCGTGGGGTTTATGCTGCTCGGCGGCTTGGCGATGGCGGGCTTTACCCACACGTTGTTTCCGCACCTGCATGCGCCCGGCGTGGGCATAAAGCTGATCGGGCTGGGGGTGGAATGCGGGATTAACCTATTTGTGCTGGGGATGTGCTTCGGGCTGTTGCCCGGCGCGCGGCGGCGGCCTGGGGCGGCGCAGCCGTTTGGTCTGGCGCAGGGCATTTGGGGCATGGCGGGGTTTGGCGTGGTGATGGCGGGCGGCGGGGCGCTGCTGGCGAATGTGGTTTCCATCGAGGATTTTGCCTTGCTCGCCCGGCATGCGGCGGCGCGGGTGGATTTTACCGGGCGGGCGTTTCTGCTGGCGTTGGTAATGGCCGGGGAGACCGCGGCGGCGCTTTGGGTGGTGTGGTATCTGCGCCGGCTGGGGGTGGCGCGGGTGGAGGATGGCGGCGAGACGGGTATCGGCTGGCGGGCGGCGCCGGGGCCGGCTTATGTTGCCGCGACCGCCATGGCGGTGGGTATTGTCGGTATCGTCATGCTGCTGTTCTACGCGATGCCGCCGGATACGCAGGCATTGCAGGACCTGCCGGATGCGAAACTGTTTGATGGCGGCGGGCTGGCGATGCTGCCGTTGCTGGCGGTGATCATATTCATCGGCCCGGCGCTGGAGGAAATGGTGTTCCGCGGCATTGGGTTTGCCGGACTCGCGACACGGCTGGGACCGGCCTGGGCGGGGGTGATTACCACGGTAATTTTCATGGCCGCGCACGCGCCGGAGAAGATGTATTATCCGCCGGGGTTTATTGATGTCGGGCTGATGGCGGCGGCCGCGGTGATGCTGCGGCTACAGTACCGGTCCATCCGGCCGGCGATTTTGCTGCATGTGCTGTACAACGCGGGCTCCATGCTGGCGGCCGGGGTATTTATGCAATAGGCGCATGGCTGCGTAAGCGGGGAGCGCCACCGCCCAGGCGCAGAAGACTGCGACGGCCCAGATTAATGGGTGCGGCTGGTTGCTGCGCCAGGCATCGACGCCCACGGCCGCGGCGGAGAGAACTGCGATGGTGACCAGGAGATGCGGGGTCATGGCGGGCACACGATGGTTTCCACCGGTAGCGGCGGGTGCACATGGGCTACGTAGAAACCCAGCAGCGGCGCGGGGTTGAGGCCGGTGAGGCGGGCGAAGCGGCGGATCTGGCAGACGCGGCGATTCTCGAAGCGGATGAGTTTGGCGCGGTGCGCCTGCAGCATGAACGCGGTGATCTGCGCCGGGGTCCAACGCGTAATGGCGGCGGTGGGCTGGTAGATAGCGCCCTCGGGTGTGCTGGTGACGATGCGCCAGCCCGCCTGTTGCAGCAGCGTTGCCGCAGTGCGGGTTTCGGCGGCTTCGTCGACCGGTTTGCCGCCGAAAAACCTGTAGCCGTGGGGAAGCAGCACCACGTCCTGCACATCGTAGTCTTGCAGATATGCGGAGAAGGCTTGCGGGTTGATGTCCGGGAAGCGGTTCTCCCACAGCGCCGGATACAGCGGCCAGGTGGTAAAGGGCGCGGGACGGCCGTTGCCGATGTAGCCCTGACCTACCAGTACGAAGCGCATGCCGGTGGCGTATTGCCAGCCCATCTCCTGCGCGAAGACGGGGAGCACCAGCACGTGCGCGCCTGGAGGCAGAGTGGTGAAAACCGGTGGGAGCACCGGCTGGCGCCAGTTGCGCGCGGTGGATTGCGCCGGGAGGACGCTGGCGATGCAGAGACCAGCCAGGGCGTAGCGGCGCCAAGTGCTGCCCGGCTGCGCCAGCCACAGGGAAAGCAGCAGCGTGAGTGCGAGCCAGGCGTAGAGGGAGAAGCGGCCCGGGAGCATCGCGGCGAGGAATGGCAGGCGGTATAAAAGCATCCAGGGTGCGGTGCTGATGCGGTAGCCAAGCACATGCGCGTAGGGGCCAAGTGCTGCCACCGCCGCCAGCAGTGCCATGGTTGCCAGGACGCGCACGGCGGGAAGCGGGGTCGTGCGCCAGATGGTGACTGCCAGCAGCATCAGCGGCAGGCCGTAGTAGCCGCCTTGTTCGCAGGAATTGCCGGTGAAGAGTTTGGAAATGGGCCGCGCCAGATGACCGCCGAAGAACACCAGCGGGGTGGGGATGAAGGCGGCGAGGAGGTCGTTGGCGTAGACGTCCGGCGTGGAGAAATTAGCCTGTTCGGCGTGGTAGCTGCGCAGCATGGCCCAGATGAAGGGGGAGGCTAGCAGCAGGCAGAGTGCCAGTGCCCGGAGGATGCCGGGCAGCAGGCGCGCCAGCGTGAGGCGTTGCGCGGGGTGCAGCCAGGCGAGCACCAGCAGCAGGACGGCACCAAACAGCATCTGGCTGGCGAAAATCTCCTGGGAGACGCCGAACTCGAACAAGAACAGCAAGCCCAGCACCACGCCCAGATGCCAGGAGGACCAGTGGCGGGAGGCGGCACGCAAACAAGCCCAGAGGCTGAGCGGCACGGCGGCGGTAAAGGCAAGGTTGAGGTGGCCGAGGTTCTGGCCGGCCTCGTAACCCGAACAGAGGAACAGCGCGCCCGCCAGCAGGGCGGCCGCGAAGACGCCGGTGAGTTCCCAGGCGGCAAGGTACAGGGCGAAGGCGGAGAGCGCGGGGGCGGCGATCATCAGTACGTTGAACACCGCCACCGCGCCGAAACGCAGGGTGAACGGGGCGGCGAGCAGGCCAAGCGCGGGGATGGAGGTTTTCCACACCAGGTCCACGCCCGTGGGGTAGTCCACGTAATGCGTAAACAGCAGTGGCAGATGGTGCGTGAGGGCGAAGGGCCACCAGTTGAGGAACCAGATGAAGGCCAGAGAATCCTGGCCGTCACCGAAATAGGTGAGATCGGGCCAAGCGCGCGGGGGTGCGTAAAACAGCCAGCTGGCCGCCAGGAACAGCAGGCAAACCGCCGCGTGGCGCAAAAGTTTCAGGCTTGGGGCGGGCTCGTTGCGCATCTGCCGTTTCTCAACCACAGGTTGGGCTTGCCCACAACAGCGGGGATTTGGCATTCACCCGTGATCGGCGTAGACTGAGGCAGAAAATATTTGGGTGGAGAGTATTTATGGGTGGATTGAGCATCTGGCACTGGCTGATTGTGCTGCTTGTGGTCATGCTTGTGTTCGGTACCGGCAAGGTCAGCAATCTGATGGGCGAATTCGGCAAGGGGATTAAAACCTTCAAGCAGAACGTTGCGTCCGAAGATGACGACACCAAGGGCAAGGACGCCTCGATGAGCCCGCCCGGCTCGTTGAGCGCGCCGCTGCCGGACCAGACCAAGACGACCGTCAACCAGGGCTGAAATGGTCCCTGCTGAACTGGCAAATGCGCTGGCCGAGGCCGGTCAGCGCATGGATTCGCGATGCTGGGTTCCAGGCTCGGCCGGCAATCTTTCCGCGCGCATTGATGATACCAGCATCGCGATTACGCGCAGCGGCGTGCATAAGGGCCGCTTAAAAACCGCAGATATTATTGCCGTGGATTATGACGGCAAGGCGCTGAACGAGGCGCAAAAACCCAGCGCCGAGACGCTGCTGCATTGCCAGCTGTACCGGCTGTTTCCGCAGGTGGGCGCGGTGCTGCATGGCCATTCCGTGGCCGCGACCGTGCTCTCCATGCAGGGGGCGATCACTTTTTCGGACTATGAAATCCTCAAGGCGTTCGGCTTTAATACGCATGAGCTGGACGTGACGCTGCCGGTTTATGCCAACGACCAGGACATCGGCCGGCTGGCGGCGTATATAGAGCCGCTGTTGCTGCGCGATCCGCCGATTGGTTATGTCATTGCCGGGCATGGTGTATATGCCTGGGGCAGCAGCGTGGAGCACGCCTATTGGCGGCTGGAGGCGCTGGAATTTCTGATGAGTTGCGAGCTTGAACGGAGACGCATCAAATGAGCCGTTTGACGATTTACGAAGACAGCACGCCTGGCGTTGCGGTGTTTTGCTCCGAGGACCCTGTGGCGGTGGCCGCCGAGCTCACGAAAATCGGCGTGGATTTTGCGCGATGGGAGAGCCCGGTGCATCTGGCTGATGATGCGGGCGCGGAGGAAATTCTTGCCGCGTACCGGCCGTATCTGGACGCGCTGATGGGCGCCACCGGGGCTGGTTCGGCCGATGTGGTGAAGCTGACGCCCGACAACCCGGCGGCCCCGGCGTTGCGCGAGAAGTTTTTGCAGGAGCATACGCATAGCGAGGATGAGATCCGGTTTTTCGTGCAGGGCAGCGGGCATTTCGTGATCCACGAGAACGGCCGCGTGTATGATGCCGGCTGCGAGCAGGGCGATCTGCTGCGGGTGCCGGCCAACGCGAAGCACTGGTTCGATGCTGGGGAAAGCCCCTCGTTCACGGCGCTGCGGGTGTTCACCGATACCTCCGGCTGGGTTGCGCAGTTTACCGGGGATAATATTTCCACCCGCTTCCCCGTCGCGTAATGGTGCCGCCCGCCGCCGTCCTCACGGATATTGAGGGCACCACCACGCCCATCGCCTTTGTACACCGGGTGCTGTTTCCTTATGCGCGGACGCGGCTGGCGGGGTTTGTCGCGGCGCATCCGATGCTGGGGGATGCTGCCACGCCGGCACTGGAGGTTTTGCTGGGGCAGATGGACCGCGACGAGAAAGACCCGGTGCTGAAAACCATCCAGGGGATGATCTGGGAGGAAGGCTATGCCTCGGGCGAGCTGAAAGCGGAAATTTATCCGGATGTGGCCCCTGCCCTGCGCCGCTGGGCGCGCGCGGGGGTGCGGCTTTATGTGTATTCCTCGGGCTCCGTGCCGGCGCAGAAACTGCTGTTCGGGCATAGCACCGCGGGCGATCTGACGCCGCTGTTCCAGGCGTATTTTGACATCAAGGCGGGGCCAAAGCGCGAGGTGGCGAGTTATGTGAGTATTACCCGCGGTATTGGGATTCCGGCCGGCGAGGTGCTGTTCCTCTCGGACATTGAGGCCGAGCTGGATGCGGCGCGCGAGGCGGGACTGCAGACCTGCCAGCTGGTGCGCGCGGATGATGGCACGGTGGCATCGGCGCGGCATGCGGTGGCGGCGGATTTTGCCGGGGTGGCGCAGCAATTTGGCCTGCCACGTGTTGCGTAAACTTACGGCCTGGCTGGCCGCGCGCCCGCTGGTGCGGGCTTTTTTATGGGGGCTGGCCTCGGCACTTGGACTTCCGCCGGTGCATCTGCTGCCGGTGCTGCTGTTCAGCGTACCGGCGTTTTTGCGGCTCATCAGCGATACGAAAACCTGGAAGCAGGTGGCGTTGACCGGCTGGCTGTTCGGCTTTGGGCTTGGCCTGGCCGGGCTGTACTGGATTACCGAGCCGATCCTCACCGAGGTTGCCACCTTCTGGTGGCTGGTACCGCTGGCGGCGCCGCTGCTGGCCGCCGCAGTGGCGTTCTTCACGCTGATCCCGGTGTTTGCCGTCTGGCGCATAAAGCCGGGGTTTGGCCGGCTGCTGGTGTTTGCCGGGGCGTGGACGGCTTCCAACCTGATCCAGCAATTCATCTTCTCGGGCTTTCCGTGGAACTACTGGGGCACGGATTGGGCAATACCCGGCGCGCTTGGCGATGTGTTCATTCAGCCCGCGTCACTGGTCGGCGTGCAGGGGCTGACGCTGCTGACCGTGCTGCTGGCCGGGATGCCGATGTTCCAGCGCCGGGGGCTGGTGGCGCTGCTGGCGGCGCTGCTGATATGGGCCGGATTTGGCTGGGAGCGGCTGCAAACGCCGGTGGCGGCCAGTGGTGTGACCCTGGCCCTGGTGCAGCCGAATTTTCCGGTGCCCGGCTCGTATGACCGCGCTTCGCTGTTCGCGCGCTGGCAGAGCCTGCTGGATATGAGCCAGGCCGGGCTGAACAGCGGGGCGACTGCGGTGATCTGGCCGGAAGCCGCATCCCCGTGGCTGCTGGATAGCGACGCAGCAGCACGCCAGCAGCTCGCCATGGTGACCGGCACCGCGCCCATTTTGGCCGGGTCACTGCGCAGGGTGAGCGAAACCGATTTCCGCAACTCCCTGGTGGTGACCGACGGCCCGCTGCCGGCGGCGGGCATATATGATAAGTGGAAGCTCGTCCCGTTTGGCGAATACATGCCCAAATGGATCCCGATTAAAATTATCCCCGACATGCTGGGCGGCGGCTTTACCCCCGGCCCAGGGCCGGAGACCCTGCATATTACCGGCCTGCCGCCGGTAGGGCCGCTGATCTGCTATGAGGCGATTTTTTCCGGGCAGATTGTGGATGAGGCCGACCGCCCCGCCTGGCTGGTGAATGTCACCGATGATGCCTGGTTTGGCGACTCGGCGGGGCCACGCCAGCACTTCGCCGATGCTAGGCTGCGCGCCGTGGAAGAGGGGTTGCCACTCGCGCGCGACGCGAATTCCGGCATCACCGCCATGTTCGATGCTTTTGGTCATGTGAATGCTTTTTTACCCTTAAAAAGTCAGGGTGTGCTGGTTGTAGCCCTGCCCGGCAGCTTACCCGAGCCGTTTTTTGCTAGGTATGGGTTGGCAATACCTGCTATGCTTGCTTTTGCGGCAATTGTGGTTGGAATATTAATTTCGGTCGCAGTTTAACCTAATATTTGTAGTTTTTGTCCGGCCGTGTCTATTTAATAATTCTTGCGTTGTAGTTTTTGTATTGTCTTGTTCGTTAACCTCTGGTAATCGCAAGGGCCTCGGCACCGGTTATCCTGGGTAGTGTTCCGGCCGGGAGATTATATGAAGCAGGCTCGGCCTGCCGCCCTGTGGCGGTTATGTTGAGAGTGCGTCGAGTATCCGGGAGGCACTAAGTCCCTGCCCCCATTGTTGGAGAAGTTAAGTTCAATGGCCGACGAAACCGCCGAGAAACCGGAACGCGAGAGCCGCCCTAGCCCGATTGATATTCATGTGGGATCCCGGGTTCGGCTGCGCCGCACATTGCTTGGTATGTCGCAGGAACGGCTGGGCGATGCGCTGGGCCTGACCTTCCAGCAGGTGCAGAAGTATGAGCGCGGCGTTAACCGCGTCGGCGCCTCGCGCCTGTTCGATATCTCCCGCGTGCTGGATGTGCCGATCAGCTACTTTTTCGACGACATGCCTGAGGGCATGTCCGAGAGCCCGGTTTCCGGCCCGCGTGGCCGCATGCATGGCTTCGCCGAGGCGCAGGAGCCATTTGCCGCGGGGGTCGACGACCATCTGACCAAGCGCGAGACGCTGGAACTGGTGCGTGCCTATTACCGCATTACCGACCCCGCCATGCGCAAGCGTATGTTCGACCTGATGAAATCCCTGGCGCCGACGGACGCGACGTTCGACGCCCACTGAAGGGCTGCTTCCTCTCGAAATGAAAACGGCGCCTTGCGGCGCCGTTTTTTATGGGAGTTTTCCGGGCAAAAGCTCTCCTGTAAAAACTCGTGTAAAAAGCCCTGGGGGGACAATGTCCCCCCAGTTTTCTTGTTAGCCCGGAGACTTGCGCAGAGCCCTTTCCTCCCTGGCGATTTCCGCCGCACGAGCGGCAATCGCGGCCGGGGTGAGCGGCGGGCCGGGGAAGCGGGTGCGGGCAATGCCGAACCAGATGATCGCCATGACACCGAGCAGGCCGATGAAGTAGCTGTCCAGCACATCGTTAGGCGGGCGGGTGCCGATGTAGATGATGATGATGCCACCGACGCTGGTGATTAATGCCAGCGGCTTGGAGAAGGCGCCCAGCCGGAACGGGCCGAACTCTTTCCAGGTTTTACCTTCGGCGAACAGGCCGGCGAGGATGGGCATGGCGTAGGAGATGTAGAGGAACATCGCGCAGCCAGCCGCCAGCGCCGCGAAGGCCGGGGAGTACAGCGTGGCGGCAATGGAGAGCACCACGGTGAACCAGATTGCCGCGACCGGCGACCGATGGGTCAGATTTACCTGTTTGAGCCATTTGCTGCCGGGCAAACCGCCGTCACGCGAGAAGGCGTAGACCATGCGCGAGGTGGAGGTAACGCCGGCTAGGGCGCAGAGGAAATTGGCCAGCACGATGCCGACATACAGCACGTCCTTGATCCAGGCCGGAACGGTGAGCGATGCCATCAGGTTGAAGATGACATTGCCACCGGCGGCGGCGGCCTTAGCCTCGTCTGGCATCGCCAGGACAAAGGCACCCGCCATCGCCAGACCGAATACGGCGGACCAGATGATGGAGTGGAGGATGCCCTTAGGCACGTTGCGGCGGGCATCCACGGTCTCTTCCGAGGTGTGGGCCGAGCCGTCGAACCCGGTGACGGTGTAGAGCGGATAGAGCAGCGCCAGCATGAACAGGTAGAACGGGCTGGCCGACTGCGGCACCACGCCGCCACCTGGCGCGCCGGAGTAGTTGGTGAAGGTGACCAGGCGGGTCAGGTCGTAATGCTGCACGCCGAAGAGCATAACGCCGGTGAGCAACACGGCAACGACCAGGATGAGCACACCGGAGAAGTCGATGAGCTTGGTGGTGGTGCGGATGCCGAAATGGTTGAGCAGGCCCTGTACGAGGGTGATGCCAACGACCGCGATGGTCTGCTGCTCAAAGCCCCAGGCCGAGGTGTTGACGTTGAAGATATTGCCCAGGATCAGGCCGATAAAGAGGTTGTAAACACCGACGTTCACCGAGGCGATAACGAAGATGAGGCCCAGCAGGTTGAACCAGGCGGTGATCCAGCCCCAGGCGCGGCCACCGAGAATGGACGACCAGTGGTACAGGCCGCCCGCGGTGGGGTAGGCCGAGGCGATCTGCGCCATGGAAAGGCCGACGATGAGGGCGAAGGTACAGCCGACGATCCAGCCGAGAATGGCGGTCAGGCCGCCGCCGGTGGAGAAGCCGACTTGGAAGGAGGTAATGCCGCCGGCCAGGATGCAGATGATGGAAAAGGACACGGCAAAATTGGAAAACCCGTGCATGCGGCGGGAGAGTTCCTGCGCGTACCCCATCTTGTGCAGGGCCGCGGCGTCCGCCGCGAGTAATTGTTGTTCCGTCTGATCCGGCATTATTCACTCCTTCAGTGGCTTATCCACTTTTAATGATTTCAGTAGTCTAGACAGAAGCCCCCATATTCTTCAAGCGAAACTTACCGTCCTGTCATTTTACGCCACGGAGACCTGTGTCGCGCTGTCATTTTCGTGGCTGGGAAGCTGTGCTTATATGTTTAAAATATAGGGAGGCTCCCATGGCTGACGAACCGAAACTGACCCTGGCTACATTGCGTTCAATGGCGGAACGCGGCGAGATTGATACCATTATCATGGCCGCGCCGGACATGCAGGGGCGCCTGCAGGGTAAGCGGGTGATGCCGAAGTTTTTCTTCGACTCGGTGGCGTCCGAGGCCGCCGAAGGGTGCTCCTATCTGCTCGCCACGGATATCGAATGTGGAACGGTTCCTGGGTACGATCTTACCTCCTGGGAAAAAGGCTATGGCGATTTCATCTTCGCGCCGGACATGGCAACCCTGCGACTCGCCCCCTGGCAGCCTGGTGCGGCGATTGTGCTGTGCGATATCGTGCTGAAGGGCCATCGCCCCGCCGAGATTGCGCCGCGCACCATGCTGAAGAAGCAACTGGAGCGTCTGGCCACGCACGGGCTCACCGCATTTGCGGCCACTGAGCTTGAGTTCATCCTTTTTAAAAATACCTATGAGGACGCTTGGGAAAAGGGCTATCGCGGCCTGACGCCGGCGAACCAGTATAACAACGATTATTCGATCCTCGGCACCGCGCGCGTGGAGCCGGTGATCCGCAAGATCCGCAACGTGATGGAAGCCGCCGGGATTCAGGTGGAAAACTCCAAGGGCGAATGCAACCTGGGCCAGCATGAGATCAACTTTGCCTATAGCGACGCGGTGACCACCTGCGATGCGCACGTAATATATAAGGAAGCCGCGAAAGAGATCGCGGTCGAGATGGGCCATGCGATTACCTTCATGGCGAAGTTCAACGAGCGCGAGGGTAGCTCCTGCCACACCCACCTCTCGTTGCGCGACCGCGACGGTAAGGCGGTGTTTTTGGGCGAGGATGGGCACAGCCCCTCCAAATTCTTCCTGCAATTCCTGGCCGGTTTGCTGAAGCACGCGCCGGAGCTGACGTTCTTCTTCGCGCCCAACGTCAACTCCTACAAGCGCTTCGCTTCGGCCAGCTTTGCCCCCACGGCGCTCGCCTGGGGCATGGACAACCGCACCTGCGCATTCCGTATTCTCGGCCATGGCAAATCGCTGCGCGTGGAAAACCGGCTGCCGGGCGGGGATGTGAATCCGTACCTGGTGCTCACCGCCATGCTTGCCGCCGGGCTGGATGGCGTGGAGAGCGACTTGGCCCCGGTGCCGGTGTTCTCCGGCAACGCCTACACCGCCGACCTGCCGCGCGTGCCCAGTACGCTGGCGGACGCGGCCAAGCTGTTCCGGGAAAGCGAATTCAACAAGGCTGCCCTCGGCGCGGATGTGGTGGCGCATTACGCAAATATGGCGAAAGTTGAGCTGGACGCGTTCAACGCGGCTGTTACCGACTGGGAGCGCTTCCGGTCATTTGAGAGGATGTGAGATGACGATCGAATTACGCGGTAACTGGCGGATCCCCACTGAAATTCTGGCCGGAGCGGGGCGCATTGCCGAACTGCCGGGGCGGGTGAAGGCGCTGGGGATTACGCGCGTGCTGCTGGTGACCGATCCGGGTGTGGCCGGGCTGCCGTTTTTCGCGGCCATTGTCGCCGCGCTGGAGGCGGAAGGCATCAGTCCCGCCGTGTTCCACGATGTGAACCCGAACCCGATTGCCGCCAATGTGGCCGCCGGCGCGCTGGTTTATAAGGAACATAAGGCGGAGGCGGTGATCGCCATTGGCGGCGGCTCCGGGCTGGATTGCGGCAAGACGATTGCACTCGCGGTTTCCACCTCGCGCCCGCTGTGGGATTTTGAGATCACGCTGGCGACGCCCGAGCTGGACCGCCCGCTGCCGCCGATTTTCGCGGTGCCGACGACCGCCGGGACGGGTTCCGAAGTGGGCCGCGCCAGCGTGGTGACCGACACCAGCATTGGCCGCAAGCTGATTCTGTTGCACGCGCAGATGCTGCCGCGGCTGGTGATTCTGGACCCCGAACTGACCTTTGGCCTGCCCGCGAGCATCACCGCCTGGACCGGCATGGATGCGCTGGCGCATTGCCTGGAGGCCTATTACGGGCCGTTCTATAATCCGTTCGCCGACGGCATCGCCATTCAGGGCATGTTGCTGGTGAAGGAAAACCTGGTGACCGCGGTGAACGAGCCGCGCAATGCAAATGCACGCATGAACATGCTGGCCGCCGCCGCCATGGGGGCGACAGCGTTCCAGAAGGCGCTGGGGGCGATCCATTCGCTCAGCCACCCGATCGGCGCGCGCTTCCATGCGCATCACGGCCTGACGAATGCGGTGCTGATGCCCTATGTGCTGGCCTATAACCGGCCGGTGATTGAGGACCGCATGGCCACGCTGGCGCGGTGCCTGGGCATTGCGGGCGGGTTCGACGGGTTCCTCGCCTGGGTGCTGGAACTGCGGACAACGCTAAAAATTCCGCATACCATCGTGGACTTGAAGGTGACGGCGGATGCGCTGGACGATCTGGCGCAGGAAGCGTTTTTGGATCCCAACACCCCGGATAACCCCCGCCCCGCCACTGCCGCCGATATGAAGCGGATTCTGGTGGCGGCGATGGCCGGATCGCTGGAAGGGCTGGGCGCTTAATTGCATGGACGGAATGATATGGGCGGACCAAGGGCAACGCCCTTTGGTCCGCCCATATCACGCTATCCCAACCCCTTCTGCATAATCACCACATCCAGCCAGCGGCCGAATTTTTGGCCAACCTTGCGCATGGTGCCCACGGGCTGGAACCCTAAACTTGCATGCACGCCGATGGAGGCGACATTCTCCGAATCGCCGATCAGCGCCAGCATCTGCTTGAACCCGGCGGCTCCCGCCCGCGCCAGCAACGCCGATACAATCGCCTTGCCGACGCCCTGGCCATGCACGTTCTCGCGCACATATACGCTGTCTTCCACCGTGGAGCGGTAGGAGGCGCGATCGCGGAAGACGCCGTAATAGCCGAACCCAAGGCAGCCGGAAGCGTCGCGCGCCACCAGCCAGGCGTAACCGGCCGCCAGCCCCGCGGCGTAGCGGGCCTGGAACTCCTCCAGCGAGGGCGGGGATTCTTCAAACGTGCCGGTGCCGGCGAGGACGTGATGCGCATAGATCGCCTGGATATCAGGCAGATCGGCTTCAGTGGCAGTTAAGATTTCCATGCGACACCTTATAGTATATGTGGCCCGCTGAATTTACAGATTCCCGGCGGATTGAACAGCGCCACGGCGCTCAAGTTGTGTCATTTTCGGGAATTTACAACCTAAATGATAATATCACGAATTGGCGTTGTGCTGGCAAGGGTAAATCGGGCATAAGCCTGCTACGTCCCTCGGGTCGCCGAGGCTAAGTTGCTGTCTAGAGAAGGTTGATACCGCATGAACGATACGCAGCGAGATCCGGGCGAGCATTCCGCCGCGGACCAGAGCGCACCCAATCCGGACATCGCGGCGCTGATGGATGCCCAGATCAACGTCTCACCCTTGGTGCAGGCGCGCTTGGCGGCAGTGATGAGTGCGGCCCGCTATCACGGCGTCGAACTGAACCCCGAGAACCTTCGGCTGCAATCCGATGACCCCGCGCCCTCCCCGCCGGTGTTGCTGGAGTGGCTGAAGGAAGCAGGGCTGTGGGCGCGCGGCGTGCATATGAGCTTCCGCCAGTTAATGCACATCGACGATCCGGCGCCGATCATCCTGCTGCTCGACGATGGCGGGGCCGCTGTGGTTGTGGGCCGTGACCGTGAAAACCAAGTGCTGCTGCTGCGAGACCCGCGTGGGCGCGCCAACGACCCGGCGATGCCGGTGGATGAGCTGCGGCTTAAACAGGTGTGGAGTGGCGCGACTCTGCTGGTGCGCACCTCACGTGACGGCGCCGAGGAAGAACGGGCGTTCAATTTCGCCATGCTGGGCCGGCTGGTATGGTCGGACCGCGGTCTGTTGCGCGACATTGGCATTGCCTCGATCACCATCACCGTGCTGAGCATTATCCCAATCCTGATGGTAATGCGGGTGATCAATACGGTCATCCAGTACCACAGCTGGGATACCCTTGAACTGGTGACGGTGCTGATGGTTCTTTGCATCGGCTTCGAGGTTGTTCTGACCTTCGGCCGCAAATTGGTCGAGGTGACAATCGCGGCCAAGCTGGATGCACGGATCAACCTGAGCATTTTCGACCGGCTTCTTTCGCTGCCCATCGACTTTTTCGAGCGCCAGCAAGCGGGCCAAATTACCTATAAAGTGCAGCAGATTTATCAGGTCCGCGAGTTCCTGACCGGCCGGCTGATGAATACGTTTATCGACGTGTTCATGGTGATGCTGTTGCTGCCGCTGCTGTTCTACATGAGCGTGACCATGGCGTGGACAGTGCTGATCGCCGCATCTTTGATCGCGGTCATCGTCGCCATCTTCCTGCGGCCCATGGCTGTCCTAACCGGCAAACTCGTGCAGGCGGAATCCGCAAAGGGGTCGCTGCTGGTCGAGACCATCTATGGTATCCGCACCGTGAAAGCGCTCGCGTTGGAGCCCGCCCGCGCCGCCGAATGGGACCGTAAGGTTGCCAACTCGGCGGATGTCGTCATGGCCCTGGGGCGCCTTGGTAACTGGCCCGCGAGCTTGGTGATGCCACTGCAGCGCTATTGCCAATACGGGGTGATGGTCTTCGGCGCCTATATCGCACTGAATACGAACAACCCGCTCGATGTCGGCGCGCTCACCGGATACATGCTGCTCTCCGGCCGCGTCGCGGGACCGCTGGTCAGCCTCGCCACCGTGATGCAGGATGTGCAAAAGGCCCAAGCCGCGATCTGGCAGGTTGGCGAAGTGCTGAACCGGCCGAATGAGCGACGCGCCCTGACCCATGGTCTGCGTCCACGCTTTGAAGGCGCGGTGGAGTTCGATGACGTAACCTTCAGCTACGAGGGTTCCAAAACCCCCGCGCTGGAAAAAATGAGCTTCAAGATTCCGGCCGGCACCATGCTCGGCCTGGTCGGGCGCTCCGGCTCGGGCAAGTCCACCGTCACCCGCCTGCTGCAAGGCATCAACCGCGACTATTCCGGCGCCATCAAAATAGATGGCACCGACATGCGCGAGATCAACCTTCGCCATCTGCGCAAGAGCTTCGGCATGGTGTTACAGGACAACTTTCTGTTCCGCGGCTCCGTGAAGGAAAACATCATCGCCGGACGGCCGGGAATTTCCTTTGAGGATGCGGTGCAGGCCGCGCGTCTGGCCGGGGCCGAGGAATTCATCGAGCGCCTGCCACAGGGCTACGACACCTTCATCCAGGAAGGCTCGCCTAACCTTTCGGGCGGCCAGAAGCAGCGGCTGGCGATTGCCCGCGCGGTGGTTTCCGACCCGAAAGTGCTGATCCTCGACGAAGCAACCTCAGCGCTCGACCCCGAGAGCGAGGCGCTGGTGAACGCCAACTTGCTGCGCATCGCTCAAGGGCGGACCATGGTCATCGTCTCGCACCGGCTGTCCTCGCTGATCGATTGCGACCTCATCATGGTCCTGGACCGCGGCCGCACGATAGATATCGGCACACACCACGAACTCGTTGAACGTTGCGCCATCTACCGCCATCTCTGGCTGCAACAGAACCGCCACCTCGACCCACAAGGAAATGCACATGCTGCAACGCCTAAGCCAACTCTTGCCCAAGGCATTTAGCTCGCGCACCGCCGTGGCTGCCGTGGAGCCGACGCCGCTGGCGGTGCTGGAATTTCAGTCGCCAACCGCGGCGATCATTGCCCTGCCGGTGCCGTTTTCGGGGCGCTACCTCAACTGGTTCGTCACCGCCCTGGTCTTTTCTGGGCTGACCGCTTCCGGCGTCATGCCGGTCGACCGGCTCGTCGTGGCTAGTGGCCAGTTGGTTTCCGCCGCGCCCGATACCGTGATTCAAGCGTTTTCCTCGGATTCGACAGCGTCCATCATCAAGAGCATCGATGTTCAACCAGGTCAGATCGTCCACAAGGGGCAGATTCTGGCGACGCTGGACCCGACCTATGCCGAGGCTGACCTGACATCACTGACCCAGCAGCAGCAAAGCTACGCAGCGCAGGTTGCTCAGTTACAGGCCCAGGAAGACGGTAAACCCTATTACGGTGACGCGAACAACCCGGCTGCCGCCCTGGCATTGCAAACCTACAACCAGCAGACCGGCCAGCTTAATTCGACCGTGCAGTATTACGATCAACAGATCGGCCAGCTGCAAACCGAAATAAAAGGGTTTAACGATCAGGCGGCATATTACCGCCAGCGCCTGGGCATCGCCAGCAATGTCGAGACCATGCGCAAGGATCTGCAGCACCTGCAAGTTGGCAGCACGCTCGATACGCTGGCCGCCACCGATGAACGGGTCAGTATGCAGGCCTCGCTCGACAGTGCGGTTTCCTCCGCTCTCGCCGACGAAAAACAACTTGCTTCGGTAACTGCCCAGCGCGACAGCGCCGTCCAACAGTGGAAAGCCAGTATATCGCAGCAACTCGCCACCGCGCTCAACAGCCTCTATCAAGCGCAGCAATCGCTGACCAAGGCCCGGTTGAACAATTCTCTGGTGGTGCTGACCGCGCCGCAGGATTCGATCGTGCAATCCATTGCATCGGTAGCTGTCGGCACGCTGCTGCAAAGCGGGCAGACTTTCATGGATCTCACCCCGCTGAACGCGCCGCTCAACATCCAAGTCCAAATCGATGGTACGGAAGCTGGCTACGTGAACGTGGGCAATCCGGTTGCCATCAAATTCGCCACGCTGGACTATCTGCATTACGGCGAGGCCTCGGGTACCGTGACCTCCATCAGCCCAGAAAGCATCAACCCGCTCAACCAGGCGGCGTTTCCTGTGAGCGGGGTTCCCTTGCCGGGCGCTCCGCAGGATCTGTACTATAATGCGCAAGTCTCGATCGATGTGCTGAACCTGCACAACGTGCCGCCGGGATTTCACCTGACGCCGGGCATGCCTGTCGAAACCGATGTGAAGGTCGGTGAGCGTACCATGCTTGTCTACTTCGCGCAGCGCATCCTGCCAGTTGCCTATCAGAGCATGCACGAACCATAAGCCATTATGAGTATCAAGCAGGACATTTCCGACCGTCTGGCAGCGCGCAAACCAGAGACCGCTCTGGCGCGCGCGCGCCAATATTACGCCGCCGGCAAGTACGAGCGCGCGCTCAAGCTTTTCGGTGTCGCCGCGGAAGCCGGGATCGCCGAATCGGAACGAGAGGTTGGCCGGCATTACCTCACCGGCGAGGGCGTGCGGCGCAATGCCATGGAGGCGGCACGCTGGTTTCTGCGCGCCGCCGAAAAGGGAGACATTATCGCCAGCCGTAATTTGGCCGGGCTCTATATGTTTGGCCTGCGGGAAGACGCACTTTCGCGCACCGGCGCCTCGTTGTTTTCCCAGGTGGACGACCAGCAGGACGAGAACGCCAAGCCCGACTATGAGGCCGCCTTGCGCTGGGCGCTACCGGCGGCGGAGGCTGGTGACACCGACGCCCAGTTAATGGCCGGGTTCATTTACGCCAACGCCCCAGCACCGGTGCGTGACGATGCCAAGGCGCTGCCCTGGTTCGAGAAAGCCGCCGCGGCCGGTGCGCCGCAAGGACATCTGGGCATCGGCGTGACGCTGATGCGCACGGCGGCCGGAGACGCACCCGCCGAGGCCGTCGAGCATCTCCGCCTGGCCGCAGATGCGGACCTGCCGACCGCGCATTATTACCTCGCCCTGATCTATGAAATGGGCGTGAATGTTCCCGCCGACCCGGCGCTGGCCGCGCAGTACTACGGCGTGGCCGCCAAGGCCAACCTGTCCAATGCTCAGGCCAAATATGGCTACATGCTGTTCAACGGCATCGGTATCAAGGCCAATCAGGTTGAGGGTGAATCCTGGCTGCGCCGCGCTGGAATTGCCGGTGACCCGGAAGCTGCGGCGCTCGTCGCCGAGATTTACGCCCGTGGCGACGGCAAGCTGCCGCCAAACTACTCCGAAGCCGCCGCGTGGTTCCGCACCGCCGCCGAACTTGGGCACAAGCATAGCGCCCGTGCGCTGGGGATGCTCTATCTCACCGGTACCGGCGTGCCGCGTAACCCCGATGAGGCCGCCATCTGGTTCCGCCGCGCCGCCGAGGCTGGGGACGAGACCGCGAAGGCCGACCTCGCCTCGCTGCTGCTGAGCGGCAAAACCAGCCCCAAGCTGACTGAGCCGGCCCCGGTACATGAATGGTTCGAACAGGCGGCTGAAAGTGGCGACCTGATCGCCGCGTTCAATTATGCCGTCTGCCTCACCCAGGGCGTGGGGGTGGACCGCGACGAGGCGCGAGCGGCAAAATGGATGCACCGCGCCGCGGAGGGCGTACTGAATGCGCAATACTGGTATGGTATGATGCTCGCGGAAGGCCGCGGGGTGGAGGCAAACCCCGAGGAAGCCCGCATCTGGCTGCAAAAATGCGCCGATGTTGAACTGCCGGACGCTCTCATTGCGCTGGCGGATTTACACCTGAAAGGGGCCGGAGGGCCACGCGACCACGAAACCGGCCGGCAACTGTATGAACGCGCCGCCAATCGCGGCCATGCTGGCGGTATGTTCGCATTGGGCGCCATGTATGGCGGCGGCCACGAGATTGCTACCAACCGTGAACTCTCGCTCGCCTGCTACCGCGCCGCCGCCGAACTGGACCACCCGATGGCGGCACTCATGCTCGGCCGGTATCTGGCGCGCGGCATTGCCACGCCGGTTGACCTGGTTGAGGCCCGGCACTGGTTCACCCAGGCGCTCAACGGCGGCATTGCCGAGGCACAGAACGACCTCAACGGCCTTGAACCACCCGAACCCGAAACCGCCGCCGCGGAGTGATGCAGGCGGACCCGGAAACGAGACCTAGCGGCGCCGATGAAAGACCCTGACGGCCACGCCGCCGCGGTGGCGGCCTGGAAACGTGGCCTGGACGAGGCCAGCATCCCCTGGCTGGAACGCGCGGCACGGCTGGGGCCGGGCGATCCGCGGATCACGCTTGATCTGGCACGTTTGCGCCTGGGCGGCGGCGCGGATGCCATTGCCGCCGCCGCCGATGATTTTGCCCGCGTCGCTGAGCGCTATGACACGGCGGCGGCGTGGCTCGGGCTGGCCATGGCCGAATTTAAACTGGGACACACCGGCCCGGCGGCAGACGCGCTCGGCACCTTGCTGGCACGCCATTGCATGCCCGGCGAATCCGGCTTTGCCATCCTCGCCCAACAGATTGCCGCCGCCGCCGGGTATGGTGGTTTTTGCGGCCTCACCGCCGCTGGCGTGCCACGGACGGAAGGCAAACGCCGGCTGCTTGGCAAGCCGCTGGATATGGCGGCTCTCACCCGCGTGGAGGGGCTGGTTGCGGTCGCCGATGACGGCAGATTGAGCGGCTGGGCCTGCCGCCCGGCGGCGCCCGATACGCCGCCGCGGCTCACGCTGCACGATGCCGCCGGGCACCGCCGCGCGGTGAAATTCGGCAAGGTGCTGCCCGCCGATGACGACGTGCCGCTGCTCCGACGGCATGGTTTTAAAATCCCGCCGCGCGCACTGGCCGGGCTGACGCCGCCGTTTACGCTCAGCGGCCCGGATGGGGGCAATATTTCCGGCAGCCCGCTGGACCCGGCGGCACTGGCCGCGATGCCGCCCCGCGCTGCGGCAAAAAATGGCCGGGCGCGCACCCGCCTGCCCGCGCGCCGGCAGGTTAGCGCCGTCATCCCGGTGTATCGCGGGTTGGAAGAAACCAGGGCTTGCCTGGAGACCGTGCTCGCGGCACCTGGGCTGGCGCGGATTATCGTGGTGAACGATGCCACGCCGGAGCCGGCACTGGCCGCCTGGCTGGATGGGCTGGCGGCGGAAGATCGCATTACATTGCGCCGCCACATAACTAACCAGGGCTTTCCCGCCGCCGTGAACACCGGTCTGGCCGCCGCTGGAGGGGACGACGTGTTGCTGCTCAACAGCGACATTCTGCTCCCGCCCGGTGCGGTGAAAACCCTGCGCGAAGTGGCCTACAGCGAGCCCACGGCCGGTTCGGTCACGCCGTTTTCCAATGAGGCGTCAATTTTAAACTACCCGGACCCGCGCGGCGGCAACCCGATGCCGGACTTCGCGGGCGCGGTGGCGCTGGACGCGCTGGCGCGCAAGACCAACGGGCGCAAAAGCGTGGAAATCCCCACCGGCGTCGGGTTTTGCATGTACCTGCGGCACGACTGCCTGCAAGCCGTCGGCGGGTTCCGGCCGGACCTGTTCGCACAAGGCTACGGCGAGGAAAACGATTTTTGCCTGCGCGCGCGGCACAAGGGGTTTACGCACCGCGCAGCGCTTGGGGCCTATGTGGCGCATGTTGGCGGGGTCTCCTTCCGCGCCGCCACGCGCGGCCTCACCCAGCGGAACCTTGGCATATTGGAGCGCCTGTATCCCGGCTACCTTGAACTGGTGAGGGGCTTTAACGCCGCCGATCCGCTGCGCCCGGCCCGTGCGCGGCTGGATGTTGCCCGCCTGCAGGCGGCTCCCGCGCCGCAGACCGTGTTGTTGATATCGCACAGCCATGGCGGCGGTGTCGCCCGGCAGGTCGCGGCGGAAATAGCGGCGTTGCGCGGGCGGGGCGTGCGTCCGCTGCTGTTGGTCACGCAATTCCCCGAAGACGCCGAGGCGACGCCCTACCCGTGGCCGGCGCTGCTGACTCAAGGTGACCCGAAGGACACCCCCAGCCTCGTATTTACACTGCCGGCGGAACGCGCCGCGCTGTTGCGCCTATTGAAAGCGTTGGATGTCGCCAAAGTCGTGTTGCACCACACGCTCGGCCATCACCCCAGCGTGCGCACCCTCGCCGCGGCACTCGGCGTGCCGCAGGAGATCGTGGTCCATGACTACGCCAGCTTCTGCCCGCGCGTGAACCTGCTCACCCGCCCCGATGACGGCGCGGCGCCGCGTTATTGCGGCGAACCTGGGGTAAGCGACTGCATCGCCTGCTGCGCGCGGGACCGCGCCGGCATATACGAGGAACTTTCCGTCCCGGCGTTGCTGGCGCGCTCGGGCGCGGAATTCGCGGGCGCGGCGCGGGTGATGGTGCCGTCCGCCGACGCGGCGAAGCGAATCACGCGGCATTTTCCCGGCATCAAGCCGCAAATCGTACCGTGGGAGGATGACCGCCTGCCTGCCCGCCCGCGCCGGCCCGGCGCTGGGCCGCGTAAGATCATCGTGATCGGCGGCATTGGCCCGGCGAAAGGCTTCGAGCTGTTGGTGGAGTGCGCGAACGACGCCGTGGCCCGTAATCTGCCGCTGGAGTTTATCGTTGCGGGCAGCAGTGCCGACGATGCGAGGCTGCTTGCAACCGGACGAATTTTTGTCACCGGCCATTACCAGGAGGGCGAGGCGCATAGCCTGATCGCCCAATTCGCGCCGGACCTCGCGTTTTTGCCCTCGATATGGCCGGAGACCTGGTGCTTCGCCCTGGGTGAAGCCTGGCGCGCCGGACTCTATGCCGTGACCTTCGACCTTGGTGCCCAGGCGGAGCGGTTACGCGCCACCGGGCGCGGATTGACCCTGCCGCTAGGCTTGCCGGCACCGCGCATCAATGATTTTTTGTTGACCTGGACACCGCAAGCCGCGAAATAACACCAATTTAAACCGGAAGTGACATCTTTGGACTATACGGCGCTATGGGTGGCTTGTATTTAACGCATCGTTACAATGGTTGCAGCTTTAAGGATTTTAGATGGCTCAAGTAAAACAAGCGCAAAAACCCGCAGCATCAGCGCCGCAACCTGCTACAGAACCCGCTCCCAACCCCAATCAAACCTCCGTTCAGGAACTCAAGGTCTCCGGCCATCTGATGACGCTGCCGGCTGGTCTGTTCTGCTTCGTTAACGAGGCCAATCCGGGTGCGAACAAGAACAACGGCATGCCCGGCGTGCGCATTTCGCCGCCGCCGGCTGGCGACAATAACGTGGAAATCTCGGGCTTCCGCGCGGATGGCTGGATGAACGCCGACGGCGACGCCGCCCTGGTACGTATCCGCAAAGGGCCGGCGCAAGTGCTGGTTACCGTGTACCAGCTCCCCAACATGCCCGACGCAGCGCCCAAATTGCAGGTTCGCCAGCTGCTCACCGCCGACGACATGCCGATGACCGCCGCCAATGCGCCGGCCCCCGCCCCTGCCCCGGAACAACCCGCCGCACCGGAACTCATGGACCTGATGGCGCATATCCAGACCCGCGGCGATGTCGGCACGAAATTCGGTACCTGGCTGGGCGAACGCGGCAGCCAGAACTGGATCGAGGGTTTTGCCCTCAACGCGCCGGAGGGGATCGACCCGGCTGACCTGTCCTATCAGGCCGTGCTCGGCCGCGGCTGGCTCTCCCCCTGGGTGGAAGCCGGACAGTATTGCGGCTCGCGCGGCATGGCCCTGCCGTTGCTCGGCCTGCGCATCCGCCTGAGCGGTGAAGCCGCCGAGCATTATGAACTGAGCTGCTCGGCGAGCTTCGTCGGCGGCACCAGCGCCGGGCCGGTTGGTAACGACGAGACCTGCGAGGGCGATACGCTGGCCCCGCTGGAGGCGTTCCAGGTCACCCTGACCCCGCGCACGCGCAAGGGGGCAAAGGCAAAACGCTGATAGTACCGTGAACTTTCTCTTCGTCCACCAGAACTTCCCTGGCCAGTATCTGCACCTCGTGCGCAGCCTGATCGCCGATAACGATGCGCGTGAAGGCACGCACCAGATTCTGTTCATGACCGAACCGAATCGCAACAACATGATTGGTGTGCGCAAGGTCACCTATGCCAAGCCGCCGTCCATTTCAGCCAGCGTGCATCTGGATGCGCGCGAGTTTGAAATGGCGACGCGCCGGGGTCAGGCCGCGTATCATGGAGCTTTGCAGATCAAGGCGCTTGGCTTCAAGCCGGACATCATCATCGGCCATCACGGCTGGGGTGAAATGCTTAATCTGGTGGATGTGTTTCCTGGCGTGCCAATCCTCGGCTATTTCGAGTTCTACTACCGTATTCTTGGTACGGATGTGAATTTCGACCCGGAATTCCCAATGGAGGAGAGCCGTTTTTCCGCCGTGCGCGGTAAAAATACTGTCAACCTGCTGGCCCTGGCTCTGGAACAATATGGCCAGGCGCCGACCCAGTGGCAGCTCGGCACATACCCGCAATGGGCGCACAAACAAATCCGGCTGATCGAGGAGGGCGTGAACCTCGACGTTTGCAAGGCCAAACCCGAATTACGCAAAAAGACCGTTACGGTTGGCAAGCTAACGGTGACGCCCAAGCAGAAACTCATTACCTACGTCGCGCGCAATCTGGAGCCTTACCGCGGCTTCCACACGTTTATGCGCGCGCTGCCGGAAATTCTTGAGCAACGGCCGGATGTGATTGTCTCGGTCGTCGGTGGCGACGAAATCAGCTACGGCGCGCCGCCGGCGTCCGGCACCTGGCGTGACGTGATGATGCGCGAGCTGGGCGACAAGATCGACCTGAAGCGCGTGCACTTCATGGGGAAGGTGCCTTACGAGGACCATTTGACCCTGCTGCAACGCTCGGATGCGCATGTGTACCTCTCGTACCCGTTCGTGGCGTCGTGGTCCTTGCGCGAGGCGCTGGCGGTTGGCTGCGCGGTGATCGGCGGCGATACCGAGACGGTGACCGAATTCGTCAAACATGACGAAAATGGGCTGGTGGTGCCAACTCTTGATTCGAAAGCGCTGGCCAGCACGGTGCTGCATATTTTGCACGACACCAAGCACGCCGCGCGGCTGCGCGCCGGGGCGCGCGCTTTTGCCGAGAAACACCTCGATATCAACGACTATCTCGCCCGGTACCGCGCCTATATCGAGGAAATTACCGGCAAGCCGCTGGTGCCGCCCGTGGCTGACCCGGCACCCAAGGCCGCTGTGAAACCGGCAGTGAAACCGGCGGCCGCGAAAAAGCCGGTTGCGGCCGTGAAGCCGGTAAAGGCAAAAGCCAAACCGGCAAAAGCCGCTCCCGCGAAAAAACCGGTGCAAGCGCGGAAAGCCGTTCCCGTGAAAAAGGCCAAGACTGGGAACAAGACTGGAAAAAAATAATTATTCCCGGCGCCAAGTGTCATTCGACACGGCATTTGGTATAAGCCCACCATGACAACGCCCCCCACCTGCCCGCAATGCGCCATGGAAAATATTTATCCGGATGGAGACAACTTCGTCTGCGCCGACTGCGGCTATGAATGGCCGATGCTGGAAACGGCAAAGCCGGATGCCGATGCCGCCGATGTGGTGAGGGATTCCAACGGCAATATCCTGGCCGATGGCGACTCCGTCGTGCTCATCAAGGACCTCAAGGTGAAGGGCTCGTCCACCACGCTGAAGGTCGGCACCAAGGTGAAAAGCATCCGGCTCGTCGGCGGCGACCACGAGGTGGATTGCAAAATGGACGGCGGCAATTTCATGCTGAAGGCCTGCTACCTGCGCAAAGTTTAAGAGACTGTTTGGAAAGTCAGATTTAGGCCCCAAAACCTGTGTCAATAGCTGGGGTTTTGGCGATATTTTGCATATCGGGCTGCAAGCCTAAATTGAGGGGTTGTGCAGAGCTGACCACAAAAAACGGTAAATCTATTAGGTGATAAATGGGTAAAGCTAAGCGGGTAATACCGCCCATTTTATCGCAAAAAAGAACCAATCATGAGCATATTAAGTCACGCAAAGTACATCGGTTTTCGCTATTATCTTCTGCACTTGGTAGCGAAAACACTCAGGTTATACCAGCCGCCCTAAAGATTGA
>PLSD01000005.1 GCA_003164135.1 Acetobacteraceae bacterium
GACGCCAGCAATGAAGCCTGGAATTTCATCGCCAATGACGCGGCTCGTATATCCTCAATCGGAACCAGAGTCTGGGCATGCGTCAATCTTTAGGGCTGTTGGTATAACTTCACCACCCATTCCATGACTGCCCTCCGATGCCGATAAGCGCCAGCATCAACGGAGGCCGATATTCTGACCAGCTTTTTTCCACTCCCCCTTCACCCACAAGGGCAATCGAGCACTTCCAGGAACCGAAGGCGAGCCACACAAATGATCGCAGCAGTTTAATGAATCGCCCTGGCCGGTGTAGCAAAAGACCTGGCGTCACTTCCACCGACATTTCGCCAGTGATCAAGCTCAATCGCGGAACCGAGTTTATCGGTTACAGGCTCGCCGAGGGCATGACGGAAGAATGAGCTTAATCCATCCACAGACCACCATTTACGTCGAGAATCTCTCCGGTGATGAATGCGCTTTCTTCTGCCGCCAAAAACGCTATTGCAGCAGCAACTTGCCCGGCAGAGCCCATTCTGCCGACAGGGAGCTGCCTGATGAGAGCTTCAGGAAAACTCGTAGTCATTGGACTAGCAATCGGGCCAGGTGCGACTGCGTTAACAGTTATGCCGTGCGCCGCAAGTTCTTTGGCTAGGAAAATTGTCAGCGCATGCACACCCGCTTTGGCAGAGCCATAGGCGGCATTACCCGCACGTTCTTGCTCTGTTGGATCAAGCCACGGCCGCGGATTACCGCCGTTTTTGGCCAGAACCGAGCCAATGTTGATAATTCGCCCGTAGCCTTTTGCCTTCATTGGCGCGATGACCGCCTGATTGCACAAAAATACGCCGCGCAGATTGATGCCATGTACCCGCTCCCATGTCTCAAGCGTAATCGACTCAAAAGAACCCAGGGCTGTGACGCCAGCCACAGTCACCAAAATATCAACCCCACCAAAATATTCAACAGTTTCCTCGACCAGACCCACCACCTGGGCTTTGTCCGACACGTCCGTGACTCTGCTCATCACGCGCCCGCCAAACTCGGTAAGCTCAGTTACCAATGGCCCCAAGTCGCCGATCCCCGCAAGACAGAGATCAGCGCCACTGGCTGCAAAGCGCCGCGCAGTGGCCGCGCCGATCACACCTTCCGCGCCCGTTATCAAGACCGAGCGCCCAGAAAAATCTACTGCAATAGAACCGCGTCCGTTTTCCATTGCGGGCTTCCCTACAAGGCTGCTGCGTGTTGCGCTGCGCGCCGGCCAAATACCGCACCACGCAAAACCGACGTTGCTCCAGTATAGACTCGGTAATAGAACCCCGCTGTTTCCCCTGCGGCGTAGAGGCCGGTAATGGGTGCACCGTCTGAATTCAAAACCTGAGCATTACGGTCGATCTTGAGTCCGCCAAAGGTGAAGACATTGGCCGAAATGATGGGATAGCAGCGGTAATCTGGCACATTGATCGGCCGTGCCCAATTCGACTTACGGGGGACAAGACCAGCTGTCGCCAACCCGTCTAATTCCAGAGGTTTGAAAACACCCTCACGGCAAGAATCATTGTACAAATCCACTGTCTTTTGCAGTTCATCTGCGTCAACGCCGATCTTTTTCGCAAGCTCTTCCAGCGTCCTCCCCCTGATTGCCGGCTGAGTGGTGCGCAGACTTTTCTTCCAGTTTGGAACGTCCTCGATTTTAGCGTCGAGAATCAAATAGGCAATGCCGTCCCGCTGCTCGTAAATGCGCCGCGTTACACTTTCATAGACCGCATCGACCGTGCCGGGGGCTTCATCTGTAAAGCGCTGGCCCTCCTTGTTGACCAGAATACCATAGGGGAACGTGAAAACGGCAGGCTCGGCAACATCCGAACGTGGATCTATCGGTTCCGCATGATAGCTACCGAAATCCCCGTTTGGCGCGGCGCCGATCTTGAGCGCCATGCTGATGCCTTCGCCTTTATTGTAGTATCCACCTCGCGCAACGGGGCGCAGATTGATCGCACGCGGCCCAAGATATTGCGCCAGCATGGCGGCATTTCCCTCGAACCCGCCGGACGCAAGAATCACCGCTTTGGCGGAAAAGCGTTTCCGCACACCTCCCTGCCTCACAAAAAGTCCCACGACAGTACCTTGTACGTCGGTCTCCAGCTCTTGTGCTGTACTTTCAAAGTGAAAGTCCACGCCCAGCGCCTTAGCCTTTTCGGTCAGGGTTTCAACCATCGCGAGTCCACCGCCAACCGGCAATAACCGCGTCGTCGTCGTGGTAATAAAGGCCGTCGGTAGAAAGTCGAATTTGATTCCCACCTCTTCGAGCCAACGCAGGGTTGGGCCAGCAGATTCTGCGAATGTCCCGATCAATTCAGGATCCAGCATACTCTGCGTACGCATCAAGGCCGACCATTCCTCATAAGGACGGCCTGCCTCCCGCAAAAATGCGGGATCGATATAGCCCCCAGCATTCTCGGCAAAATGTTCTTCGAAGTCATCTGCGACGTCATCAACGCTTTTCATACGCAGATAAGCTTCCGTATAACGCGTGTTGCCGCCGTGCTCGCCTTCCTCGGCGCGCTCGATCACAGCCACGCGGCAGCCACGTTCAGCGGCGCTCACTGCCGCAGATAGCCCGGCAATGCCACTGCCAACGACAATGATGTCATGTGAATTTTGATTAATTGTCATTCCGTCTCTCCCCTGCACCAGCGTCAGCCCGCTGATCGGCTACACTCAGTAAGACACTTGCGGCACAGCATGTTGGATTTGAGCGTATTTAAGTTGTACATATTTGGCGTTGCGTATTTCAGGCCGCGAACTCCTGCGTGGACTTAATGGCCGCAAAAAGCGGCAATATTTTCTCAATTGAAAATGCGTGCCATTCAGGATTCGGTGCGGCGCATGCGTCTTCGAGCACCGTTACGGCAAAGCCGGCGTCATCTGCCGCGCGCGCGGTTGCCTCGACAACGAGGTTCGTCACCACACCGCAGAGAACAACATGCTTCACGCCCTTGTGCAGCAACCAGTTGAGCAAACCTGTGTTGAAGAACGGATTGACGCACTGCTTGGTGACGACAAGTTCTCCTTCGACCGGGGTGAGCGAGGCGGGGAATTCCGTTCCCCAGGTGCCCAAAATCGCCGCCTTATTCTCTTTCAACCGTGCAATGCGCGGAGCAACGCTCAGTGCATCGGCATAATCCGGGCGAAAGCCAAGACGGACATGCGCCACGGTGTGACCGCGTCCACGCGCAAAATCCAGGGCTTTCCTGGCATTCTCTAGAATACAGCGCTCGGAGACCACGGTTGCGAGGCCAGCCGAACCAATCTTTCCGGCGGGATCAACCATTTCATTCTGCAGGTCAAGCAGAAGAAGGGCCACCTCTGACGCTGTGATGCTAGTCTCGTTGGGCATATTTTAGATCCTTGATATAAATGATGAGGCCTTATTTCAAGCCATAAAAGTCCAGCACCTCACGAACCCTTTCAGGGTCCGGAAGGGCCGAAAAATAGCCGCTCCTGCAGGGGCGCACACCGCTGGAGCGGCGCATGTCGACTAGCGTTTCAGCTTGCTTGATCCAGCAGGCAAGCGAATCAATTACCGGAACGCCGTCAACCGATGTGATGCCGCTGCGTGCAAGCAGAACATTCAGCGGCGCTTCGCCCGGAATAATAACATTGGCACCCTCAGCAATCAGCGCGCGCGCCGAATCCTGAAAGCGCTGAATCAAGGCTTCCGGATTATCAAAAGCTTTGAGAATATCCGTAAAGCCGAATGGGAGCGGACGGGCTGCAACAAAGCGTTCGCGCAACCCGTGCCGTACAGCGTTGTCGGTGATAAGGTCGGCCATATCCTTGATGAACATCAGCACGCCGAAGCGTCGGCCAAGAGTGCACGCCATGAGCATAGCAGCCTCGCCGTAGCCGACGACAGGAATGTCAACCAACGCGCGCACTTCACGCAATGCCGGTTCGGGCAAAGTGCTGAGCGCATAAGCATCAAAACCCTGGCGCTCCGCCTCTACGCCTGCCTGGATGAATTGCAGACCGTGCAGGTACTGCAATCCCACATGCTTGATGTCTTCTCCGGGATAGTTGCTGCGATAGGTTCCCGGCCGCATACCATGCATCACGATTTCCGTATCGGTGCGGGCGACGCGCGAAAAGTGAGCCTTCAGCGCGTCGTCATAGGCGGATAGGTCACTCAGAACCGTGAAGCTCTGATGCCAGATACGAATACCCATGCTCTTTTCAACTCCTTATCTATTTTAGATCTGCTCAAGAGCAGAAAGACCCGAGCAGAACTGGCCGTTGAAATAGATCAAGGGAGAACGCGATAGTCCATTATCGTTTACCGCGTGGACGTCGCAGATAAATATATCATGCGTGCTGCCGGAGAATATCTCGGCAACCGTGCAATCAAAGCCGACTAGGGCATCCTGCAACAAGGGGGCGCCGCCGACCATAACATTCCACGTACCAGATTTAAACTTGTCCTCAGGCGCACAGACACCGCCGCCGGAAAAGCGGCGGATGATTGGCTCTTGCCCGTCTGATAGAACATTCACTGCTAGCCGGCGTGACTTAAAAATAACCTGATGCGCCCAAACCGAACGATTTACACAAACCAAAAGGCGAGGCGGTTCCGCGCTGACGGAACAAACCGCCGTGGCGGCAAGTCCAGTCCAGCCTTCTATGGTTCCGCTATCATCGGCAGAGGTGATGATGGTGCAAGCTCCCGCCAACTGACGCATGGCCTGACGAAAAATCCCCGGCGAGACCAAAGCCGGGCGCTCCGACTCAGGCAGGACAGCTTGAGTTTCAGGAGCCGGCATCTCAGATCTTCCCCGTTTTTAGATAGTGCGTTACGACATCATTAAATTCTTCGTCAGCTTCATATTGCGGCCAGTGCGCAGCGTCGGCTTTCATCACGTAGAGCTGCCCATGCTTCAGTCGGGGCAGAGCGGCTTTGGCAGCCTCCACGTCATGGATTGGATTGTATTTTGTCCAGAAAAGCAGTGTCTCACACTGAATTTCTTCAAGATCGACCATGTCTGGCAGGGCGTCGCCTGCTGCTGCCTTGGCGAGACGGGCAAAGACCAGAGGGGCGGATTTCTGGAAGTCCGGCTGCTGATAGATGCGCAAGCGCGATTCCACCAGTTCGTCAGTCAACAAGCGGCTCCAGTTGCCTTCGTACATCAGCCACTGCATCCGCAGGCGCACAGTTTCATGCGTTGGCGCATGACCAAAATTCTTTGCCGAGAGCGCCGCAAGATCGAGAAAATCCTGCCGCCCTTTATCGGAAACGATTGGAATGCCACCCGTGGTATTCAGGATCGCACGCAAAATACGATTGGGATACTTAATCGCAAAGCCACCGGCAACCATGCCACCTAGGGACTCACCTGAAATATGCGCCTTGTCGATGCCGAGAACATCCATCAATTCACGGAGATGCTCAACGTAGGTGGCGGGCGTGTAAACAATATCGAGCTTTTTCTCGGATAGGCCGTGCCCTACAAAATCGAAGGCAATAACATGGAAATGCTTGCCGAGCGCCACCACATTCTTCGAGTAGGCTTCAACATGCCCGCCAATTCCATGCATCAGGAGTAGGGATTCAGCGTTGCCTTTTCCCGCCTCTGCAATGCGGGTCCGCCCGAAACTGGGCGTGTCAACATAACGAATTTCCGCGCCAAAAAAGTCGATCCAGATAGACATTAACAATCCTTTCGGTGAATATTCGGCGTTAAGTTGGAGCCTGCACGCGCTTGTGGCCCCAGTCGCTCAATTGGGAATAAGTGACGACCTTCCAATTTTGGTCGTCGATCACAACGCCGCCACTGCCGATCTCCACTGCGAAACCTGAAGGCGTTTGCGCGTAAAAGGAAAACATCTTGTCATTGGGGTGATGACCAAGCTCAAGAACCAAAGGTACACCGGCCTCACGGGCACGGTCATAGGCCATGCCGACATCGTCCATATCGGCAAGCTGGACCATGAAGTGATTGAGAATTTTGGATGCCGGGAACTGCCCCGTGGCAAGGGAGTGATGCCGTCCAGTCGCGGAATGGAAGAAAGTGGCATTGACAACGACGCCCGGCGCAACCTCGGCGCGGATATAGTCGCTGATCTTGAGCCCCAGAACTTTCTGATAGAAAGACGCAGAAACTTCATAGTCCTTCGACACCGGAAGAATATGGCCAAGCCCGAGACGACCGGTAACAAACCCGGGGCCGGACAGCACTTTGGATATGAACGGCTGACTGACGGGTAATATGGAGGGGCCAAAGAAAAGTTCATGCGAAAAGCCATTTGGATCCGCGCAGACATAGAGCTTTTCAACTCCACGTAGGGCACGCAACTCAGGGTTCAGCGTGACCTCGGCGCCGGCTGCGCGCGCTTGGGCAACGAACTCTTCCAGTTCGCTTTCTGAATTCAACTCCCAACCCGCAGCCGCGAGGTCGTCGCGCACTCCGGGTTGCAGTAGTATCCGGTAAGCATATTCGTCCATTCGAAGCGCCAGACCTTCGCCTACCCTTGGTTTGGCGGCCTGCATCCCGAGTATACCGGTTGCAAAGTCTTCCCAACGCTCAAGGTCGCTCACCTCAAACACGGCGTATGCAAGATTAGATAATTCAGCCATGGAACACCCCTCCTTATTTCCCCGATCCTGCAACGCGGACCGGTGGTCATTTAAACGCCAACAGACCGCCCGGCACCGGATCTTGTCTTAAGCCACCAAAATCAACCGCAGGCCCGCGCCTAAGCGTGTCTCTGAATAGACTTCAGAGCTCCCTTAAAATCAGACGGTGGAGAAATCTTGCACTTTTGCCCTCCCGAGATGCTGCAAGCGCCTGCACTTCCTGCTCATTAGGGCCGTGTCTAAGCCGATCATTGTATTGAATAAAGCGATATTTCTTGATAGTCAGTATCACCGTTAACGCTACCTCGCCGCGGCGCTCTGTTTTGGTGTGCCTGTGGACATCAGGCCCTCTCTTCCATCGGATGAGCCAGGCCATCCTATGTTCCGGGCGCCGAAGCGGCTCGCCCATCCCCAACCTTACCGCAGAGAAAAACTACGATTGCATTTTACGTCCACGACGATTCCGCGGATCACTCAGGTTTATCGATCTATTTATTTGGCGACAGAACCGCCCTTAGTAAAATTTGTGTCGCCTACATCGTTGGCTGCCAATTTCATGCACCACCCTGTTCTGGAGGCGACCACTTCTTCATAATTTCTTGCAGCGCATTACGCAGCCACACCTGCGCGGGATCGTCTTGATGGACCGGCTTCCAGGCCAGCGCGATGTCCAGTTCGGGCAGCGCAACGGGAATATCGACCCATTTGAGCCTCGGATCCTGGCAGGCCGTCAACGCCAGACGTTTTGGAATGATTGCGACCACATCGGTTTTGGCCACAACGGACGGGAATGCGAGGTAGCCGGGCACGAGGATGCGGTAATTGGGCTCAACGCCCATCGCCTCCCACGACATCGACTCATGGCTGAATGTCATCCGCGGCAGAGCCGAATAACCTACATGTGGCAACGCTAGAAACGCCTCGATGGTCATCCCGGGGAATAGATTCTTATTTCCCTTGCGCCCAATACATACATAGGAATCCGTATAAACCGACTGCTTGGTCAACCCCGCAATCCGTACGGCGTTCGCCGGGAAGATGAACAGGTCGATATTCGGGATGCTCGTTTTATTGATGACCTGGGGCCGCAGCGTAACAAAATCAATTTTTAGATTGGGTGCCTCCGCAGCTGCCCGGGCAACGAGTTCGGCACCATAGAGCGCCAACACATAGTCTGCGGAGGCAACCACCAAGCGCCGCTCAACACTCAACGGCGTCCCGTTTGCTTTCTCCAACAAAACACGCACCAGCGAGAGAATGTCACTCGCCACGGGCATGAGTTGCTCAGCAACCGGCGTGGGTGTCATCTCCTGACCGTTCCAGATGAACAGCTCATCATCGACCTGATCCCGTAAGCGGTTGAGTGCGGCCGATATGGTTGACTGCGCCAGATTGAGCCGCCGTGCTGCCATACTGACACTGCGGGTCAGCCAGACCGCTTCCAGCACATTTAACAAATTAATGTCGAAGTCTCGGAGTTGCATTTTCCCTCACGATTTATTAAATAATGACTATCATCAAATATCATTTTACGCAATATTCATTAGCTCTTAGACCTCGCTAAAGAAACCCGTTCCAAACAAATTGGTTCTGGGGAGGAGAAGTTATGAGCCAACATTCAATCGCCCCTACTAGCGTCATTTTGATATGGCGCTTTCAGGCTTAATCTGTTTTGCCGAGCTTCAGCGTAACATGCGCGGCATGTCAAAAAGCGGGTGCTGCAGTGCCGAACTTGCCGTTCTGCGGCTTAGTACCCGTGCTTTTGCCGCGGGACCCAGCTCTGAAAATACAGAGCGGGATACACAGGTTAACCTACAATAGGTGGTCATGACATGGACATAGAAACACAATTGGTGATCGTTGGCGGTGGCCTCGCGGGCTTCGCTGCGGCACTTACGGCTGCCGAGGCCGGGCTTGATGTCGTGCTCCTGGAAAAGCAACCGGAAACCGGCGGGTCTTCGGCGATGAGCGGCGGCTGCCTCGCGTTTGCCGGAACCGACCTGCAGCAGGCGAGCGGGATCGTGGATTCCTCCGATCTGCTTTTTTCTGACCTGCGCGAGGTCGGTCAGTTTGAAAATGATGAAGCTATCGTAAGAGCTTATGTAGACAACCAGCTCGCGACGTATACCTGGCTGCGCGACCGTGGCGTTGTGTTCAGCCCCATGGTCGAAGCTGCTTCGGGACAATCGGTCCCGCGCGCGCATAACGTCGACCCGGCCGACCTCGTCCGCCAACTTGCCCAGCGCACCAAGGCAACGGGCAAGGTCAAACTACTATTGTCCGCGCGGGCGACGTCGCTGGTACGCGATGCGGCAACAGGGCGGGTGACTGGCGTCGCCATGATCCATGATGGCAGCCCCGCCATCGTCCACGCCACCCATGCCGTGCTGCTTGCCAGCGGCGGGTTCTGCCGCAACGCTGAACTCGTCCACCGCTTTGCGCCGCAATATGACGAGGCCATTTTTATCGGCGGCGATGGCAATGAGGGCGATGGGCTACGCATGGCCTGGGCGCTGGGCGCGGACTTCCGGGACATGGCCTACATAAAAGGCACCTATGGCAAGCATCCAACCGATGAGACCAACCATCACAGCTGCCTGGCGGTGTATAAGGGCGCCATTGCAATCAATCAGAACGGCAAGCGTTATGTTGACGAATCCATCTCATACAAGCTGCTCGGCGATGCATGCATGAAGCAGCCCTACAGCACCACCTACCAGATCCTCGACCAGGACATCTTGGAGAGCGGCGACAACCGAGTCCGCATCATGGATTTCGAGCGCCGCCTTGAAGAAGGGTTGTTTATCGAGGCCGACAGCCTGGAAGAGCTCGCCGAAAAGATCGAAATTGATCCCCTAGCACTGCTGGAAAGTGTGGCCCGCTACAATCACTTCGTCGCTCAAGGCGAAGACGAGGATTTTGGCCGCAAAAATCTGGTTCACCATCACGGCGCACTACGCCGGATTGAACGCGCCCCGTTCTATGCCTATCCGTCCACGGCGGTTGTCTTCGGGACATATTGCGGCCTCTGCGTCGACCCGGAGATGCGGGTGCGCGATGTCTTCGGTCAACCGATTGAAGGGCTTCTCGCCGCGGGCGAAGTCGCCGGCGGACTGCATGGCGCGGCTTATATGACCGGTTCGGCCCTTGGCAAGGCGGCAATCTTTGGACGCATCGCCGGGCGAACCGCCGTTGCGGATGGCCCTAGATGAACATTGTTGTCCTACTCGCTGGCATCGCCGATCCGAAATGGCCCCTGCCCCCGGTTGCCCTTGACCCGGCTGCGATGCGCAAGAACAGCCACCTGATCCTTAGCCCATTCGACGAAGCCGCCCTCGAAATCGCGTTGCAAATCCGTGAGACTCTTCCCGGAACGTCGCTGACCATAGGCGTGACGGGCGGCGCGGAGAGCGATGCTTTGCTGCGCAAGGCCGCCGCATACCGGCCGAACCGCGCCGTTAGGATCGAAACGCATGCCCTGCACCCATGGGACGCCAGGGAGCAAGCTGAACACCTGAGCGCCTTGCTCCCTGAGCTAGATGAGGCAGCCGATCTGCTCCTCGTCGGCCGGGAGTTTGGTGATTATGATGCCGGCGCTCTGCCTCCCGGTTTGGCCGCCGCACTTGGCTGGGGCTTTTTTGGACTGACGCAATATGTGCGGCGCGATGGCGACAAACTCCTTTTGCTGCGGGAACAGGCTAGCCTGGAAGAAACCCACATGCTTAGCGCGCCCTTGGTCGCAAGCGTCACCAACGATCGGCGCAACCGCCTGCGACATCCGCTGATGAAGAACGTGATGGAAGCTAAACGTATGAATATCGATGTTCTTCGGCCAACTGCACCGCAGAGCCAGCATCTGTCACTGGACGATATCGTGCCGGCGCCACCACCGCTCCGTGCGGGAACTGGCCGTATTCTATCCGGCGCGTTGGACGCGCAGATTGCTGATCTCGCTGACTTTTTGGCAGCATGGCGGACCGAACTGTGAATTCTCCTATCCTCGCTCTGGCCCCCTTTACGTTTGGCGAAAATTCGGACTGGCTGTCCAGCATTGCCGCTGCGCGCAGCATTGCACAGACGAACCATTCCGTGGAAGCCATTCTGGCTGGTTCCGCGAGCACTGAAGCCGCAGACGCCGCCTTTGCCGCAGGTGCCGACAAAGTATGGTTTGCCTCCCACCCCAATCTCGAAATCCCGGCCGATCCCGGACAAATTACTGAGGCATTTGCACAAACCCTTGCATTGCCCGCCTTCACAGGCTTCCGGCTGGCATTGGTCCCCCTCGGCCCAATCGGGGATTTGATTGGGGCATCGCTTGCCCAGCGGCTTGACATTGCCATGCTTGGCTTTTGTTCGGCCATTACGCTGGATGACTCCGGCATTCACGCCAAACGCGCCAGCCATGGCGGGCGGGCGGGCATAACCGTGACCTCTAACACGGCGTCTGTGGCAAGTCTCCGCGCACCGAAAATCGACGATACGGCGGTGCGAAGAGGTCTTGTAACGCGCATCACCCTCACTGGCGACTTGCCGGCGCCGATGAGTCTCAGCCTCCAGGATAGCGGCGTGCAGAATGCCAGCCTTGAAGGCGCACGGCTCATCGTTTCCGGCGGGCGGGGCATTGGCGGGCCGGAAGGCTTCATCCAACTCAACGAACTCGCCGCCAGCCTGGGCGGCGCGCTTGGGGGTAGCTTGCCCAGCGTCGATGCCGGCTGGGTTCCCGTGTTCCGCCAGGTCGGCCAATCCGGGAAATTTGTGACACCGGATATCTACGTCGCCGTCGGCATTTCAGGCACACCACAGCACATGGCGGGTATTGGCTTGCACACCCGAATTGTTGCCATCAACAAAGATGCCGAGGCTGATATCTTTCGCTTTGCCGAGCTTGGCGTCGTTGCCGACTGGCAGGACATCCTCCCCGCCCTGATCGAAAAACTTAATCAAAAGGGCGAAGCCTCAAAAATTTAGGTTTCGGCTGAAATTGCGCTGCTGGGCTTTGCAACGCTCATTGGAATTCCAATGAGCTGAACACATGCCCCGCCGGCAGCGAGCGGGATCGCGAAGATCAGGAATATCTGCCAAAGCAAGAGTTTATCGGCGAGAAGATAGCCTCCCAAAGCGGGACCAACGACGGCGCCAAGCCGGCTCATTCCTGCGGCCCAGCCGATGCCCGTCGCCCGAATGGGCGATGGGTAAATCGCCGCCGCAAGCGGATAAAGCCCCCCGAACCCACCCATTACAAAAAAGCCGATCAGAAACGCAAGGAATAGCATCATCGGCAGGGGGAAGCCTTTGACGCCGAATAGCACCATGACAATCGTGGCCAGGGCGAAGAAAATCAAAATGAGGCGCCGCAAATCCAGCCAGGATGCAATCCAACCCAGCAACGCAGTGCCGAGAGCACCACCGATACTGTAAACTGCGCCTGCATAAATCGCGTGTGAGACACTTAAGCCCGCAGCCACGGCCAGTTTTGGGATCCATGTGACGATGAAATAGAGCGGTGCAGAGCAGATGATGAAAACCAACCAGAGCAACAAAGTTATTCTGGTCAGCCCGGCACCGAACAGACTCTGCGGGCCGGCTTTTGCCTCTGCGCCGCCGATCTTGGGCGGCCAAGCCATTAGGACCGGACGCCTCAACCGGACAAGCAGCTTATTTGCCCGGCTCAACATCCCCGCCGATTGCCGCACAAGCAGGAAGGACAGTGATTCTGGCAAAAGGAAAACCGCGAGCGGAACCATGGCAGCGGTGACGACGCCAGCCCCGATCAAAATTTTCTGCCACCCATACCCTCCGATGACATGCGCCACGACAAAGCCCGTCAGCGTCGCCCCGATCGGGTAACCGGCCTGGAGCAAAGTAATGGCAAAATGGCGATGATGCGGCGGTGCGTATTCCGCGGTCAGCGCCGCCATCGCCACCACCACGGAGCCGATCCCGACCCCAACAATCAGCCGCGATAAGATAAGCTGGGTCACATTACCACCCAAACCACTCAGCACCATGCCAAGCGCCATGATGATGAGAGATACAACGACAAGCGGCCTGCGCCCAAAAATATCCGCCAAAGGCGCCAGGACAAGCCCACCCGTTGCCATGCCCGCAAACCCCGCACTGAATACAATACCAAGTTTGTCTGGCGGAATATGCCAGGCAGCGGAAAGGCTGGGCGCGACATAAGACAGGATCACGACATCCATGCCGTCGAGCATATTCAGGAAGAAACACAAGGCAACAACTAGCACCTGCACCGGTAACCAGCGCTGCGGCAAATGCACATCTGGTCCAGCTTCTGGATATATCGTCACTTTTAGCATTTCCCCATTTTCATCTACAGGCAGGCGATATCTCCCACCTGTGTGATGCCGTTAGCTGCTTTAACGCCTCATATGTTCCTCGCCTCGTTCCGCTTGGCGAGATCCAGGGCCACATCTACGATCATATCCTCTTGTCCGCCCACCATGCGGCGACGCCCAAGCTCGGTGAGGATTTCCCGCGTATCTACGCCGTATATTTTCGACGCATTCTCGGCATGGCGTAGGAAGCTGGAATACACACCGGCATAGCCAAGCGACAGGCTCTCACGGTCCACGCGCACCGGGCGGTCCTGCAGCGGGCGCACGAGGTCGTCGGCAGCGTCCATCAGTTTGAACAAATCGCAGCCGGTCTCGATTCCTTCACGGTCGAGCACGGCGATGAGGGCTTCCAGCGGCGCATTGCCTGCACCGGCTCCCATGCCGGCTAGTGATGCATCGACGCGCACGGCACCAGCCTTGATGCCGGCAACCGCGTTCGCCACACCCAACGTGAGGTTATGGTGAGTGTGCACCCCGATCTCGGTTTCTGGCTTGAGGGCGTCGCGCATGGCTTTGACGCGTGCGGCGTACTGTTCCGGCAGCAGCGCACCGGCAGAGTCTGTCACATAGACGCACTCCGCACCGTAGGACTCCATTAGTTTGCCCTGCTCGATGAGTTTTTCCACCGGTGCCATATGGGCCATCATCAGGAAACCCACCGTGTCCATACCGAGTTTGCGCGCAGCTTCGATATGCTGGCGCGAGACATCGGCTTCGGTGCAATGCGTCGCGATGCGGACCGAGCGAGCGCCAGCCTGGTAGGCATTTTTCAGGTCATGCACGGTGCCGATACCGGGCAGCAGCAGGATGGTGACGACCGAATGCGTGCATTCGGCGGCAACGGCGGCGATCCATTCGGCGTCGTCGAACGCGCCGAAGCCGTAGTTGAAGGTCGAGCCAGTGATACCGTCACCATGACTGACCTCTATGGCGTCAACCTTGGCGGCATTGAGCGCACGGGCGATCATCGTCACATTATCCAGCGAATACTGGTGCCGGATCGAGTGCATCCCATCGCGCAGGGTGACGTCCTGTACATAGAGCTTGTTCGGATTCGGGCGGGCCATTATGCATGCTCCTTGGTGAGGAATTTCGCAGCCCAATGGTCGGCGGTGACCAGGGCCGCGGAGGTCATGATGTCAAGATTGCCGGCGTAGGCCGGCAGGTAATGGGCGGCACCCTCGACTTCGAGCAGGATCGTGGTCTTCAGACCCGTGGCGAGGCCGATGCCGGGGATGCGCACGGGCGCGTTGTCGCCGATGACCTCGAACTGCACCTTCTGTTTGAGCCGGTAACCTTTTACATATTTTTGCACCTCGGCTTCCATCTCCAGGATCGAGGCTTCGATGGCTTCGCGATCGCCGCCCTGGGAGAGGGTGAACACGGTGTCGCGCATCATCAGCGGCGGTTCGGCCGGGTTGAGAATGATGATGGCCTTCCCGCGCTCGGCGCCGCCCAGAACTTCGATGGCCTTCGAGGTGGTTTCAGTGAATTCATCGATGTTGGCGCGCGTGCCTGGACCAGCAGATTTGGACGAGATTGAGGCGACGATTTCACCGTACAGCACCCGCTTGCTGGCACGCTTCACGGCATAGACCATCGGGATGGTTGCCTGGCCGCCGCAGGTGACCATGTTGACGTTGGGTTCGTCGATGTTGGCGTCGCCGTTGATCACGGGAATGGTGAAAGGGCCGATGGCGGCGGGGGTCAGGTCAATGACCTTCTTGCCGTCCTTCTGCAACAGCGCGTTGTTGTGGACGTGTGCGCCTGCCGATGTAGCATCAAAGACAATCTTGATGTCTTTGTAGTTCGGCAGCTTGAGTAGGCCGTCGATGCCCTCATGTGTCACCGGCACGCCCAAGCGCGCGGCGCGGGCAAGGCCGTCGGAATTGGGGTCGATGCCCACCATCGCACCCATTTCGAGATTCTTTGAGGTACGCATAACCTTGATCATCAGATCAGTACCAATATTGCCCGAACCAATGATGGCGCATTTTACTTTGCCGCTCATGTGCGGTCCTCCCTATAGGTGAAACGAACCGTTCCAAGGCCACCGATCTGCGCCTCAACAATACCCCCTGGCTTAATGGCCACCATCGGCCCTAGCGCACCGGTCAGAATGATATCGCCCGCCTTCAGCCCTTCGCCGGACCTGGCGAAACTGCGCGCGAGCCAAGCTGCCGCATGCAGCGGGTGGCCTAAACACGCCACCCCGACCCCACTTGAAGCAACCGCGCCGTTGACGGTCATCGCCATTCCGCAGGTAAAAAGGTCGAGCCCTGTCAGCTTCTTGCGTTCAGCACTCAGCACAAAATAGGCGGAGGAACCGTTATCGGCGACAGTATCGGCGAAGGTGATCTTCCAGTCCGCGATACGGCTGTCCACAATCTCGATCGCCGCCATGGCGCAGTCACATGCGGCGAAAACATCCTCAGCTGTGGCTTCGGGATTGTTAAGGTCCGAGGCCAATATGATGGCCACCTCCGCTTCCGCTTTTGGCTGCAAAACTTTGGACGCGTATAACTCGCCGCCATCGGTAATCTGCATGTCGGCGAACAATGTGCCAAAATCGGGCTGATCGACACCAAGCTGATTTTGCACGACTTTCGAAGTCAGACCGATCTTGCGACCTACAATACGCCGACCATGCTCCTGCCAGAAGCGTGTATTGATATGTTGGACCGCGTAGGCACCATCTCCATCAGCTGGCGCAAGTCCATCGCGAAGCGGCTCAACCACGCCGGCGCTGTAGGCATTGCGCAATCGTTGCGCCATCTCCCCATATGTGATCGCCACGTTTCAATCTCCTCCATTTTCCGCACTCATGTTCAATCTCTTTTACGCCTTTCCCATGAAACTATGCAATTTACAGCGCTATGATTTTCTCATATCATGAGAGGATGAATCAGTATGAACTGCCCGGCGTCAGCGCAGTCGAAAAGGGTCTGGAATTATTTTTAGCACTGGTCGAAGCCAGCGGCACGGTGCCCCTGTCCGAAATTGCTCAACAAACCGGCGTGCCAATCTCAACCGCTCATCGGCTCCTGGGCCCTTATTTGCGCTGCGGTCTGCTGAGCCGGATTGGGCGGGGCCGCTACTCCGTTGGCTTGCGCTTGGCAACCATCGCCCAGCACGCTGACACAAATACGATCCTCATCAATGCCAGCCGCCCTCCGCTTCGTCGCCTCGCGCGGGACCACGGTCTAACCGTGCATCTCGGCGTACTCGAAGGCGACATGGTTACTTACCTCGTCAAAGAACACGGTGGGGGCATGGCCATCTTGACGCAAGAAATGAACCAGCTCGAAGGCTACGGTTCTGCCCTCGGCAAAGTTCTTCTCGCTCACCTCGACGGTTCGGCCCAAGATGCCTACCTTGCTGGCGGCCCATTCGTTCCCCTCACTACCAACACAATTACTGATCCCGGAGCACTGCGCGAAAGCTTTCAGATTATCCGCCAACAGGGCTACGCATTCGATAATGCTGAGGTGGACGCCGGTCTTTATTGTCTCGCGGTGCCGGTGCCTGGACCCGACGGAAACGTACATTGCGCGATATCCCTCTCTTGCCATTCGCAGGAACCAATTGGCCTGACGATGTTACCACATATGCAACATTGCGTAGCTTCCATCAGAGAGAACCTCGGCTTGCAAGCTAAAATTTCAAACTAACCGAGAGGCACGGCAATCAACTCCATCAACTCATCAAGATTGCCAGCAGTTTCTAAACTTCTAACCTGTGCGCTAATCGCCATCAGGCGATACCTATCAATCGGCATTTCTGGGAGCAGATCGAAGAGTAACTCATCTTCCCGTTCCCACGAATACCGAAATAACTCCGACGGCGGGACGAAGGTATGGTAAAAATCTCTCCCATCGGCGATCGTGGCATGAAGGCGCGATGTCAGCATTTTTAGATCCGCAGCTGCCGTTACGGAAGTTTTCTTGGCAAGTGCGAGTACTTGCTCATCGACGGGAGCGCTTAGACTTGCAAGTGTAATTGGCCTCCCTAATAATGCGTGAGCGACCGCATAGGGCGCGCTCATCAGCCTCTGCACATCGGTCTCAAATGGGCCACAATTGGCGATCCCAGGATGGTTCGCTTCATAGGGGTTCATCTCAATTTCGACCGCCACAAACAAAGCGGCATCACGTACCTCACCAATTTTCTCGCGTAACATGTTGCCGTTGAGAAAAGGGGTTTGATTACCCGCACAAATTGGATACGGCTTAAAATTTACTTTCAGAATTTCATAGTTAACACCAAGAGGCCTCCTGGATGACGGTGCAGCCGCGGTCGCATCTGCGAATGCATGCAAAAACCCACCGGCCCCTTCAAAAGCGGATTTCGCTGCGACCATTCCCTGCTGCGCTAAAAGAGCCATCAACATAGCGTTGCGTGCTGCTACTCCATTATGGAATCGAAACTCGTCTGACCCGGCACCAAATGGCTCCACCGTGCCAAACGCAAAACTCGCAGCAGCGCCAATCGTATGGGCTGTGCGAATCACATCAAGGCCAAGAATACGGGCACTGGCAGCAGCTGCACCGATGGTCCCATAGAGCGTCGAGGCCCGGAAACCGCGCTTTGTACTCGCCTCATTATAGGCGCGACTCAACGCTGCGGCCACCTCATACCCAGCAACAAGTGCTGCAATCACTTCAGCGCCACTCTGCCGCCTCAACTGCGCCAACGCCAGCACCACAGGGATAACTACGGTACCAATATGAGTCGTGAGATATGTATCATCCTGCACACGGGCATGAAACAATACGCCATTCGAGAACGCTGCTTCTAGCGCCGGCACCTTGCCTCCGCCGAGAATAGCCGTCGCCTCTTGCGCGCCACCGGCCGAAAGCACTATCCTACTCGCTATCTTGGCATGGCGCTGTGCTGTCCCAGCCAAAGCCATACCGATTTGGTGCAATATGCATAACTTGGTCTTTTCAACAACCTCCACCGGCAGGGTCTTTATGGATACCGCATGAACAAACTGAGCCAACTCTTCGCTCAGAGACTCAGGCGATGACGTCACTTAGCTATTTCCCTTCGAATAACCCATTTCGTCTGCAGAAGAAAATATGATAATGCCGGCACCAGAACGAGGGCACCTACCATGTTCCAGAGAAACATGAAGGTCAACAAAATGCCCATATCCGCTTGGAATTTGATGGGTGAAAACGCCCACAGCGATACACCTGCCGCCAGTGTAAACCCAACCAAGGCAACAATGCGCCCCGTAAAACGCAATGCTTTCCGATATGCTTCGCGCGGTGAATCTCCACGGCGCTGAAAAGCTAACTGAATGGAGAGTATGTACAATGCATAATCGACGCCAATTCCAACACCAAGGGCAATCACGGGCAAGGTCGCCACTTTAACGCCAATTCCCAAAATAACCATGAGAGCTCGGCATAGAATCGAAGTAACCATCAATGGAACAATCGCGACCACTACGGCCCGCCAATTCCGGAAAGAAATGAAGCAAAGCACGATAACCGCCGCGTAAACCAAATAGGGCATATACGTATCGGCCTGGCTGACCACGATATTGGTCGCAGCCGCGATTCCCGCCGACCCTGCCGCAAGTAAAAACTGCTCGGATGATGTATTGTTGGCCTTGGCAAATGCCTCTGCGGCTGTCGCAACCGCCGTCAATGTCGTTGCCTTATGATCATCCAGATAAACGATAACGGGCGCCGCCGAATTATCATTGTTAATCAGTTCTGGATTACCGACAAACACATCGTTCATAGCGGAGCCAAGAACATAATTATCCCGATTAATCGTGGCCCATTTTAAATTTCCTTCAAAGGTTCCGGCGGTATAAATGCGCACGAAGTCCGCTGCAGAAACTGTAGTTTGTACGCCAGGAATCGTTTGCATGAACTGCTCCAGACGATCCATTTGAAGCACCGCAGGAAAAGTATCCAAACCACTTGCATCTGATTTGACAATGATAGCAAACTGATCGTTAGACAGGCTATAATGTTCCATAATGTAGGCATTGTCACGATTATAGACCGAATGGACTCGTAATTCGGGTGCTCCGGCCGTTAGATCTCCGATCTGCACGTTTCTGCCGATAACATATCCTACAACAACCAATGCAGCCGTACCTGACAGTGCCGCCACGGCCCACCGCCGTTCGCTGAAATGTTCAAGCAACTGGAATAGACGCTCAAAGATACCTGGCGATGCAGATGGATCTTCTGATTCCAGACTCCGCAGAGCAGCCTTACGGCTTACCCCAACAAAAGAGAGTATTATCGGCAAAAGCACAAGGTTTGTAAAAACTAATACTGAAACCCCGATACTTGCCGTAATTGCCAGCGCTCTGATGGCTTCGATATTGATCACGGTCAGAACCGCGAACCCTACCGCATCCGCGATCAACGCCGTCAAACCCGCCACAAACAGGCGGCGGAACGTCAGCCGTGCTGCGACTAAACTCGGTGTGCCTCTGCCGATATCTTGCATGATACCGTTCATTTTTTGCGCACCATGGCTAAGCCCGATAGCGAAGACCAGAAACGGAACAAGCACCGAATAGGGATCAAGTACGTATCCCAGCAACTGAATAATCCCAAGAAGCCAAACGATTGCAATCAATGAGCACGTCAAAATTGCCACTGTACTGCGTACACAGCGTGTGAAGGCAAAGATAAAGAGGCTGGCAATCACGGCAGCCACGCCGAAAAAACTCAAAACCTCGTGTAAACCGGCGATCAAATTCCCCATTACTGCAGCAAATCCGACAATATGGATACTGATGAGGCCTGCGTTTAACGGCTGAACAATCGCCTGCAAATTCTGCCAGAATTTACCATAATTAAACGGCTCCCCGGTGGTGGGATCGCGATCCAGCAATGGCACGAATATCTCGCTGGAACGTTGATCGTTAGCCACGATAGACCCGACAATTCCAGCCTGTAGGATATTCTCGTGCAGTTGGTTAATGCTTGCGGGGGAAGCATTATAGTTATCGGGCATGACCGGTCCCCCCGTTGCCCCTTGTTGCGTAATTTCGGTCCAGCGCACAACAGGCATCCACAAGGATTTCATGAATGACCTATCAACGCCAGGCATCAGAAAGACGCTATCGTTAATCTGGCGCAGCACCGCAAGATAATGGGGATCGTAAATATCTCCATTTTTATTTTCTACAACAATACGAACAGAATCCCCCAACGCGCGCATCGCGATACGATTCGCCTCATAATTGACGATATATTGCTGATGCTCAGGAAGCATATCGATGTAACTGGCATTTACCTTCAGATGTAGCGCACTCCAGCCAAACAAGCTCGTAAGAACCACGCAAAGGACAAGTATCCATCTCCGGTTATTGAAGATCAGTAATTCAAGAAAACTCCCGCCTAGTGGATCGAAATCCCCTGCATTGAGGTTTTCAACCTGGGCTGTTTCCGCTGATAGAGGTGGTATCATCGCAGTTAACGAACTTCAGCGAGAAAAACAGCTATCACAAAATCAACCTTACTTTTCAGAAACATCAGAGACTCCTCCAAGGCCCACGAGCGTCATCTTACCATCACCAGTTTCAGTAATACCTGCGAGGGGCATTCCAGGCTCGCTGCCTGCCGAATGGAAATTTGTACCATCATCATCGCTTATAAGTATTCCGCCATTCTCGGAAACAAGCGCGATTCGCCCATCCGCCAGGACAACACCGTCCATTATGCCGGCGGTCGATGTATTGTTCGACCGTTCCCAGGTTTGTCCCCGGTCTTCGCTATGATAGATCATCCCTTCCATACCGAACGCAATCAATGTTTTTACAGTCCCTGTAAGGCCAAACAGGCTGCCACCGTATCCCGTAGAGAGCGCCACAAATTTCTCGTGAGCCGCATCCAGCCGATAGACGATGCCTTGCTCGCCGGCGATGTAAATCTGTCCGCCCACCTCAGCCACCGCATTGAGGTCATAAAAGTTGGGATTATCAATATGATCCAACCACGGCTGCCAGGTTTTTCCTCCATCTTCCGTATGGGCGATGTCGCCAAACGAGCCGACGATATAACCCGTCTGAGCATCACTGAACCATATCCCTAACCAAGGCAGTGTCGGACCGTTGTCGTAATTAACGTGGACCTGCTGGAGTGGGACGGATAGTGCACCATTCCCAGATGCAATCAGGCTGTTATAGTATGCCTCGAACTCCGTCTTTGCACTCACCCCATCCAACTGTACCATCCAGCTTTTTCCGGCATCCATGCTGTGCAGTACCACGCCATCATGACCGCAAGCCCATGCATCATTGGCGCTCACAAGCACTACGGATACGATATCTGATTCTACTGGAACCTTACTCTGCCGCCACTGCCCCTGTCCGGCGGTCCTGAAGACCGCCAAGCCGCGCATCCCGACGGCAATCGTTGTTTGACCAAACGATGCAATACCGAGCAGCGGTGCTTGGGCTGGATGCTGAATTTCAAGCGCGGGAGCACTTAGAGGGTCGACAAAAGTGTCTCCCGCCGCACATGGCAAGTGTACAAACATCAAAAAAGCTGCAAAAGCGGCAGCCCCGAATGTCCGTCCTATAATATTCGAAATCCTCATAACATCTAAAAACTTCCAGCATTTAAAATTGAAGCTTTAACTTCCATTTTCTTTAGAAATCACATGTTAACGCCAAACCCAGGCCGGGCGTTCAGGGGTAACACACCCCTGAACGATTATACTCAACTTTAGCGAATTCCCTCAGCACCAATCGTCTCCGGCGTGTACTCATTCATGTTCGGCAAGGTCGTGCTGCACTGCAGGAAGCCGTTACCCCGCGTATGGGCAAACGCAACCTGATAATCCCCCTTGCTCAAATCGTAGAAACCGAATGTCCGGGACAATGATACGGCACCGGTGTCTGCGTAATTCTGATTGGGATAAGCGAAACCGACCCGGTAGAATGCGCCGGAATGGTCGTACGATTCACTCGCCAGAATCCGCCAGGAGTCTTCGTCCACATAGAAGGTCCAACGACTGTAGATGTGGCGCTCGCCGGACTTTAGCGTTGCATCGACCACCCATACACGGTGGCGCTCCCAACGAACGCCATCTGGATTGAGGGTATGAGGTCCCAACAAGCCATCTACAGTTGTGTTTGCGAATTTATAATCGTTATATGGAACGACCATCTCCTTCTCTCCGACAAGGTGATAATCGAACTTATCCATGCGGCCGTAGAACATTTCGATTTCATCCCAGTCGATCGCTCCGCCATAGCTCGCAACCGGCGTATCATACTTGAACTCCGGCGCCATACGGACACGGCGTGTTCCCGGTGAATAGAACCATGTGATGTCATCTGTCTTCGTGAAGTCAACCGGATATTCTATCAAGAAGATCGAGCCGGCCTCATTAACTGGGCTGTGGAGATCGACCTTTACATAACGGTAAAAATTTTTCGGAAGTGCAGTCGCATTGGAATCGTAATACGGCTCGACATAGTCGCTCGTAATTGTCCCCAGGTCCGTGACCGACCCGCTCGTGTCCACCAGATAGTTCTGATAAGTTTCCGTACAAAAAGCGGGGGCATATGCAAGATTGCTGTTCCACATGACCTCATTGCCATTCTGCGGAATTGGGAACGGTACCCCGCCATAAGCACCGGTCACGCCATCCGAATCTCCCACCATTTGGGCTGAGGTGGCATTCTTGATCGAGTTCTTCAGAACCCAATCCGGGTAGGACATAGTCCGATGCGTCGGATACACGTCGATCCGAAAATCAGAGAAGCGGCTGAAAAGCGCATGCGTTCCCGGCGTCAGTTCCGCGGCATACTGCGCGGCATTGGACGCCGTAATCGAAAAAAGCGGCCGTTCATTCGCAAACGGGTCTGGATACCTAGAGGTCGCATTACCCGTTGGCAAGTTCTGCATCGCTACGATTCCACCCGTATAGGGTGGAATCGCGCCATCTGCGCTACCCGCTTGCTGCGCACCGAAGGGGGTCAGCGTTGTGCCGAGCTGCTGCGCCTGGCTCGGAGAAACTGCCGCCAGAGCGCCATAGGCCCATCCACTCGTAAACAAAGTAACAAAGAGTAGGTTTTTGATTTTCATGGTCGTTTCCACTTTCATCTGTGTGGTTAAAAGGACGTCGAGAGGACGAGCATCACCTGCCCTTTGTCATTCCACATATATTGGCCGGAACCCGCGCTATAATAGGGCTTCCCAAGTGGCGTATGAGTGATAGCACCCGTCGGCGACGTGAAGCCTTGATAGAAGAGTTTTACATCGTATTTTTGCTTGAATAAAGCATTGATCGCGGCGCTATAAACTGCCGAGCCCGCCTGGTTGCCCGTTCCAGAGGTCGGAATTGTCTGGCCATTACCGTAGAGACCAGCACCGACATAAAATGGCGCATCAAGATCTATCCCGGGGAACACCTGGAGCCATTGCGGGTCGAACAACACATTTACGTTAAGTTCGTTGGTTGTTGCGCATCCATCTACCTCGCCACCTGGACTAAGGCCGTTTTTACTGCATGCATAACCTTCGGCATTATATTCAGCTTTGTCGTGTGTCACAGCCAGCACATGCGTAAATGCCATTTCTCCAACAAGAGAGCCAGTCTGCCATAGCGGTGTCGGCGTTAGACCGTACACGCCATTGGCAACAAGGTTAAGCAGATTGCCCTTTGCCATGTTGGTCCCGGAAGGATCCGTCACCGGATTACCACCCGCCACGGTAAACAGCGCCGTATTCTGTCGTATTGAAGCTTCAAATCCCGTGCTCACAGGCCCGATATCAGTATCGAGGCTCGCGCCGAAAAGATGCTCATGCGTGCCATACGCTAGATGGTAATTTACCGTCGGCACGACTGCTATTGCAAAGGGACCTGCCGGCGCCACATCGTCGAACTGCCGGCCGTAAAAGCCAATCGTTCCGTTCAAGAAACTCGGCGTCCAAAGCGCCTCTATACCAAAATTGCCATCAACATTCGGCGGCGTGTTGTCCGTGCCACGTGGAGGTGAACCGGCGCCTTCAAGGGATTGGGGGCCGATCCACAGCGGATCGACAATGCCCATGAACGTACCACCTTCAGGAAGCTGATCATAGCGGTATTCAAAGGCATATTGAAAGCCGATGGTGAGGTCCGGCAATACCTGCGCATGTACGGTAACCTGTCCCCGCGGCAAGAAAAGGTCTTTAACCTCCGTGCCTGGAGCGTCTACCGCTTTGATGATGTCAACCGGGCTCTGCCCATATGAAATCGCCTGGCCCCCGGAAAACAGGGCATTACCCCAATATTCTGTGAGTCGACCAACTTTCACTTCAACTGGTACGCCTCCCATGGAAAAATTCCCAAAAGCAAACGCGTTTTCGAGTTCTCCACCCACATTATAATTACGAAGGGTGTAAGAGCCGTATCGGCCGTCCGGAGAGCTGCTTAATGCAGAATATGGCGTACCAGGAGCGAACTCACCCGGGTTCGTCGCCACGCCGCCATTATAGGCAAAGTCTTTCCAACCATCCACGCTGACGTCAAAGCCAAACTTCTGCTGATAAGACGCGGTTAATTCAGTGGCGACATCAACCCGGTTTGAAATAATGTCTCCGGCTTTGGCAAATTTGAACTCATTATTTTGCTGTATCGGGTTGTCGGCAATCAGGGAGTTCTGTGGCTGCGCGCGAAATCCCAAAGTATACGCTAAATTGGTATCAAGTTCGATGTCCCAATCTGGCGAGGTATTGAAGGTGTAGGCTTTCGCAGCCGTTGGCATGCCCGTCATCGCGGCCACGGTTAGAACTGCGAGCGATCCGCCACACACCCTGGATAACAAGCGTTGTTTTAAATACTTCATTTTTGTCTCCCTGTCTTTAAAGGCTTTATCTACTTTTTTACTCTTCGTTAAGACGATTGCCGCATTCGATGCCGCGACGCCTTCAGCGCAAGACCTTGACTAGAATTCAACAAGCACCTTACGCCGGAACTCACTATTACGAGAACTGCGATGCGCCGTGCGGCCCCATCGCACAAAACGCCCCACCCCAATGGCACGCGACAACATAGACCTGAGAACTAGAAGGCTTAATCAAAGGTAACTTTTAACTGAACCGTCTTTTGAATTTGCGTCCCCTCCGCGACCAAATACTTTGTCTGGTCCAACTGATTTGAATTTCCTGATGATGGGTTTAACGCGATTGAGTTATCGCTTAAAGTGATATTTATCGATAGCCGGTATTATCGTAGGCGCTTTGTCCGCACGTACTCAAACCACCCCACATTATCGAGGATGTGCCAAGAAGCGAAGCACAAAGCATGAAATTGCTGCGACGCATATAAGAAAATCTGGAAAGGCGTCGCCCTCGTGTGGAGATATATCCATACGCAACAGGCAGAACCGAATTCAAAGATGGGCAGCTTGTACCGGTGGCAGGATATTGTGCATAATCCGCTCCTTCAGTACGTTAAAACTAGGAAGGCTTTCTGCCTCGCGAAGAAAATGGTGCAATGCTATCGTCAGTTCCTGCCCATGAAGATCGCCCGCATGATCAAATAAATGTACCTCCATGTGGACGGGGGGTCCGTCCTCGGCTGTGCGCCGGGCTATACTGGCCACTCCCTTGGCCTGGGTGCCGTCTGGCAACCGGGCGCTGACAGCGTAGATACCGCCGGCAGGCTCCAGATGGCGCCCGAGTGGAATATTTATCGTCGGAAAGCCAATGATGCTGCCATGCACATTTCCCGCTAGGACCTTGCCGCGTATTGTGTGCGGATGACCAAGGAGCGCCGCCGCATGATCTGGGTAGCCATCCTGCAGCAATCGGCGAATGCGAGTGGAGGAGATCACTCCCTGCGCGTCGGCCATCGGCGGCACAACGGTAAGGCCAACGCCCTGCGGGGCCGCCCGGGCTTCAAGGAGCGAAACGTCACCACTGCGACGATGGCCGAAGGCAAAATCCCAGCCGCAAACCAAATGTACTGCGTCAAGACCATCCTGCAGTACCTCGGTGCAGAATTGCTCGCCGGAAAGGTGTGAGAATTCGAGGTCGAACGGAAGCTCATAGAGAATCTCAACGCCAAGCGCAGCTAGAGCGGCGGCACGCTCGGATGCCAAGGTTAGGCGGAAGGGCGGATCTTGCGTGCGAAAAAATTCGCGCGGATGCGACTCAAAGGTCAGCACGGCGAGCGGTGCATCGGGCGTTGCCGCATGGGCGGCTCGTATTACCGCGGCATGGCCGAGATGTACACCATCGAAATTACCCATTGCCACGCATGCTCGTTTTGCCGATCCAGGTAGGGCCCGCCAGTCCTTAAAAATTCTCATGGAGATCACAATCCCCTCGTTGTTGGTGTGCCAATATCTGCCTCATGTCAGGAGTTCCGTGCTGCCGCTCTCCGCTCAAAACCATTCGACGAGTTACCGAGTATTGAACTCCCGTCGGTACTGCATTTCGAATTCTCTCCTCGGCTTCATTGGGCCTAAACACTGAACTCGACGGTTTTCCGTGTTATATCTCTAAACGGCAAAATCGTAATATCGAAGAAAAGGTGTCGCTCTCAACAAGATCGGTAATTTGCGATAACTTATTGATATCTTAACAATAATCGCTCAAACTCAATTGAAGCGGTTATCGCCGCCGCTAGGTCTCACCTGACAAAATTGATAGGCGGATCGGAGTACCCTACTAAAATAGTCCAATCCGCCCTTTAACGCTTTCCTTCAAACCTAAGCACGCTGCGGATTACGCTTGTGGCCCCAATCACTCTGCTGCGTAAAGCAGGTAACTTGCCAATCCGCATCGTCGATTACTAACCCGCCCCAACCGTATTCAATATTAAAGCCGGAGGGGGATTGTACGTAGAATGAAAACATATGGTCATTCGGGTGATGGCCCAACTCGGCTGCAATATGCAGGCCGGCCTGAATGCAACGGTCGTAGGCGAGCCCCACATCGTCCATCACGGCGACCTGGACCATCAGGTGGTTTAGAATTTTTGGTGAAGAAACCTGTGCCGTTGCGATTGAATGGTGACGGCCGGTGCGCGTGTGGAAAAAATTTGCATCGAGAACACCATTGGGCGTTTCCTGGCGAATGTAATCGCTCACACGGAGTTTTAGAATTTCGCGATAAAAGCGAATGGTCTCGTCAGCATTCCTGGAGAGTGGCAGAATGTGACCAACACCAAGATCGCCGGTGACGAACTGGCTTTGAAGCACTTTGGAGCGGAAAGCTTGTGTCAACGGCAGACGTTCGACGCCAAAAGAAAATTCGTGCGTGTAGCCGTTGGGGTCGGGGCAAGAATACAGTCTTTCTACTTGGCGATTTTGCGCCGCTTCCTTCCCCTGCAAAGTAACTGCGGCACCCTTTTCTCGCGCATCCGCAACAAATGCCTCAAGCTCACCCTCAGTGTCAAAGGTCCACCCAGCAACCGAGAGGTCGTCCCGGTCGTTGTGCTCCAGGAAGAAGCGATAGGGCAACTCGTCCATGCGCAGCGATAAAAAATCCGGTGTTCGCACTCCTGTCTGTAACCCCAGAATATCTTCTGCAAACGACTGCCAAGCATCCAAGTCGCTCGCAGCCAGCCCCACATATGCGAGGTTTGAAATCTCAGCCATTATGATCTCCCTAAAAGTCGGTCATGACTACAGAAGGACAAGGCATCTATCCGCCTTTTTCTAAGGATGATGATAGACGCCTCTCCGTTCAGTCGAGCTTGGGGCCGAATAAGAGTGGCGGCACCCCTTGCCCCAGGATGAAGCCACCCAGAGCGCCCGCCGTATCATCGGCGTTTTGTGTAATGTGCTGCGCGCCCGCGATCACGTCGCGCAGGATACGTTGCATGGGATTATTCAAATACATGCCCCGTGCGCCAAGAGCTTTAAACAGCAGCATGACGGCTTCCTCACATTCACGGCCCACACGGGCGATGTCGAGCAAGTGATGCACGCGCATATCCAGCGGCACTGGCAACCCCTCCAGCACGCATTCGGTAGATTCGTCCAACACCTGTTGAATGCGCGCCTTAGCGCCCCTTACCTTCGCGACAGCATTTCCTAAACGGTCTTTGACATAAGGGCTTAAGGAAGCGCTGACCTGGCCCGTAGGGTCCTTCCGCACGGCCATCTGCTCCGCGTAAACGTCAATTGCGCCTTGGGCGATGCCGATAATCACACACGATACGGCCCCGAAAAACGCCTGGAAGAAAGGTAGACGGTAATAGTCGCCCCGGGCTTGTTCGGGCTTATAGTCAATAACGCTATGGACACGATGTTCGGGTACAAAGACGTCCTTGATGACGAGCGTCTTACTGCCGGTTCCGGCGAGCCCAAAAACGTACCAATCATCTTCAATCACGTAGTCCGTGGCCGGGATAAGGAGCGCCAGACGGTCAACGATTTCGCCCTCGGCGTTCTTGGCGCCACCACCGATAAATGCCCACTCGGCATGGTCGCAACCACTCGAGGTCCGCCACTTTCCGTTGAGAATATAACCTCCGTCGACCCGGCGACAATCCCCCCACAGAGCGTAGGAAGAGGCCGTGATCACGGTCGGATCTTCACCCCACACGTCTTCTGCGGCACGGGGGTCCATGACGCCATATTCCCACTGGTGCACGCCCAGGACCATCATGTCCCATGCGCTGCTTCCGCAACCTCGGCCCAACTCCCAAAGCACCTTGTAAAACACGCCAGGATGCATTTCCCAGCCACCATACTGCTTGGGCTGTAAAATTTTAAAAAAGCCCGCCTCTTTAAATGCCGCAATCGTTTCACGCGAGACCATTCGGTCCCGCTCGACTTGGGCAGCCTTCTCCCTCAACATCGGGATGAGCGCACGAGCACGCTGCAGAATCTCTTTCTCGCTCGGAATTTGCTCGGCACTTTTCTGTCCGATTGTGGCACTAGTTATAACTTCAGCCATCAAGACCTCCCTATAGTGACTGTTATTCAGCGCTTGGCTCTCGATTAAAACGGCCTTCAACGCCAATAGTGGGAGGTAGCGCCTGCGGGCGCTATCAGTCAATTCGATATTAATTAATAGTCAAAATTACCATTGGTGATAGTTAGGCCGCTCATAAAAGTCGGCATCTGGATTTCTTCTTAACAGCGCGCCGCTGCGTCAGCCACATCAATATCGGTCGTTAGCTCCCAACGATCCTTGTCTAGTAAAGGCCGAGGGTGAACTTTGGGCTGATAATCACATGTTGAATTGTTTGGCCGGCATTGTGTACAATTTGAATTACTCTGTTGAAGAGAAATTTTCCGATGCGATATTCAATTTAGCAAAAGACGCTACGGGCAACCTATTTGAGATTCATAATCCCTCGCTGATCCAAACAGGTACCTAGCAGATAGACATCCATGAATTTCGCGCCATGACCGTCGGACCGCGTCGGCGGTTGTCGTCATGGCGTGGGCGGCTTTATGGGCCAGGCACCAGTCCCTGAGTTGCCGGAAAGGAGACAAAACTCAGGTCAAGTGTGCCGATGCCGCGGCTTACCCAGGCATAGACCGGGCTGCGCTGCGTATCACGTTTGGCATTCACAGCAGCTGTCCCCTGCCCTCACCCTCGACCGGCCGCGATAAATTTACACTGTCGCCCGCCGCCCAGCCCGCGCGGTACGCACTGCGTTCAACTTGCGTACCGCCCGCGCTCATGCTGACCAGACGAGTCTTCGTCTCCCGGGAGGCCTCATCCACACTGGGACGCAAACCCGCCCTCGACTGGCCCCACGTCCTCGACCTGCAAGGCCACCAACTCCGAGCGCCGGAGCGCCGCGGCAACGCCGATCAGCAGCATGGCCCGGTCGCGCCGGCGCTGATGATTTTCTTGCATACTTCTAGGCGTGCGCCAGTGCCGCGTGGCCCGCCGGTGTCAGCGGCGCGGCCGGTTGAACGCCGGTTTGCGGCGCTGGCGCAGAAATCTCGCCGGTCAGGGCTTTCGACAGAAGATCGGTATCGGGCTGTCAATTTGCTTTAAGGGGTGCATTGAGTGCACTCGTATCTGTATCTCTGACATTTAACGTTACTCTGCGGATATAAAGGTACGGCCGGTGGTTTTTTGGGGTGGAATCGGGGGTTGGTTTCAGACCAGAAGAGGTGGCAGGGGTTATCAACGAAAAACATAAAACAGAGCCATTATGAGGAAAACAGACAACAGTATCGTTCAGCTTAACATCTCTCTGAATAGCGTTCATAGGCCGTGATGCGTTTTGTTATCAGTTCGATCTCGCGATGATAAATATCAGCTTTTAGGAAGGCCAATTCGGCTTCGCGTTGATCATCGGAAACATCAATAAACCACGCCTTTGGTCCGGTCCCGCCTTCGCCATTCCAACGATACCCCCGTCTTTTTAAAATATCTTTCTGATCAAACGGAGAGTTCTCCGCCCAAATGCGCCAGGTCACTTTTCGCGCCGATTCCAGGAGAGGAGCAAGTGCAGGAATCCCGCTCAACGGCAGTCGGCGCGCTAACCCGGATTATGCAGGACTGCTGGCGAGCATAGCGTAACCCGTTGATTTGATGTAAGAATTTGTTATCGACGCCAAACCCCATCATGACGGAACGCGATGCTCGCCTCAGTTGAAATTACACCAATTCTCCCCGGTTTGTCACCTGTTGCCGGCAAGCCAATTCTTGCCCGGTTCGACGGTGATCTGCTGTCTTCCGATGGCGGGTTGTTGGCATTGCGTGAGACGGAGCAACGTCTGGGCATTGCCCGGCGCCTTGGCGCCTGCATTGAGGATCCCCGCATGCCGGGGCGCGTGGTGCACGGCCTTGATGAGATCATTCGCTTTCGCATGCTGATGATCGCGGCAGGGTACGAGGATGGCAACGATGCCGATACGCTGCGCCGCGATCCGATGTTTAAACTCGCGATGGAGCGGCTTCCCGAGGCGGCCGATCTGTGCTCGCAGGCGACGATCTCACGCCTAGAGAACCTGCCTGGACCACGTGCCTTGTTGCGTATGGGCCTCTCGATGGTTGAGCATTATTGCATGAGTTTTCGTAAGGTACCGAAGAAGATCATACTCGATATCGACGATACGTTCGACGCGGTTCACGGAGCACAGCAATTGCGGCTGTTCAATGCGCATCATGACGAATACGGGTTTCAGCCGATTGTGGTGTTCGACGGTGACGGCCGCATGGTGGCTGCTGTGCTCCGCCCCGCCTGCCGGCCAAGCGGCCGGCAGATCGCCAAATGGCTACGCCGCTTGATCGACGCCATTCGTACCCACTGGCCGCGCACCGCGATCATGCTGCGCGGTGACAGCCATTATTGTACACCGCAAGTGCTGCGCTTCTGCCACGCGCGCAAACTTGATTACATTCTGGGCGTTGCACCAACCACGACCTTGCGCAAGCATGTCGCTGCGCTGGAAGCCAGCACGAAGGCAAGGGCCGAGCAGATGCCGGGCGAGAAAATCCGCCGGTTCAAAACGTTTCAGCATGGCGCTGCCAGTTGGGATCGGGCCGAGCGGATCATCGCGCGGATCGAGGCCGGGCCGATGGGCGTGGATACCCGCTTGTCGGCGCCGGTTAAAATCCGCA
>PLSD01000125.1 GCA_003164135.1 Acetobacteraceae bacterium
ATTGTGAACGACTCAGGCCACTAGGGCAGTGTTAGGGTAATTTAACTCGAAATCTCAAACCTGATAGGCTATGGTCGTTGCCTGACTTTGATCCTCAACCGCCGCGCGATGCGCGCAAGGGGGCACGTCACCGGGCGGGCGATGCAGAGGGTTCACCGGGCAGCGGAAGCGCGCAGGGATGTCCGGGATCAGCCGTCGATGCTGGCTGAGGGGTTGATGAACCACCGCGTTGCAAATGCGCTCGCCGAGATTCTGTCTGGTTTGGTGGCTCAATTGCGCCGTCATGGCGGAGCGCTGGCGCGGGTTGCCCGTATCGGCGCGGATGTGGCGGAACTTCTGGCCAGGGTGGCCCGTCGCCCGGTGGTCAATCACAAGGCCGAGTCGGAATTCTGGCATCGGGTTGGTCAACGAGGCCAAGATTTGCGGGATCACATGGAGCATCGGAAGCAAACGAGGCGGCATAGACGATAAGGGAAGCAATCGAATTGTATTGCATAATGCGCTACAGAGATCTATATGCATCCCATGACAAAAGCCACAGCCATGACCGCAACAGCCAAGCGCAAGGACCATCCGCTCTCGATGCGGCTCCCGGAAGGTGACATCGCCATTATCGACCGTGCCGCCGATTTGCGCGGGCGCTCGCGGACGGATTTTGTGCGTGAGGCTGCGGTGCGGGCCGCCGAGGAAGTGCTTATGGAAAGCACGCTGGTACGCATGAGCCCGGAGGGGTTTGAAGCCTTTATTCAAGCCGTCTCCGCGCCCGCCGCTCCCGTGTCGGAAATGGTGGCATCCCTTCGCCGCAAGGCACCGTGGGAAAAGGGGCCGGCGAAGCGCTGATGGCGGAGCCGCCGCTCTCCGCGCCGGAGCTCCTGAATGCCGGTCACGATGTATCCCAGTTCTCCTGCAGCAAGCCCTCGCTCGACCATTGGCTGAAGACTCGAGCGCTGGCCAATCAGCAAAAGGGGTTCACGGTGGTCATGGTCGTTCATGTGGCGGGCCGCGTGGTCGGCTATTACGGCTTGGCGCCGACCGCCATTGTGCCAGCCACTCTGCCGCGCGCGATCCGCACGGGCCAGCCACCGAATCCGGTGCCGTGTATTCTGCTCGGGCAGCTTGCGACGGACCGCGCTTGGGGTGGGCAAGGGATAGGCCTAGGATTGTTCAATCATGCACTGGCCCGCAGCGTGAACGGCGCCGCGTTGATCGGCGGGCGGGCGCTTATCGTCAATGCCGTTGATGGTGACGCAGCCGCGTTTTGGCGCCGCCGGGGTTTTTTGCCTTCTAAGGATGATGGGCTGGTACTGTTCCGGTCGATTGCCGATATCGCTGCTTCGCTGAGGGCTGTTGATGACCATGCCGATGGGCAGTGACTTGGCTTCGAAATTTAACGCGACGCTATTTCACAACGGCCTTTCTACTGCAAAAAAATCCGCCAGATATTGAGATGTCGGTGATAGCCGGCTGATTTTTACCAAGGCTGGGGACATCTGGTGCTGGGGACCTCGCGCCGAAATCGAGAAAGTCTTCGCCGACAATCTGAACGAAATCGTAACGCAAGCTCTACCTCGCGACATCAACGCCCCAGGCAGCCTTCACGTTAAAGGATTTCTGGAAGAGGCTTTGGTTCTGGCCTTGGTAAGAGGTCGCCCTCTTTTGGCACATAGTCGCTACTCATCTTCCATTCTGATTGCCGACGGCCACTCCGTGGACCAATCTTCGCTTGATCCTATCTTCAGGTTTGTCGGCACGCTACGCTACATTATTACTGACGAGTTAGGCCGGGGCCCTCCACGGGGCTTAGGCAGTAATAGGCTCTTGATCGACAGTATAATTTGTCTGGTAGCGGATAAATGTATATGCCGGTTTACTAGCCGGGCCGAATTAGAGCCAACGAATAAGAGTTCGCGGGAATCCGCTTGCATGAGGGAAAGAGGGAGTACATGAAAGTTTACATTCTTGGTGCCACAGGCTTTATCGGTGGCAATGTCGGTGCGCATCTTGTCCGCTCTGGCCATGAAGTCAGCGGCATGGCCCGCTCGGCGGCGGCCGCCGCCAAGTTGCAGGCGGCCGGCATCAAACCGATCCTCGGCGATTTGGAAAGCGATCTTGCAGGTGCCGTGGATGCTGCGGCGCAAGCGGATGTAACGATTTTCGCGCCGCAACTGCTCCTGGAGCAGGAACAGGTGGCCGTCAAAGCGTTTTTCGACAGGTTTGAGGGCAGCGGCAAAACATTCATCTTCACCTCCGGGACCGGCGTGCTTGGCCAGCGCACGGCGGGATTTTGGAGCCCGGATAGTTTCGCGGAGCAGGACGCGTTCACCCCGGCACGTTCCCTGGTGCAACGCGTTGAAACGGAAAATTTTGTACGCGCGGCGACCACGCGCGGCATTCGCGGCATCGTGGTTCGGCCCCCCATGATCTGGGGGCCAGGAGACCACGGCCATATGTCCATGATCTACGAATCCGTCGCCAAGACTGGGGCAGCTTGTTATGTCGGCCCTGGCCTTAATTGCTATACCAATGTGCATATTGACGATCTGGGCCGCCTGTATGGGCTTGTGGTCGAGAAGGGCACCGGCGGGGCGCTCTACCATGCCGTGGCCGGGGAGATTGCCAACCGCTGGATTGCCGAGCGCGTGGCGCAGGATTTGGGTTGCCCGACGCGCAGCTTGAGTGTGGAAGAGGCATTCGAGGTCTGGGGTAAGTTTGCGACGTTGATTGTGATGGGCGCTTCCAGCCGCTCGCGCAGCCCGCGCTCGCGCGATGAATTGGGCTGGGTGCCGGTGCACACCGACCTGCTGAGCCAGATTGGCGAGGAGCGGCTGCGGGCGCTGGCCAAGCAGCCTGGCTGAAGCCGGCTGTGCGGGGGGATGAAACAAAGGGAGCGGAGAAGATGCGTTGTCGGACAGGCTGGATTTGTGCTTGCGTGACCTCGCTGGGGCCCAATATTCGCGCGCTGGTCACGCGCCGCACTTTTGGCACAACGGCATCTAGCAGATGTTCGATGCCAGCCTGCTAGTACCTCGTCACAGTGGTTTTGACGGGTTGAAGGTGGCTCGGCTGTAGTGGTGGCAGCGCCATTGGGTCGACGAGCAGGCCGATGCTGCGCGCGCGGCTTGGTTCGCGTCGAATGAGTCCTGCGCGTTCGAGCGAAAGCACCATGCCGTGCACGGCGGGTGGGGTTACACGGAAGTGGCGTTGCAGATCGGCTTCCGCCGGAGGACGCCCCAGCACGAGGGTGTAGGCATGAATGAAGGCCAGATACTGGCCTTGTTTTGCCGTGAAGCTGGGCGGTGTCGCGGCGTGACCCGGCTCGGAGATGTGATTCATCGGTTTGCTCTCAACCCCAGGGGAGCTTCTGATGAACATACGGTATCGCGTCGAGCTGAGCCAAGAGGAACGCGACCAGCTCACCGCGTTTTTGAGCGGGGGCAAGCACCCGGCCCGCAAGGTCAAGCGCGCGCAGATTTTGCTGGCCGCTGACGCGGGTGTTGGCGACCAGGTGATCGCCGCCAGTGTGTCGGTCGGCGAGTCCACCGTGTACCGCACCAAGCGCCGCTTTGTGGAAGGCAACCTCGAGCTTGCGCTGGCGGAGGAGGCGCGTCCGGGTGCGGCGCGCAAGCTAACCGGCCGGGAAGAAGCCCTGCTGGTGGCAACAGCCTGTTCAAATCCGCCCCTGGGGCGGGCGCGGTGGACGCTGGATTTGTTGGCGGGCGAGATGATCAAGCTGACCGAGCATGCGGCGGTCTCACGCGAGACGGTGCGCCGGCGCTTGGGCGAAAACAAATTGCAGCCGTGGCAGAAGGACATGTGGTGCATCCCGAAAGTGGATGGCGCCTACGTCGCCCGCATGGAAGATGTGCTCGACCTCTATTCGCAATATCCCGATCCGAAATTTCCCGTCGTGTGTTTCGATGAGAGCCCGACGCAGTTGATCGGCGAGGTCCGCGAGCCGATCCCGGCCGCACCCGGGCAGCCGGCAAGGTACGATTACGAATACCGGCGCAATGGCACGGCGAACTTGTTTGTGTTTCTCGACGCCCACAAATCCTGGCGCCACGTGAAAGTCACCGAGCATCGCGCCGCCGCCGACTTTGCGCATTGCATGCGCGATCTGGTTGATATCCACTACCCAGATGCCGATCTCATTCGCGTCGTGCTGGACAATTTATCGACCCATACGGCGGGCGCGCTCTATGAAACCTTTCCGGCACCCGAGGCGCACCGGGTACTCCAGCGGCTGGAGTTCCATTATACGCCCAAGCATGCCAGCTGGCTGAATATGGTTGAAATCGAAATCGGCGTGCTACGCAGCCAATGCCTGGATCGCCGGATCGGCGAGCGTAAACGTCTCGACAAAGAAATAAAAGCGTGGGAAAAGCAGCGAAATGAAAGTGGCGCACGCGTGAAATGGATGTTCACCACAGAACGCGCGCGAGTGAAACTCGCCCGCGCCTATCCGCACGCCGCCAAAGAGTCAAAACCACTGTGACGAGGTACTAGCCCCCCCCCCGCGATACCAGGCAGCCGATCAGCGACGCCCTGTTCGCCGCCTGGACCGGCGGGGCGTGGAAGAATTGTAGTCACCACGAACATACCCAGCTTGCTCACCAGCCTCGCTGTGGCCCGGGCAAATTTCTGCCCGTCTTAGCCTTCATTGCCAGCCAGCCTTTCCCGACACCGCGAACGGCATGGAAACGCGCGGCGACGTTTCGGCTGATATCTTGAGATACCGATTCATCGCCGCAACATCTCCCTCTACACCATTTTGGCGCCCGGCAGTGAACGCTCAATCATGCCGTATGTTACTTCGCCATCCCATTCATAGCGTACGCCGCCTTGATGAAATGGCAGACCAACCAACACTGGCTGTCCAGCCTGCGTCCAGTTACCAAACATCGGGTTATTCTCGCGAATACAGGTGGAATCATGGGTGCGGCCGCTGATCCGAACCGGCTGTCCTGCAACTTCAAGCACGATATCCACTGGCCCGTCATGCGGGACAAACTGGTTCATCCATGGCGCTTCAACCACCTTGGCATAGTGTTTTTGCTTGCCGTCATAAATATATGCCTCGCCAAACGAGGGCGTTCCGTCTTTGCGTGGCGGAAAGCCCATCAATCCAAACGCCTTGCCGCTCGGAAACACCGCCGATTGCCAGCAGTGGCCGGGGAATTCGCCAATATCCCGTGCACCAGAGCGGCGAACGAACAGGCCGGAGCCGGTAAATTTAAGCGGCGCTTCGCCGGCGATATGAAAGCTGCCTGTGCAACGGAATAGCTGCTCGTGGCGATGCCCTCCCACCGCGCCCACCGCTTGCACGGTTGCCGCGTCGCGCGCCTGCTCGCCAGGACTCCAGGCCGGCACTACCATTGTCGCTTCAACCTCGATACGCACGTCGCGCGGCGTGCCGGTGGTGACGCCTTGGGCCTGTTGTTGAACCGTGGTTTCATAGGTTTGGCCATCGAAAACCAGCGCCCAGCGTTTTAGAGGCTCCCGCACCTCAAAAGTCAGCGGTCCAGCATTGAGCGTGACGGCGTTGCCGTCGACGAATTTAACCGGAGCCGGCGCGTAGCCACCGGATCCGATCAAGACACGGCCGTCGGGGAAAGCGATATTGGCTTCGACACCGCGATTATCCCATTCGCTCGAAACCGCCTCGATGGTCAGACGAGGGAAACCAAATCGCCCTTTGTCATCCGAGATCCACATAGACGCGCTGTCGCGCATTAGCGGATTATCGGGCTTTTCACCAAGAAAGAACTCATGGGCCGGATCGTAGCCGCTGGACAAATCTTGTTCACTCATCGCACTCTCCTCATGTTTTGAATCTTCGGCGCAATCAGCGCCTTGCCCAGGTTGTTTTTCATCAAGATGAATACACCCGGAATTTTCTGTTGCTGTGCCATTTCATTCAGTTGAAAATAAAACATTGCGGCTGAAGGGGTCGGTCGAGCCGGCATGCAAACGCACCAAACGGGATAATTTGGCCGCCCGAAGGAAAAAGGTTCGACTGGTTCACAATTAACTCCTTGGGATAACTAGGGTTTCGTTCAAAAGTCACACTACGACCGGCGCCCTCTTCAAATGATGATATCCAGCGCAGCCAATATATCCGTTGACCGTTCCCACAACATGTACGCTGCCAGTTCTTCGGTGACGCTGGCATCGAACCCCGTCCATGGATGCGTCTCGGGCCCAACAGGCAAGGCCAACGCGCAATCTTCCAGAACCAGCCCCCCGCGCGATTCAAGCTCCGGCGCCGTTGCTGCCCAGATAGTCGTCGCGGCTCCCTGCTCAACGGTTTTCATCGCCGGGTTCGGCTTGCCCTGTTCGTCAAAGAAGCCAATCAGCCGTTTCAGCTCATCACCATGATAGCGTTGCAACCCGGTCAATACCGAACCTGGCAAGACCGCATTGGCGAAAATGCCGTCGGACGACCAACGCTTGGTGGCTTCCATTGCGAACAGAATATTCGCAGTTTTAGATTCGCCATATGCCATCAGATCGTCTCGCGGACGGCTCTGCCATTGCATATCATCAAAATGCAACGGCCGACCTTTATGCGCGGCAGAACTCAGCACAACAACCCTAGCGCCATTCAAGGCAAGTTTGCGGAACAGGAGGTTCGCCAGCAAGAAGTGCCCTAGATGGTTGGTGGCAAAACGAACATCCAGACCATCAGCGGTATGGGCATCCAGCGTCTTGGAAACCCCCGCATTCGCCACCAGAATACCGAGCGCCTCCGGGCGGTCAGTCACGGTTTGCGCGAAGCTGACCACCGAAGAGGGGTTACTGAGATCGAGCACGCCGACAAGCACCTGCCGCCCTGTTTCAGCACAGATCTTGTTGGCCATGAGACGTCCGGCATCCCGGTCGCGCACACCCAGAATCAAGTCCGCGCCGGCCGCTGCCAAGGCATGAGCGGTCGCCACACCAAGCCCAGAGGTTGCACCGGTGACAAGGGCCGTGCGGCCCCTGAGGTCGGCTTGTGCGGCAACCTGCATGGCGGTGGAATGGCGATCAAAACCCATGGCGTTTGTCCTATCTCGCCGGTTCGGACAGCAGATGCCCGAACCGCTCGCGATACTCGGGCATCAGACCCTTCAGGGTGGCCTGATCGAGACCGAAATCCTCGGCGTTGTACTTATGCTCGCCATGCTTGCCTTGCGGATTATGGGCGATATGCTCTTCGATACGGTGGCCATGTTCGGCGCTGAACTCAAAGCCAAAATGGTCGTGAATCCGTTTAACGGTGCCAACAGGATCGAGGACCGTGTCGCGATAGGCGATATCGAGCACACGGCTGTCGACCGCAGGATCGCGCCGGGCGATCGTGCCGCGTTCAAGATGGGCACCAAATAATTTCAGCGCCTCCCGTCCTGCTTCTTTCTTTGATAAATCTGGTTTGAGCATCGTCTGGATGGTCCAGACGAGGCTCGCGTTCGAGGGTAGTGTGCGTGCCGGGTCGCGATGGGTCTGCACGATACATGCATCAGGATAGATTTTAATTAATTGGTCAAGATTGAGCAGATGCATGGGCTCTTTCAAAATCCAGCGACCTTTCGGCCCCTTCCACTGAAGCTGCTGCAGCGCCCTGTTATGGCTGCGATAGATGCCGTCAGGATGGGCGGTCGCGAGCCAATGGGCATATTGCGGGACGTAGATACTCGCAAAAAACCGCGTGCAGTAAAGGCTGAACGCGAAGAAGCTCAAGCAATCCGCAGGCAGTGTTGCGCCCCAGGGGTGCATGGTGCGCAGCACCGGCATGGCCTCCAGCATGGCGTCGATCCCCGCCTGGGTTTGCGCAATCCTCGGGTCCGTGGTGTAGGTGGCGGCCTCCGGCGCCGGCCAGGGGATGGCAGACTCCCATTCCTGCGGCGCGCGGCCAGCCGGATCGAGCGCGCAAAGATCGTGAAGGATGGTCGTCCCGGTCCGCGGCAGCCCCGTGAGGATCAGCGGCCGGACGATTTTCTGTTCGGTGATTTCAGGGTGCAGCTTTTCATCCTCGACGAAATGCAGGCGGATCGCGAGCTGCGTGAGGATCTGGTCCTGTAGCGAGGCTGCCCCGGCTTCCGAGAGTTGCGCGGCAACGGCTGCGCTCACAAGTTCGCCAAGCCCAATGCGGAAGGCCTGATCGGTTCCCCAATCCGATAACCCGGTTTGCGCTTCAGCGGCGCTTAGGAGTGTCTCTACATCTAACATCATTTTTCCTTCTTGGACGTTTATTAAGAATTTTTACTAACCAGAAAGCTCACACATGCCGAAGCCTTCCTCGCCATCCCAGATGAAGCGCGAGCAAGACTGGCTCATTATTTTCGCAGCTTCCTGGACCAGACCGTGACCAGCGGCGAACGCCCCGGTGCCTGCGGCTTTGCGCTGGACAGACGGCGCCGGCCCGCCCCAATCGCCAAGCGGAATCCAGGTTGTGTGGAAATTCATGCCCTCGATACGCGCCGTACGATTGCCCGCCTGTAATTCAACGGAGAATCCATGCTCATTGGAATCACGCGAGAATTTCGGGGAGTTTATGATCTCTGCACGGAGAATTCGGCCATCCTCTGCGAGATAAGCCTCACTGAAATAGGGCGTTCCATCCAGGGTGAAAAGCTGCTTCAGACCAAATCCCCGCCCACCTGGAAACTGCCCAGTCACCCAGGCGTGAGAGCCCATGCCGGTGGTATCGCGCGGTCCGCGCACATGACCGCGCAAGCCGACGCCAGAGAACGCATAAGATTCTCCAGCGGCCGATATTGTTCCTTCGCCGCGGATAATCTGCTCATACTTACCAAGAAAAATTCCATCTGCCGTCCGTGGCGGCCCGACCAAGCTTTGCGGCCCGGTTGAGAGTGGAATCAACCAGGGCTCAGTAAGCGTTTGAGCCTTAACCTCAACAACCACTTCAGCCGTGGGGCCGGTGGTAACCGAACCCTGCGCTTCCTGCTCCTGCGTCAGCGTTATCGCTTCGGCATTCCACCGATACTCCCAGTTTTCATACGGTTTGACACAACGGTAACGCAGACTGCGGCCACCCGGCTCGGCACCATTTTCATAACGTCCCTCAGAATGGGTGATGAACCGCCGGCCATCGGGGAAAAACAGCGTTGCACGTTCCCGGGCGATGCCATCACGGACATAATAAAGATGTAAATTGAAGCCGATCCGGCGCGGTCCATCAACCAGCCAGACATTGAATGTTTCATAGGTCAACGGGTCCGCTGGCCCATGCACGAGCGCCTGATCCAGGCTGGGATTAAGGCCACCACTACGATCGATTGAGACTGTCATGCTAATGCCCTCCACAAACGGGGCTAGGGCCGGCCCACTTTTCCTGAAAAGCCAGTGCCAGACCTGGCGCATCCCATGTCGCCGTGAAAACAACGCCGCAATGCAGGCCGGTGATGTATGCGGTCCGCATATCGGCACCGCCAAAACAGATATTCGAAGGATCGCCGGGGACGGTTGGAATACGTTCGGCGGTGCCGTCCGGCGCGACGCGCAGGATGAGATTATTTCCTGGGCAGGCCACGCAAACCTTGCCATCCGCCTGAACGGCAAGCGAGTCCATCAGTAAACTAGCATCGCCGAACAGAAGTGCAGATGCCTGCATCGCGTTTGTGATCTTTCCAGGTTCCGTCAGAGAGAAACACCAAACTCGGCCAGAATGGGTCTCCGAGACATACAACTTGGTTCCATCCGGGCTGAGACCAACCCCATTGGGGCGCTCCAACGGCGGCGTGACGGCGTGCAACCCCGTGCCATCGGCTTGTGCGTAATACACCTGGCCCATTTGCGGCGCTGCCCTACGAAGAGAGCCAAAATCGGAGAAATAAAAGCCGCCAAATCCATCGAAGACCAGATCATTGGGAGCAACCAGCGGAACGCCATCACATTGATTATACAGCATTTTAACCTCGCCTGTTTCGAGGTTCACCGTCTCAATTCGGCCTAAGCCGGGATCGATAGCATCGCCATCCTCGCCTTCACGCAAGCGGGCGATATCATCGGCGTCCAGGCCACCGTTATTACAAATGTAGCAAAGATTGTTTGGTCCAAAGGCAAGACCATTCGGACCTCCGCCAATCTGCCGCGTCGAAATGACAGCCCCTGCAGCACTGAGATGGGTCATTTGCCCAGCAAGCACCTGGACACAAAGCAGGCTCCCATCACCCCGCACCACCGGCCCCTCGCTGAAAGGCAATCCAATGGCAAGAATGTCAAACTGCACGGCAACATTGGCGCCGAGACCGCCATGTAAGCTTCAACTGTATCACTTCGCCTGTCCTCCGTCGCCGATTATACTGCGATCAAGTCTGGATATTATGCAGAGTATCGGAAAATTTGACCGATAAGTCAACGCCTGTCTGGACATTCAACGCAAAATACGGATGATCCAAATATGGCCAGCAAACCATCCACACCCAACCGGATCATTGAAGCCGCCACCGCCTTATTTTGGCGTAGTGGCTATCACGCGGTATCCGTGGACGCCATCTGTGGTGCCGCTCTCGTCCAGAAGGGCAGCCTCTACCACGCCTTTGGATCAAAAGCTGATCTGCTTACGGTTGTCATTCAGCAGATATGGGAGAGGGATCGCGGGGAGATCGAAAAGATCTATCTCACGGACGACCCATTACTGGAAAAACTCCGTAATCATTTGGAATGGTTTGGTATTTCTCAGCGGCGGCTAAAGGCACGTTATGGCTTTGTGCCCGGCACGTTCGAAATCGTCATTGATACGAATATTCCCGAAAAAGCACAGGAATTCATGTCCGCGGCCAGTCATGACGCCATAGGTATCATGCGCGACACGATCAATACCTTACTTGCGCCAAGGCGACTAAACGCCGAGACCGTGGAATGGATTACGACGGTGATCAGACAGCTCGTCAGGGGGGCTTTGATCGAGGCGCGTCTAGGCAATTCGCTGACGCCGCTCGATGCGTTGCCTGAATCGGCTCTGGCGTTGATTGGCCTGGCACCGCCGCCGATCGTTGGTGTCAATCGGGAAGTTATGTTTCCGATAGGGTTAGGGGCTATCGAAACCGGGCTCCGCGAGATGCAGCGTAAAGAGCGTGACACAATGGGGTTTGACTAAATAGTCAAATAATATATACGCACCCTGCGCCAGATCAGATAGACAGGCTGCGCGCAATAAAGGGGAGCTGGCAGAATTGCGCCATCAACGTGATCAAGATTTACTATCAAACGCTCCAACTCTGACCCACCTGCAGCGTTTGGAGGCTGAGTCGATTCACATTATGCGCGAGGTTGTGGCGGAGACGGAGAAACCGGTGATGCTGTACTCCGTGGGCAAGGACTCGGCGGTGATGCTGCATCTGGCGCGCAAGGCGTTCTACCCCAGCCCGCCGCCGTTCCCGCTGCTGCATGTGGACACGACCTGGAAGTTCCGCGCCATGTACGAGCTGCGCGACCGCATGGCGCGTGAGAGCGGCATGGAGCTGCTGGTGTACCACAACCCGGAAGCCGCCGCGCGCGGCATCAACCCGTTCGAGCATGGCGGCCTGCACACGGATATGTGGAAGACCGAAGGGCTGAAGCAGGCGCTCGACAAATACGGCTTCGACGCCGCTTTCGGCGGAGCGCGGCGCGACGAGGAAAAATCCCGCGCCAAGGAGCGGATTTTTTCCTTCCGCTCGGCCAACCACCGCTGGGACCCCAAGCAGCAACGCCCGGAATTGTGGAACCTCTACAACGCCCGCAAAGCCAAGGGGGAGAGCATCCGCGTCTTCCCCATTTCCAACTGGACCGAACTGGACATCTGGCAATACATCCACCTGGAAAATATCCCCATCGTGCCGTTGTACTTCGCCGCCAAGCGCCCCACCGTGACGCGCGACGGCCTTATCCTTATGGTCGATGACGACCGCTTCCAATTCCGCCCCGGCGAGAAGGTGGAGGAACGCTCCATCCGCTTCCGCACGCTGGGCTGCTATCCGCTCACCGGCGCAGTTGAATCCGAAGCCACCACCCTGCCGGAAGTGATTCAAGAAATGCTGCTCACCACCACCTCGGAACGCCAGGGCCGCGCCATCGACCACGACCAGGCGGCAAGCATGGAAAAGAAAAAGCAGGAGGGGTATTTCTAATGTCCGAAACCAAGGAAAGCTCCTACGTCACCGAGGCGCTGATAGCCGAGGATATCGACGCCTATCTGGAGAAACACCAGCACAAATCCCTGCTGCGCTTCATCACCTGCGGCTCGGTCGATGACGGCAAATCCACCCTCATCGGGCGGTTGCTTTATGACTCGAAGATGATCTTCGAAGACCAGCTCGCTGCCCTCGAAGCGGACAGCAAGCGCGTCGGCACCCAGGGGCAGAATATCGACTTCGCCCTGCTGGTCGACGGCCTTGCCGCTGAGCGCGAACAAGGCATCACCATCGACGTCGCCTACCGCTTTTTTGCCACGGAAAAACGCAAATTCATCGTCGCCGATACGCCCGGTCATGAGCAATACACCCGCAACATGGTCACTGGCGCCTCCACGGCAGATCTCGCGGTGATCCTCATCGATGCGCGCAAAGGCGTACTGACCCAGACCCGCCGCCACAGCTACCTCGCCAACCTCATCGGCATCAAAAACATCGTGCTGGCGGTGAACAAGATGGACCTGATCGGCTACGACCAGGCGAAATATGAAGCCATCGTCGCCGACTACGCCAAATTCGCTGCCGAAATCGGCATCGCGTCCTTCACCCCCATGCCGATCTCCGGCTTCATGGGCGACAACATCACCACCCAATCGCCGAACATGCCCTGGTACAAGGGCGTGCCGCTGATCGAATTCCTCGAAACCGTCGAGCTAAACGTCACCGCCGATCAGGACAAACCCTTCCGCCTGCCGGTGCAATGGGTCAACCGCCCGAACCTCGACTTCCGCGGCTTCTCCGGCCTCATCGCCAGCGGCACGGTGAAGCCCGGCGACGCGATCCGCGTGCTGCCTTCGGGCAAAACCAGCACCGTCACGCGCATTGTCACACTGGGCGACGATTTGCCCCAGGCCGTCGCCGGGCAGTCGATCACGCTCACCCTCGCCGATGAAATCGACTGCTCTCGCGGTGATGTCATCACGGCCGCCGAATCCCCCGTGCAAGTGGCCGACCAGTTCGAGACCACCATCGTCTGGATGGCCGACGAGCCCCTGGTCCCCGGCCGGCCCTATTGGTTGAAACTCGGCACCCAGACCGTCACCGCCACCATCCACACACCCAAATACCAGGTGAACGTCAACACGCTGGAGCATGTTGCGGTCAAAACGCTGGAGTTGAACGCCATTGGCGTCACCAACCTCAATCTTGACCGTCCCATCCCCTTTGAGTCCTACGCGCAGAACCGCACGCTCGGCGGCTTCATCCTCATCGACAAGTTGACCAACGCCACGGTCGGTGCCGGGATCATCCACTTCTCGCTGCGCCGCGCGCAAAACGTGCACTGGCAGGCGCTGGACATCAGCCGCGACACCCATGCGTCCTTGAAAAACCAGAAGCCCGCCGTGCTGTGGTTCACCGGCCTTTCGGGCGCCGGTAAATCCACCATCGCCAATCTGGTGGAGAAGAAGCTGGTGCGGATGAATCGCCACACCTTCCTGCTCGATGGCGACAACGTCCGCCATGGCCTGAACAAAGACCTCGGCTTCACCCAGGCTGACCGGGTGGAAAATATCCGCCGCGTCGGCGAGGTTGCCAAGCTGATGACCGACGCCGGGCTTATCGTCATCACCGCCTTCATCAGCCCCTTCCAGGCCGAGCGGCAGATGGTGCGCGACATGATGGCCCCCGGCGAGTTCATCGAAATCCACATCGACACGCCCCTGGCCGAAGCCGAGGCGCGCGACGTGAAGGGGCTGTACAAAAAAGCCCGCGCCGGAGAGCTGAAAAATTTTACAGGTATCGACAGCCCCTATGAGCCGCCCGATAGCCCGGAAATCCGCATCGACACTGCGAAGCTGACCCCGGAGCAGGCGGCTGATTTCATCATTGAAAGACTGATTCCGTGAACGACCTCGAACTGGCGAAACATATAGCGGAGACGTCGGGCAAGCTGCTGCTGACCCTCCAGGATTCGGGGCTGTTCTCGGAGAAGGCGTTGGGAAAGGCGGGGGATCGTGTAGCCAACGCCTTCATCATGGAAGCGCTGACGGAGCAGCGGCCCGAGGACGCGATCCTCTCTGAGGAGGAGAAGGATAATGCCGAGCGCTTAAGCGCCGGGCGCGTGTGGATTGTCGATCCTCTTGATGGCACGCGGGAATATGGCGAACGGCGGACGGACTGGGCGGTGCATATCGTGCTCTCGATTGGTGGCAAGCCGGAGATTGGCGCCGTGGCGCTGCCGGGTTTGGGGCTTGTGCTCGCTTCTGAGCCGCAGGCACTGCCGGACGTGGCGCCCAAGCTGCGCATGCTGGTGAGCCGCACGCGCCCGGCGAAAGAGGCTTTGGCCGTGGCCAAGGCGCTGGATGCCGAGCTCGTGCCGATGGGCTCGGCGGGGGCGAAAGCCATGGCGGTGCTGCGCGGCGAGGCGGATATTTATCTGCACACCGGCGGGCAATATGAATGGGACAACTGCGCCCCCGCCGCCGTGGCTTTGGCCGCCGGCCTGCACGCCACCCGCGCAGATGGCACCGAGCTTGTTTACAACAACGAGAATCCGTATCTGCCGGACCTGCTGATCTGCCAAAAAGACCTCGCACCAAAAGTGCTGAAGGCGCTAGCGGCGGTAGAGTAGCGCCTTCGCCTGCGTGAATTCCACGATCTTTATTTGATATTGTGTTCATCAACTGAGAATATAAAAATTATCTCTAGGGATATAGTCTACATAAAGATTTGGCGTCTCATCGCGAAGCTCTGTGTCGCAAGTGCCCGTACTGACCAGCCATGACAGTGAGTAGGTAATCCAGCGGATCTGGGCCGTGAGCGCAACATCAGATATAGAGGCTGAGCCACCCTTTCCGAAAATAAGACGAATATCGCACGCAAAGCGCCAGATGTAAAATCTGAAAAGAGAAAATATATGTGGATTATTTTCACCTAACCACATTGGTCTGAATTGATTGGCGTTGTCGATCAAAAAGCAAAGTTGGCCAATAGAAATTCGTGAGCTATTGTCACAACCTTCAGTGGTACAGTTTTCGAGGCTCAGTAAACGAGAGGCGTTAAGAACACGTGCTTGCGACGAGCGACGCGCCATTTGTCATCTTGGCCTTTCGTCAACTGATCCCAATATTGGCCCATGCCGGCCAACTGCATAGTGGACCCAACCGTCATATAGAAGCAGTAGTAATTCGCTTCGGCATCTGCCTCCCCAGTCAGTGTCACGTCTACCGCACCTAACTGATGACGTAGCTGGCTGGCGCTTCCTTCCCAACTCCCGGTCAATCCAGAAATAAGGTCTGCACGGCATGAGTATTTCATTTCTTTGCCATCAAAAAAAATGACACTAAGTGACACGTCTTCTGACCAGCAGTCCGAAAAGACTTCGCGGTCCTGGGCGTCGAGCGAAAGCATAATGCGGCTGAGAACCGATACGATTTGGCCATAGCTATCCAAGAATTTACCCCCCGAAATGTAGCATAATGGAAAGCAACGGATGGATGCATAAATACTGTCCCCAGTTGCATCGTTTTTTAGTGTCCGCTACGTCACCCGCCGCTGTGAGCAATACTAGTTTTTTACCAGAAATATGTAAATTCTATTTTAAAGGCCCCGAGGTCTAACGCTGGCTCTTGACCCACGATGAACTGTTGAGAGAACAGAAATGCAGCCTAAACTACGTTGGCCGGTTCGCTAAAATTTTTTACGTTGTCTTCTTTCAGTGCATGAGCTGAATTCTTCAGCTTTACGAGCAAGCGTTGTCGTGGACAAAAGCAGCAACGAAACCTTCTGTTTGGACCCATGTCGGTCAAACAGGCAAAACTTGTCCAACAAATCTTCTAGACCCAATGTCCGCTGAGTGAACGGCGGCCCCGCCCTTGGCATGTACAATGTCGAGGGTTGTGCCGGATGGCCGGCACAAAGCCTCATACATGGAGGGCGGACCTAATGGACAATATCACGTTTGTTGGATTGGATGTGCATGAGGCGACGGTATGCGTGGCGGTGGCTGATAGCGCCCGTGACGGCGAGGTGCGACAGGTAGGTGTCTTTGAGAACCGGCCGGATGTTTTGAGTAGAATGGTGACATGGCTTGGCAAGAATAGTCGGCGGCTCAGTTTTTGTTACGAAGAAGGTCCATGTGGCTATGGTCTGCACCGACAGTTAACCGGTGCCGGACATGAGTGCGTTGTGGTTGCGCCATCGTTGATCCCGATCAAGGCGGGCGACCGGGTAAAGACGGATCGCCGCGATGCGATGATGCTTGCGAAGCTGCATCGGGCTGCCGAATTGACCGCCATCTGGGTTCCCGATCAGGCACACGAGGCAATGCGCGATCTGGTGCGGGCACGCGCGGCGGCGGTCCGCGTGCTGGGCAAAGCGCGGCAGCATCTACAAGGTTTTTTGCTTCGCCATGAGCGGGTTTATCACGGGCCTCGCGCCTGAGAGCTTGTTCAACCGGCGTCTTCGGGTCCTGTCTCCTGCCTTGCGCATCTCTATAGCCATGCCCGGTCACCCGCAGATGCGAAACGAATAATCGCGATCAAACACTTGAATGCGGACATGAGAACAGTTCGCTGAAAAATTTCTTGCTTGCGCTGTCATGATGTGATTCATTGGTGCAGCGAAATTCTATGAGGCGCTTTGATGTGGGGTTCTTTTTGAGATCATGACGGAATGTTTTCATATCTGTCAGCGGAGAGCCGGGTTCCGGCGGCGCTGACGATGCGGGAAATCGCTGGAGATACCACACGGCCTGTCCTGCTTTGGGCCATTGAGGATACGCCCTTAGACTTTGAGGCGACGATTGGCATAAATTACACTATACAGACCACCGCGGTCTGTATATAATTCAAGTGCGATCTGCGAGCTGACTCCAAGGTCGGCCGCAACCATCGCTAATAGATAACAAACACGCCACCGGCTTCAAAAACTGTGACGCTGCCGGATTGTGCGAGATCAATTTAAGGAAAGCTGAATCCATGACAGAGTTACGTTTTGACAACCAAGTCGCCTTCGTTACCGGCGGAGCTGTAGGACTTGGCCGCGCTTACGCCATATTGCTGGCAGAACGCGGCGCAAAGGTCGTAGTTAACGGCAATTACCGCGCGTCTGGCATTGGCCCTGAAGCCGATGTGGTGGCGGAAATCCGCGCGAAAGGTGGTGAGGCCATTGGCGTCAATGGTAGCGTTTCCGATGAGGCTGCAGTGCAGAGGATGGTGGCAAAGACCATCGAAACTTATGGCAAGCTGGACATTTTGATCAACAATGCGGGAACGGCGAGCTCCGAAGTCCTGATCCAAAATGCGCCGGACGACGTGACCGAAGCGCAACTGGATGTACATCTGCGCGGGCACCTGCGCATGGCGCGCGCCGCCTGGCCCCATCTGGCGAAATCCGGCAACGGACGCTTGGTCAATACGGGCTCAGCAGTCACCTTTGGTTACGAGTGCCCTGATGGTTGGGATGGCGCCTATACGGTGGCCAAGTCCGCGCTCTACGGGGTTACCCGTCAGATGGCCGGCGCTGGCGCGGAGTTCGGCATCAAAGTCAATATGATCATGCCGTGGGCCAACACGCCTTTGGTTGAACGTTTGCTTGGCCATACCCCGTTTGGACGCTGGCAGCGGGAAAAGCTCGATCCGTCAAAAGTTGCCGCAGCGGTTGCCTATCTTGTCCATGAGGACTGCCCTGTAACTGGCCAGTTCATCTCGGCGGCGGGTGGACGCATAACCCGTGTTTTGTTCGCCTCGCCGCCAGGCTACTTTAACGCCGATATCACGCCAGAAGATGTTCGCGATAACTGGGCGGCGATCTTCGGCGACGTAGACGCCCACGGCAACATCCGGGGCATGTTTGAAGTAACGGGGCAGCAGCTCGAATTTGCAAAGATCAAGGAGTGCGTGGGCGATATCGTCTAGCGAGCTGATCCCATACACTTGAGGTGGCCGGCCATCTCCGCAAGGAATTTGCGGGGATGGCTGTCTCAATTGGGCACTCATGCCGCGCCATAGACCGATGACGCTGGCGGCTAGTGGTTGGGGAGGGTGATGCCGAACAGGTGCACTTCGCGCTCGTGAAGGCGCCACTGGCCGTCTTCGACGCGCCAATAGTCATGGTATTTGCCATAGCCTTGGATTTCGGTCTGACCCGTCGACAAGATATGCACATATGTGGCGTAAGATCGGCAACGGATCATCTGATTGGCGGCCGGTTCAATCAGAACGGTTCCGATATGATGAACCATGGAGCCGGGCATCCAGGTTGTGTTGGCAGCCCAGCCGCTGGCGATATGGGCGATGATCGCGTCTCGGCCCCCCACGCGATAGAGTTCATCAGTTCCTTGATTCTTGAGGATCAGCATGCAGTCCGAAGCGTAGATGGATTGCAGTTCCTCCCGATTGCGCCGGTCAACGGCCCATTTCTGGCGGGCCAATTGGGCACGCACTTCATCTGGTGGGCTCAGAATCAGCCAGTCTGAGGCCGGTGTGCCGGTGTTGTTAGCCATATCAAGCTCCTCCCAGGGAGTTGGTTTTGGGAATGTCAGGCATCGAGCGGAGCCAGAATGACCGGCATGGCATTGAATGAATTGGAAAGCACCGAAGGCCGGCGTTGAGGGTTGCCCACGACTTTGTAGCGGGGAAACCGTTCGAGCAGGATCCGAAGGGCCAGCCGGCATTCGATTCGGGCTAGTATATTGCCAATGCAAAGATGCGGTCCGGCGCCGAATGTCGTGACGGCTTTGGGTGGACGTTGCAAGTCAAGATCTAGTGCATTTGGCCAGATGTCCTCGTCAACATTGCCCGCACCGAGAAGGAAAACGATCCATTGACCCTTGCGGATGGTTACGCCACGCACGTTAATATCCTTGAGCACATAGCGCGCCACGCCGTTGGAGGGCGCGATAAAGCGAAACAACTCGTCCATCGCGCTGGGCCACAGCTCTGGGTTTTGAATGAGCAGTTGGCGTTGATCCTGATGCTCAAACAGAATATTGGCGGCGCTCATAATGAAGCTCTTGGCGGATTCGTAACCACCCGACACTAATGTCCCGCAAAGGCCGAGGATCCACTCGTCGCTGAGCTTGATGCCGTTGACCTCAATCGCCAGCAGCCCCGAGACGAAATCATCGCCGGGCTGAGCGCGGCGCTCCGTTACAAAGGCCTTAAAATAGGCGTGCATCTCCTCAAGCGTGCGCGTGATGGCGTCCCAGTCGGTGGTTTCGGAAAATTCAGTGGAGTCGCGCGTGGCTTGAGCCCAAGCGAAGAACTTTGGATAGATGTCACTTGGAACGTCTATTAAGCTTGCCACCACGTCCGCTGGCAGGCGCCCTGCAAAGTCTTCGGCGAAATCAAACGGAGTGTGTTTGGGTGCCTTATCCAAGACCTCATGAATGACCTGCTCCATATGTTCCTGCATCGCACGGATCTTGCGCGGCGAGAGAAGCTGCAACAGGGCGGACTTCAATTGGGTGTGTTCGGGCGGATCGGTAAAAACCAGCGTCCGGCGGCCAGATTTAGCCAGATAGTTCTCGGCCCAGTCATCGCCTCTCGAATTGATTAAGGTGCCTTTGGTGTTGCTGAGCGCCGCCGGGTCCTGCATCAGGGTGCGGATGTCGTTATATTTCGTAATGGCCCAGAATTGCCCTGGTTCATACCAGAAGACAGGAACTTCCCGCTGCATTCGCTGGAACAGCGCACGGTTGTCGTTGACATAGAAATAGGGGTCGTCTAGACGAATTTCTCTTTTCCAGTCAATCAGTTCTTGGGATATCGACATGGCTGTGCTCCCCAGCGTTGCTCGTGTTCAGGTCATTTTTGCCGCGCGATTGACGCTGATCGGTCAGCTCTTCACGCTTGGCCTGTTCTGTCGTGAGAATATACGGACCTTTTCGGTCTGTAAAGGTGATTCGTAGATGACGGAGCCAGGTAGTGCGCCCGATGTTGCTGCCACGTCGAGTGAGGTTCGTGGCCGTCCGCGAGACCCAGCTCTGGAGGCGCGGGTGTTCGATGAGGCGATTGCAATCTACGCCCAGGGTGGATGGGCGGCCTTCACGTTTGGCGCCGTGGCGCTCGCCGCATCGGTCGGCAAGGCGGCCCTCTATCGACGTTGGAATGGGCCGGGGGAGCTGCTGGGCGAGACGCTCACAGCGCGCTGGTTTCCGCTGGACTCAGGTGACATGGGCTCACTTAAAGGCGATCTCGTCAAATCGGCGACCATTTGGTTCGATCTTTTGACAGGTCCCCATGCCGGCGTCTTGCTACATTTGCAGGCCGATACCTGGACCAATGAAGAAGCACGTCGCTACACGGGAAAATATGGCGCGCAGTTGTTGGAACAGGGTCGAGCCGTTACCCGAAGAGCCGCGAAGCGAGGAGAAATCCCCGCCGGCGTCGATGGAAAGATGCTACAGGATCTAGTGGTTGGTGCTGTGATCAACCGGATTTATTCAATGCGCGCCGCTGACGTGCCGGCCCTTAGGCGGCGGCGTGACCGTTTCATTCAAGATGTTGTCGGAATCGTTCTTACTGGAATGCAAGGCTATCGCCCGTCAACGCCGGAAGTCGGCGCCGAGCGGATGGGCGGGGTCTAGCTCAGCTTCGCCACATCGTTCCCGTCTGGATTGGCGGTCGTCCGATCTCGACTTTCGCCGCGCCGTGCCAGGCTGGCCATCCAGCTCGGCCGAGCACAGGACCAAGATCCACAGGAAAAACCCACAGAAAAGACTGAATAGGGAAATAAAGTGCCAAGCCGAACCTCCCGGCGGTCTACAAAACGGGGGCTATCCCAAACCCACCTACTCACCGACCACGCAAGCGTCAGCCAAACATAACGGTTGTAATGTTTAGTTGACGCGCGATCTGCCGTGCGTTATCTCTCGTGACAACAAGAGTTTTTCGACTGCGAATGACCAGAGAAACGTGCCGGTTTAAAATTCTGGTCAGCGCCCGTTGAACGTGAAGAGCATAAAGGCCTCAGGAGCGGAATCAGGCATTGGCTGGCGGTAACGCCAACTAACACGCGTTAGTGTCGAAGAAGAAGTAAATCATTATGCAACCGAAAAGTGGGGGCGACTATGCGGTTAGATGGTAAGCGTATCTTTGTAACCGGTGGTGCGAACGGATGCGGGGAAGGTGTCGTGCGCGGCTTGATTGCCGAGGGTGCGAGCGTTGTCTCCACCGATATCGACGATATTCGCGGTCGAAGCATCGTGGATGAGTTGAATGTCGGCGAGCGTCTTTCCTATATGCATCTCGACGTCTCGAAGCGCGAAGATGTCTTCGCGGTAGTCAATCAGGCGGCGGCCCATCTTGGCGCCCTCGACGGCCTGGTTAATTCAGGCGGAAACATTCTTCACTGTGCGCCGGAAGATGTCACCGATGAAAAATGGGACACCATTTTCAATGTCCATGTCAAAGGCACGCTGTACACCAATCAAGCGGTGTTCCCCCATCTCCGGGCCGCCGGCGGTGGCACCATCGTCAATTTCGGGTCCGCAGCCGCGATCCGCGGCGCCCCGACTTTCTCGATTTACAGTGCCGCCAAGGGCGCCGTGTTCGCCTGGACCCGCGCTCTCGCCATAGACTGGGGACAATACAACATCCGCGCCAACGCGATCGCCCCGTTTATGGAAAGCTCCCTGCAGGAGGAGTCGAAGAGAACCGGAACGCCGGAGGAGCGGGCGCGGCTGGAGGGATCGACGCGGGCGGTGACGAAAATCCGCGGCGCTTTGGGCAAAGCCGAATACGACTTAGCACCGATGATCGCGCTGCTGCTTAGCGATGGCGGCACTTATATTACAGGCCAGGTTCTCGCCGTTGATGGCGGCTTTGCGATGCTCGGCTCCTGAACATCATAAACGCCGCCGTGCAGGCTGGGAGATATTGAATGCTACAGGGAAATAAAATCCTTTTAACCGGCCTGACAGGCCGTATCGGTGGCGCCGCAGCCGTTGCGCTCGCGCCTTCGAACGAAGTCTGGGGCTTGGCGCGCTATACCAAGGAGGGCACGCGCGAGGCCGCCGAAAAACTCGGTGTCATACCCGTTGTCGGCGATTTTGCCCGCGGGTCGCTCGATGCCGTCCCGCGTGATTTTGACTATATCGTGCATATTGCTGCCAACGTCTCTCCGCGATCTGCCGAGGAAGGGATGCTGGATAATTCAGATGGAGCCGCGCGGCTGATGAGTCACTGCCATACTGCAAAGGCGTTCCTTCACGTGTCGGCGAGTAGTGTCTACGCGCAAAATGCGGACCCATACCATACGTACCCTGAGGACTCCGATCTCGGCGGCAGCTATGGCGGCCAATATTCACCGACTAAAGTAGCTGCCGAAGGTGCAGTGCGCGCGGCGGCGCTAATCCTGAATCTGCCTACGGCGATTTGCCGGCAGAACGTCCAGTATGGCGGCCTCACCGGTGAACCGGGTCTGATTGACCGTTTCCTCGATGTTTTTGTCGAAACGGGCGAGGTCTATTTGCCGCCGACCGGGCCCATGGTCATCGGGCCGATTCATGAGGATGACATCGTCGATCTGATAGAGCCAAGCCTCAAAGCTGCCTCGGTTCCGGCTTTTATCGTCAACTGGGGTGGGGACGAGCGGGTTGATTGGCAGGAACTTTTTGAATATGTCGGCTTTCTGATTGATAAAACACCAAAATTTATTCGTAAACCTGAGTTTGCGTTTCCAAATTATTTTCCAGACCCAACAAAGCGCCGGGCCATGGCGGGGCCATGTAAGATTGACTGGAAAACAGGTATCCGCCGCACCCTGCAACTTCGCTTTCCAGATATGGCCTTGAAGCACGTCGATTGAAACAGGTCCGGTGCCGCATGCCGCGAGGGCATTTCGCGCAAAGTTAATGCAACGATATAGTAACGAAATTCAGCTCAATACCGCAATCTGACTGAAAGGAAAAATCAATGTCCCATAAACTTGCCCACCAGCTTAACATCGACGCTTTGCCTCTGGACATGCCGAACAAACGCATCACGGAATTAATGGACCTGCGCGGCAAGGTGGCAGCGGTTACAGCCGGCGGCGGCCCCAGTCTTGGCCAAGCCTGCGTAAACCGGCTCGCGGGCCTTGGCGCGGCGGTGGCCGTCATCGATATTGATAGCGAGGCCGCGCAGCGGGTTGCCGCCCAGGTTGCCGAACGCTGGGGTGTGCGCACATTTGCGGTCACTGCGGATGTGACGCGCTTCGACGATGCCGTGCGGGCGGTTGCGGCTGTCAACGCGCATTTTGGAAAGATCGATATATGGGTGAATAATCTAGGCATCCCGGAGCGTGGCCTTCGCTTCGCGGAGGAATCGGAGGCGGTTCTTGATCGCATGATCGCGATCAATCTGAAAGCACCGATTTATTGCGCGCGTGCGGTCCTAGATGTAATGCTACCGCAAAAATCCGGACGTATCATTAACATCGCGTCCGAAAGCAGCAAACGGGCAACAGCGCTCAGTGTCGTATACAGTTCCTGTAAAGCTGGCGTTGTCGGGTTCACAAGGAATCTCGCGCTGGATTTGAAAGGCAGCGGCGTTACGACCGTCGCTGTCTGTCCTGGCGTGATGCTGACCGCGGAAATTGCGGAGCATTATCGTGCGTTACCGGAAGACGAGACCCCGCAAAACCTGGTGAATGGCATCAATCGCGTCATCGCAGGACGTGCCTCGCTCGCGGAAGAGGTTGCCAACATGGTGGGGTTTCTTGCCACTGATGCAGGTGCTTACGTGCAGGCAACTGCTGTTAGCGTTGGCGGCGGTTTGTCCGACTAGAGTAGTCTGTCTTAGATGAATGCTCTAGGCTCTAGAACCCATATGAACCTACAATTTATTGTGCTGCAGAGTGACATGAACGGAGATGGTGATGCTGTCTGGTGAGAAAATTCTGGTGACGGGTGTTGCCGGTCTTGGTCCCTTTCCCATCGCATCGATGCTGGCCAAGAACAACGAGGTCTGGGGGTTGGCGCGATTTGGCGATGCGGCGACAAGGCGCAAGGTCGAAGCGGCCGGAATTCGCGCTTTCTCCGCTGATTTAGGCTCGGGACAATTTGACGGCTTGCCGAATAATTTCACTTATTTGCTGCATTTTGCCTGGCGGCGAGCGGAACTCGCGCAATTGGAAGATGCCATTCGGGTGAACGTTGAAGGTTCGGGCTTGATCTTGCAACATTGCCGTAAGGCGAAGGCGGCGCTCGTTATTTCATCGATGGGCGTGTATTCGACGAATGAGGATCCGATGTACACCTACACCGAGACGGACCCGATAGGACGCGGTTCCACCCCTTACGCGGCGACAAGCCCAGCGACAAAGGTGGGACTTGAAGGCGTTGCGCGGTTTTGTGCGCGGGCATTCAATTTACCGGTGACGATTGCCAGATTGAACACGGTTTTTGGGATTGCCGATCATTTGAGTGGAAATTACCACGCGCGCCTGATTCAAAGTGTGCGTGCGGGAGAATCGTTTCCCGTGCCGGGGGACCCCAATCCACATAGCCCGCTGCATACGGACGATATGCAAAGCCAAGTGGAAGCCTTGCTCGGTGAAGCCGGCGTACCGGCGCTGACCACGAACTGGTGTGGTGATGAGGTCGTGACGACACAGAACGCCGCGAAGCAAATCGAGCGCCTATCCGGTCTTCCAGCAATGCTGAAGATCGTGAAGACGCCGGGAGCACCACAGGGGAATGCTGCCAACCCCACCCGCCGCCGGTCGATCACCGGCCCGTGCAATGTATCCTTCAGTGCCGGCCTGGAGCGCTTATATCACGCGCTGGCGGAAAGCCCGCCGATCTAGAACGATATTCAGACCCATCAGCCGGTGAGCAAAATCCTCTATGAGAGGGAGGTTTTTATGCTACACGCACAGCCCTGGTGAAGGATCAGACCGCGCCCCTCAAAAGACGCATGAAATCTAAGGCCGATTGACCACAACGGCTACCCTAGCGGGATTAGTCCTCTGCTTGCGGAGAAATAAACAACGGCCGCGTCAATAGATCGATCCCCGCTTCCAAAAACCGGTGGTATACGGCGGGATCATCGAGGTCGAGATCGCTGGTGCCTTCGAGCAAGGGTCGCAAAAGCATCGGCGCGGCGGTAATCGCATGGTAAAGCAGCAGGCCGATTTCCGGATCGGGAAGCGGGCGAGCTATGCCGGCGGCAATGAGTTGCTGCATCTGGTCGCGCTGCATAGCACCCATCGCGTGGAAAACCCGTGCCGCCGGAAGCCCGCCGACAAAATAAACATGACGCAGATAAGCTGCGATCGCCGGATTGTTGCGCATAAATGATTCGGTGGCAGCGCGCCTCGCCCGCATCGCATCTAGTGTGGGCAGGTCAAGCCCGACACCGGTGATGGCATCGCTCATCCGCGAAAGCACGGACTCCAGCACCGCCTGCTCCAGTGCGTCCTTCGACTTATAATGATGCAATATCGCGCCCGTCGACACACCTGCGGAAGCCGCAACCATACGGATGGAGGTGGCAGCGGGTCCATTTTCGGCAAAAAGGCGCAAGGCGATCTCGCGGATACGCACTGCCGGCGCAAGGTCATCGAGGCCGACATTGAAGCTTGCTTCGGATTGATTGTCGCGCATTCGCTCTCCTTTGTACGGCTCATATTGCATCTGGCTCACCCCACGGGTGCACTGTCATCAACGGGCACACGCGCGCTATTGATATAACAGGCCCGGTCTGAGGCCAAGAACACAATGGTATTTGCATAGCCCAGCAGCGTACCTATGCGTCGCGACCAGAACAGCGCGTCGTGCGGCGCCACGCATGGATTGGTCCGTTTGTGCTGGAAGCCGCTTCTCCCGGGCAGCCCGCGCCCCCCCACATCCGTTCCCGCGCCGATCGCAAGAGCTCGATTGCTATGTAATCCTAAGTCCAAACACACCTCGTCATTCGGTCGTTGGCGCAAGCTTGTGAAGCTGTAGGCCAAATATATGCACCTCCCGCTCGCGTAAGCGCCAGATATGGTCCTCCTCTGCCCAAAGGTCATAATATTTTCCGTAGCCGCGCATCTCCGTGGCGCCAGTCTCCGACAGATGCACATAGGTGGCGTAACACCAGCTGCGGATCATCCCCTCCGGTGCAGTTTCCAGCAGCGATGTCCCGATGACGTGGATCATCGAGCCGGGCCGCCAGGCGTGGTCTTGATTCCAGCCTTTAACCATCATCGCGATAACCTCGGCGCGGCCAGCCAGCCGCCCCAGTTCTTTCAACCCGTCCTGCTTGAGCAGCAGCACACAATCGCGTGCATAAATATTGTAAAGCACACCTTCATTATGCGTGTCGACCGCCCATTTTTGGCGCGCCAACTGGGCGCGGACATGGTCGAACGGGCTCATCACCAAGCCCCCGCTTGGCGTGCCGCGATTGGGTGGATTTGTCATGCTCCAGCTCCGCGCTTGTGATCCGGCTCAACGCCGAATCGCTTGATATAAAAGCCGAACCGGTCCCGCAGCCGTTCAGTGTTGAGACCATATTGCTCCGGCGCATAATCATGCCGGCCGTGCTTATCCTGCGGATTATTGGTCTGAAAGGCGGCGACGCGGTCTAGATATTCACTGGTGAGCTGCATGCCGAAATGATGGTATATCGACGTCACGGCACCCACAGGGTCTGCCATCAGATCGTTATAGTGAAGATCGTAAAATCGGCTTTCGTCGGCCATACAGTCGCGCGCAGCCATCGCCCGCAACAGACCGATCTCTTCTAGGCTCGTCCATTCGGCACCGAACCGTGTGGGATCGTAAACCGGGCTTGTGAGCTTGCGAATTGAGCCGACGAAATTTGCAACAGATGGCAGAACCGTGCCCGGATCGCGATGGGTCCAGACGATGCGCGCGTCCGGATAGGTGGACAACAGCGCCTCCAACGAGAAAACATGTTTCGGCCATTTCAGCACCCATTGCCCAGGGTTGCGCCATTGCAGATGTTGCAGCATGCGCCGGTGGTGCTCGTATGCGGTCCGGTGATCGGCGGCGAGGAACCATTCCAGATAGGCCGGCATGCGCTGCGGCGCTACCGCTGCGGCGTTCATAAAGCTCCAGTCGAGCAGCCCGATACATTGTTCCGGTCGCGTTGCGCCAAACGGATGGATTTTCATCAGCACGGCCGCGTTCGGGCGCGCATCCAGCTCCGTCTGAACCTTGGCGATGCGTGGATCGTTCGTAAAGCTGTCGTGCGATGGTGGCGGCGACGGTTCACTCATCTCCCATTGCAATGGCGTGCGAATTTGTGGACCGCCCGCCAGCAAGCCGTGGAGATGGGTCGAGCCGGTGCGCGGCAGACCGAGCACGATAATCGGCGCCGTGATTTTTTCCGCCATGATGGCAGGATAACGCTTGCGGTCCTCGACCAATCGTAACCGCTTGACCAGCAACGCCTCGATGCCGCCCGTCAAATGTGGCAAGATCTCCGGGGCATGGCCGGATTCATGCTCCATACCCCAAAGCAATACCTCCAACCCTTCACGGAACGGCAAGTCACCAAAATCGGTCAAACCGGCCGCTTGCGCCGCCTGTTCAAGCAACCTGTCGACATCCAGCACAGCCATCAGGAAATCTCCGCCGCAGTGAACGTAGGAAAGCGGCTGCGCAGAATCCGACGAAAACCGTCCTGCCATTTGACCTTGCATTCCCCCACCAGAGCAACGCGCCTGCTGTTATCCGTTGCGCGCGGATAGGCCGTCGCTTCACGCGAATAGACGAAGTTGTAGTCAACCCCCATTTCTTTGGCGATCCATGGGATGATCTGCTGCACTGAAACGGCATCATCGCCCGCCCAGTTGGTGACGGTACCGCCCACCGTCGCGCCGTCGAAAAATCCGTCGATATGCGCAGCCAGATCGTCCTCATGGATTGGCCCGCCAACCATTTCCCACTCCGGATGAATCGGGATCGGTTTGCCCTCGGCAAGCATACCCATAAGAATCGCGGGCAGGCCGCCATTGCCGCCATTGCCATACGACCAGTTCAGCCGCGGAATGGTCAACTTCACACCGTGAATGCGCGATAATGTGCGCGACACTGCCTCACCGGCGAACTTACTTGTACCGTAAGCAAAGCGCGAGGTGATGCGGGTGCTGCCGCCGAGCCGGTCGGTCTCCTTGTATTTGTACCAGGGGTCGGGATGGTCCCAATAAACTCCGGTGGTCGAGACATAGATCCAGGCTTTAGCCTTGTTCAAATGGGTGAAGAGCAGGCCGGCGCCTTCGGCATTCTGCCGGAGGCCGGTTTCGATATCGGGCGGATACACATCGGCGGCAACATGCAGAACGTAATCAAAATCATTCGGTACGCCGTTCAGCATGCCCGTGGAATAATCGCCGACGATGGGCGTGACGCCTAGGGCTTTCACCATGTCCTGCGAACCCGGCTTGGAATACCGCGCCAGGCCGTAAATGTCATTGTCGGGCGCGAGAATCGCCGCGATTGATGAACCGACCTGTCCCGTAACGCCTGTCATAAGCAGTCTGGCACCCTTGAGCATCTTTTCCCCCTAGCCGCCGCATATTTTTGGTCGCTATGGCAGTGCGACGGCTAGACGAGTTTAGGAAAAGGCATAACGGATGTCAATTAAACATTACATACGTTCTGTTTTGCGTGTTGGGCTTTGCACAGATGCGGCAGGCCTTTTAATGGATTGGATTACGTTGCGACGGGGCGTAGCGACAAGGCGCTACCCGTGCACAGGGCCTAGACGGTGCGGAGGTCATCGAGCGTCACCACCGCTTCGCGCCCGGTCCGACCTCCATCCCGGCCGACGCGACGGTTGCCCGGCAGCGTACCCTCGCTGACGGGCGGCGTTACCCATGTTCCGTTCAACAGCACGAACAACGTGCCGGCGCTGGTTTCGGCCACGCGTCCGGCGCGGCTGAACGAGAGGGCCAATTTTAATAGATTGCCCATGCGTTCAGGCCTGGCAGGTTGTGGCGCGGGGCACGAGACGAATGCGGCCGGTATCGCGCATGCCCGGAGCCGGTGTGCCAAGTACGATGCTCGCGACCCCGTCAGCCACGAACTCGGCAATGTCGGTGTAATCGACAGCCACGGTCGTGAGCGGCGGCACGGCTAGGGCGGCGGCTGGGATGTCATCTACCCCCACGACCGCAAGTGTTGATGGGACGCTAATTCCCGCTTCGCGCGCGCCGGCCAGAACGGCGAGTGCCACATCGTCATCGTATGCGCATATGCCTGTGAGACCGTCGGCGATGAGACGCCGCAGCACGGAGGCGGCTGCGCTCGTGTCTTGTGGGACGACCACTGTAACCAGTTCGCTGGCCGACAGCGCGTGGCAGGCCTCGCGGGCACCTTGCAGCCTCAGATCAGCGAAAGCGCGCTGGCGCATGTCCGGCGAGTAGGCATAGGCGAGCCGGCGGCGGCCACAAGCTAAGAGATGTTCGACCTGAACGCGGCCAATGCGCGATTCGTCAATCTGCAAGCCCTGTGCCTCTGGACCGGCTCGGCCGGTAAACGTAACGATGTGGTCGATTCCACTTTGGCGAAGCCTGTCCAGGGGGGCACCCGCCATCTGGTCGAAGACAATGACCAGCGCCGGGTCGATGCTTGCCCAGAGGCGCTGGCTCGCTTCGCCTTCGGCGGATGTCTGGTGGTGGATGACCAGCACCAGCCCGCGTTTTTCCAGGAACCGGGTCAACGCGCGCATGCCCTGCTCAGCGGCGGCCGGCAAGGGGTAGTCCGGAACGAGCATGAGCACGATTTTGGAGCGCCCCGTGCGCAATGCGCGGCCCGCAGCCGACACGACATACCCAAGACGTTCAGCGACGGCACGTACCTTGGCCCGCGTGACTTCTGGGATCGTCTGCGTGATGTTGCCGTTGAGTACGTAGCTCACCGTCGCCCGCGAGACGCCGGCTTCACGGGCTACGTCCGCACTCGTCGCGCGCCGTCGCGTTACCTGGGGATCTCGCATGTCTCCGGTCTCTCAGTTGCCAACGCATGAGCGGTTAGCACGTCCAACCGCGTTTGGCTCTCTTCTGGGGTTGTCAGCGCCATTGCCACGCCGATGAGCAGAAAAGCCTGAAGAGCTGAGACCGCGCCTGCAAGGTGAATCCAGATTGTGTTCGTCCCTGGCGTGTTGAGCGCGATGAATAAGGGCCAACATGCAGCGGCATAGAAGCAGAGAACCACCGCCGGGACGCTGAGGATGACAACCAATGCACCGCCCAAACCTTTGATCCGCTCGCGGTGGTGGTTCAGCGTCAGCGCCAGAACGATTGCCGCCCCTGGGTTCATCCACATGAACCATAGCGGGACACCCCAGTAATCGAACGGCTGTGCCCCGTAATAGACATAGATACCAAGCCAAGTCACCGCGAGGGTCTCGCCGAACAGGTCCCATGCGAAGCACAACCAGAGGACTTTCCATTGCCAGCGCCGGCCCCGGCCGGCACGCGCGCCGTTGTAGGCCAGCAGCGTGCAGCCGCCCCAGTAGGCCACCCATCCGAACAGCACGAGAAGCGGCATCGGGCGCCCCAGCATATGGGAAAAAATCCACAAATTGTCATTCGCGTACCAAACCATGCCCAGATGGTCGAGGATTGGCTCAATGAATGGTGCAAGGAGCAGCCCGCCGGTGAGGATGTAAAGCGGAATAAGGTCTCCCGCGCGCGCGCCCGGAATCGCGCGGGCGATGATGATAAGGAACCAAATACCGATCACGGCGGTTGCAGCGACGCTTGCCGTATGATCGACCGACAGGCCCGTCGGCGGCAGGGTGAATCCGGCTAATGGATCAATGTTCATTGATGTTCTCCAGGTCAGGGTTTGAGCTATAGCCGACGGCTTACACGTTAAAGTGACTCGAGACAAATCTCTCGATTTTACTCACCCAGGGCGGCTGGCGGTTCGCTCCTTTTGGCCTGAATCGCCTTCAACACTGAGCCACATCACTGCGCCGGCGCCACGCTGGCGTGGCGGGATATCTTTCTGCGCGGTGGAAGCGTACTCAACTGCGATAGCCATCGCCCGTTCCTCTGCTGGTTCTACAAGGTCGAGCATCGGCTGGGCGACGTTCGGATTCCGGCCGCAAAATATGTACTGAACAACCCCGACACGGTGTTCCGCTACGCCCCGTCTCGCCTGACCGAAGGGCTGGCGGCGGATACCGGAGAGATCATCTCTTGCGCGGCGGTGACACATGAGCTGGGCGTGGAAATGCGCCTGGTGCTGGCCCGTCCGGCGCTGGACCGGGTGTTACAGCGCCGCCGCCGGATTGCGGGCTATACGGGCTGCGGTGTTTGCGGGCTGGAGAGCCTGGAGCAGGCGATGCGGCCCTTGCCGAAGGTGGGGCAGGGGACCACCGTGCCGGCCGGGGCGCTGCGCGATGCCTTTGGAGTGCTTGAAGCCGCGCAGCACCTCAACAACCAGACCCGCGCCGTGCATGCCGCCGCCTTCTGGTCGCCGCAGGCGGGGTTGGGGCCGGTGCGTGAGGATGCGGGGCGGCATAATGCGCTGGACAAGTTAGCCGGCGCCCTGGCCCGAAGCGGGCAAGCGACCGGCGCGGGCGCCGTGCTGCTCACCAGCCGCATCTCCATCGAGCTCATGCAGAAGGCTGCGATCCTTGGCGTGCCGCTGATCGCGGCCATTTCCGCGCCCACCGCGCTGGCCGTTCGCGCCGCCGATCAGGCCGGCATCACCCTGGCCGCCATTGTTCGCGTGGATGGGTTTGAGCTGCTCACCCATCCCTGGCGGATTGCGTTGGCGTAAGCGGATGCCGGATGGCGCGCCATGATCTGGTCCGCGGCCAAGGCCTGATAGATGCAAACCCGCCGCCTGCCTGTCATCACAGTTAATCAGACATGCAGGGCGAGAATCGGTCAGGGGTTGGTGCTGTGGGGTGCTTCGACACTCATTAGGGCATTTTTTGCCGAAAAGCGGAACGATAGGCGATTTTTAAGTGCGTTTTCTAGGGTAGTACACATTGTGAATTCTAACCGAGGTGCGACACTGACCTGGCCAATATGTCTCTGCTTTGAGCTATTGTCACGAATTCCTGAAACACTTCTGCCGGGGTCCTGTAGCTCAGACATTTCCTGGGCGTGGTGTTCATCAGATGTGTGAGGGCAGTGAGCTCGTCGGCTGTGGTGCCGGACAGGTCCGTATCAAGCGGGAGGAACCGCCGGAGCCGTCCATTGGTGTTTTCAACCGTGCCTTTCTGCCAGGGAGCTTGCGGTGCGCAGAAATAGCTTTCCACGCCAAGCCTTTCCTTCAACCGTGGATACCCGGTAAACTCCGTTCCGCGATCGAACGTGATTGTTTGGCGACATGCCGGTGGAAGTGACGCTAGGTCTTTCACCACACCGGCCATGACACCCGCGGAATGACGACTGGGGTTGCTGGTTAGGAACGTATACCGGCTCAACCGCTCGACCAAGATCGTGAGCTTATGTTTGCCGAACTCTTGTCTGAAGCCGACCAGGTCGCATTCCCAATGCCCGAAACTTACCCGTGCAGAAATTTCTGCTGGGCGCTTTGCAATTGTATTTTCCTCGGGAATATAAAAACCGCGCGCCTTTCGGGCGTATCTCGAACGGCGCTTGCGGCGACGAGGGGGGAGGAGCCGGTAAAGCTCTGCGGTACGGCCCGCCGGCCCGTAAATGTAGCGATAGATGGTTTCATGGCAAATCGTCGCAGCGTGGCCTTCACGGCGCATCCGGCCAGCAATTTGCTCCGGCGACCATGCATCCTTCAGCCGCGCCACAATGTTGGCCGCCAAACCTTCGTCACGATGAAGTTTACCCAGATGCCGACGGCGCCGGGCTGTTTCATCATGCGCCAGCACCGGGAAATATCCCCTCATCCGCGGCGCCTCGGCATCGTCATACCAGTTGCGCCGAACCTCGCGGTAGATCGTCGCGCGATGCCGGCCAAGCCGCTCGGCGATTTGCCGGATGCCCGCCTTGGCCTCGCGAAGCCGAAATATCAGACGCCGTTCATCAAGGGTGAGGCGGTCGTACTGCTTTCCCATAGGAAAATCCTTCCGACAGCTAACTAGCTGTAAAACCTCAGAAGTCGCACTTCAAAATAGAATCCACCCATGCTATTTAAAAAACTTGCAGAATATATTTAAGAAAGTGTAATCGCTATCAGGCTCATAACCTGAAGGCCGCACGTTCAAATCGTGCCCCTGCAACCAAGTTAACTAATTGAAATAACACGGGTTATTTTGGTTTTTCATTCTGAATTCGAGCGGAATCGATGGCTGCCAGGCTTTTGGCCTGACGGCCGACCGGACTTTCCGGATATTATGACAGTAAATCAAATACTTATATAAACAAGGGCTGCGGTTTGGTGCTGGCACAAAGCTAGCACATGTAAAGCTAGCACATGTACGGTGGGAAGTTTTCGACGGAAAATCTGGAAATTGTCGTCCACACGTCACCGATGCGGATCGACAAGGCGCAGATCTGGAAACTGGCCCAGGCGCCGGTTGTGAGCGGCCCGACCGCATTCCGGCAAACGAGGCTTAAAACCGGCCCTTCTCGAACCGATCCAACCAAACTAAGCCGGTTCGCTTTTTTGCGAGACTCTCCGCACATTATAGTTTATAGTTAAACTATAATGGTATTAGGGGTATTGCCATGCGCGGACTTGAACGACTCTCAGCAGTAAAACGCAGCACCCCGGCGATGGCGGAGGCGCTGCCGGATCTGCCTATGCCCGAAACCGTGATGGTGCGGCTGATCCGCGCCACTGTGGCTGGCATGGGCCAGTATTTCGAACCGGTCTTCCGCGCCATTGGGCTAAGCGAAAACTCCTTCCACGTGCTTTGCCTGCTTGTGGCAACCGATTCCGGCCGTGCCGCGCCGAGTGAGCTGGCCGAGTTGGTGGGTATAAGCCGTGCCAACATGACGCGCATTCTCGACACACTGGAGAGCGATGGGCTGGTGTCGCGTGCCATCGAGGAGCGTGACGCAAGGCGCCACGCCATCCAGATTACCGATGCCGGCCGCGCAATGGCTGCGGCAGCTGTGCCGCGTGTGGCGGAACCGCTGACGCGTGCCTTTGCCGGGCTGGCGCCTGAGGAATTCGCGCAGCTCGACGCGCTGCTGCGTAAAGCCGTGAAGTCTTTCGACCAGCCGGCTTTGCCGTTGCGGGCCAGCGCCTAGTCTAAAACAAAAATATAAAGGAAACGTAAACATGGATGACAAAACCAGCCTTCGCTATCAGCTCTGGTGCGCCTGGAGCGGCCCCGCGTTTTTACTCACCTTCATTGTGTTCTGGGGCATTCTCGGCACCAACCTACCGGCCCCGGTTTCGCCTTCGCTTAACCCGCATGATGTCACAACGCGGTATCTGGGTTCCTGGACGGAGATGCGCATCGGGTTTGGCCTCTCGCTGATCGCCGTGGTGCTGTATCTGCCCTGGACCGCGATGCTCACGGTGCAGATGGCGCGCATTGAGGGTAAATTCCCGGTGCTCTCGCTGCTGCAATTGCTCGGCGGCGGGCTCACCGTGATGGTTGTTTCGTTCAGCGCGATGTTCTGGGCCGTGGCCCTGCTGCGGCCGGACCGTGATCCCTCGCAGATGCAACTGCTGAACGATACCGGCTGGCTCTGCATTGATCTGCAATATGCCTGCACCACGCTGCAGATGTACGCCATGGCCGCCGTCGGTCTCACGGATAAAAGCAGCAAGAAGCTGTTCCCCGCCTGGGTCTGCTGGCTTACCATCTTCTGCGGCACCAGCTTTTTCCCAGCCTCGCTCACCGGCTTTGTCACCACCGGCGCTTTTGCCTGGGACGGCATCGGCAGCTACTACTTCCCGTATTTCTGCTGGCTCTGCTGGTACGGCATTGCGAGCCTGTACATGATCGCGGAAATCCGCCGCCGCACGACCTCGCCGACTTTGCAGGCCGTGCCCGTGGCCTATCCTTCGTCGCTACCGGTCTAACCCGGCTCTTCCCGGCTTTGCCTGCCCCTCCGCCAGCCCTGCTGGCGGAAACGGAAGCCCTTTGCCTGAAGTCCAGGAGCAAGACCAATGCTTTTTACCGAAGACCAGAAAACTTTGCAGGAGGCCACGCAGCTTTTCGCACGTGAGCGGCTGCTGCCCTTCTACATGCAGCGCGAGCGTGAGGCCAAAATGGACCGCGCGTTGTTGCGCGAGATGGGCGCGCTCGGATTCATTGGTCCCGACCTGCCGGCTGAATATGGCGGCATGGACGCCAGCGCGGTGACTACCGGCATGATCATCGAAACGCTGTCCTACGGTGACTTCAACATCGGCGCGCTGGCCGTGGTGCAGTCGCTCTGTGGCGCGGTTCTGCTCCGCAATGCCAGCAAGGCGCTGTGCGAGGAATGGTTGCCGCGCGTGACAAAAGGCGAGGCGATTCTGGCGTTGGCGGTGACCGAGCCACACGCCGGGTCGGACGCTAGCGCGCTGCGGCTGCGGGCCCGCGCCGAGGGCAATGTTTACATTATCGACGGTGAAAAAACCTCAATCACCTACGCCGACTGCGCAGATGCCTTCATGCTCTTTGCTCGGACAGGCGGAGACGGTGCCAGAGGTGTGAGCGCATTCCTTGTGCCGTCCGATACGCCAGGCATCACCCGCACGCGCTTCAACGATGTCGGCAGCCATATGTCCGGTCGTGGGTCGGTGTTTTTCGATGCCGTGCGTGTGCCTGCGGCCAACCGGCTCGGTGGCGAAGGCCAAGGCTTTTCCGAGGTGATGGCGGGGTTCGATTACAGCCGCGCGCTGATCGCATTGCAGTGCCTTGGCGCCGCCCAGGCCTCCGTGGATGAAGCCTGGGCCTACACAAAAGAGCGCGAAGCCTTTGGCGGGCCGATCGCGCGCTTCCAGGGTGTCACCTTTCCGCTGGTGGAGGGTGAGACACAGCTCGCCGCGGGGCGCCAGCTCTCTTACCACGCGCTGGAACTGCGTGATGCCAGGGCGCCGCACACGGTCGAAGCCGCAATGGTGAAATGGTTCTGCCCGCGCACGGCCTTTGATGTCATCCACCAGTGCCTGCTCACCTTCGGCCACTACGGGTGGTCAATGGACCTGCCGCACCAGCAACGCCTGCGCGATGTGATGGGGCTGGAAATCGGTGACGGCATGGCCGGCATTATGAAAATGATCGTGGCCCGTGCCCGGACGAAATAGAGAGGATTATGTTATGAAATATCAATCCGTGTTTAAGCCGGGGTTGTTCGACGGCCAGGTGGTCATCGTCACCGGTAGCGGCAGCGGTATCGGCCGGTGCACCGCGCATGAGCTGGCTTCACTCGGCGCGACTATTGCTTTGGTTGGCCGCAAGATCGAGAAGCTGGAGAAGGTTCGCGACGAGATCATCGAAGACGGTGGCAAAGCCAGCGTCCATGTGTGCGACATCCGCGAAGAGGAGCAGGTCATCACGGTCATCGACAACATGCTGGTGATGCATGGGCGCATTGATGGGTTGGTGAACAATGCCGGTGGGCAGTACAAGGCAGCGCTCAAGACCATTACCACCAAGGGTTTCGAGGCCGTGGTGCGCAGCAACCTCACTGGCGGCTTCATTTTTATGCGTGAAGTCTATGCGCGCTGGATGGAAGAGCATGGCGGTGCCATCGTCAATATGATTGCGGACATCTCCAATGGGTGGCCGAATTTTGCTCATTCTGGGGCCTCCCGCGGCGGCATGCTCACGCTAAGCGAAAGTGCTGCCAGCGAGTGGGCGCATGCGGGTGTGCGCGTGAATACGGTGGCGCCCGGCGCCATCGCCTCCAGCGGTCTGGACACGTATGACGCCAAACATCGTGCCTATATCCAGACTGAAATCGCGCAGGAAATCCCACTCAACCGCTTCGGGACCGAGGCCGAAGTGGCAGCGGCGATCGTGTTTCTGTTGTCGCCTGCCGCAGCATTCATCACCGGCTCATGCATCCGCATCGATGGCGGGGCGCCAAACGCCCGTCCGGTCTGGGGCAAGATGCCACACACCGATAAGAGCCGACCCTTCAATGGATTTCACCGCGCTGCACCGCCGGAAATCCTTGCCTCTTCTACGTGATTCTACAGGAGAAAAAAATGTCCGAGAAAGTGCTCTACGAAAAAAAGAATGAGATCGCCTACATCACCCTCAACCGGCCTCAGGTAAAAAACGCCATCGATCTTGATGTGCATCATCGCCTGCGTGAAATCTGGACTGATTTTCGTGACGATGACAATATTCGTCTCGCGATTCTAACAGGCAGCGGTGACGCCTTTTGCGCCGGGGCAGATTTGCGCACGCACGTGCCTGAATGGGACGGTGTCGGCCCGAGCCTGGGGCGCGACAAGCTGCCGGATGGCTTTGCCGGCGGCATCACGCGCGGTCTGCACCGCATTTACAAGCCGATCATTGCTGCCTGCAACGGCTGGGTGCTGGGCGGCGGGCTGGAACTGGCAATGGCCTGCGACATCCGCATCGCCTCCGAGCACGCGCAATTCGGCTCGTTCGAGCTGCGGCGCGGCATGCATCCGGCCGATGGCGGCATCGTGCGGCTAGTGAACACCTGCGGCGTCGGCATCGCACTGGAGATGGAGCTCACCGGCGAACCTATCTCGGCGCAGCGCGCGCTGGCGGCAAATATGGTGTCCAAGGTAGTACCGCATGACGAGCTGATGGCGGCGGCCGAGGATATGGCTGCGCGGATTTTGCGAAACGACCGCCGGGCGGTAGAATCCGCCAAGGAGACAATCTTCGAGGTGATTGGGCGGACGTTGGATGAACAGCTCAAAGTGGAATGCCTCTTTGGCTACGCGTTGTGTGGCGGCAACCTGGAACTCGTGCGCCGCTCGGCGGAGTTTTTGGACAAGAAAGACAAAGGCCGCGCTGGGGTCAACGCAAGCGCGTTATAAAAACCAGGAAACACCGGACAAAGAATGCCGGGGAGGCTGCCATGTGGAGATTCGCCGAGATAAAGACGCTGCCCGACATTGTCCGCTATTGGGCGGACAAACGGCCAGATAAAATTGCGCTAATCGAAATATCTGGCCAGCGCAGCTATGCTGAACTGCATAGCCGCTCCAGCCAGATCGCCAGCCGGCTGATCGCTGCAGGGGTTACGCTGCAAGCGCACGTCGGATTTGTTGGCAGAAATTGTTTTGAGTTTTTCGAAATCTGGTTCGCCGCAGGCAAGGCCGGATGCGCGTTCGTACCGTTCAACTGGCGCAGCGCGGTCGAGGAAATGCGTGGTCTCATCGCCGATGCAACACCGCCGATCATGTTTGTCAGCGCCGAGTTTTTGCCCATGCTGCGCGAGGTACAGGCGCGGGCTGCGGTACCCTTTGAGATCGTGGCATTTGATCCAGAAATGCGCGGCAAGGATGGCCTTGCCACCTGGATTGGTGATACCCAGGACACCGATCCCGGCGTGAAAGTTGCCGATACCGATATCGCTCTGCTCTCTTACACATCGGGCACCACCGGCCAGCCGAAAGGCGTGCAGAGTGCGCACGGTGCTTTCAATCTGTCCTTTCTCTGCGGCAGCCTGGAGCCCGCCATGGCCTGGCACGATGACGACATCATGCTCATGTCGATGCCGAATTTTCATCTCGCTGGCAGCTGGGTTTCCATCGCCGCACTTTATCATGGCGCGGCGCTCTCCATCATTCCATCCTTCGAGGCGGCTGCACTGCTCACCGCGCTGCGACGCGACCGGCCGAGCATTGTGCCCATTGTTCCCGCCGCCATGCAGATGCTCCTTAACGAACCCGGAGTTTCTGCGGGTGATTTTATATCCGTCCGGTCCATGATGTATTTTGGTTCTCCCATCAGCCCGGCGTTGTTGGAGCGCGCATTGGCCACATTCGGCTGCGAGTTTTACCAGTTCTATGGCGCAACTGAAGCATGGTTTATCGCTATTCTGCCGCATGTAGAGCATGTCGCTGGTGCGGCATCGCGCCTCACCTCCTGCGGCCGCCCCCTGCCGCTGGTGAGCATGAAGGTCGTTGACCTCGACGGCGAAGAGGTGCCGGACGGCACAATTGGCGAATTAATGGTCCGCACGCCGATGGCGTTTTCCGGCTATTGGCAACGCCCCGCCGCCACGGCGGAGGTGCTGCGCGAAGGCTGGTACCGCACCGGCGATATGGGGCGCCGCGATGCCGGCGGATTTTACTATCTTGTAGATCGTACCAAGGACATGATCATCACCGGTGGCGAGAATGTGTATTCCGTCGAGGTTGAGCAAGCGCTGCTGATGCACCCGGCCATCGCCATGGCAGCAGTCATCGGCCTGCCGGATGAACGATGGGGCGAGAAGGTGACGGCAGTCGTTGTGCCGCATGAGGGTGCGGCGGTGACGGAAGATGAGTTGCGGCAGCATTGCCGGCTTCATCTCGCGGGGTTCAAGGTGCCAAAGACGATCTATTTCGAAGCCTCGCTACCGGTAACGCCGGCCGGAAAAATCCAGAAACCAGCTTTGCGGGCACGGCTGAGAGCGGAGGAAAAAGTACCATGATCACTACGGATATTGCAAATGCCGGTGTCGTTATTCTGGGCGGCACGGCAGGGGTCGGGCTGGAATGCGCCCGGCAGTTCGCGGCAGGGGGCGCGCGGGCCGTGCTGCTCGGCCGCAATGCCGAGCGCGGGGCGGCGGCGTGTGCTCAGGTGCGCGCGCACGTGCCGGGCGCGCGGGTTGAGTTTGTGCCCGTGGATGCGATGGACCCTGCCGCGACGCAACGTGCGGAGGTGGCAGCGCGCGGCATGCTCGGCGCTATTAACGTTCTGGTTTGCACCACTGGACCCAGCCAGCCGCCCCGGCTGCTGCAAAACATCCCCATTGAGCAAATCCGTCCGCGGCTGGAAGAGATCATCCTGCCGCCGCTGCATATGATGCACGCGGTGCTGCCCGCCATGCGCGCGCAAAAATCTGGCGCGATCATCAACGTCGCCTCCGACGCCGCGAAAATTGCCACACCGGGCGAAACGCTCATCGGCGCGGCCATGGCGTCGATCCTGTTGTTTTCCCGCGCCGCGGCTTTGGAGGAGAAGCGGGATGGGATCAGGATCAATGTGCTGACCCCGTCGCTGATTGCCAGCACGCCTGGTGCCGAATTGATCTTCGCCGAGCCCTTCAGCGCGCGAATGTTCGAGAGAGCTGCGAAACTGGCGCATCTGGGCGTTCCTGAACCGGAGGATTTGGCGTCGATGATTCTCTATCTGGGCAGCCCGGCGGGGCGGCGGATCACCGGGCAGGCGATCAGCATCAATGGCGGCATCTCGGTGTCCTGACAGAGCCGCCGCACGTTACATGCTGACCTGCCGCGGGGTGAATGACTGGGGCGGCGTGTCGCCGGTAACGGCGGATCATGATTGACATGCTGACATTTTAGTACATAAGATCATGCAAAGATTTGCCGTAAGGCAGACGAAGCCAGGGCGTCAATCCCTGGGACTGGGGCGTTATCCGCGTAGGAAAATTCGAGATGAATCACAAAGAACTACAGAGAAATCCGACATCTGAGTGGATCAACGCGCTGCGTTTACGCTATCCGATGGAACGGACGATGGACGACACGCTCACGCGCAAGCTGCGCCGCCGCGCCGCGCCGTCACCAGCCGGGGGCGAGGACTTCCCCGCGCAGGTGCAAAACTTCCTGGCCAAGCGGATCGACGGCCCCTTCACGATGAAAAACCTCCGGCCGCTGACCGGCGGCGCCTCGAAAGAGCAGTTCGTGTTCGACCTTGACTGGACCTGCAACGGCGAGCAGCGCACTGCTGAGCGCATGGTCATCCGGCGCGAGCCCGAGGAATCCGTTGTCGAAACCAGCCGGCTACGTGAATATCAGCTCATCGCGGCGGTGAAGGACATACTTCCGGTTCCGCCGGTTTACTGGCTGGACGAAACCGGCGCCGAGCTCACGCGCCCGACGATGATCTGCGGCTTTGTCACCGGCGTGCAAAAACCCCCCGCCGGAACGAGCAATGTCACCGGCGTTGGTATCCAGTTCGACGAGGCGCATCGCGCCGCCATCGGCCCGCAATTCATCGAGTACCTTGCCAAAATCCACAATTTCTCCAACCCGACGGCTGATCTTTCGGCTTTCGACATGCCGCGCCTGGGTACGACTGACGATGTTGATTGGCAGATCAACTGGTGGTCGCGCGTCTGGCGGGAAGACTCTCTTGAAGCCGTGCCACTGTTCACCTTCGCTGAGCGCTGGCTAAGGGCTAACCGCAAGCCGTTGGACAAGATCTCTCTCGTGCATGGTGATTTCCGCACCGGAAATTATCTGTTCGATGCCACGACCAAAAAGATCACCGCGATCCTCGATTGGGAGCTGGGTTATTTCGGCGACCGGCACATGGATCTTGCCTGGATACTGATGGAGATTTTCTCGACCACTGATGCACAGGGCAACAAATTCAGCTCCTCGCTTTTCGACGAGGCAGATTTCCTCGCCGAATATTCGCGCGTGAGCGGCCTCACCGTCGACCCCGAGCGCCTGCGCTACTATAAGGTTTTCGTGGCCTGGAAAGGCGTCGTGCATACCCAGGCGACCGCGCTGCGTGTGGCCAGCGGCGCCAAATCGCATCAGGACGTTCTGCTTTCATGGTTTTCCGGCCTCAGCTACCCGTTGCTGGAAAGCCTACGCCGGACCTTGGCGGTTGCCATCGATGCCAAAGCATAATTCAAGGAGGATTAAAAATGCAGCCAGGATTTGACCTGCGGATCAAGGCCATGAACAGGGCGATGAAAGAGGTTGTGCTGCCCGCCATCGGAGTTGGAAACAGTACGGCGGTGGAGCAAGCCTCCATCATCATGGCGACGCTGGAGATGATGCGCGACCAGATTGACCATGCCCATTGGTTCGAGGTCGAGGATCTTCTCTCGCTCTGCGATTTTGCGCAGATTCTTGCCGACGCGGCGGGTCTTCCGCCGGATTCGGCTTTATGCCAGGCCGCCGCCGATGCGAAGCCGTTGACCGCGCGCCATGACCTCACGCTCTCCACACTGAAGACGGCAAATGGCAAATTACGCGACGCCATTTGCACTTTCATCGATGAGGTGTTTGACCGCGATGATGCCGCTCTGCAAACGGCGGTTCAGGAGATTATCCTGACGCGCAGCGAAAAAGACATCGGCCGCGAACGCGCCTATGTCGCCAAGGCCAATTGGGATGTCTTTCCCGAAAGCCTGAAGCCGCTTCACGAGGCTCTCGCAGGATAAAAAAATGGCTGGATCTTTTCAGGTCCAGCCATTTCGTTCAGCCCCGGCGGCGTACCGCCTGCACAATCTCTTCCTGCTGATCTGGCGTCGTGCCGTGAAGCAGAATCTCATCGGCCCCGGCATCGAGATATTCCGCAAACCGGCGGGCGCAATTGTCGAGACTGCCAACTGCGGCCCCAGTCTCCAGCCATTCCCGCGGCAACAGTGCCGCGGCTTCCGCCATCATGCGCCGCGCAGTCGCTACATCCACCTGGCCATAATCGAGATTACCCATGCCCTTCTCGATCAGCCTGTTCATCGGCCCCTCATCCCAGCCATTCATGGCGACCACAAGCCCGCCAACCTCGCGATGCATGAAATAGGACACGGCGCGAGCTTCAAGAATGTTCGCACGCTGCGCATCGCTGAGCGTATCGGGAGCGGTAACGGTCGTCGTGTAGATGGTGATCTTCGCCGGATCGCGCCCTGCCTCCTCGGCGGCCTTGCGTACTATGCCGGCGGAGCGCGCCACACCCTCTGTGGTGAGGAACGGATGCAACACCACGCCATCAAAATGCGCCCCGGCAAGGGCGAGTGTTTTTACGCCGATCGCACCGAGGATGATTGGGGGCGGGTTCGGACAACCCTGAGCCAGCTGCATGCTGGGATATTCGCCCGCAGGACCAGAATAGGTAACTGTCTCACCGGCCCACAGTTTACGCAAAATGCCGGCATAATCGGCCATGCCGGCATTGTTGAACACGGGGATGCCAAGCTTGCGGAACTCATGCGGAATGCCGCGCGCAAAACCCAGCACAAACCTGCCGCCACTGAGCATCTGCATGGTCGAGCCCATGCCGGCCGCCACCAGCGGATGCCGTGTACCGAAATGTGTCAATCCGGCGAACAGTTTCACGCGGCTGGTGATTTGCGTGAGCGCGCCAAGAACGCTGCCAAGCTCCTTGGATTCCCAACGTTCAGAAAGCCAAATTCCGCCAATCCCGATTCTCTCGCCCTCACGCGCCTGATCCAGGCCCGCAAGCGGACTCGTCACGCGGCCCGGCAGAATATAAGAGTTGAGCTTGTTTTCCATCGTCCCCATCGTTTTTCTCCCTTGTGTGCGGATGACTATCCGCCACAGCCTAACTTCCTGCCTCCAACTTAAATGTGGTTTTAGCAAATTTGTCCGGGTTTTTTCCCTGCAGCTTGCTTCGCCAATAGGGTAACTTGCTGGTCATGCCGCCGTCAACGGTCAGTGTTTGACCGGTAATCATGGAGGCGGCATCCGAGGCAAGAAATACCACAGCATTTGCCAGATCCTGCGCCACGGCGATGCGCGGCAGTGGGGTTTCCTCCGCGAATAGCGCAACCATCTCAGGCGTGAATGTCGCCCGCCCGCGCGGCGTGAGCACAAGCCCCGGTACCACGGTGTTGCAGCGAATATTATCCCGGCCATAAGTTGCCGCAACCTCGCGGCAGAGCTGATGCACGCCGGCCTTCGCCGCGCTGTAGGCGGCCTGGTTCACGGTTGCCAGAAACCCGGCCAAAGATGAGATGTTCACAATCGATCCGCCCCCCCGCGCGATCATATGTGGCAGCACATGCTTGCAGGCCAGCATCGAACCTGTCAGATGTCCGGTAATTGTCGTCGTCCACCAGTCCAGCGGCATATCGATAACTTCGCAGTCAGGCGCAACGGTTCGCGGAATCCCTGCACTGTTGACGAGGATATCGATGCCTCCAAAGCGCTCCTGTGTGAAGTTCATCACACCGGCGATCGAGGTCTCGTCCATGATGTCGGTGTGGCAAAAGGCGCATTGCAATCCTTGCGTCGCCAGCGTCGCGGCGACCGTCTCAGCGCCCTCACGGTCGACATCGGCGATGACAACCGCCCCGCCTAATTCGCACATCGTGCGAACCGTCGCCTCGCCGATTCCGGAGGCACCACCGAGAACAATGGCAGTTTTTCCGTGTAGATCGAACATTCGCTCACCCTCCCCGTCTAAACGGAATAGATGTCCAGAAGGCTAGGAATCTTGTCATTCATCACGATGATCTTGCGCTTGAGAATGCGTAAGCCCTCTCCCGCATGGCGCAGAACATGGCGCTGATGGCCATAAAAATACGACGTCTCATCGAGCTTGTAACTGAAGGTAGCCCAGTTGGACTCCACCACAATGTCACCTTCGGCTGTCACGTCGCTGCTCAATATTGTCAGCAGGCGGGAGGTGCGCGGCAACGGCATGGATGCCAGGGATTTTTCGGTCCGAATACGAAACACGCGATCCTCCAACCCCGCACGGCTTGAATAATAAATCAACGAGATCTGGGTGAGTGGATCAGATGTCGGCTCGTATTCATCAAGCCAGCAAGGCAGCCAGTATTCCGCCGTCTCCATATATAGCGCCAGCCAACTGTCCCAGTCGCGGCGATCGAGCAGTGCCGCTTCACGCACCACAAGCTCACGTGCGGCTATCAGACTTTCCCCTGTATTCATAACTAGTTTTCCTGCTGGCTGCGGAGGCCCTGGATCATCAGGTCACGCCATTGATGATGCTGGTTGAGGTAGATGCCTTCATCTTCAAGCTTCAGCCCGTGATATTTTGGCGTAAAGCCGAGCCGGTCGGCGCGCTCATCGGCACCCTCAGCCAAATGCTGAGCGCCCCGTGAAATATCGCTCCATTCGACGTTTGTCGCGCTAAACCCTTCCTGACTAGCATTGAAGGCGGCGAGATCATCGGGTGTTGCCATGCCCGCGGCATTGAAGAAATCCTCATACTGGCGGATACGCTGGGTCCGCAACGCCGGCGTATCGCTCGCCGGTGCAAAACACAGGGTCTTCACCTCGGTGCGATCGACCGAAATCGGCTGGATAACACGGATCTGCGTGCTCATCTGGTCCATGATAAAAACGTTTGGATAGATGAACAAATTACGCCAGCAGCTGTTCATCCAATAGGCCCGCTCCTCGCCAAATTTTTGCTTATAGACATCGTTCAGCGGCCAGGACGCCCGGATCTCCGGATTCGGGGACTGGTTCCATAGCACCACATGCCCGTTCTCAAAAGCATAGTAACCTCCGGGGAAGTCAGAAAACTTGCTGACATCCATCGGCTTCACGCGAGCATTAGCGCCGGCAAGCGCATGGCGGTTTTGGCCCGTTTTGACATAGTTCCCATGAATGGGGCCGATGTGGTAGCCGTCGACGCCGTTCTCCGCCTGAAGCTTCCAGTTGCCCTTGAAGGTGTAGGACTGAGGCCCGGGAACGATTTCGATCTTCCCGTCCGGGTCCTGATCCACGATCAAATCCAGAAATGTCGTCACAGCGCCCAGATATTCCGGTAGGCTCTGCACATTATCCGACAGGCTGGCGAAGATGAAGCCGCGATAGCTCTCCACCCGGGGCACGGATTTCAAATTCATGTTGTTCTTGTCGAAGCCAGGCCCGTATCCAGCGGCCGCTATATCGCCGCAGCCGAGCAGCTTGCCGTCATTGCGGAAGCCCCACGCATGAAACGGACACACAAACAGCCCGGCGTTGCCGGCCTTCTTCGTGGTCAGCATGGCACCCCGATGCGAACAAGTATTCAGCACTGCGCTCAGTTTTCCGGAACTCAGGCGCGTCAGGATGATAGGTTGGCGGCCGATCTTCGTCGTCAGGAAGTCATTGGGCTTCGGGACCTGGCTCTCATGAGCCACATACACCCAGTTGGACTCGAAGATGTGCTTCATCTCGAAGTCAAAAATCTCAGGGTCGGTGAACATCGTGCGCCGTACCCGGTAGAGGCCGGTATCGGGCCGCTCGTCGATCATTGCCGAAATATACGCTTCGTCGAGCGGCATCGGTCGAACTCCTCCTGTTGTCGTTCGTATCTTTTCTTGGGATGGTGGATAGGTGTAATGGTAACATGTTAGCATAGGCCACGGAAGTCTGGCAAGTGCGGCGCCGTTCCGCTAAATCATTCTAATTGCTGGTTCGCCCGGCGCTGCGTTTACCGCCATCGCGGCTCTTTTCCTGCAATTGCTCGGCATTGAAGCCAACCGAGACGGGCTTGCCGATGATATGCGCCTCCATCAGCCGCGCCGCCTCATCGGCATCCCGCGCCTTTATCGCCCGGGCAATCTCACGCCGCTCAGCCGAGAGTTTCTTGGCGGCTTCGGTCGTCAACGTGCCGATACCTTGCCACAGGTAGAAATGCGCCAGGCGGCGCAAGCCCGAGAATTTGGCCTCCAGCAGCGGCGCACGCGCCATCTTCCAGATCTGATTATGGTATTCATCCACATAGTGGATATAGGCTTGGCGTTGCGCCTGATGCCCGCTGAGCTCCGACAAATCGCGGGGGGGCTGAATGGCCAGAAGCCCTTCCACCTCCCGGTCCTTATGCCGCTTGGCCGCCAGGGCAGCAGTTGCGCTCTCGATTTTCCCCAGCATCAGAAAAAAGTCGAGCACTTCGCTCTCCGAGGACACCACGATCTGGCAGCCGACCTGCGGCATCACCTCCACATATCCAGCCATGCGCAGATGCGCGATCGCCGCCCCCACGGGCTGGCGGCTGACATTGAACTCCTCGGCGAGCATGGAAAACGACAGCATCTCGCCCGGGCTGTAATAGCCATGGATCAGCCGCTGCTCCATGATCGCGACAATCTGGCCGGCCTTGCCGGTTGGCCCAGTCATCTTGTTGCGCCCGATGCCGACTTCAAAGTCTTCGTCAAAGCGGTACGCGGATCTTGGCGGTGCGGTCATGTCATCCTGTAATTCAGCTAGGGGCAGTGCCTTTATAGCTATGGTTATGTAGATTTGCGACATATCTCAACACCTCTCGCGGGCCGGCGGTGCCTTGACGATCTATATGTGACATGTCAGCATGTAAGCATTCAAGTGGCGTGCGCTCAGCTCTGATGCCGCGATAAAAATAGCCAGGTTAGAGGGGAAACAATGACGTCGCCAACCATACCCGTGGAGCTAATTGCCCCGCTATTCAGCCCGCAAAGCTTTGCGGACCCGCAATTTATCGACGTCATGATGCGCGAGGTTCGGGAGAAATATCCCCTGGCCATCGCGCAAGTGCCCGGCTTTGCGCCGCATTGGATCGTCTCCAAATGGGCGGATCTGCGCGAGATCACCCGCCAGGACGAGATTTTCCATAGCAACGAGAATTCCAAGACTCTGGTGACCGAGGCCGGCCAGCAGATGATTTACGACTATACCGGCGGCAAGCCGAACGTGCTGGAGACGCTAGTACACATGGACCCGCCGGTCCACGGCAAGTATCGCGCCGTGGCCGCCCCGCAATTCATGCCCGGCCCCATTGCCGCGCGCGAGGAGCAGGTGCGTGGCATTGCCCGCAAATATATCGACAAGCTCATTGCGCACGCACCGGAAGTCGATTTCGCGGCCGAAATCGCCTTCTATTACCCGCTGGAAGTCATCATGACTCTCACCGGCGCGCCGCCGGAAGATCTGCACAAGATTCTGCAGATGGCGCAGTGGTTTTTCAACTATGCCGACCCCGATTTGAAGCGCCCGGATTTCGACCCCACCGATCCGGTACAGGTTGTGAAAACCTGGACCATGGTGCTCGAATTTTTCAACGAATACGGCAACAAGATCATCGCCGACCGGCGCGCCTGCCCCAAGGATGACATCGCCACCATTCTCGCCAATGCCAAAATCGATGGCTGCCCGATGTCGGAAAGCTCGCTTGGCTCCTACTTCCTCATCCTCGGCACAGCCGGGCACGACACCACGGCGGCGAGCACGGCCACGGCAATGTGGATTCTCGCCGAGCAGCCGGAGCTGTTGGCGCGATTGAAGGCCCAGCCGGAGGATATTCCAAAATTCATCGAAGAGGTTGTGCGCTGGGCGACGCCGGTGAAGCACTTTATCCGCACCGCCGCCCGGGACTACCAGCTGCGCGGCCAGACCATAAAAAAGGGCGATCGGCTGTATCTTTCGTATGTGTCCGCCAACCGCGATGAAGAGGTGTTCAGCGACCCCTTCACCTTCAATATCGACCGCCCGGCGAACAAGCAGCAGATCGCCTTTGGCTATGGCGCGCATATGTGCATCGGCCAGCATCTCGCCAAGATGGAATTGCGCGTGTTCTGGCAGGAGCTGCTGCCCCGCCTCGACTGGGTGACACTCGCTGGCACGCCAAAGGTAGCCATGTCCGAGCTGGTGCCGGGACCGAAATCGGTTCCCATCCGGTTCTCAGCGAAATAGGCAGAACAACCCATGTTCAAAAAATATATTTGCTCCATTTGCGGGCATGTCTACGATGAAGCCCTGGGCGACCCCGATTCTGGCCTCGCCCCGGGGACCCTATTCGAGGATATTCCCGAGGATTGGATTTGCCCGGACTGCGGTTCGGACAAATCAACCTACTCCCTGATTGAAGATTAAAAACAAGACGACTTGGAGGCAACATGATCAAGGTAACTGAGCTCGGCTATCTCGGCTTCAACATCTCTGACGCCCAGGCGTGGAAGACCTACGCACAGGAATGCGTGGGCCTGGAAGTTCTGGACGAGGGCGAAGCTGATCGCTTTTATCTGCGCATGGATAACTGGCACCACCGCTTCATCATGCATGTTGGCGGCGGTGATGACCTTGCCTATGTCGGCTGGCGCGTGGCCGATGGTGAGGCGCTCAAAGGCATGGAGAAGCAACTGCGTGATGCGGGCGTGGAATACCGCGTTGCCACCAGGGAGGAAGCCGCCGAACGCAAGGTGCTGGGTCTGCTGAAGCTGCACGACCCCGCTGGTATTTCCACAGAAATCTTCTATGGCCCGCGCGTTGACGAGCATCTGCCGTTCCATCCCGGCCGGCGCATGCATGGCCGCTTCGTCACCGGGGCGCACGGCGTGGGCCATGTCTTGGTAAATTGCAAAGACCCGGCAGATAGCTACCGCTTCTATTCGCTCCTCGGCCTCACCGGCTCCGTGGAATATCATCTGCAAACGCCGATGGGTGTCGCCGAGCCGATCTTCATGCATTGCAACGACCGCCAGCACTCCGTCGCCTTCGGCATTCCGGGTGAAAAGAACCTCAACCATCTGATGCTGGAATATGCCGAGCTGGACGATCTTGGTCTCTCGCACGACTATGTCCGGCGTACCGGCATTCCCGTGGCGCTGCAACTTGGCAAGCATTCCAATGACCGCGCGCTGACATTTTACTCAGCCACGCCCTCTGGTTGGTTGATGGAGCTAGGCTGGGGCGGCGAAAAGCCCGCGCCACAGCAGCAATACCATGTGCTCGATGTCTTCGGCCACGGACCGGAAGCAACAGGCATGGGCCTGGACGTTAAGCTATAAAAAATAAGGGAGACAAAAAATGTCCATGCTGAACATCCGCGCCGCCATCGTGAAAGAGATCGGTGCACCCTGGGAGATTTTCGACGTCCAGCTCGCTCCGCCCGGTCCTGACGAAATCCTCATCCGCATGGTGGGTACCGGCATGTGCCATACCGACATCATCTGCCGCACCGGCTTTCCCGTGCCGATGCCTATCGTGCTTGGGCACGAGGGCGCCGGTGTTGTCGAATCTGTTGGTAAGGCCGTGACGAAGGTAAAGCCAGGCGATCACGTTGTGCTCAGTTTTGACTCTTGCGGGTCCTGCCGCAACTGCACACATCACCAGCCGGCCTATTGCTTCGAATTCCTGCCTCGCAATTTTGGCATTGGCCGCAAGGCCGATCATGGCAGTGCCCTGTCGCTTAACGGCGAGCCGCTCACCGCTGGGTTCTTCGGACAATCCTCCTTCGCCACGCATGCGCTTGCCCGCGAAATCAACACGGTGGTCATAGCCAAGGATCTGCCGCTGGAAATCATGGGCCCGCTGGGCTGCGGCATCCAGACCGGCGCTGGCGCGGTGGCAAACTCGCTTGGATTGAGGGCAGGGGATTCACTTGCCGTATTCGGCGGGGGCGCGGTAGGGCTCAGCGCCGTGCTGGCGGCACGGGCGCTCGATGCGGGCACCATCGTCGTGGTCGAACCAACAGCCGAACGCCGTGCACTGGCGCTGGAGCTAGGTGCAACGCACGCCATCGACCCTCGCGTCACATCAGATGTTCTCGCCGAAATCAAATCTCTCTGCGGCGGTGTGAATTATGCCTTCGACACCACGGGCATTCCCGCCGTCATCGGCGTGGCGATCGAAACCCTACTGCCTGGCGGCGTTCTTGGCATGGTTGGCGCGCCGCCGCCGGATGCGATGATGCCTGCGAGCCTGATGAGCATGCTGGCCCGCGGCGTCGGCGCTAAATACATTCTCGAGGGGGATTCCGAACCACAGGTCTTCATTCCAAAAATGATTGATTGGTACCGCGCCGGGAAATTCCCGTTCGACCGGCTGATCAAAAAATTCCCCTTCGAGGCAATCAACGAGGCAGCGCATGCTTCAGAAATCGGTGAGGCGATCAAGCCGGTTCTCATCTTTTAAAGCACAAAGGTGGCAGCGATATAGAGCTGCCACCTTTGCCGCGTGTTTCATGGCCCCGTGGTGTTCCCATCGATAATGCCACATGGAAGACTCCGAGAGACAGGCAACGGTCACCGCAATGCTGCCTCGTCCATTTTCTTTCCCCATCTTGTTAGTTTTATGAAGCTGCGGCGGTCTGCATTCTGCTGCGAATCTCTTGCATCATTGCGGTACCCATGGAGGCCGCCCACACGAAGAAAGCGGCAAAACCGATCCAGAATGTGACGAGACCATCCCAGGCAAACGGACCCGTCTTGAAAAATGGCATCAACGTAATGGGCACAAATACAAAGCCAGTAAAGATCGCCCACAGGGACACCCAGCGCGGAAACACGGGATTCGGGCGCTTATCCATCAGGCCAGTAATGCCTGCGGAAATCGCCTGCAACGACGTTGCCGAATAGGTGAGATTGAACAGGAAGAACCCCGTATCGTTCATCGCCTGCGTGATCATTGGATCAGCTTCCGGCCGGTATGCTGCGGCAGCCCAAATCGCGGGACAAAATATAAACGCCCAGCTGGTAATGCCACCGCCGATCACCTGTATAATCGTTAGTACGGGAAAGTCGCCTTCAATCGGTCGCATCGTCAGCGCCAGCTGCGCGGTAAAAGGTATCCACATCGCGGCAAATAGGCAGGCCAACGCATTACCCAGCAGAATCGCATTGTGGTGCAGTACATAAAACGCCGCCAGATCAACAGCACTCAACGCCGGTGATGCGGGCGGTAGATTATGCCCAATTACAGTCCAGCTCACACCATAAAACAGATCGAACATGACGCCGCAGAGGGCGGCAATCATCTGTATCCGGAAGCCCAATTTGCTTGTCATTTTTCCCCAACGAAGTGCTTAAGGAGCACTGCTTCATTATTTATGATCGGCTAACGGCGTTGTCAGATGCGTAAAGCTGCCGCCATGCACCCGTCCCCAGATGGGACACTCAGCGACTCACAGCGCCATGTGCTTGGAAGAATCCATGCCAAGATCCTCCATGATCTTCATTGCGGTGGCGCGCCCGCCGCCGGTTACCGCGCCGCCCGGATGCATGAAGGGGCCTGTGAGGTAAAGGCCATCGGCACCTGGCACGGCATATTGGGCGAGGCGTGGTGTCGGCCTCCGCCCCAGCAGCTGGTGCTGGAACATGCCGATCCCCATGAAATCTCCGCCCGCGAAAGACGGCGACCATTCATTCTGGTCGGCCGGCGATTCCGACATGCCGGCGATGATGTTCTCCGGCCCCATATTGGTGCAGTATTTGCTGTATTCCTGCATCATCCATTCCTGCACGCGGTCGCGCGCCGCAGGCGTCCAGCCGCCATCGCGCAGAATTTTGGGCGCGAAGGAGAAAAAATACAGCGTATGCTTGCCCGCTGGCGCGCGCGACGGATCATGCACCGTCATATGCGCAACAATCGAGGCCAGCCTCTTGGGCATGAGGCCGTTTCCGACATCATCGAAAATCTGCTTCAGATCAGCCAGCTTCGAGGGCACCGGCTGCACCAGCAGCGCATCATTGACCTCGGGACATTTGTATTTTGGTGCTTCGTGCAGGGCCCAATGGGTCATCACGCCGCTATGGCTCGACAATTCGCAGCGCCGTGCTTCATCCACCATGTCCGGGTCCAGGCCCGCAACCATGTCGCCAAGCAGATGCGGATGGATGCACCCGATCACCGCTTTGCGCGCCAGAATCTGCTCCCCGGTATCAAGCTCGACGCCGGTGGCCTTGCCGCCGGAGACGAGGATTTTCCGGACCATTGTGTTGGTGCGGATTTCGCCGCCGTGATATTCGATGCACTTCCCGAGAGCATCCGAGAAGGCCTGAACGCCGCCATAGACGCCGGATTCCTCCTGCGTATGCGCGACCGCGGTGGCGCTGTAGAACATCAGCCCGGTACCGCGCTCATCAGGATGGAGCAGGAAAATGCCCATCCATTTCATGAAGTGAATCTTGACCTTCTCGTTCTCGAACAATTCATCGAGGATGGCCGAGCAGCTCATCATCATGCCGCGCAACAGCTCCTGGCCGAGCGGGCTCTGATCCAGCATCATAGCAAACTGGCCGTAGGGAACGGGCGGTTTGAACATTGCCCCAGACAGCAGCGGCGCCATTTTGATAACGCGGGTGACAAAGGCGCGATAGGCTTCGGCGTCGCGGTTGGAAAATTTGGCAATGGATTCGCAAGTTTTATCCAGCGAGACGCAGGTGCTCATCCAGGTCTCATCGTCATACACCGTGGCGATGGTCTTTTCCGGCGTAAAAAAGCGCAGCCCGAAGCGTGATTTCAGCTCCAGCTCGTCATTCTTGATCATCGGATTGGCCATCACGATGATCAGCCCTGTGGCGTGCGGCTCATGCTTAAAGCCCGGCACCGTCAGTTCGCGGCAGACCAAACCGCCGCCGATCACCTCATTCTTCTCCAGCACGCAAACACTCATGCCGGCCTTGGCTAGATAGGCCGCGGCCGAGAGCGAATTCGACCCACCGCCAGCGACGACGACGTCATATTGTTTTGCCATCTTGGTTTCCCCCTCTATACGGTTCTTCATTCACGCCACGTGGTGGGCGTTGTTTTAGGCTTTCCGGAACAAAAAAGTTGTCAGGAACAGAAACAGCGTCCACGGCCGGAGCAATTTCAGGCCGTTGCGCGCCTCCGATGGCGTAATCCGTCCTTTGACAGGCATGGCACCCATGACGGTGCCGCGGAATTCAATATTATTTCCTGCCCGCTCGAATGATTTGATCTCCATGAGAATGGAGCCGTCTGTGTTAAAAATCTTCATGGTGTTCCATGTCTTGTTTACTTGCCAAAGCGTCCGGGCTCGCGGTGTGCTCGCACGGCCACTCTATCCCCAGATGGAATGCTGGCATGTTAGTCGTCGTTTGGCAAGCCTGCCCCCACGGGACAGTGCTGGTAGGCTCACATATAGCGGCCGCCATTCACAGCCAGAACCCGCTCTGTCATGTACGAGGCCACGGGTGCCGCCAGAGATGCGACCAAAGCGACGACGTCAGCGGGCGTTCTCTTGCGCCACATGGGGACCGTCTCCATGCCCCTTAAGCTTTGTGTTTGGCATCGGAACCTCTGATCGGAGGGAGACTAGCGCGGCGTAACGCATTTGTCAGTGCAAACTAACTTCGCCCTACAAGTCGAGCCGAAAGGCTGGCGAGCAGCGAATGAACGAATTTTCTGAAGTTGTGAAAACTTTACACGCGCTTTAAAAGGTAAGGATTAAATTCATAATTAGCCTACTATATAGCCCATTTTCTGAATGTGTGCCATATTATTGAATTATATCATGTACTTATGTTGTAGCTCGTCAGGCTCATAACCTGAAGGCCGCACGTTCAAATCGTGCCCCCGCAACCAACTTAACTTGCTCACACAGAACAGACACAGAACCATCGGCGTTCCGGCGCTGGTGGTTTTTGTCGTTTGCGGCTAAGCCAAGGATGCCAGCCAAAGCACCGCGCAGTTCAACGCGTAGTTTGCCATCCTCTGGGATCAGACGCACTGCATCGATCAATGTACGAATAATGCCAAAGGCTTCATCCTTAGTGCGTGGGTCGGACAAGGCCGTGTGCAATGCGGCGACCTTCTCGCGGTAAATCTCGGCAAGGTTGGGATGCAGTGACGGCTCACTTGCCGGCTGGCCGGCAATCAGGGCGTTCAGCTCGTCCTCGCGAGCCTCAAGGGCGACCAGTTTGTCTTTAACACTACGGGAGCCTCTGCCGTCGGCCAGATCATCTACCAGATGGGCCAATTTTGCTTTGATCGTTGTCAATTCCTGCTTAGCTGCTGCAAAATGCGCGTTCTGCTGCGCGAGGATGGTGCCGCCGGTGCCGTGGGGCGCCGCTAAATCTGACTGCCAGAAACGTATCGATGAGTTCCCGGCCAAGGGCGGAGCCGATAACTTTGTTCGCAGCGACCCAAGCGCCAACGCCCCTGCCACAAAACTCTACGCCGCGCTAAATCTGCCGGCGGCGACAGCTTTGGCGAAGGGAGTGATAAAGTCGGGATATTCATCCACAAGACCCAATCTACGCGGGCCAAAATCAACTATCTCGTACACCTTGCTGCGCAATGCCTCAGCTATTGCGTCTTGAGGACGACCCTATGTGGCGGCGGCGAACGCCGCCTGAGTGCGGTACAGAAACACCTCAACTCAGTCCGACTGCTGATCGTCGACGAACTTGGCTACGTGCCATTCGCCGTGGTTGGCGCCGAGCTGTTCTTCGACGTGCTCAGCCAGCGCTACGAGCGCGGCGCCGCGCTGACTCTACGCCCGCTATGGCCTCAATGCCTTCGCCTTAGCTTGTGATTGGCCGACCATAAATCCTGATCTGGTTCAAATGGAAATAGCAAGGTTGCATTGCCCGGATTCTGATCCATCTCGCGCCTATCGCTGTGGCAGGATGCCAGACCAAAGGACGGCCGTCCGCCCCACCGAAAATGAGATCGTCGCGCTTTTGAAATACGGAATCCCAACTCGTTGCATCAACTGAAATTTCGATCGTCAATTTCGCAGCTAGCCTGGCAAAGCCAATCTGATCGATCCTGTTATAAACTACGATCTCATGGACCTCACAGATATTCATGAGATCGGCTTGCCACCACGGGCTGGTCTCAAAATCCGTATGGAAACTATAGTCCGCGCCGATGCTGCCAGTAAGTGCAAGCTGCGCGTCTTCCGCTGTTGTCGCGCCCCGCGCATGCTGCCAGATGGAGCTTTGGTCGGCGCTCGCCTCGTCCGAAAGGCATTCCAATCCCCCGGGAGCACTTGGAAGTGGTAGGGGGGTGCGGATTTTCTCCCGCCAGATCGCCTCCTCGGTCTCCAGCAGGGGCAGCCTTGGAGTCTCCAACATCGTGACCTCAAAGAAATTTCGCATAAAGTGCGAGTCCAGGTCGCGTGAAAAATCAAAAAACTGGTCAATTAGTTTAATCAGAACCTGGCCTTCGAGGCCTTTAATATAGGCTGGAACTTCATGCGGTGCCCCTTTTAAGTAGAAGGGATTGAAGTTTGCTGCGGAGAACATGGCGCCATGGATAAGATCCCGCCACTCCGTAGCGCCGTATAAGATATGGCATTGGGATTTAATGGGCGTTACAGCGAAGTTCGGCCAATAATGTTTTATATTATTGCCGATGTCATTATATCGATGATCAAAGTCGATAAAGGGAGGTTCTATCGAAAACTGCGGCGCAAAACTAAGAACTCTTGAGATATGAGACGAAAAATTCGAAAAGAGTAACGCCGCGGAGCCGCCCATGCTCGATCCCAGCGCACCGGCATTCCTGTATTGGCTCACGGTTTTTTCTAACAGGTTGAAGACCTCGACGGATTCTTCGTGATTGAACCATCGTAGTTTTTTGTCCGTAACAAATACCGCCGAGAGGCCGGCCGCGATGAGCGAAGCCTTGAATTCATGGAGATTTCGTTCATGCGCGGCGCCGCCCGCGCTGGTGAATGAGACGACGATATCCCTGCTGCCAGTATCCAGCAAGGCGACGTGTATATTCTCGCTTCGGTACAGAACATCCAGGTTTTGGTTCATCAGCTGCGAGATCGAAACGTTGTTTTTAGGCGAAGTGTGGTGCAGCAGCATATTATGGGGATTATCCATGCTGCGGGCTACTCAGCAAGGTCGGCGCCGGAGCCCCCAACGCTTGCCCATAGACCTCAACCTCATCCAGATGGAGGTATCCGGTTGTATTCAGATGAACTTTCAAAAACCGGCAGGTCAGCATCGTGCCGAGGGGGATCGTCAATGGTGAGCCATTGACCCCAAATAACTCAGTACCTTTATGCTCGAATAATTGTGTCCAGGTCACATTGTCAACGCTTGCCAACACGGTCAAGCCACTAGCCCGGGCGGCAAGTGCGGGATGATCCATGCGGTTGTAAATGCGTATTTCCGATACGGCGCAGGGTATCAGCAAGTCTAGTATCCACCAAGGACTGTCCTCCAAATCCGTATGAAAGCCGTAAGTCCCGGTTTTGATGCCGTTCGTCGCAAAGCCGATTCGAACGCTACCGTCGGGCTCTTTCGAGACGGGCTGATATACCGAGCTCTGACGTGAAGGCATCTTCAATGCCAAGTTCCGTAAACCAGAACTGGTACGGGTAAATCGCGTTTGGCTGGCGGGCTGCGGCACCTGCCGTTTCCAGTAATCGGAAAGATATGTATCATGAATTTCGTTTGTCTTCGTAAGAATGGACATATACACGCCGCTCTCATAGGCATTTTTCCAGGCATCGCCATTGTCAAACCCGCCGCGCCGCCAGCGCCGCAAAAAATCTTCCTCTGATTTGAATTGAAAATGTGCGACATAGGCTCTTTCGATTACCGCCTCCGTATACCCTTCCCGCAGCGCAAAGGCGCCGGCGCTCTTTGGAAAGTCGGAAGAATAGCCATCGGTTGGTGCGAGCAGGATATCCCGGCAGCGTGCATCTGGAAGCCTGTAATTATCAAGAAAATGCCAAAAAGCGCCTTTACCGGCGCGAAGACCGGCCTCCAGCAAAGCAGCGTCTATAGCTTCCGATCGGCATATCATTTTGGTGTGCCGATCCACACCCGCGGCCCGTTGGCAATAGGAGGTCAATATTGGGATGTTTTCACGGTGAATTCTGCCGCTATTGCCGTAAATAATCCAATTAAAATACAAACAATCAACTACACTTTTGTAGGACTCCATAAAGAGCGAGATATTATTGAGGTATTTTATAACAAAAAACTCATCGATATCCAAAAAAGAGAACCACTCCGTCTCATCTTTATAATTGTGCAGAAAATGAAGGTAGATACCAATCTGATCTCCTACGATCGGCCAATGGAAAAGCGTTACAAATGGAGAATCGCCTACTGCGTAGGGCGCCACCACGCTAAACAGCACTGTTGGATCGTCGTCGTTCGAATAGAGATAGATATGATCGAATCCTATGGATTGATGATACTCGATCCACTCGTTAACATCATTTTCTTCCCACCGCGCACAAGCCACGATTGAGTACCGATATTTTTTTTTGGGTATTCTTCCTGCTACCAATTCCGGATTCCAGCTAACGGTCATCGTTGCTCCAGTCTAATCACGATGCAACAAGAAACCGGGTTACCTCAGTGAGGCGATCAAACTCGGACAAGGCACATTGATCTTCTGGTTGCAGCTCAAGAATTTGGCGATAGACCTCTCGGGCTTCATCAAGCGTCCACATGTCAACCAGTGAGCGGGCCATCTCGTGCAGTAGGCTAACGGAATTTGGATTTGACACTAATAGGTTTTTAAAAATCGACAATGCCTCCGACCGGCGGCCACGCCGGCGGAGGGCCATGCCGAAGCCCATGAGACCACTAGAATGAAACGGGTCTGTTTCAAGGATTTTGCAGTATACCAACTCTGACTGTTCGTATTGTGATAGAGCAAGAAATTCCGCCGCGAGTTCCGCTTGTATGTCTAGATTTTCAGGCACGGCCACGGAGGCAATCCCAAGCCATTTGCAGGAACGTTCATGATTGCCTCGCTCTCGATCAATATGCGCCATTCCTATAAGTGCGGCTGCGCAATCCGGCTCAATCGCCAATATATTGCAATAAATGCGTTCCGCTTCGTTCGGGCGCTGCAAGTCAACAAGACTCTGCGCCATTTCCAGGCGCGCGGCGTTGTGCGTGGGTTTGAGTTCCGCCGCTTTCATGAAGAAGTAGAGTGCGCCGCCGTGATCCCCCGCCTTTCGGCCGGCAGTTCCCTGGGCAAGCAGGCGGTCAAACTCCCCTGAAGCCGTCAATCCTTCCGCATTGGCGCAGCTGTTTTCAAAGGGCTCAGCTTTAACCGGAGAGGCTTTTGTGACTGTGCTCATGATGTCGTCTCCGCATGTATAAACATAGAAACCGATACCAGCAATAAAAGCAGACATCCGAAAGCTGGGTTATATCGCGTGCGCGCTCAAGCGCCAGCCCGCATAAGGAAGCCGGCCTTCCTTAAATCCGTAGGATTCGAAATGCTCCTGTAGTGCTGCGACATCTCCCGCCAACCTACGAGTATCGGGATATTCGCGTGTATAGAACTCAGGATCGATTTTTATTGGGTGAGGAATGCGATCCTCGAAGAATCCATAACGGATATAATGGTCCTTTGCACTTTCAAAATTGCCATGGACCAATTGTGCGTAGAAGTCCGGATATTTTTCCTTGTACCATTCCTCATCTACCACGACGGCCTCCAGGGCAACGCTCAGCAGATCACGAAATAATTGCCGCGGCATACTCACCGGTGATTTGGGGTCATCGGTTTTACTGAACTCGCGGGCAAGAGCGCCGTAGAGCGCGCATTGCCGTAAACCCACATGCTTTACAATCGCATCTGGAAGCGAGAACAACTGAACGGCCGCTTCACTTGGCATTGCTGCATTCACCCAAAGCTGTTGCAATTAACTCGTCGCACGACGGACGCCAACAAGTCAATATAAAACAAAGTAGATAGACTATTAAATAAGTTTAAATCGTTCGTTGTAAACTATTTAACACAATAAAATCAGTGTACTATATCAATTGACATCAGCGTACTAATTCGGGTTATATAATCGTATTAGTATGGAATATAAAGGTTTTGGCCATGGTGATACATGAGTGAGATTGGGGGGCGCCGCTTTGCGCTGTTGACCTATGAAGATAGGGGCAATCTTGGCGACGAGATCCAAAGCCTCGCGGCGCGACGTTTTTTGCCTCGTGTTGATGATTGGGTGGATCGCGAACTGCTGGACGGCTTTCGCTCGGAGTCGGGTGTGCCGGCACAGATCATTCTGAATGGCTGGTTTTGCATCCGGCCGCAGAACTGGCCGCCCTCGCCGGACTTGCGGCCGCTGCTGGTTTCATTTCACCTTTCTCCTGGGGCGCCGCAAAAAACGCTGCTGAGCGAACCCTGTCTGTCGTATCTAAAGAAATTCGGCCCCGTTGGCGCGCGGGATCTGCCAACTTTAAGGGCCTTACAGGCTGCGAATGTTCCAAGCTGGTTTTCGGGCTGCCTAACGCTGACATTGGAGCGCCCCAATGTCGCGCGTGATGATGGGTTGGTCATTTTAAACGACGTGCCACCGCAGTTTGTGCGGGCGGTGGCGGGTAGGACGCGCAAGCGCATCGAACTAACAACACATCTTGGCGACCCGGGGGTCAGCCAGTCCACGCGCTTCGAGATGGCGGCCGGATTGTTGGAAAAATACGCGAGTGCTAGCTGCGTGATTACCAGCCGTCTGCATTGCGCATTGCCATGCTTGGCCATGGGTACGCCTGTCCTGCTCATTGATCTTTTTCCTGATCAATGGCGCTTTGAAGGGTTGAATAGTCTTCTGCGGCATGTTGATCCAAAATTCTTTTTGGAGAATCTTGATTGCTTTGATACCGACAACCCCACGCCAAACGCAGAATTGCACATCCCGTACCGTTTAGACTTGATCGAGCGTGTGACACGTTTTTTGAGTGCCCCGATCGAGCAGCCAATGCCGGCGGAGTATTAATTGATGGATGAGCCGCAGGTGGAAGACTTCAATTCAGGCCTTATAGGCAGTATCGTTCAGAGCGGAGAAGATGAATCTTGAAGGGAGACGCTGAAGAACTAAACCTGATTCAGCCCGCCTTCATGGCCGTATGGTATATGAGAACCTACCAAATGAAAGCCGTGGACGAAAGGGGCGTTCTGCTTGATTACTATTCCCAGGGCGCTTTTGAGGGACGCGATCCGAATCCATTTTTCAACAGCTCCTGGTATATGAAGCAATATTTCACACCGCTGGATGCCCTGACAAACCCGCTAGTACACTATATGCGATGGGGCGCCAGGGATGGGCTTAACCCCTCGCCAGCATTTGATGCGCAATATTATGTGGCCAAGTACAAACAAGCCAAAGATAACGCGCTGCTGCATTTTCTGGAATTTGGCCTTGCCCGCGGCTACCAAACGAGTGCCAGCCCGCAACCAAACGTCAAGGGCCACGTACTCATCCGCGAACCAGACGCAGGACTGGCGCATTTGGAGCAAGCCGCGAGGGCATTTGATGCAGAATTCTATTTGCAGGAGTATCCCGACGTTGTCAGGGCAAGGGTAGATCCTTTACGGCATTATTTGGATCATGGTGGGTTAGAGGGGCGGCGGCCCAACAGATATTTCGATAGCTTCTGGTATTTGCAGCGTTACGCGGATGTCGTGGAGTTGGGCCAAAACCCGCTTGTGCACTACATGAGCACGGGCGCGGCAGAAGGCCGGCAGCCGTTTGCCGCATTTGATCCGCAGTATTACATTTCACAAAATCCGGAAGCGGAAGCGAATCCGTTGCTGCATTATATGCAGATTGGCAGAAATGGTGACCTGCCGATTTATGATCCCATCAAGGGGCCACCGCAGACGAATTTTGGTGCGTCCACGGCATCGGATGCGCGCGAGCTGCTGAGAGGCATCTTTGACCCGGCATTCTATCTATCCGAGTACCCGGATGTCGCCCATGCCGGAATGGATGCGCTGGAGCATTATTTGGAACATGGCGGATTTGAGGGGCGCAATCCGAATGCCTGGTTTGATAGTGAGTGGTACTTTCAGTCGAACAAAGACTTAACCGAAAGAAGTATCAATCCGCTTCTGCACTATATGAATTGGGGGGCACCAGAGGGGCGGGACCCATCGCCAAACTTCGATGCGGCGTATTATATAACGGCATATAAGGATGCAGCGGCCAATCCGCTCAGGCATTATATGCTGTATGGCCGCGAGCAAGGATATAAAACGACGAAAGAGCCGGATATCCTGGATTATTTGCCGGCAAAACAGTCACGTGCTCCGGAAATACCGGATGTCGACATTGACATCATCATTCCGGTCTATAAGGGAATATCGGAAGTTCAGGACTGCTTGCGATCGTTGCTGGAAGATAGCAGCCAGTGTTTCTCACGTATCATCATCATCGACGATAAATCTCCCGAGCCGGAAGTCTCCCAGTGGCTGAGAGAGTTTTGCCCAAGTGATGAGCGCATTCACCTGTTGAGCAACGAAGTTAATCTGGGTTTTGTCGGCACGGTAAACCGCGGCATTCGATATTCGGAACGAAATGACGTGGTGCTGCTGAATAGCGATACGATGGTACCGGACGGCTGGTTGCAGCGGCTCCGAGGCCATGCATATGGTTCCGATAAGATTGCAACCGTCACGCCATTTTCAAATAATGCGACGATTTGCAGCTACCCCAGCGCCAAAGGCGGGCCCATGCCTTTTGGCCTGAATCTGAGCGAAATCGATGAAGCAACGGCACGCGTGAACCGGGGGAGAAGCGTATCGGTTCCAACAGGCGTGGGCTTTTGCATGTATGTCCGGCGCCAATGCCTAGATGAAGTCGGCTTGCTGGATGAAGCAAGATTCGGAAAAGGCTATGGCGAAGAGGTCGATTTCTGCAAAAGGTCCGGGCTGGCTGGCTGGGATAATCGGCTCGCGTGCGATCTCTTTGTTTATCATGCCGGCGAGGTTAGCTTTGGCAAGAACTCGCCGCATCTGGCGGCTGGTCAACGCGCCTTGCAGGAACTCTATCCGGATTTTAATCTGATTGTTGATAGGCACGTACGGCGAGACGAGGTGGCATCATACCGTTTCTGCCTCTCGGCTGAATTGTTATTCAAGAGCAAGAAGCCGAAGCTGTTGCATATCACGCACAACCTAGGCGGCGGCATAGAACGGCACATTCATGATATCTCCAGGGTTGTTGGGAAACAGGCGATTCATCTGGTCTTGTCCACAAGTCCGCTGGGATTCACTCTGTCTATTCCCAGTATGTTGGATATCCCGTTATTGTCAGTGAATACGCGCGATTTCGCGTTTTTGATCAAGCTTCTGAAGCTTATAAAATTGGACCGCATCCATATTCACCACGCATTGGGGGCGCACCCGTACCTTAAAAGATTGGTACAGAACCTGAAGCTTCCCTTCGACTTCACGGTGCATGACTTCCATACCGTTTGCCCGACGATAAACTTCCTGCCATTTAGCGGGACCGATTTCTGCGGGCAGCCATCAGAACGGCACTGCAATAATTGTATCCGCCTATCCCAGAACAGCGCCTATGATATCGATACTTGGCGGCTGGAGCATGAATGGCTGCTGAAAGATGCCGGCCGGCTCATAGCACCTAGCGAAGATACGCGGCGCAGACTGGCAATTTATCATCCGGCTTTAAAGGTCATGGTGATTAATCATGATTTTACGGCAGTGAACGTTGCTGAAGTCACCGTTCCACGTAGGCAGGATGATGGCCGCATACGAATCGGACTTGTCGGTGTACTGTCGGAACATAAGGGGCTTTCAATCGTCAGGGCGGCACTGAAGCAAAGTTCCGAGAGTAAGCTTGATTTTATTCTGATCGGCCATAGTGAAGCACAGGATGAGCTGGTTTTGCTCGGGCTTGAGGAAACCGGTGAATACGATGACGAGCATTTGGGAAAGCTTATTCATGATGCCGACCTGGATGTGTTATGGTACCCGGCGCGCTGGCCGGAAACTTATAGCTATACGCTGACAGCCGGATTGCAGACCAAGCTTCCCATCGTCGCAACGGATATCGGCGCATTTCCGGAAAGATTGAGAAATCGTCGGGGTGCGTGCCTAATCGACGTGACGAAGCCGGCGTCCGAGTGGATAGCGCGGACCATGCGGCTTATGGCTGAAACCCAAGGAGACTATGACTGGAATGAGGTGGAATTTGCCGCCGATGCGGGTAGTATCAAATTCTACGCGGATGACTATGTGCCGGAAATGGTGAAGTCTGAATGGAAGATCAGAAAAAATACTTCCGCGGTCAGGAAGGTTCTTATCGTCCCCGAATTGCTCGCCAATGGGGCGCCGACCCCATGCGCCTATATCCGGCTGATTTTGCCCTTCAGGTTGCTTCAGAAATCGCTGAAATTTGAGCTTGAATTGGGGCGCCCGGAAGATATCGGGCTCAGCAATACGGATTTGGTCGTCACCCACCGCCATGCCGCGCGCAACGTTGCCGATGCAAAGACGATCGTGAGTAGCATAAGAAAGATAAAAGCACGGTTTTTATACGATCTCGATGACCAATTGATCACGGTATCGGAGGAGCATCCGGAATATGCCATGCTGCATAAAATTGCGGCGACCGTGAAATATCTGACAGCCAGCGCGGACACACTATGGGTATCGACGCAGAGGCTCGGCGAGCAGGTTGGAAGTTTCGCACGGCAGTGGAGCGTGTGCGAAAATGGCCTCGGTGCGGAATTATGGGAAATAGACCGCAAGAGAACGTATAATTCTGGGGGTGTTATCCGTATCGGTTACATGGGAACCGCGACCCATATAGGCGATTTTTCAATTATCGCACCGGTCGCCGAGCGCGTGAAGCGCCGCTTCGGCGAGCGCGTGAAATTTGAAATCATCGGTGTCACCGCGGGTGGTGATATGCCTTCAGGATTTGAGCGTATTGCCATACCGCAGGACGCGGTGCGCTCGTATCCGTTATTTGTGTCCTGGTTCAGAAATCTGCCGCTCTGGGATATCGGTCTCGCACCCTTGCAGCATTCGCCGTTTAATAGTGGGAAGTCGGCGATTAAAAGCCTGGACTACGCGGCGGCCGGAATACCGACATTGGCGTCCCGCCACGATGTCTACCGTGGCTCAATCGCCGATGGGGAAGGCGGGATGCTGCTGGGCGATTCGGCGGATGAATGGGAGGAGGCGATATGCCGCCTGGTGGCGAGCCACGTCGAACGGCGGCGGCTCGGCGATGCGGCTAACGCCGCCTTGCAGGAGAAGTTTACCCTGGAGGCGCAGTATTCGGTGCGGCGCAGGCTTTTCGAAGCGCTGTTCGACACCGTGGCCGAGCAACCCCTCGCGTAAGGCCATCATCCTTGGCCACGGGAATTATAGTCCCTTTTTAAACAACTCCGCTTCCTTCGCTAGTAAATCAAGATAAAAAGTACCGAAGGCTTGTGAGGGTTCCATATCCTTACTGACCTCCGCGGAGGGCTGCTCACCTTTTTTCCACTCATTAAACGTGCCGGCCAGGACAAATTTTGGCCCGATGCGGCGCGCCGCTTGCCAACTTTCCGTAAAGGTGATGCCGTGCCGGCGCGGACAGGCCGCGATATGTTCAGGCTTACTGGAACGCCAGGACGCGACAACGGTCATCACTTCCGGCCTGCCGTCAACAACCGGAAATGACGGAACACCCCGATCCTCCCAGCTCCAATAGCCCCTTATACTATTCCCGTAGGGGCCTAGAATTTTCGGCTGCTGCGTCACGAAACATGTCATGAAGCGAATCGTGAATCGGGAATCCGTCCACGGCGGCAGACTCTCCGTATAGAGCGCCGGGGTGGGGCCGTAGATCACCACAAGCGGCTTTTGCTGATAATAGAGCAAGAGACGATTGAATCGCGGATTGGCAACAAAAACCGACTGTATTTCGTCGCATTTGAGGGTGAGCGCACCGTTGAAGAGTGCTTGCGGCGCCAGCGGGTTGCCGATCATGATGCTGATAAGCGGAGGGTTTGGCAGCATCGAGAATTCCTCGAAGACCGCCATCAGGGCCTTTTCCTCAAATTTTTGATAAGGATAGCCCGTGTCATCGCGCAGGTCGGCGCCAAGGTCATTCGAGCAATCCACCAGAATGAAATCCACGCCGGCATCCGTAAGCCATGCGGCGTGCTGGCGGATGATCGCGCGATCGGTGGAAACATAACGCCCAAGTTCGGGGATGCCCCAGGTATTGTCCCAGAAATGGCCGAAGGCGGACGGATAATGCCAGAGAGAATAGGCGACGCCAACCTGACGCTGGCTGGCGGGGGGCGGCGGCCAGGGGAGTGCCGCAAGCGGGGCGGATGGCACGGGGCAGGCGCCCAGCATGAGCGCGCCGCCGCCAAGGGCGTTGCGGGAAAAATTCCGGCGGGTTACGGGCGCCTGGGGCATGACGCCAGCATAGCATGCTGCCAGATGTCCGGAAATGGAAAGCGGTGTCAAATCGCTTCCAACCGCAGCTCTGACGCAAATTTGGTGCAGGTGTCACATCCGGGCACATCTAAAGGTATGCCTGTAACCGCTTCATTGAAACTGGCCGTAATGACCGCAATTGGAGAAGCGGTTGGCACGGGAACATTCGGCGGGGAAAATAGCTCTGTTCCTATCGGGACGCTTCGGATCATCGTCGCGGCAAAAGCCGGCCCGATTTTCAAATCACCGTAGATCGCCCTCTCGTGCCCGAGGCTCTGCGGCGGCGCGCTGGCTATCTCGCCCCGGCGCCTGGCCGGTGCCCGTGCGGCTGGGTGCGAGGGGGAAAGGATGTGGGGCAGAGGCAGGGGCAGAGGGGCGCCGGGCGGAAAGCGGCAGCGCGCCCGGCCAAGACTAAAACTCTCGGACGGTGGTTTTGCACCGTGGTCCCCTGGTTGGCCCCCTTAAACTGGCCGTAAGTCAGCATAGCTGACTGTTTGTTTGCCGTAACCACTTGAAAAGAAAGGCCTACCCGAAGGGAGTCGAAGCCCTAACCCCCAGATTCGTAGTTTGTGGGATAAGAGTGCGTCGGACGTAGTTTTTGTATCTTTGAGGGGTTTCATCGGCTTACCAAGCGGCTGAAACGCTGTACTGCCGAAGGCCTTTTACCTTCTCCACCCGGTCTATCCCCACGGAGGAAGACGGAGGGAGCTTTCAATCGCCTCCTTCCGCTCGCTTAGGCTGTGGCTCCTGTTTCAGTGAACTCCTGGATGATATTCCCCCGTTCATTAGTGCTTTTTTCGGCAAGACTCTCAAACTTTCTCAGCAACTCGTCCTGCCTGAGCACAGTCAGGGCCAGCCGTTTGCAGAGATTTCGCAGCCAATCTTCGTTAGATATCTCGACGGTATCTCCGTTCTCATTGTGCGCGAGCCGAACATACGCACCCAAATAATTTTCGTCGTTCAGAACCGACTTCGCCTGTTCCACGGGATCGGTCCACTGTGGCCCTGGGACCATCCCTTCCACTTGCTTTTTTATAGCTTCGCGCAGGAACTCTGATGCGTTTGTACCGGACTCGACCATCGACCTATTGAAGATTTCATGGAGCGATCCCGATACTCGGACGCTTAAAATTCGGTCTGTCATACCACAGCTCCTTTAATGCCAATGCCAAAAGGGTCACGGCAGCGCCCTCCAGGAAGGCCCAGATCAGGACCGGCATTATGCACGCCCCTTGCGGGGCACGAAGGCGTTTTAGTGCTGCTTCCTGGTGAAGGGGCTTATGCCGACGTTAGGGCTACGCACGGCATCCGTCTCGCCCCCGTTTTCGCATGCGGTGGTAAGCATCCGCAAGACCGAGGCTGCTGGCCGCCCTGCGGCTTGGCCGCCGCACTGCCAGTCTGACGCAGCCGTTGCGACCACTTCACCGCACTCGCAACGCTCACAGAAAACAGCGCCGCCATCTCGCGGCATGAACGGCTAGATAATACCGCCACCGCAACCCGTTCCCTCAGATCATCCGAATAAGCTCGACCCATCCGATGCTGACCTCCAATCCAGCATGAAGCTTGAATCAGATTTTCAGCCGAGCCGGAATCCCTAAATGATTCATATCAAACGAAAAAGACTCTAACGTAGCGGGCGCGTGGGAGGTAGCTGTTTGCCCGCCTGGGCAAGCCCGGGTGGGGTCCGGGGAGGGGGCGGGATCGTTCAGACGCGGTTTTTGAAGCGCCAGCTTTCATTGCCGGTTTCGATGATGTCGCAATGATGGGTCAGCCGGTCGAGCAATGCGGTGGTCATCTTGGCGTCCCCGAACACCTCATGATACCGCTGATCTCGATCGGCGAGTCACTCATGTTTCGGTTGTTGACCCCCATCACCCTCTTTTTGGGGCCCGTTTACAGGTGGCTGAGCGCCAGTCTTGCCGTGGATCGGCTGTGGTTGTGCTCATTCTTCCCGATGGGCGGGAGCGATCGGTTCCGCGCGCTGCAACAGGTTTAGCAGACGCTCCGATTCTACATCCAAGAATATGCCCGCAAGCTCTAATTTCCATGCGGAGCCTTTTGCCGTTGGCGAATCGGATCCGAATTATGCTTCGCTGCCAAGATGAAGACTGTGGTGGTGAAGCGCTGCCAGGTCGATGGCCTGCACCCTCAGCATGCAGCGGAACCGATCCTGCCGCCGGAACTGGTGCCACGGTTGTGGTGCCAACTTCCGGCGACGGTACAACAACAACTGGCACAGCAGATGGCGCAACTGGTCCAGCGGCTGCGATTGTCTGCCGACCAGTGCGAGGAGGGGCGTGATGTTAAGCACCTCACTGGCGGTTGAGGAACGGATCACGACCGCGCACCGGGCCAAGCTGGCCTACGTATATGTGCGGCAATCGTCCCCGGGGCAGGTTCGGCACCATCAGGAAAGTACTGAGTTGCAGTATCGTCTTGTCGAGCGGGTCGTCCTGCTTGGCTGGCCGCGAGAACGCGTGCAGGTCATCGATGATGATCTCGGCAAGTCCGGGGCCTCAAGCGATGAGCGTTTTGGTTTCCAGCGGTTGATCGCCGAAGTCGGGTTGAACAAGGCCGGGCTGGTGATTAGCCTGGACGCGTCGCGGCTGGCCCGCAATAATCGTGACTGGCATCAACTCCTTGAATTATGCTCAGTCTTCGGTGTTCTAATCGCCGACGGCGAGCGGCTCTACGATCCAGGCGTCTACCATGACCGCCTGCTTCTGGGGCTCTCGGGTATCATGAGCGAGGCGGAACTGCACCAGATCCGGATGCGCCTCCATCAAGGTGAACGGCAGAAGGCGGCGCGCGGTGACTTGAGATTGCCGTTGCCGGCCGGATTAACGCATAGTCGTGAGGGCGGCGTCATTCTGACCCCCGACGAGGAGGTGCAGGAACGGCTGCGTCTGGTGTTTACAAAGTTCCGGGAATTGCGCAGCGCCAAGGCGGTCATGCGTTATTTGCGGCGGTCGGGGTTGGTGCTGCCGGTACGGCCGATCCAAGGGCCGGCACCACACGAGATCATTTGGCGACCGGCCGACAGCGCCAAAGTCATTCACATTTTGAAGAACCCGGCGTACGCTGGCGCTTACGTATACGGCCGGCGTCGGCAGAACCCGATACGGCAACAGCCTGGCAACCGGCGGATCGCGACCGTCAAAGTCGCCCTGGAGGACTGGTCTGTTTGCCTGCGGGACGCTCACCCGGCCTATATCGACTGGGAGGAGTTCATGGCCAATCAGCGGCAATTGGCGGACAACCTAAACCGTTACGAAGCGGGCCGTCCGGGTGCGCCCCGCAAAGGCAGCGCCCTGCTGCAGGGCATCGTAAGCTGTGGCCGCTGTGGGCGGCGCATGTGCCTGCGCTACTCGGGTCCACAAGGCAATTATCCTGTCTACATGTGCGTTGCCGATAACAATTTAGATGGCAGGCCACGTTGCCAGGAAGTTCGTGCGCTTTTGGTCGATGCCGAAGTTGAGCGCTTATTCCTGGTCGCATTGCGGCCTGATCAGATTGCGCTGGCAATCGCAGCCCTGGGAGAGATCGAGCAAGAATCACTGGTTTTGGAGCGCCAGTGGACCTTGAAGCGGGAACGGGCACGTTTTGAAGCAGACCGCACTCGCCGCCAATATGACACTGTTGAGCCTGAGAACCGTCTTGTTGCGCGCTCGTTGGAGCGCCTCTGGGAGGAGAAGCTGCGCCGTGCCGAGGAGGTTGAGCGTGAGTATGATGCCTGGCGCCGTGAACAGGCGATATTGATCACCGAGGCAGACCGAGCCGATATCCTGGCTTTGGGGGAGAACGTACCTTTGGTCTGGCATGCTGGAACGACCACATCGGCCGATCGCAAACAGATCGTCAGATTGGTTATCAGCGACGTCTTCGTCGATCAAAAGCGGGAGCGTGGCCGTGTCTGGATCAAGATTATCTGGCAAACCGGCGCTACCAGCGAACACTGGTTACAAAGGCGGGTGCAAAGTTATGCGCAGCATGCTGACCCAGATCAATTGCAAAGTCGCATACGGGAGCTGAATGCCTTAAACAAAATGGATGCCGAGATTGCAATCATCCTCAACGCCGAAGGGCTCTGTTCGGCTCGCGGCCCGGCATTTAACCCTAATAGGCTTCTTTTGAACAAAATGCGCCCGACGGATCTTCGATATCGTCTCCACTATCAGTATCCCAAATCCGGCCCCCATGTTCCCATGAAAACCATTGTAAACCCCACATCAGGGGGTCCCTATTGGACGCCGATCACCCCCTAAACGGGGTCCTTATTCCACGCCGAATCACACCTGGTTCCGGCAAGAGCTGACCGAACGCGGCATTACGCCATGCATCCCGAGCCAAAAAACCGAAAATGTGCCTTCGACTATGACAAAACCCTCTTCCGGCAGCGCCATAAAGTCGAGAACATGTTCGCTAAACTCAAGGGCCTGCCCCGGCGAAGGCCGGGGACTGGCGCCGCGTTGCCACCAGATATGACCGATGCGCCCACACATTCTTCTCAGCCATCTGCCTCGCAGCCGCCGTTGCCTTCTATCTTAAAGAATGAGTCCTGACCCTAGGCACGAGCGTGCCTGGCCAACAGGGCCGGAAAATACTCATTCCGGCGATCGGCACTGTGGAATACACAACGGAAGCTTGGTGCCAAACGTGCGCTGAAGCTACATCAAGGATGCACGCTGTGGCCTGGGCGTTTAACCCTTCGGATGGATGATTCCACCGCTCGACAGCAGAACGTTGATTTCCTGAGCGGCGAGGGGGGGAGAGAAGTAAAAGCCCTGAATCTGCTGACAACCCCAGCTTTGTACGAGATCAAGCTGCGTACGGTTCTCCACGCCCTCCGCGATGACCTTGATATTTAATTCATGGGCCAGACCGATAATCGCGCGGACGATCGAGGCATCGCCAAGCTCTGTTTCGATATTCAGGATGAAGGATTGCGCGATTTTGATGTGATCGGCGGGAAAGCGGCGCAGATAGTCAAGCGAGGAGTAGCCCGTCCCGAAATCGTCGATCGCAAATTTAACGCCGATCTTTCGAAGCCGGACCAGAATATTATTATGTTCGCGCGAGGCGACCATTAGCACGGATTCAGTGAGCTCAAGTTCAAGAAGATGCGGGGGCAAACCGGTCTCGCCAAGCACGGCGACAACGTCGGCTTCCAGCGCGAGCGGGCTCTTGAACTGCAGAGCGGAGACATTCACGCTGATGCGCATGAAATCGAAACCGAGATCGAGCCAGGCTTTTGCCTGACGGCAGGCGTTCAAAAGCACGAAATGCCCAAGCTGACCGATCATGCCGCTGGTTTCGGCAATTGGAATGAACTCGCCCGGGCCGACAATGCCACGAGTGGGGTGGCGCCAGCGAACTAGGGCTTCGAGGCCGATGATCCGGCCCGTCATAACATCAACCTGCGGCTGGTAGAGCAAGAACAGCTCATTGGATGCCAAGGCAGCGTGAAGCTGTGTGCTCATATCGACACGTTTGCGGACTTGCTTATCCATCGCGTCGGTAAAGAAGCGGTACGTACCGCGGCCCTCGACCTTGGCGCGGTAGAGTGCAACATCTGCATGCGAGAGCAGGGTTTCGGCGTCCTGCGCCTTAGGTGAAAAGAGTTCAATCCCAATGCTAGCTTCGGAATGGATGGTATTTTCTTCGACAATGAATGGCTCACTGATGGTGGCGATCAGTTTGTCGGCTAGCAAGCCGGCATCTTCGGGACCTGAAATTTCGGAAGCCAGGATAGCGAATTCGTCACCGCCAAAGCGTGCGACCGTGTCTGTTGCCCTTGTATGCGTAAGCAGCCGGGCCGCGACGGCTCGCAGCAGTGCATCACCCACCGGGTGGCCCAAAGTGTCGTTGACGTCCTTGAAGTGGTCAAGGTCCAGATAGAGAATTGCGAATGATTTGCCGTGACGTTGAGCCGTGGCAATACCCTGCCGGATCGCATCAACGAAGACGGCACGGTTCGCGAGGCCGGTAAGCACATCATAATAGGCATGGCGCAGGGCGAGCGCATCTGCCGCGCGGCGGATGGTAACGTCGCGGAAGAACCATACGCGGCCGAGAATATCCGAGGCCGTGATCTGTAGTGAAACACTGTGGCGCTCGATGATCCGGCCATCCAGCGTTTCCAGCTCGTCTTCGCTGCTTTCCTCCGGATGACTCAGAATATATTTGACCCGGCTAGAAAATTCATCGGGATTTCTCACCAATGCCGTGACATGCGCGCGCAATACGTCGTCGGTCTCGTGTTCAAATGACGCCTGGGGTACGCGCCACATAGCTGCAAAACGCTGGTTATACAACAGTATCTGGCCCTTTGCATCGACGACAAGAATTCCATCCGGCGATGCCTCCATTTCTGTCTTCAGCAGAAGGTTCGCGAATTGCAGCTTCTGCTCTGTGGCCTTGCGTTTGGTTATATCACGTGAAATAGAAATGATTTCCCATCGAATGCCAAGGAGTGCGCCGGAGACCGAAACCTCGATCGTGATGACCGCGCCATCCTTGCGCACCACCTCCATTTCCAGGATTGAACCCCCAGAGCAATTGCCCGCGGCAAGGACTGGATCGACTTCTCGCTGGCGGTCCGCGGGGATCAGTAATCGGCCGACCTGCTTGCCCAGCACCTCCGCCGCGCCATAACCAAAAATGCGTTCTGCGCCTGGATTCCATTCCAGGATGTTGCCAGATTTATCGGTGGTGATGACGCCGTCGGTCGCCGTGGTGGTGAGTTGGCGGAAGCGCTGTTCGCTGGTTTCAAGTGCCATGCGCGCATGCTCACGAACGATCAATGAGCCGGCAACATCGGCCACAATTCGGATTACCTCAATTTCGCTATCCGCCCAATGCCGAGCAGAATCGCAGGTATCAATGCCGAGAAATCCCCAGGTCTCGCCGCTGACGAGCACAGGCATGAGAAGTGACGATTGATTTTGGAAATGCGCCATCATGTCGCGGACGGTCCCCTTGGCTGTCGCAGCGTCCGCGAAGATGGGTACGCCATCTTGCAGAGGGCGGAGCCAGGCCGCCATCTGCGTGGGGTCGAACGCGCGGGCGCCGGCGCCTGCCAGTGTAAATGGGACGGCAATGTTGTTGGCTTCCCACTTAAAGCGCAGGGCCAAGGGCGGAACGGCACCGTGCAAATTCTGCACGACTATGACACGATCAACGCCCATGCTTTCGCCAATTTTACTGAGCGCGGCCTGCACGCCTTCGGTCAGCGACATTGCGCTAACCGCGATGGCGACAGCGGCGGTGACCGTATGCAGAAGATGATCACGATAGGCTAAAATACTCGCCGCCCGTTTAGATTCCGATATGTCGGTAAAAAACCATACCCGGCCGAGCGTTTCATGCGAAGGCCCTAGGAGGGCACGGGTATATTGCCGGATGCAACGCCCGTCGGCCAATTCTATCTCGCCCTCGGCTATCTCGTTCGGATGGCTCACGGTGTAGTCCACCCGGTTCTGGAAGAATTGCGGGTCTTTCATCTGCGCCGTAAAAAGGGGACCGAGTGCGTTAGCATCGCCGTCCTGCAGGCTGGCGATAGGGAGTCGCCATATCTCGGCCATACGCTGGTTAAATGCCGTTATGCGCATATCCGCATCAACGACCATGATACCGTCCTGAGCGGCATCCATCTGAGTCTTCAGAACCAGGTTGATAAATTTCAGGTGGTTTTCGCTCAGGCGTTGCTCGGTGATATCTTGAACGGTTCCCGTGATACGCAAAGCGCGCCCATCAGCGCTAAATATGGCTTTCGGGTTTTCATGGACATATCTGATGGTGCCGTCGTCCATGACGATGCGGAAATCAATGCCGGGAACCAACCCGTTTGCTCTTGCGGCAGCGAAAGTTTGATTTACGCCAGCCTGATCATCGGGATGGATGTGCGCCATCGCTGCCTCGAAAGAGGGCCCAAATTTGTCGGGGGTTGTCCCGAAAATACGATATGCTTCCGCAGACATACTGACCAGGTTACTGCCTATGTCCCATTCCCAGCTGCCGACTTGGGCGATGCGCTGGACTTCGGCCATTGCGGTCTCGCTTGCCTGAAGGTCGGCCAAAAGCTCTCCACGAACCCACCGCAACTGGATGTTCTCGGTGATCCGGCGGCTTAACCCGAAGGCGCCAATCAAAATAATCATGACGCCTACGACGACGAATACTTCCGCCGCCTGATGCTGGGTGCCATACAAAAACAGCAACGCAACAGACGTTTGAAGTACTCTCAGCACAGCATATCCTGGCATTGCCGGAAGATACGCGGCAGCGTACGCCGCCCAAGGATACCGGCCCGTAGGATCATTGCTTTGACTTCCTCATGGAGAATTTATCGACTACTTACAGCGGTGTCGATTATGCGCGTCTTAGAAATCTCGACATTCATTTATTGTGAGCAAAGAAAGCGCAGAAATTTCAACGGGCATTTCCAAAATCCCGTACTCCATGAGCGACTGCCGGACGCCTCGCCAAATATATATGCCAGAACTCCTGTCATATAGACAAGCATATCGTTTAGCCGCTGAACGCAACAGTCGAACCAAAGACGGCGAGTTCCCTTTAATGCACCAGGATGAATTTCCTTATTTTTTGAATTTATGATCAACCAACTGTGAGGTTACACGCTCTTGTCGAAGCGTACCAGAGTCGGAATATACCTAGTGTGTGACGCCAAGCGGATTTTCCGGATCTGGAAATTAAGCCAGCGCCCGGCGGTCGGCAAGAGCACCGCCGCATTGAGTAGATTCCGACCCTGGTCGCCTCGCATTGAAAGCACCATTATTATGTGAAGCACCGCGAACCTGAGTGCACAGAGGCAAAATGACTAGGAGAAATAGACATAATCGAGCCCGGGAGCTTCAGTATAACCAAGCCGTTCGCCGGCTTGCTCTGGAAAATGAAAGATATGGAGCAGCTCTGTTGAATGTGCCTCTTATGTTGCTGAACTCCGTAATTGTCGCGCGGCCCCAAGGTGTTTTGCTGGGAGTGCCCCTGTGACACCAAATCCACCGAGCGGCCCTTCAGATGCCGGCCGTCCTGACGCCCCGGCTGTCCTCGCATTCATCGCGGATACGGATACTGAACAGATTATTCGCGAAAGCCTCGGCGATCTCGGGAGCGAAACGCTGGATATCCGGCGTGGAAATATAAAAGCAGCTATTTCTACGATGTTGACCACCAAAACCCCGCGCGTTTTAATTGTCGATCTTTCTGGTGAAGAACAACAACAGGATGCACTGGCGAAACTTTCCGCCGTCGTCGAGCCGGACGTTGTGTTGTTAGTTATTGGAGATGCCGAGAATATTGGATTCTACCGCCATATCATCCGTGACCTAGGCGTGACCGAGTATATTTTCAAACCCATTAACCGTGACGCGGTTGCCAGATATTTTGGCCCTTATATCAACGCCAAAATGACCGGAAGCGATACGGCGCGCGGCGGTCGTGTGATTGCGGTGGTTGGCGCGCGCGGCGGCGTAGGCGCCACCACGATCTCAGCCAATCTGGCATGGTATCTAGGAGTCATCGCAAAGCGTCATACTGTATTCGTTGAGGCAGACATGTATATGGGATCGGGCGCCCTATTACTTGGCGGCAAGACCGGCTCTGGTCTACGGATGGTACTCGAAGCTCCGGACCGTATAGATCCACTTTTTGTCGAGCGAGCGGCACAGGCTGTCTCCGAACGTTTAAGTATTTTGGCTGCCGAAGAGAAAGTGACGGATACATTGAAATATGTGCCTGGCGCCGCACAAAAGCTTATTGAAGCACTGAGGCTCCGCTATAATTACGTTATCGTAAACGTCCCATTCTTGCCTTTACCCTTAAACCGCGAATTTCTGAAATTCAACCATCATCGTGTCATCGTATCTGACGCTACCCTTGCCAGCGTGCAGGACACGGTCCGGTTGTTGGAGCTGCCCAACGGATTATGGCAACCACAAAGTCCGACGGTCGTGTTAAATCGTGAGGGTCTGGTTGGCACGCTAACGCGCCAGAAAATAGAAGCGAGTCCGGGACTTAAATTTGATATCATTATCCCCGATTTACCAGAACTAATCAACGAGAGTGCGAGCTTTGGGGAGCCCGCTGTGACAAAGGCGGGGCCGTTTCGTAATGCGATTGTCAAGCTCTCGGGTGAGGTTGGGTTTGTCGCAGATCGCGACCGGACGACTAGCTTGATTGCCCCACGTTTTCTGTTGAGTGCGCTCTTAAGAAAGCTAATACCTCAGCGTGGATAACCGAATAACCCACTGGACATTAGAGCAAGATGCAGAATCCTAAGTTCGGCCGTCGGCTTGTTAGTACGCCAGATTCGTCGATCGGGGTCCCTTTGCCCGTGCCTCAACCTGTTAGTCTCGTAGGCAATGCTTCGAAGCGCACGACGTTCAGTGATCTTGCCACTTCCGGATCCATCGCCGCCACTTTGGCTAATACGACCAATACTGTGAAAATCGACGAAATTTCGAAGCTACGCTTGATATGTCTTGAACGAATGGATGCTACCGCGGTTGCAAAGCTATCGCCGGACCGCTTGCTCGATCAAATCGAGCGTCTTGTTTCGGATTTGGCGACAGAGGGGCACCTGCAGATAAACCGCCAAGAGCAACACCAGCTCGCCACCGAGTTGGTTGACGATATGATTGGATTGGGGCCGCTGCAACCGTTGCTTCGGGACGACAGTATTAACGATATCATGGTCAATGGTCCTGACCACACCTTTGTCGAGCGCGGTGGAAAGCTTGTCGAAATTCCCGTACACTTTCGTGATTGGGCCCATCTCACGGCCGTCTGCCAGAGAATTGCGGCGTCCGTCGGGCGGCGAGTGGACGAGTCCAGCCCGATGGTTGACGCCCGCCTCAAAGACGGTTCACGAGTCAATATCATCCTACCGCCCTTATCAATTAAAGGCCCAGCGCTTTCAATCCGAAAATTTAGTAAAAAGCCAATGGATTTTTCTAGGCTCGTTTCTTATGGTTCGTTAACAGAACCTATTGCACGAATTTTAGAAATCTGCGCCCATGGCCGCCTCAATATAATTGTATCTGGAGGTACCGGGTCGGGAAAAACCACGATGATGAACGCCATGAGCCGGTTCATTGACCCGACTGAGCGAATTATCACTGTGGAGGACGTTGCAGAGCTGCAATTACAACAACCTGACTTAGTACAACTTGAAACCAGGCCGCCAAACATTGAAGGCGCGGGGCAGGTCACGGTTCGCGACCTTGTTCGAAATGCGTTGCGTATGCGACCCGATAGAATAGTCGTTGGTGAAGTTCGTGGTGCTGAAGCCTTTGACATGCTGCAAGCAATGAATACCGGACATGATGGGTCGATGTCGACCATTCATGCAAATACGACTCGGGACGCGCTGGCACGCATTGAAAACATGGTTGAAATGTCTAACATGGGTCTATCATCACAAACAATTCGTGCTCAGATTGTTGGCGCAGTCAATATCATCGTCCAATTGGAACGTCACCGTGACGGTGTAAGGCGCGTAGTCCAGGTAACGGAGATTTCTGGTATCGAAGGTGGGACAATTCTGCTCAATGACATATTTAAGTTCAAACTATTGGGGCGCTCCGATAGCGGAAAGATACTCGGACGCTATGAAGTTAGCCGAATCCGCCCGGCTTTTTATGAAAAACTAGAATATTTTGATCTAATAACGTCGTGGGGCGAGGCGCTTGATATGGCTGCAATTGAGTTCAATGCATTCAAACCGGCGGTATGATGGGGGCAGGTGTTTCGGATGGGCGCGTTTAACGGGTTATGTTGCATGAGGGAGAACAACCAACCAGGCGTTACCAGGCCGGAACCGGCAATGCAGTATGCACTTAGCTGAGCTCCTAATTGGACGTAAGGCCTTAACGGAGGATAGCATCTATCGCGCGCTGGACCGGCAGACTGCGGAAGGTGGATCTCTCGGCGACAACATTATAGCGCTTGGGTTGCTGACGGAAGGGCAATTTAACGCGATTATGAAATCTGTAGTCAGCAAAACGCCCGCACTTCCGCGGACAATACAGGAAACGGGATCAACCATCACGAAGGCGCTGGAGCTTCTATTAAAATTCATGCTGGTCGAGTCACATGATACAATTTCTAGCCTTTCGACCGCGTCCCGATTGCCGCGGCAGATCGTCCGGCAATTGTTCGAGGAGGCTGTTGTCCGAAAGCTGGTTACACCATCAGGTACAACCGGTACTGGCTTGTTTCCGGAGATTCGCTATGACCTGAGTGATGCGGGCCACGCCAGCGCCTACGAAGGTCTTAATCGGAACGCCTATCTTGGACCAGCGCCCGTGACGTTGGCTGCATTTCAGATGCAGATCAGGAAGCAATTGATTAAAACCGAGCTTTTGACTGCGGAAGACCTGCGTGTGGGATTGCAAGGACTTGTCGTTCCAGAAGGATATATTCGTAAATTGTTGCCAGCCATGAATGCTGGAAGTAACGTGCTGCTATTCGGGGCGCCGGGAAACGGTAAGACCACAGTCGCGAGCCGGATTGCAAGGTTATTTAGGGATGTCATTTTCATCCCGTATGCTGTTGAAATCGCTGGACAGATCATGCGCGTGTTTGATGCCAGTTTGCACACCCCAGTTGTGTCGGATGCCACTGCACATAACATCGCTATGAAGGAGGGTATCCAACATGAGGTTTTTGACGATCGTTGGGTTGCATGTTGGAGGCCCTTTGTGGTGGCGGGCGGTGAGCTGACGATGGACATGCTTGATTTACAACAAGACAAGGAAGCAAAGTTCTACGAGGCTCCATTGCATCTGAAAGCGACGAACGGGGTATTTTTGATTGATGACTTCGGTCGTCAGAACCTAGAACCAAAGCAGTTATTGAACCGCTGGATCGGGCCAATGGAGAGCCATGTGGACTACCTGAAGCTTCACACCGGGAAGAGTTTCCAAGTGCCGTTTGATCTACTATTGATCTTTTCGACAAATATTGACCCGCAGGCCTTAATGGATCCGGCATTTTTGCGACGAATAGCATACAAAATTGAGCTTTATGCACCCAATAAGGCTGATTTCCATCGGATCTTTGCGCAGGCGTCTAAAAGGCACGGTTTGTCTCTCTCCGAGGAGGTGTTTGAATTCATAGTAGACATCCTGTCAATCAGGGGTAAATTTGGGCTTGCGAATTTTCAGCCGCAGTTCATTTGCGAACAAGTTACCCAAATTTGTCGATCCTTCTCACTAGAACCAATCATCACCAAACCGCTGGCTTCTGAGGCGCTGGCGAATCTATATGTGCAAATTGAAAGAGAGACGGAACGTTAGGCGCTATGCTAGTGGATAGAATCCAACACTTGGTGCCCTCGTTTTACGGCTGCTAAAATTTTGCTGGGTTTTTTTTGTCCACTGGAACGGTCGCGGGTCTTGGTTGGTCTCGCCCAGAAATCGCTCGATTGCGTCTTTGAGTTCTTCGACGGAGTGAAACACGCCGCGTGCAAGCCTGCGCTTCGTCAGCTTAGCAAAGAAGCCCTCGACG
>PLSD01000095.1 GCA_003164135.1 Acetobacteraceae bacterium
AACCGCACATTTTCATCCTGCGTGCGGCCGGAGAGAATTTCATTGCCAATGATCAGAATGGCAGCCGTGGGATTGCTCATAAAAAATCTCTCAGCATGGGGATCAACGGCCGGTCGGCCGGTGGCATAGGGTATTCCACGAGCCGGTCAGGCGCCACCCAGGCCAGGGCCTGCCCTTCTTTTGGCGCTGGCTTACCCTTCCAACGGCGGCACAGGAACACCGGCATCAGCAAATGGAAACTATCATACGGGTGCGAGGCAAACACAAAAGGCGCTAAATCGCCAGAGGCAACCTCAATTCCCAGTTCCTCGCGCAACTCGCGCACCAGAGCGGCTTCCGGCGTCTCATCGGCCTCCACCTTACCACCAGGGAACTCCCACATGCCGGCCATTTTTTTCCCTTCCGGGCGTCGCGCCAGCAGTATGTGGCCATGCGCGTCAATCAGCGCCACGGCGACCACCAATAGCACTGCGTTTTTCTGTGGCACGGCGGCCACCGGTACCTCGCGCTCCAGCGTGAAGTGTTTCACCGGCAGTTTCTGTCCCGGCCGGCACATAAAAACCTGCGTGCCTTTGCCTGATGGCAAGAACCCCGCTCGCCGCAGCAGAGCCGCCGAGGCGTCGTTATCCGCTGCTACAGTGGCGGTCAGCCGCGCAATCGGGAAGGCTGCAAACGCCCATTCCACCAAACGGCGCGCCGCTTCCAGCCCGTAGCCTTGTCTCCAACGGGCACGCCCCAGCCAATAGCCCAGGTCTGCGGATTTATGCCCCTTGCCCATGCGCAACCCGGCACAACCAAGCAGTTCCCCCGTGACGGCATCCACCAGCGCGAATTGCTCAGCCCTTCCAGCCAGCCGGTCAGCAGCCGCCGCCGCAATCCACTCCGCTGCCAAATTCGCTGAGTACGGGAACGGCGCATCGGGCAACCGCCGGCAAATTTCCCAATCGTTAATCAGCCGATGGAACGCCGGCGCGTCCTCAGCCACCAGCGGCCGCAGCATCAGGCGTGAAGTGCGCAGCACCGGCCCTGAAGGAGCCTGTGCGTCCGGCATCAGCGAATCGAGGAGGTCTGGCATGTCGCCTTGAGGTTAGCGCGCAGTTGATCTTCCCGCCAGGACTAGGCAACGATACCGCGCATGAACGCCGCACCTGACATTTTTGCGCAACAGATTTCCACTCTGGGTGCCAAGGCCCGCGCCGCCGCCGCCATTCTGGCCCGCACGGATGCGCCGGCGCGCAACCGCGCACTGACGGAAGCCGCCGCCGCTTTGCGTGCCGCCGCGCCGCAAATCCTCCTGGCCAACAGCTTGGACATGCAAAATTTTTCCGGCACCCCCGCATTTGGTGATCGCCTGCTGCTCAACCCTGCCCGCGTGGAAGCCATGGCGCGCGGCCTGGAGGAAATCGCCGCACTTCCTGATCCCCTGGCAAGAACTTTGGCCGAGTGGACCCGCCCGAACGGCCTGGTCATCAGCCGCATCGCCCAGCCCATTGGCGTACTTGGGATGATTTTTGAGAGCCGGCCGAATGTTTTCGCGGATGCCGCGGCGATTGCCATCAAATCAGGCAACGCCATCTTGCTCCGTGGCGGCTCTGAGAGTTTCCATTCCGTGCAGGCAATCCAGACCGCCGTCACCGCAGGGCTGCGCGCCGCTGGCCTGCCGGAAGATGCGGTCCAGGGCGCCCCCAGCACGGATCGCGGCTTCGTCGGCGCCATGCTCACCGCTTCCAGCTTCATTGACCTCATCATCCCCCGTGGCGGCAGAACCCTGGTCGAACGTGTGCAGCGCGACGCGCGCGTGCCTGTCCTCGCCCATGCGGAAGGGCTGAACCACACCTACATTCACGCGACGGCTGATTTTGACATGGCGCGGAAAATTCTCGCCAACGCCAAAATGCGCCGCACCGGTGTCTGCGGTGCCACGGAAACACTGCTCCTGGACGCCGCCATTACTCCCAACTTGCTACCGCTGCTGGTTGCAGACCTTTCGGCGCTGCATTGTACCTTCCGCGCCGATAAACGTGCGCGCGCCATCATGCCCTCGCTGCAAGCGGCCCGCGCCGAGGATTTTGACACCGAATGGCTCGACGCCATCCTCAGCATCAAAATCGTCGACGGCGTGGACGAGGCCCTTGCACATATCGCCCAGCACGGCAGCGAGCACACGGACGCCATCATCACGCAAGATGCGGCGGTTGCGGATTATTTCCTTAAAAACGTCAGCAGCGCGGTCAGCATGTGGAACGCCTCCACCCAGTTCTGCGACGGCGGGGAATTCGGTTTTGGCGCGGAAATCGGCATCGCCACCGGCCGCATCCATGCGCGCGGTCCGGTTGGGCCGGAGCAACTCACCACCTTCCGGTATGTGATCCGCGGCACCGGGCAGGTGCGTCCCTGACCCCGCGCTTTGGCCACCACTACGCATTACGCGTCGGCCTGCTTGGCGGTTCCTTCAATCCTGCGCATGAGGGACATCTGCATGTCGCGCGCCAAGCGATGATCCACCTTGGGCTGGACCAACTTTGGCTCATGGTTTCGCCCGGCAATCCGTTGAAGCCCAAGCAAGGCATGGCGTCCTTTGCGCAACGCCTTGCTTCCGCCCAGCGCCTTGCCGACGGGCGGCGGATCATCGCGACCGGCATCGAGCGGCAGCTTGGCACCCAATACACCGCCAACACCATGAAAGAGCTTTTGCGCCGGTTTCCCCGCACAAAATTCGTGTGGCTTATGGGCGCGGACAACCTACTGCAACTGCCTCGCTGGGGAAACTGGTTGCGCATTATCCGCGCCATGCCCATGCTGGTACTGCCCCGGCCTGGCGCCACCCGGCGCGCTTTAACCAGTCAGGCGGCGGCACGATTCCGTAACGGTCGCCTTCCGGCGCGCTCTGGGCTATGTCTGGCCTCGGCAGCGGCACCCTCTTGGATTCTGCTCCCGGTAAAGGAGCACCCGGCTTCCGCCACCGCCTTACGACAAAGCGCCTCGCCGGAGGCGAGCTTACAAATTATTGAAGGAGCACTGCCATAGTCCGCCCCCCCGCACGCAAGCCCGCCGCCCGCGGCACCACCGCCGCCCCGCGCAAGCGCACTCCCAAGCCCGCCCCGGCTGAATCCCTTCCCGCTATGCCCGGTACGCCGCGCAAAAAGGCCAGCATCGCCGGTCCGCGCCGCAAAAAGGCCCTGCCCAAGACCTCCGCGGCGGAGCTTGACCGCATGCAGGCCGTTATCGTTACCAGCCTGGAAGATGACAAAGCCGAGGACGTGGTCGCCATCGACCTCGCCGGCCGCGCCAGCTTTGCTGACCGCATGGTGATCGCCACCGGCCTTGCCGACCGGCAGATTTCCGCCATGGCAACGCATCTGAACGAGCAACTGGTGAAAGCCGGTTTCAAAAAAACCCGCATGGAAGGTGCCGGCGGTACTGACTGGGTACTGATCGACGCCGGGGACATCATCGTCCACCTCTTCAAGCCAGAATCACGCACACTCTATGCGCTGGAAAAGATGTGGGGCGCCGAGCTTGATGAAGCCGTGACCGAGGCAGAGCCCGAACCGGAGGCTTGATTGCGGCTTCTGGCTATCGGCAAGGCGGGGACCAACGCACCTGAGTCTGGGATTCTACAGCGCTACGCCGTGCGGATAAAACCCGCGCTCACGCTGGTCGAACTCCCGGATGGCTTTGGCAGCCCGGCGGAAATAAAACGCCGGGAGGCCGAGTCCATTCTGGCCGCGCTGAAGCCTGACGAATTCGTCATCGCGCTCGACGGTGGCGGGGCGGCGCCGGACAGCCCCGAGCTTGCCAAACTCCTGAGTAAATGGACCGAGCAGAGCAAAAAACTCGCCTTCATCATCGGCGGGGCGGAAGGGCTGGACGCCACCGTAATCGCTCGCGCCGGTGCCAAACTATCCCTGGGCAAACTCACCTGGCCGCACATGCTGGTCCGCCCCATGCTGGCCGAGCAGATCTACCGCGCGCAGACGATCAACGCCGGGCACCCCTACCACCGCGCAGGGCGGCCATGAGCAGGTAAAAAACGGCGCGGCCATTGGTAAAACCGGGCTGAATTGCCTAATGATACGAACCATATTGCGTAATCAAGGACCTACCATGACCACCAAACCTGTAATGCTCGTCATTCTCGATGGATTCGGCTGGAGCGAGAACCCGGAAAACAACGCGATCGCCCAGGCGAAGCTGCCCAATTTCGACCGGCTCTGGGCGTCGTCTCCACACGCTTTCCTGCGCACCAGCGGCCTTGCCGTCGGCCTGCCGGAAGGCCAGATGGGCAATTCCGAGGTCGGGCATCTCAACATCGGCGCCGGGCGCGTCGTCATGCAGGAACTCCCGCGCATCGACGCGGCGATTGAGGACGGCTCGCTGGCGAAAAACCCCGCGCTGCTGGCCTTCATCGAGACTCTGAAACAAACTGGCGGCACCGCGCATCTCATGGGCCTGCTTTCTCCCGGCGGCGTGCATTCACATCAGGATCAGGCCGTTGCCGTGGCAAAAATCCTCCATGGCGCTGGCATCCCTGTCACAATCCACGCCTGGATGGACGGGCGCGACACGCCGCCGCAATCTGGCGCGGGCTACCTTGCCGACTTCGAAGCCGCCATCACAGGCCACGCACTAATCGGCACCATCTGCGGCCGCTACTACGCCATGGACCGCGACAAACGCTGGGAGCGGGTGCAGCGCGCCTATGACCTAATTGTTAGCGACAAAGGCGAACATTTTGCCACTGCCGCTGAGGCCGTAAAAGCCAGCTACGCCGCCAACTTGACGGATGAATTCCTGCTCCCCGCCAGCATCGGCGATTATGCCGGGATGAAGGAGGGTGACGCCATCCTCTGCTTCAACTTCCGCGCCGACCGCGTGCGGGAAATTCTGACCGCTTTGCTGGACCCGGCCTTCAACAGCTTCCCGGCCACCGCACCAAAGCTCAGCGCCGCCGTCGGCATGACCGCCTATAGCGACGCGCTGGCGCCCTTCATGCAAACGCTCTTCCTGCCTGAACGCATGGACGACCTGCTTGGTGAAATCGTCGCTAAAAAGGGTCTGAAACAGCTCCGCATGGCCGAGACGGAAAAATATCCGCACGTCACTTATTTCTTCAATGGCGGCCGGGAAGAACCCTACGCCGGCGAGGATCGCATCATGGTCCCTTCACCCAAAGTCGCCACCTACGACCTGCAACCGGAAATGTCGGCCGCCGAACTCGCGGCCAAAGCCGTCGCCGCGATCGGGGAACAGAAATACGATCTCATTGTGCTCAACTTTGCCAACCCGGACATGGTCGGCCACACTGGCATGCTCGGCGCTGCGATCAAAGCCGTGGAAGCCGTGGACGCGGGTCTGGGCGCCATCGCCGATGCCGTTGCCGCCCAAGGTGGCGCCTTGCTGGTCACGGCCGATCATGGCAACTGCGAAATGATGTACGACCCGGAAACCCACGGCCCCCATACTGCCCACACCACCAACCCCGTGCCGGTTTTGTGCGCGGGCGGTCCGGCGGGAGCAAAACTGCACGACGGCATCCTTGCTGACGTCGCGCCCACGCTCCTGGCCCTGCTGGGGATCGCACAACCGGCGCTGATGACCGGTAAATCGCTGATCAGTTGAAACGCCTCGCCGCCCTCTGCCTGCTTGCCACACTCTGCCCGGCACTCGCCCAGGCCGAGCACCACGGCAAAGCCGATCAGGCGCATAGTGCGCGGAATGCGCTGGAAACTGAAGGTGCGGCCGCGCAAGCCGCCCTGACAAAAGCGCACGCAGATGCCGCCAACGCAGCTTTGCTGGCCGCACAGCAGGTGGCCGCGGCCGCCGCGCTGCGCCAGTTGGAAAATCAGACAGGCCAGGACGCCCAGCAACTCTCCAACCTTCAGGCCGCGCAGGCGATCACCAGCCAGCGGCTCGCCGGTGCCCAGGCTGCGTTGGAACGACTTCTCCCGGTAATGCAACGCTTGGAGGCGCAGCCGGCAGCCACTTTGCTTGCTGTCCCGCAATCCCCGCAGGACGCAGTCCGTGGCATCACGATCATGCAGGGGGTGGCAGCCGCCATCGCGGCGCAGGCGCAGGAGGTAAAAAGCCAAACCATCCAGCTGGCGGCCCTGCTGGCTCAAGCTCAAGCCACCCAGGCGCAGCTCAACGCCGCCGTTACCGTGCAGCAAAATGCCGAGGCCGCGCTAAACGGTCAAATCAATGCCGCCAAAGCTACTGAAATGGCCGATAACGACACTGCGGCACGTGCTGCTGAGGCGAACCTCGCCGCGCAACGCAAATTGAGTAGTATTTCCGCCGCAGTGACCGGCCTGGTGACACCCAGCGCAACCGCCGTCCCCGCCAACCTCCCCGCCGACACCGGCGGGCCCCCGGTCGCGGGCCATATTGTAGAAGCCTTCGGGGCCGCCACGCCGGCCGGCCCCGCCATCGGCATAAGCTACAGTGCCGCCCCCGGCGCGCGCGTCACTACCCCCTGCGGTGGTACGGTCATGTTTGCAGGCCCCTTCCCCGCCTACGGTCTCATGCTCATTGCCGATTGCGGCGATGGCAGCAGTGTCGTCCTGGCTGGCATGAGCCATTTGGATGTCACCACAGGACAGCGTGTCGCGCACGGCCAGCCGGTCGGCACCATGCTTGGTTATGACCCCACGAACCCCACCCGCCAGCCGATTCTTTACATAGAATTAAGGCAAAACGGCACACCGGTGAACCCAACCGTCTGGCTTTCAGGTAACGGCTCTGGATAATAAGTAGAGTATGCTATCTAATGTCCCGGTGGAGTGTTCCGGTTTCGTTTTAAGGAAATTATCGTATGCGGTTGCGTAGCGGGTTGATGCTGAGCGGGATTTTCATGGCGGGCCTCGCCATCGGCACGGTGGCGCAGCCATTGCAGCATGCCATGGGCCAGAATGCGTCTGAAGACAGCACCTACCAACAACTTTCCCTGTTCGGAGACGTCCTGACGCAGGTTAAAGAAAATTATGTCATCGACCCGCCTTCGGACAAGCTGATCTACAATGCCGTCAACGGCATGCTGGCCGGGCTGGACCCGCATTCCAGCTACATGAACCAGCAGCAGTATGCCGATATGCAGGTGCAAACGACTGGTGAATTCGGCGGCCTCGGGCTTGAAGTCACCGAAGCCAGCGGACTGTTGAAGGTCATTTCCCCGATCGACGACACGCCAGGCGCGAAAGCCGGCATCAAACCCGGCGACATCATCGTCGAAATCAACGGCCACTCAACTGATGGCCTCGGCCTCGACAACGCTGTTGCCAAAATGCGCGGCGCGCCGGGCACCCAGATCACGCTCACGCTGAAGCGCAACGGCGTCAGCACGCCCGTCCACATCACTCTCACACGCGAAATCATCAAAATCCAGGATGTGAAAGACCGGCTCCTCCCGACCCCCGCTGGCCAGATCGGCTACATCCGGCTCGACAGTTTCGATGAAAATGCCGACCCGCATATTCGTGACGCCGTGAAAGCCCTCAAAAAACAAGCCAATGGCAATATTCGCGGTTACATCCTTGATATGCGTGACAATCCCGGCGGCTTGTTGGATCAAGCGGTCGCCGTCAGCGACGACTTCCTCAACTCTGGCGAAATTGTCTCCACCCATGGCCGCCATTCCCAGGACGACGCCGTTTGGTACGCACAGGAAGGTGACATCACGAACGGCGCCCCAATCGTCGTTCTTACCAATACCGGCACCGCATCCGCGGCCGAAATCGTAACGGCCGCCCTGCAACAAAACCGCCGCGCCCTGGTGCTGGGCACCAAGACATTCGGCAAGGGCTCCGTGCAAACCATCATGCCAATCGACGATGAAGGCGCATTGCGCCTCACGACCGCGCTCTATTTCACACCGTCAGGTAAATCCATCCAGGGCTACGGCGTCACCCCGGATGTCACCGTATCCGACACGCGCGCGCCCGACGACGCTTTCGCGCAGTTGCGCGAGACCGATCTGCTCAACTCCTTCACAAATCCCACCGGGCAATCGGCAACACCTTTACCGCCGGCCCCGCCTTTGCCAACCACCGCCAGCACCATTCCCAACAAGCCACCGGCAAAATGGCCAGATTTTGACCCCGCCAACCCATCCACAGATTTTCAGCTACAAATGGGCATTAAACTTATCGCCACGATGTTGCCGCCCACGACGACAACGGCCTCCAATTAAGCCGGTCTTATTAGCCGATGAATGATTGGAAATCCTTGCCGTACCGGTTGAACGTAGGTGCGGTCTTGTTCGGGCCCGATGGCCGGGTGCTGGTTGGCCGGCGCGCCGGTGTGGCAAATGCCGCGTGGCAGTTGCCACAAGGCGGGATTGACGAAGGGGAAGACCCGCGGGCGGCGGTTTTGCGTGAACTCCTGGAGGAAATCGGTACCGCCGACGCCGAAATTCTTGGCGAGCACCCGGACTGGCTGCAATATGATTTCCCCAGGAACCTGCAACGTAAAACCTGGCAGGGCCGTTACCGGGGACAAACCCAGAAATGGTTCGCCCTGAAATTTCTCGGTCAGGACTCCGACGTCCAACTGGATGCACATACGCACCCTGAGTTCGACGCCTGGAAATGGGTTGAACTGGCCGAACTTCCGAGTCTTGCCGTTGCCTTTAAGCGTACAATTTACGAAATCCTGGCCCGGGATTTTGCGCATCTCGCGCATCCTTAATTTTTTGATCGAGGGAGTCGCCCATGCTTAAGCTGACCGCCTCTGACGGACACGAGTTTACGGCTTTCGAAGCCGGCAATGTGAATGCGCCACGCGGATTGGTGGTGCTCCAGGAAATCTTCGGTGTGAATGAGCATATGCGTTCGATTTCAGAACGCCTGGCCGGCTTTGGCTATCGCGTTCTTTCCCCAGCACTGTTCGACCGTGTCGAACGCGGGGTAGAGCTTGGCTACGAGCCCGATGACATGAAAAAGGGTGTAGAACTTCGAGGCAAAATCCCCGAAGCCGCCGTGCTCGCGGATATTCTGGCCACCGCGGCGGCATTTGGCGGCAAGCCCGTTGGCATTATCGGCTATTGCTGGGGCGGTTCGCTGGCCTGGGTCGGCGCTACCAAGAGCCACGCATTCAAAGCTGCCGTCGGCTGGTACGGCAGCGGCATTGCCGGGCAAAGAGACCTCACGCCAAACTGTCCAGTGCAGCTGCATTTTGGCGCGGAAGATAAAGGCATCCCCCTCTCCGACGTGGACGCGATCAAAGCCGCACAGCCCGCGGTGGAAGTATTCGTCTATCCCGGTGCACAGCATGGTTTTGGCTGCGAGGCGCGCGCCAGCTACAACCCCTTGGATTGCGAACTGGCCGAACTGCGCAGCCTTGCCTTTTTCGCTGAACATCTGCGGTAACCTCCCCGCGCGGCGGCATACCGTCATGTTACTGTCGTATTTCTCATTACCTTTCCTGCCGACATATAAATGTCACACAACTGCAATCGAAACCCCGTCGCCTTTGTCACATGCTTCAATTATTCCCAGGAGCATGCGGGATATCCCGCTGTCTTACAGGGTTCTCCGCTCGGGAACATCACATAAGGAACGCGAACGTGAAATTTAGCACCAAACTCCGCCGCACTGGCGTTGCCGCGCTGGCAGTCGCCAGCCTGGCTGGCTTTACCGGAACCGCCCACGCTCAGGTTGACGTGCCTTTGGTGGAAAGCGGCTCCAGCCTGCTCTACCCGCTGTTTAACCTCTGGGTAGCGGGTTATACGGCTGACCATCCCAGCGCCGACATCACGACCACCTCGTCCGGTTCCGGTGCCGGCATCGCCCAGGCGATTAAAGGACTGGTTAACATTGGCGCGTCAGACGCGTATCTCTCCAATACGCTGGTCAAGAACAACCCGACCATGCTGAGCATTCCGCTGGCGATCTCGGCACAGGCTGTCAATTACAACCTGCCGGGTGTCACCAGCCTGAACCTTTCTGGCCCGATCCTGGCTGGCATCTACACAGGCAAAATTACCCAGTGGAACGACCCGGCGATTGCCGCCGCCAACCCCGGCGTTAACTTGCCTGCCCATGCGATTATCCCCGTGCACCGTCTGGACGGCTCGGGCGATACCTTCATCTTCTCCCAGTTCCTCGCCTTTTCCACTCCGTCCTGGGCGCAGACGCTGCATTTCGGCACCACCGTCTCCTGGCCGGCGGTGACAGGTGAGCTTGGCGGCAACGGTAACTCCGGCGTCCTCGCCGCTGTGAAAGCCAACCCCTACTCGCTCGGCTACATCGGCGTCTCCTATGCCGCTAAGGCCGCCGCCGCGGGCCTAGGTGTTGCCGCGCTGCAAGACAAGCACGGCGAGTATGTGCAGCCGACTTCCGACACCGTTGCCGCCGCCGCCGCCAGCGTTGCCGCCTCCACCCCGGCGGATGAGCGGATCAGCATGATCTTCTCGCCCGGCGTGAATGCCTACCCGATCGTCAACTATGAATATGCGATCGTCGACAGCAACCAGCAGGCTCCGGCTGTTGCCGAAGCCATTCGCGCCTTCCTGTCCTGGGCCATTACCGAAGGTAATGATCCGAGCTATCTGAGCCAGGTGCACTTCCTGCCGCTGCCGGCTGCGGTGCAGGCTCTGTCCACTACACAAATCAATAAAATCCAGTAAGCAACCCTGCCTTCTCCCTTCCGGCTCTGGCCGGAAGGGGCTCTACTTCAAATGAACGGTGGACCATGACAATCAGGCCCTTTCGTCTCTCCGTACTTACCCTAAGCCTTTTTATTCCAGCCGCGCTCAGCGCGGTCGTTTTGTTTCTGGTGCTCTATTCCGGCCAAGCCATATTCTTCAACGGCCTTCACTTCATCACAGACATCAACTGGAATCTGGGCGACCTTTACGACGATCCGGTCACCGTCAAGGGCGTCCTAGTGCCAAGTGGCGCCAACTACGGGATTTTTGTCTTCATCATCGGCACGCTGGCCTCCTCGGCCATTGCCATTCTCATCGCCGTGCCGCTCTCCGTTGGCGCTGCCATTTTCCTGGCCGAAGCCGTACCACCAAAAATCCGCCCCGTGCTCTCCTTGCTGGTCGAACTTATCGCCGTTGTACCCTCTGTCGTTTTCGGTCTTTGGGGCATCGCCGTGCTCGTGCCGTTTATCGGCCATTACCTCAGCCCCACCGGTAATGGCTACGGCCTGCTCGCCGCGTCCATCGTGCTGGCACTCATGATCACACCGATCATCGCCTCCACCCTGCTCGACTCGCTAATGCAGGTTCCAAAGGAAAATCGTGAATCCGCTTTCGCCCTCGGCGCTACACATTTCGAGGTTGTCTCGAAAGCCATGATGCCAATGGTCCGCACCACATTAGTTGGCGGTATTGTGCTGGCATTGGGCCGCGCGTTGGGTGAAACCATGGCAGTCCTCATGGTCTCCGGCGGTGGCATCAACATCCTGCCCACCTCGCTCTTCTCCCCCATTTCCACCATCGCCTCGTTCGTCGTCAGCCAGTTAGACAGCGCCCAGGCCGACCCTACCAACATGTCCGTCCGCGCACTTTCGGAAGTCGCACTGGTACTCTTCCTCATCACTCTGGCGGTTAATGCCGCCGCCAAACTCATCGCATCCGGAGCGCTCAATGTCCGCAACCGTAATTAGCCCGGTCCGCCGTTCCGCGCAGGAAGTCAGGCGCGTCATCGTCAGTAATATTGGCTGGGTGGCGTGCGGCATCGCCCTGCTTCTGGTCATAGCCCCTCTGGTCGATATTGTCGGCGTCGTCGCTTATAACGGTCTCTCCGCCTTCTCACTCAAACTCTTCACCACCTCGACCCGCGGCACCGGCGGCGGCCTGCTGAATGCCATCGAAGGCACTTTCATTATCACCATTAGTGCCATGGCCATCGCCGTACCGATCGGCGTTGGTGCCGGTATTCACCTTTCCGAGTATGGCAGCAATAAACTGGGCAGCACCATCCGCTTCCTCTCAGACGTGCTGACTGGCACGCCCTCCATCGTGCTCGGCTATTTTTCCTACATCGTGTTTATAATCGGCTTTGGCTGGGGCTTCTCGCTCGCCGCCGCCGCCATTACCATCGCCATCCTCATCGTGCCCTACCTTGCCCGCATCACTGAACTCGCCCTCCAGCAGGTGCCCAACACCATGCGAGAGGCAGGTTTCGCGCTCGGCGCTTCGGAACCTACGGTCGTCTTCAAGATCATCCTGCCAGGTGCCGCGTCCGGCGTCGTCACCGGCGCATTGCTGGCGCTAGCCATCTCCGTGGGTGAAACTGCGCCACTCATCTATACTGCCGGCTGGTCCGACCATGTCTGGAACGGAAAATTTACTCACTCTCCGGTCGGTTATCTCACCTACGTGATCTGGACCTTTATCGACCAACCTGACGCGCAATCCCATGCATTGGCCTTCGCCGCAGCGCTCCTTGTCATGCTGGTGGTGCTCGCGATCAATATCGGTGTCCGCCTGGTCGTCCGGCGCACCAAGTTCGTTTAAAACAGGTATCCACCAAAAAGGGCTACACCCGGAGGCATGATAAACGCCTCCGGGTGTAGCCCTTTTTTTGTTCGCCCGTCCGGCTACCTGCCAGACTTATACCAGCAGCCCTAAAGATT
>PLSD01000083.1 GCA_003164135.1 Acetobacteraceae bacterium
GTCGTTTTTTTTAGTGATCTTTTTCTTTTTCAGCGCAACCCAGATCGAGTTGATCCGTACACCGAAATGGGCTGCCCGCTCTCGCAACAATGCGTCCGTAAAGTCTCTAACATGAGCAGCAAGTGCTGCCTTATCCAACTTGCGCCGACGTTCTTTGGCAGGTTTCGGGCGCAAATCTGAGGCGCCAAGCCAGCGGTATAAGGTCACTCGGCTGATTTGAAACAATCGCGCAGCTTGCGTCGGGCTGCCGCCCCCACGCACATAGCCGACAACACGCTCACGTAAATCAACACTGTAGCTCATCATTCACCCCCACAAGGTGGCAAATATTAACACGTAATATTGTTAATGTGAATCACTATAGGTAGGCGGCCAGCGCCGTGTCCGTCTCGCAGCCAAAGAAAATGTAGCGAATGCCGGCGCTTGCCGCGTCATGAGTGGGATCATTTGGGTTCGCGGGCTTTGCCGGTGCGAGCCAGACCTTACAGTCGCAGAACCGGGCGATGGCCAGTACGCAGCCGTCAATCGGGCGCCGGCGCTTGCTGCCGAGGGCGACCTCAACCTGGACACAGCGCGCCGTGCGGACCTCGATTTCATCCATGCTCAGCGCATAGCGCTCCAGCAGACGCCCAACCATTGCCGCGGCGGACATCGCCTCGGCCTCGGTGCAGCCGTTGGCAACGGTCTTTTCCGTCAATGCCTTGATGCGTGCTTTCACCCGGGCAAGTTCGTTGGTCTGGCTCAACTGGTCTTTCTCCGTTCGCTCTCGGTGGAGTCTAACGGGTGCGCGCAGAGTCGCGGATGGCGGCATGACACAGTTTCATCGAAACCGATGCTTGGGCTGGGTAGCCGTGCGTCTAGACTTAACCGCTTAACTTTCCACAAGATACATTCTGCGTTTTTTGTGTGGTACGAAAAAAGACAGTAAAAACAATTAGATAATACGTCATCGTTGCGAATTAGCGACATATTGACGCCGGAAATGGTGGCCCTGCGCGCTAGCCTCCCCGGCGGGCGATGAGTGCCGTGCTCGCCACCACCTCGACTAGCCGGCCGGTCGGCGCGAGCTTTGCCGTCAGCGCTTCGATCTCCGCTACCAGCGCATCCGCCCGCGCTCCGATCCTGGCCCGTGAGGTGGACGACATCGACAGCGCCCGATCGATCAACGCCGCCACGGGCAGCTGCCGCCGCTCAATCACCGCAACCTCCTCCAACTCGCAAAAAGCCGAGTCCAACAATACAGCGATATGGGATTCCCTCCCAGGCTCGTGCCGCCGGTGCCGATGCGGGTCATCCGCTGCGTAAGGCTCGACGAGATCTTGGAACGCCTGCCGCCAGGCATTCTCCGGCACCTCGGGATGCTTGTCCCCGAACAGCGCCACCGCCCCGCCCGGCTCGATCATCCCATCCAGCCGTTGCAAGGTGTCGACCCGGTCCATCCAATGAAATGACCGCCCCATCGTCACCAGCCGGAACATCCCTAGATCCGGGCCGAGCCCGTAGGAACTTCCCTCCATAAACCTCACATTCGCGGGGGCGTCACGCGCAGCCAAGTGGAGCATCTCTGGCTCCGGATCGATCCCCACCACGTCGCCGGCAAACGGCGCGAACGCTCTCGCCAACTGCCCAGGCCCGCAGCCCAGATCCAGCACCCGGTCCGCCGTCCCCAGCTTGCAAAACTCAACGACGCGCCGGATCAGCCGAGGCGCATAGCCGGGCCGGCCCGCCAGATAGTGCGCCGCCGCCGTGCGAAACCGGCGCGGCTCGAAGGGCACAGGTTCGATGGACATCGGTCTAATTCCTTCTCAATACGACCATCCTCCCCCAGATTGGGCCGCTCACGCAACCCGACCGTCTGTAATTGGCCGGGTGGGCCGTGAGCAGTCTGTCCGCTTGCATGTTGAAAAGCAGGAAAACGGAAATCACTATTGTCCAGCCGGCCGACAACTTCGGTAATGGGTCAGCTTGAATTTCACGCTTTTCACGTGCCGCGAACTGGCCAGAGTTTGGCCCGTATGGTAATTCAGCACAGATGCCCAACCAGACACCTCCTCGCGCCATGGTGGGGCTGCTTGCCGCATCTTGTGGCATAATCGTCGCCAACATCTATTACACGCAGCCGTTGGTCGGGTTGATCGGTCCTGCGGTTGGGCTGAGTGCACATGCAGCGAGCCTGATTGTGAGCCTGACACAGCTCGGCTATGCAGCCGGTTTGCTGTTTCTGGTGCCATTGGGAGACATTGTCGAGAACCGCAAACTGATGGTGTTGACCGTCGCGGCCTCGATCCCGGCCCTGCTGCTGACCGGGCTGGCGCGCGACGGTACGGTGCTGCTGGTGGCAGCCGCTTTGACGGGGCTAACGTCCGTGGCCGTGCAGATGCTGATCCCACTGGCTGCGCATCTCACCCCGGAGGCACGGCGCGGCCAGGTGGTGGGTACGGTGACAAGCGGACTGCTCCTTGGCATTTTGCTCAGCCGCCCGGTCGCCTCGATGATCGCGGATCTATATTCCTGGCGGATGGTGTTTTTCCTTTCGGCAGCATTGATGACAGCGATGACCGTGCTGCTGCGCTTTACCTTGCCGCAGCGCCGGCCCATTGCTGGGCATCATTACGGCACGCTACTGCGCTCGCTGCTCACCCTGCCGCTGAAGTTTCCCGTGCTTCGGCAGCGGGCCGCTTATCAAGCGGCCGCGTTCGGGACGTTCTCACTGTTCTGGACGGGCGTTCCACTCTATCTTTCCCAGCATTTCGGTTACACCCAACGTGGTATTGCCGTGTTTGCGCTGGTGGGGGCGGCTGGAGCGCTCATCGCCCCTGTAGCCGGCAGGTTGGCGGACAAGGGGCATTCCAATATCGGCACTGTGGGTGCGCTGCTCAGCATCACGGCATCGTTCGGATTGGCTTGGCTTGGCGCAATGATCCATTCCGTAGTGCTGCTGGCGCTTGCAGGCGTGGCACTTGATGCAGGGGTGCAGTGCAACCTCGTGATCGGGCAGCGCGCGATTTACATGCTTCATGCCGACCTGCGCTCGCGCCTGAACGGGGTGTTCATGGCAATCTTTTTTGCCGGCGGGGCAGCCGCCAGCGCTGTGACGAGCTCGCTGTTGATTCATGGTGGGTGGGGCGGCCTTTGCGCCGTAGGGGCGACACTGCCAGTGCTGGCTCTGGCTTACTTTGTGACCGCCAAGGGCTGAGACGGGCCGTAAATGGGCCGGCAGCTTTGGAGAAACTAGCGTACCTGCTATAGATACTCCTAAATAAACTGCGGATGGTTCCCGGTCTACTATCTTTGCAGCATGAGGCCGGAGTGCAGCGTTCACTTGGTACAAAAATCTTGATGAGGTGGACGGC